>JAILPS010000023.1 GCA_024699325.1 Lachnospiraceae bacterium | reverse complement strand
TTATATGAGGTAACAATTTTATAATCAAACCATGTAAAAAGGTACTATATTATCGAGATACAGTACCATTTTTATGTATGCAGAAATCATAGTATATGGTAATACATATAACATATAATCAAACGGGTATCCATTTTTGTTGAGGGTTTGATGGGACACCAAAAATAAATAAATAAAACATAAGGGATGGGGGTTTGCTCCCCCATCCCTTTCAACTTATATCGTATCAATTTCAACCTCAGGTTCATTTAGATCGACGTAAAAGCTCTTCGTGCAGTAAATGCTCCATGCGCCTTGATTACCGTGTTCAAGACAAACATCAACACGATATTCTAAGTAATAACAGAAGTCATAGTCATAAAAACAAAACCTAAGCGGATACTTATGCGGATTCTTATCCAAATCAGGATACTCGAACTCCACGTCAAGAGCATATGGATTGTAAAATTGCTCGAAAAATTTTTCCCATAAATCGCCTGCTTCTGTTGCGGATTTTTTTGCCATATTATCCGAAACGCATGGCAAGATAACATCTCGTTCAAGCCTACCGATCTTTAATAACAAGGCTAAACTTTTCTGAGTCAGTCTAAGTCTATGGAAACAATCTATTCCTCGTCCGTCAGCAAACCAGTATACGTTGCCCTCTTTTTCATAAGGGTAATGTTCTCTTTTAAGACTTCTAAGATGTTTAACGCCCATGAAATCCTCCTCAACAAGTGTGCTTATCCAATCTAACTACAAGAAAGTATAACACATGAACTTGAACTTATTTGACGCGCAATCCCCTCTGCTTTAGCTGAGGGGTCAAGCGTCACCATCATATTTTAGATGTGTTTATGGACGCCTAAGCGGGTTACTATTCACTGGCTTGCCAAAGCAACTGCAAAAATAACCACAAAAAAATAGGGCTGTCGCTTAAGCGACAGCCTGTTCACTTGTAATCATGCATCTGCGCCGATGCATGTTGTTATGCAATATCCTTCGTTGCCAGTTCCTTGACCTTATCAAGAGGCAGGCCAGAATATTCGGCAATTTTTTCAAATGGCACTCCATCTGCCAACATCCTCAAAGCTATCTCAATGCTTTTTTTATCGGAAGCAGCTTTAGCTGTTTCTTCTCTCATATCTTCTAATACTTTACACATAGTCCGTTCTCCTTCCTCTGTTTCTTTAAAAAATCTCATTTTCGCCGCAAGCGCCGGGAAGTGCATGTCTGCTGCTTTGATGCACGAAAAATCGTGCATCAGCTTTCCTATTTCGGTCGTCTCGTCCTTGTAGGCCCCATTTACGTACACGATGTGAGAACCATCATCAAACGGTATGCCAACGTTAGTTATTTGGCGATCAATCATATAAATGGGTTGCCCGGCGCCTATCACATCATGCTCTGTAATGAATATAACATGCGTTTCCGGAAGTTTGTCATAATCCTCTGATGGCTTCAAAATGTGCGAGTCCAACATGCTTGAGTGGTATCGAGCACGTTTAAAGCCGGCTCCCCGGTCACTTCGTTGTATCTCGACATCGAATTCCTTGCCACTGTCATCAACTGCATGAATATCCAGCCAGACATCCCTGCCAAGCAGGTTTTTCAGTAGTTTCTGGGTCTTTACGCTTACGACGTGAATGTCGTTGCGTTCCATAATTATCTTCAGCACCAGCTCTGTTCCTTCGATGTAATCATCAAAGCAGGCATTCATGAAGTCGTCATCAAACAGGCGAAAGCCTCTGATACGCTGAAGATCCTGTTCGTGTTGTCTTTCTTCCTCTGTCATTTTTGTATTCCTTTCTCCGCATCTTGCGGTAACAATGTAGAGCTTCCCTATGGGGCTCTGCTAATATATAAACAGAGAAAGCCCGGCGCATGGCATCCTCTGATTATCTCAGTAATGCCATACGGCATATGTTCTGACTATTTAGGTCAGTTTGTCTTTCTGAAAGTCGTTTTACAACGACCTAAAACCCGCTATGCGGGATTTTAACCTACGAGGACGAATTCACGTCCTCAACCCTTTTATTGATAACACTCCTTATACTTTGACCATACTCCGTATTGGATAAGGTGTCAAGCTTTTATTATCTTTGCTTTATAAAAAGCAGATATCCGAAGATATCTGCTGTATTTTAGTAGTTCATTCCCTAAAAAGGGCGCACTGCTCCCGCGGGAGACTTTCTGATTTCCCTGCCATAAGGCAGAGTCATTAAATGAACGAAAAACTATAGGCAGTTTCATAATAACATAGTTTAATCTTTGTTTCAAGAGTTTTTCAGCAGCAAATATCCGATTTTACTGTACGGCATGGGAATATGTAATCCGTGAGGTTTACATACAGAGTACCTGGTACAGTTACAGATAAGTATATCTTGTCTGTAAAGGGTGTTGTCAACCACCCTATGATGTAACGCCACTTTAGGTAGCAATACCTATCGGGGTTAAAGGTCGGAGGTGTAAGCCGTTACTACGACTGGGCAGTTACAAGCCCATTACCTTTAGGTGATGGGTAGTTGACTAATTATATAGTTATAAAAATAACCATATATAACCTTCCGAAGTTATAGATGCTTTTTAGTTTGATTATATAGTTTGATTATATGTAATCAAACTATTTTCCGCTCAATATAAGGCTTTAATGGTATTTATTATACTATTTACCTTATATTTTCTGCAAACACCCTCTCTTATTATGTAAAACAAAAATATCACTCTATGATTGCCTCAATATTGGCTGTTATGTCAGCCTCTGCCATGCTTCCGATGACCGACTTATAGATGTGGCCGTCGCTGTAGATAAATACAGATACCGGGATGGAGAAGATGCCGTAGGCGTTGGCGCCGCTGTTATTCGTGTCGAAGTAGTATGGGAATTCAAAACCGTTCTTCTTAATGAATTCCGTGACGCTGTTAACCGTGTCAGAGGATCCGTCCGTCAGGTTTACAAACATGAAATTCACCCTGTCGCCGTAGGTTTTATAGGCCTCGTTGTAGGCGGGAAGCTCGGATACACAGGGACCGCACCATGTGGCCCAGAAGTTTATGACCGTGGGCTTGTGATCCTTAAGCGTGTCGTAAAAACCTATCGTCTCCATGCTGGAATTTAGCACGCTAAAATCAGGCGCCACAGGGTATGAGGAGTGGTCGGCGGTTGCCTTCTCCTTCGTCTCCTCTGAAACATCTGTCACATCATCGCCCTGTTTAGCGGTGGTTTCAGAGGCTGTGGTGGTTTCAGCATTTTCATAATCATCCTTAAGCTTAGGATAGATTAGCGCCGCGCCCACAACTACGGCGGCAAGCACAATAGACAGTATCAAAAATCCAATCTTCTTATTCATAAAACCCCCTATATAAATGCTGTCATGACGCGGTTCAACAGCCCCGTGGCCATGAGAATTCCTACGATGATCAGGAACACTCCGCAGACTATGTTGATGACGCGGTAGTGTTTTTTGATAAATGTAAACAGCGTGGTAAGCTGTGACAAGAGAAGCGCCGACAGTATGAAGGGAATGCCAAGCCCCAGGGAGTAACAAAGCAGGAGCACTGCACCCTTAAGCGCCGTGGCGCTGGCTGAGGCCATCATGAGAGCGGAGCTTAAAAATGTTCCGATGCACGGCGTCAGATTAACCGCGTATATAAGTCCGAAGACAAATGTGGAGACCACGCTCTGTTTTGGGTTTCCCATACCTCTAAGCCCCTTAAAAAACGGAAGCTCGGCGCCTGTGAGATATATGACGCCAAGGGCTATAACTATGACGCCGCAGATGATGTTTAGTATCATCTGGTGGTTTCTGAGAAACCTGCCCACGGTTCCCGCAAACACCCCGAGCGTTATAAAAACCGCTGAGAAGCCGCACACGAAGATGAGCGCGTGCACAAATGTGTGGCTTCGCCTGCCCACATTTCCTGCAAAGTAGGATATGAAAACCGGCAGAAGCGGAAGCATGCAGGGGGATATGAAGGAGATTATTCCCTCAAGAAATGTGATAATGTATTCCATAGACTCTCCAAACTGTGATTTGTTAGGCCTATTATAGTTTGAATGTGGTCTAAAATCAAGAACATAGGAAAAACGGTGTTGTAATTTGCAAATCTGTTTGTTATAATAGCAAATTATAAATTGATGATAAACAGCGATGCTGTATTTTAGGAAAAGAGGAAGACACTATGAAGATCATTTACAAGGACGGAACGGTTGGTGAGTGTCCTGAGGAGGAGAAGCTACACGTACTCAGACATTCATGCGCACACATTATGGCTCAGGCTATCAAGAGACTGTACCCTGAAGCAGATTTCGCTTACGGACCTGCCACCGAGAGGGGCTTCTACTATGATGTAGATCTTGGCGATAATAAGCTTTCAGACGACGATCTGCATAGAATAGAGGAGGAGATGAAGAAGATTGTGAAGGAGAACCTTCCATTCAAGCCATTCATTCTTCCAAGAGACGAGGCTGTAGCTCTCATGCACGAGCGCGGCAACAAATACAAGGAGGAGCACATCGGCGACCTTCCTGAGGATGCCGTAATCAGCTTCTATCAGCAGGGCGAATACATTGACATGTGCGTTGGTCCTCACATCACATACACAAGTGCACTTAAGGCTTTCAAAATTACACAGCAGAGCGGTGCCTACTGGAAGAACGACGCCAAGAACAAGATGCTCACACGTATCAACGGCGTTGCATTCTTCTCTAAGGAGGAGCTCGCAGAGTATGAGAAGGAGGTCGAGGAGGCTAAGGCCAGAGACCACAGAAAGATCGGCAAGGAGATGGGACTGTTCATGACAGACGATCTCATCGGCAAGGGTCTTCCTATGTTTCTTCCTAAGGGCTACACCATATGGCAGGAGCTTGAGAATTACATTAAGGAGAAGGAGCGCGCTCTCGACTATCAGCACGTTATGACTCCATGTGTCGGCTCAGTTGCTCTCTACCAGACATCAGGCCACTGGGAGCACTATAAGGACAATATGTTCCCTGCCATGGTTGTGGAGGATGAATCCTTCGTGCTTCGCCCTATGAACTGCCCTCACCACATGATGATTTACGCTAACAAGCCTCACAGCTACCGCGATCTCCCTATAAGAATCGGCGAGATCGCACACGACTTCAGATTCGAGGCATCCGGAACTCTTAAGGGTATCGAGAGAGGCCGTCATTTCTGTCAGAACGACGCCCACCTCTTCGTGACACCTGACCAGATTAAGGACGAGGTTGCAAGCGTTGTCAATCTTATATTTGACGTTTACAAGGACATGGGCATCACAAACTACAGATGCGTTCTGTCGCTCAGAGATCCTGAGGACAAGGTTAAGTATCACCACGACGATGCCATGTGGGAGAAGGCTGAGACAGGTCTCAGAGAGGTTCTCACAGAGCTTGGCATAGAGTTCACAGAGGAAATCGGCGAGGCTGCATTCTACGGCCCTAAGCTCGATGTCAATGTTAAGCCTGCAGTTGGCGCAGAGTACACACTCTCAACATGTCAGCTTGACTTCTGCCTGCCGGCTAAGTTCAACTTAAAGTACACAGACGCAGACGGCAAGGAGCAGACACCTGTAGTTCTTCACAGAGCAATCTTGGGTTCCATCGACCGTTTCATGGCATACATGATCGAGGAGACCAAGGGCAAGTTCCCTACATGGCTCGCTCCTGTACAGGTTAAGGTTATCCCTGTAAGTGAGAAGATGCTCGACTATGCAACATCAGTCAATAAGGCTTTGGTTGCAGCAGGCGTCAGAGCACAGCTCGATGACAGAAACGAGAAGGTTGGCTATAAGATCCGCGAGGCAAGACAGTTCGACCGCGCACCATACCTTGTGGTAGTTGGAGCGAAGGAGGTTGAGGAGGGCAACATAAGCGTTCGCAACCGCGACACAGATGAGACAGTTGCCATGGGCCTTGACGAGTTCATAGCTAAGATTAAGGCTGAGATTGCAAACCGTTCAAGAACATTATAATAATAGGTTTCTACGGCGGCAGATTAACTGCCGCCGTTTTTTCGAGGAAATGATTATGAAGAGCAAACTGACACTGTTTCTCACATTTCTTAAGATAGGCGCCTTCACATTTGGAGGCGGCTACGCCATGATAGCCCTCATAAGAGGGGAGTTCGTGGACAAGAAGAAGTGGATTGGAAACGACGAATTTACGGAAATGATTGCCATAGCCGAATCCACCCCGGGCCCCATGGCTATTAACAGCGCCACATACATAGGCTACAAAATCGCGGGATTTTTTGGAGCACTTCTTGCGACTCTTGCGGTGAGCATGCCGGCCTTCACCTTCATATTCATAATATCCCTGTTTTATGAGAAGTTTAAGGCGATTGCGTGGGTTAGCAGGGCGTTTGCGGGCATCCAGGTGTGCGTGGTATATCTGATACTCTCCGCAGGCGTCAGGATGCTAGGAGAGCTTAGGAAGAATGCATTTAACATAGCGCTGCTCGCCATAGTTTTGGTGCTTTTTGTGGCATTTTCTGTGTTTGACATCTCGTTCTCGAGCGTGTTTTTCATACTTATATGCGGAGTATTAGGTCTGGTCTACTATGGAACGGACCTGATTAAGAAGGGAGGCAGAGGATGATTTATCTGAGACTGTTTCTCGAGTTTTTAGAGATTGGAGCGGTGTCTTTTGGCGGCGGCTACGGGATGATCTCCCTGATAAGAGAGGTCGTTTTGGAAAACGGCTGGCTGACGGAGGAGGAGCTGTTAGACTTCATAGCGGTGGCAGAGTCCACGCCAGGTCCCATAGCTGTCAATATCGCCACCTTCATAGGTTCCTCGCAGGGCGGAATACTGGGCTCTGCGGCCGCGACATTTGGCGTGGTGCTGCCCGCATTTGTGATAATTCTTCTGATAGCGGCGGTTCTTAAAAACGTGCACAAATACAGACCTGTCCAGGGGTTCATCGAGGGCATCAAGCCGGCGGTTGTGGCGCTGATAACAGGCACGACGATTGTCATGGGGCTTAGCGCGTTTCTGGGGTTTGACTGCGTCGGGGATGCAATCGCTGTGAACGTCAAAGCGATAGCGCTGTTTGCTGTTTTGGTCGTCCTGTCCACTGTTTTTAAGAAGGTGACGGGCAAAAATATATCCCCCATCGCCATGATTGTATTTTCAGGCGTAATTGGAGTAATCTTCATGGGATAATAGGGAGCTGTAAAATACAGCCTTAAAAATCTAAGAGCTCTGCCTCAAAAGAGGTGGAACTCTACATTTTTGTGTTGTTATTATTTTTTGATGCAGCTATTTTGCTCATGATATTTATGCTGCGCTTGATAGCCTATGCCGTTTATTGCGGTATTTATAAAGATTAAAACCACACGAAATCAGCGTCAGCTCTAAAATTACGGCTTTTTCGCCTCTGCCAAACAACCTTTTGTTTGCAGCATTCTTCTCTGTATGTACATCCCTCGCAATCTTCACATTCATAAATCCTTTGCTCGCCGGTCTTTCTGTGACCTCTTCCTGATAAATAAGCTCGGAGACCTTTGCAAAGACTTTATCTCTGTTTCTTATACAAGAAATCATTATACCAAAAATTGCTGTAAGCGCTATGCCTACAGCAATTTTTCTTTATGGACTTTTTTACAGCCCCTTTTGCGCCTGTCAGGACCGGATGTCATACGGCGATATCAGTTCTTTGACGCTTTTCTTGAGAAAGCCATTAACTGTAAACCATACACTTATGTTGTAAAGAAAAATGATCATAACGCTCATACCACCCATATACAGCATTTTTCCCCACACGAAATCTCCTGTGATGAGTAAATAAAAGGCAACAGCAAAAACATACAGAAGAAAGGCCTCCGCAAAAGCTATCTTAATTCTCAGCGAATACTCCGTAACAAGCAGACATCGTATATCTTTTTTTGAAAGACCGAAAAGCTGGAGATATCCGGCTTCCTTCCTTCTGAAGTGTAATTCACCTTTTATGATCAGGACAATGTAAAAGCAGGCTATGAGCATTCCTGCGGCAAGCATGATCGAAAGAATCTTGGTTGCGATATCTAGCACTTCCTGAAGACTCATAGCTGAGCTGACCACACTGTTTACAGGCATTCCCTGATTCAGCTGCATCAGTGCCTGAAGATCGTCTGGATGCAGTAATAATTCAGGATATACGGCAGAGATCGAATATGTATATTCTTCTGCCTGATGCGAGATGCATCCGAATCGTTTCAGACTGTTATACGGAACAAAGATCAGTATCGGTTCCGACTCTTTTCCGAAAGCCCTGAAAGCGGAGTAGTAGTAGCTGTCTGTTACAAGATCACCCCCGTCCGGACTTATCTCTGTGGTTATACCGGCTACGCAGAGTTTTTCACCGCAATAGAAGAGGGTTTTGCCAACGCATTCTTTTATTGATATATCACCAAAAAAGTAATAGCAGGCCTGTGGAGAAATCAGTATTTCATCATCTTTTTTTGGAAACGATCCTTCGCTGATATGCCCATGAGCCAGAATACTTGCATTCTCAGGCTGAAGATATACAGCATATACGCCGTTTTCCTCAGCCTGAAGGTTATCATATATGATGAGCTTTTCTCTAAGCGCAGCCGGGATAACTGCCTCTTTTCGAAGATATACAGCATCGGAGGGGTATTTAGAAGCGAAGAAGCGGATTCCCTCACGATAAGAACAGTTCTGCAGAGTCGACAGGATGAAGATAAATAAAAAAACGGCAGACAGAGGTAGAAGAGTTATAAATCTGTAGGCTTCTCTGTGGCGCTTAAACGCTGTTTTAGCTGCTGTTTTTTTGATGAGCGGTCTTTTTAATTCGGCCTCTCCGATATCTGCCGCTTGATCGGCTCTGACAGGAGCTTCGTTATGCCGGCACTGGGATATCCTTCCGTAATCGAGGTATAGAATATCGTCGGCATACATATCAAAACAGTCTGTATGGGTGGCAATGATGATTATTCTGTTCTCACTTCGAAAGCCGGCTATCATGTGAGCTATAATATCTGCGTCCTCTGACGAAATCGATGATGTCGGCTCATCACATAGCAGTAGTGAGGGATAACGCAAAAGAACACGGACAAGAGCACATCGCTGCCTTTCACCTCCGGATATTTCCTCCGGTTTCCTGTTTAGAAGCTTCTCTATTCCGCATTCCTTTGCAAGCTGTTCTATAAACTGTTCATCGCTCGAAATGAGCTTCAGATTCTCCATAATGGTCAGAGATGACATCAGCATGCTTTGCTGGAAAACATAACCGATGCTATCACCTTCAGAACCTTTGCTTCGAACCACATTTCCAGAACAGCTTTTCTCTACACCACTGATGATGTTAAGCAGAGTGGTTTTTCCACAGCCGGAGACTCCTTTTATAACATACACTCTCCCAGAGTAAAAAGTGTAGGATAGATCGTCGATCACATTTGTATTCTTATATATTTTTTTTATATTCTCCAGAGTTATATACATACCGGTCTCCTATAAAAGGTCATGACTGACGATTCGATCTGTATACCAGGACATACCGCGCAGCTTTCTGTACAGAATTACAGTCACGAGCCATGATAACAATACAGTGCATGTGTACAATATGATACAGAGAAGTGTGTTGTAGCTGAAAATAAGATGCCAGACCGGTCTGAAAATGTGGTTATACAGGTTTATTGCGGCGGAGACGCCGAAAGCGGCAATCAAACTGAAACCGACGGTTTTTGCGATATTCAGTATCTGAAGAGAGTAGAAGCGTCTCATCAACCATTTCCTGCTGCAGCCATTGTATTCGAGTGCGGTTATAAATCCGTGGTCATGGATGAATTCGATCCTTACCATCTGCGAAAAGAATAAAACTGACAGGAGCATCATTATCAATGACATCGGAAGAAGAATGATGCTCAGCGCAGAATCTGTATTATTACCTGCTGAGGGAGGATTGCTTAGGGTGTAAGGCTTGCTTTGGGATCGAACAGAATTATAATCCTTAACGAATGCCTTTGCATTTTTATAAGATGAAAAATACAGATGGTATGTCCTTCCTCCGTCGTAGGAGTATAACTCTTCGCTGCCGGCCATTTCAGCTGTAAGCCGGTCGTTTATGAAATATACATTATCCCATGACGGATAATATGAATACTGTTCAAGCCATTTGCTTTCCCCTGGGGTAAAGCTATCAAATATTCCAACTATGGTGAGATGTTGTTTGCTTAAGCCATACAAGTCGACGTCAAGTTCAGTGCCAATCAGTTTTTCCGGGGTAAACGGTTCAAGGCGTAATGCCATGTCGTATGAGAGCATGACCTGATCAGGTTCACTGAAATACTGACCATATTTCACGTTGTTTGCAATATTACAATATTCCTTGTCGAATGGGAGCGTGACGGGCGTCGTCGTGTCCTCTGACGGCTCAACGGAATATAGGCCATTGAGAAGCTCGGGTTCTTTGACGGGATAGCTTCCCTGATATGCCAGCGATATGTGCAGTATTCGTCGGTCATCTTTTATTGCAATCCATTCCGAGGAAAGCGAGGTCAGATCGCTTCCTCTGGTATGAAGGGAAACCATGTTCAATCCATAAAGATAAGTTCCTTTGTTATCTGTACGATGGATTTCCGTATCGGATAAAAAAAGCAATATAAAAGCCCAAAACATAAAAAAAGCAAAAGACAGTTCTTGCCTACGGCGGTTTTTATGTGCCGTAAACCATTTCTTTATGTAGCAGCCCGCAAGTTTATGGCGCTTTGTGTCCGGGAGAGGTTTAACGGCAGAAAACAAAGCCCTTGCTTTAGCAGTAACGGTTTCTTTTGCCGTCGAGGAAGCTTTGTGTAATTCGGATGCTGTTATGCCGTACCTGTCAATTGTGAGACAGACATCAGCGTAATCAAGAGCGGTCTTGTCATGCGTAGAGCAGATTATGAGAACTGAGTGACTGAGTTCGCGCAGCATACGAAAGACAGTGTGCTTATTTTCTTTGTCGAGAGAAGCCGTCGGCTCATCGCATAGCAGTATGCTTTTTCCTCCCATGAGTGCTCGGATTATTGCTGCTCTTTGCCGCTCACCTCCGGATAATTCACCTGGTAATCTGTCGGCGATGGCTTCCAGACCGAATTCTTTTAGCCATTTTTCGCAGCCTTCTCCGACAATTGAGAGATTTTCCTTTATGGTCAGATAATCTATAAAAATTGGATCCTGTGTTATGTATTCCGCATATTTCTTCATTACAGACATATCCACACGGTTAACATAGACTGCCTTGTTGAACTCTATTCCTCCGCCTTCTTCAGATGAGAATGTCTCTATCCCGTACAGGATGTTAAGCAGGGTGGTTTTTCCGCTTCCGCTCGCTCCTAAAAGAATATAAAAGCCGGTATCTGTAAGGCATAAATTGATTTTTTTAAATATGGGATTATTTTCATAGCTTTTTGTTATGTTGTCTATATTGATCATACTGCAGACCTCCGGGAAGATCAGATCGTTTGCTCCCTTAAGAAAACACTTGGGGTAGCGTATTTATCAAATTTGTTTTCGTGGATATCTTTTAGGAACATGTATAATCTTTTAAGATCTACACCACCGATAGTATCATTTTTATATGTGTCATTCTCTGTTACGAATAACTCACGATCTTTAATGTCTGACACTATATCGCGGATTTTATTATATAACGCGATCTGCTCCGAATCAGCTCTGCCTTGATCAATCATATCGGATAACTGTATATAGCTGCCATCATCTCTGCAGAATAAAACGTCGATGAATAACTCGTCTACGCAGCCTGTATCCTGTAGAAAGGCTATTTGAAATTTATAGTTATCACTGGCGTTTTGCTCTTGCAGCATGGCATATTGAGGTTTATCCCAGTAGGACTGCAGTGTGCCCTCCTTTTGAGGTTTGCCCAAGAGAGCTTCTTTAATGAGTTGAATTACCATGTCGGAATCCAATGTTTTCAGAGACAGATCATCGGATGTTAGCCGGAGAAGTTGATCTTTTGTTGCATTCAAAAGAAGATCATCCAGTTTTTTGCGATCCTCGAGCTGGTCATCCTTCATGCCCCAGATAACGCACCCCGGAGAATAAGACCGAATTGCGCTGCTTCCATCTTTGCGGGTAATGGTCAGTTTGTCCTCATATCCTTCTATATATGCATACCGCAGATTGATGCCGTTGAACTGAAATTTCATGAGTGTGCTGTCATCTAAACTTGGATCTTTGTAGTGCTCATATATGAAAGAATATACCCATCCGTCGTATGTGGTTTTTCTTGCTATATTTCTGTATACTCCTATTGAAATGTTTTCACCATCATCATTATTTTGCGAACAACCGGCTGTAGCGATGATGGCGATTAACAGTATGCTAATAACAATTTTGAAATAGTTCATTACATAGCCTCCTTGAATGGAAAAGGACATAATAAGATAACTGATAACGAAACTGATAAATGGTTCTTCTTTTTGACTGTCATGTTATCTTGCCTCTCCTTTGCATGATAATATAAAAACTATATCTTGACACATTGCTTTTTCGCTCCCTATATAGTGTCCATAGAATTATTCTAATCGCATCGTGTTATTATTCAATGGTCTTTGCGCGACTGGTAGTATATTTCGACTGAATGGTCGAATGGTTATATATTCAATAAAACTTGACAAATATGGCAGACGATATATACTTGCAATATGCTCGTTTATCGAAAAGGAGTAGCATCAATAATGCGGATAGCAATATGTGACGATGATGCTGATATGCTTCGTCAATTAGACAATATGGTCGCTGATTATTTCAGAGAGTCTGTTAACAAGATACCGTCTATTAGCACATTTACAGATGGAACGCTGATGCTCAAAGAAAAAAACTTTGATATAGTGCTGCTTGATATGGAGATGCCTGTAAAAAACGGTATAGATATAGGACGGGAATTAAAGAACAGGAACCGGGATGTGATCATCATCGTGATAACATCATATCTGGACTATCTCGATGACGCGTTTCGCCTTAAAGCATTCAGATATATAACCAAACCCGTTGTAAAAGGCCGGTTGTATAGAAACCTAAGGGATGCATGTAAATTGTACATGTCAGTCAGCCGCAATTTTCTGGTGGATAATGGTGAAAAGGCAGTAACTGTGAAATCCGGGGATATAATAATGATCGAAGCAGATTGCCATGAATCTCTGGTTCACACGCTGCGGGGCGACTATCACAGTAATCTTACCATGACTGAGTGGATGACGAAGCTGGATAACAGCCGCTTCTATTCACCACATAGAAGTTATATTGTTAATATGAGCTATATTGCTTCTTTTTCACATGAAGGGATATTATTGCTGGACGGGAAGTACTCTGTGCAGATATCCAGGAGACGTTATAATGAATTCAAAAGGGCATATCTTATTTTCCTCGAGGTGAGCGGCTGATGGGAAGCTTGGCGGATATACTGTATATATCATCGTGCATAATCGATTTTGTTATCATAGCGTTCGTTTCTTTTCGAAAAGCCCCTTTGGTTGGGAAGTTCGTATGTACCCTGCTCCTTATATCAAGTTTATTCCTTCTGCTTTTCGGTAACGAACTATACGAATACTCCAGAATCCTCACCGGTAAGTATCTATCGTATTCCGGAGCTCTTTTGTTTTTTTTAGTGACATTTGCTTGTGTATACATTTTATGCCATATGGGCTTGTTTCGGAATGCAAAAGGCTTGATGCTTGTGCTGTTTATCTTTGCGTTTCCAGAGAGCGTGGCACTTGTTATCGTGGAGATCGATCTGCACAGATACCTTTCTCTTCCGATCATGAGTACGGTTGTAATGTCAGGCGTGGCTGAATTATCCGGTGGGATCCACATGCTTAGCACAGTATTATATTACAGAGCCGGTTTGTTTAAGAAACGATGGTGCTTGCCTGTGCGGATAATATCGGGAGCCGCAGCGCTTAGTCTTCCTGTGATCATTCTTAAAAAGTATTACAGTACTACCAATGCATTGGATGCTTATCTGTACAGTATCCTGCTTTTGCTGACAGCTGCTTTTGCGGGCGCGCTGATGTGGATCCGGGAGAGGAGGAACAGCAGAAGAACCGATGATATGATCATTTCATACAGGAAAGACGCAGACAGAAAATACAGCGATACACTGATCAAAGCGGAGGAGAGCCGAAGAATCTTCATACACGATATAAAGAACCATTTACTGACCATAGGGGCTTTAAGCAGGGAAGGTAAGAGCAGTGAAGCGTATGAGTATGTCAGCAATCTTCTCGGCGGTGAGATGCTTGCAGAAACTCAGAATTATTGCTCCAACATGCTTTTGAACAGCATATTGAAACGATATGCCGCGGAGTATTATGCGGTTGGGGCGGATTTTCAGGTAAATGTTTTCGGTATGGTTCTGGAAAAGATGAGCCCGGATGATATCACCTCCGTTTTCTGTAATCTTTTAGATAATGCGCTTAATTCAGTTAGGGATAAGGATGATTCTTTCGTATATGTATCAGTCGCATCGCAAAAAGAAGGTCGCTTTACTACGGTGAACGTAGTAAATTCATGTCCTAAAGATCCATTTGTAAAAGGACGAGAGCTATATACATCGACCGGGGATGTGCTCAATCATGGTTACGGACTTAAAAGCGTAAAGAGGATCGTTGATAAATATAATGGTGAAATGGAGCTGTATTATTCAGAAAGTGAACGCGAATTCCATGCCGTTATTCTTCTTGAAGATGTGTAAGTACATTCCCAACCCCGACCGTACATAAAACCCGTCACGCTGAGCGGAGTTCGGAAGCAGTGATACGATAATTTTTTAAATTTGGTATTGACATTTCCAGTGGCAATTTCAGCTGACGTGTTGTATAATAGCCACTGATATTATTGGTTTTTTCACGAAATCATTATACCAAAAATCGCTGTAAGCGCTATGCCTACAGCGATTTTTCTTTATGGACTTTTTTTACAGCCCCTATTCTTATACTATCCTGTAAATTGTAAAATCATGCCCCTGGGCATCCTTGTCCTTGAGCTTCTTAACCTTATAGGTCTTAGTCTTCTCGCGTGCGACTGTCCTCATACTTATGGCGCTTATCATGTCAAATATGATACTGTCGGACTGTTTGCCGGTGTTGATAACCACGCTGTCAACCTCAAAAGTCATATTATCTTCGATGGCGATGTATTCGCTGCCCATCTTGTAGAGATTAGCGCCGCAGATCTGTTTAGCTGCCGCGTAGGATACAGGTCCGGCATATTTGCCAGACAAACAAATGTTGATTTTTACTCCTGCCATATGCGTCCCTCCGTGATGCTTGATACATATATTTTAATGTAATATTTTTGAAAATTCAACTAAAAATTCGATAAAAATACGCCTAATCATTGTACAAATCTGACAAAAATTATCAATGTCGCGCAATTGTTTGGATTGTTTGAGAAAATCTTAAAATTCAGTCGTTTTCGTTCCCCTTCGGCTTGACATATAAATTAAAAAGATAGATAATTAACGCAGTATTTTGTTTTAGAGGAGGAGTTATGGAAGCTAAACTTACCATGATGGAAGCTACTAAGAAAATGAAGGCCGACAGCTACAAAATGGCGGCTCTGTCCATAGATGTGAGAAATGCTATTCTTCTCGCGGTCAGGGAGGCACTTCTTAAAAACCGCGATGCTATATTTGCAGCCAACAAAAAGGACATGGACGCTGCAGAGCAAAACGGCATTGCCGCATCTGTCAAGAAGAGACTTAAGTTTGACGAGCATAAGCTCGCTGACGTAACGGCAGGTATCGACCAGCTGGTGAGCCTTGCTGACCCCATCGGCAAAACCCTCCTCGCAAGACAGCTTGACGAGGGGTTAAACCTCTACAGGGTTTCCTGCCCGATAGGCGTTATAGGAATAATCTTCGAGGCCAGACCTGACGCGTTGGTTCAGATATCATCTCTTTGCATCAAGAGCGGCAACTGCGCAGTTTTAAAGGGAGGCAAGGAGACAGCAAACACTAATAAGATACTGTTTGACATAATCTATGAAGCTGCCGTAAAAACAGGCGCTCCAGAGGGCTGTATGCTTCAGGCTGAGGGCCACAGCGAGATAGACGAGCTTCTCGCGTGCAACAAGAGCGTTGATCTTCTGATACCAAGAGGCTCAAACGCCTTCGTGCAGTATATTATGAACAACACCAAGATCCCTGTTATGGGCCATGCGGATGGCATCTGCCACACATATATCGACAGGGACGCGGACATAGAGAAGGCAGCTAAGATCCTCTTAGATGCGAAGACGCAGTACACGGCTGCATGTAACGCCACCGAGACGCTGCTCCTTGACAGGGAGAAGGCCTCTGTCATGCTTCCTGTTCTGGCAGAGAGGCTTAGGGAGGGCGGCGTTAAGATCCGCGGCACCAAGGAGGTCACGGACATGATCGGCGGAGAGGTCATGGGCGAGGATGATTTTGCCACAGAGTACCTCGACATGGTCATATCCATCAAGCTTGTGAGCGGAGTTGACGAGGCCATAGCCCACATCAACACATTTGGCTCACATCACACGGACTGCATCATAACTGAGAATGCACAGACCGCAGAGAAGTTCATGAACCTTGTGGACAGCGCAGGTGTTTACCAGAACGCATCCACCAGATTTGCGGATGGCTTCAGATACGGCTTCGGCGCGGAGGTTGGCATAAGCACCAGCAAGATACACGCCAGAGGACCTGTGGGACTGGAGGGATTAACCACCTACAAATACAAGCTCTACGGCGACGGCCACATCGTGGGGGACTACGCTGAGGGCAGAAAACAGTTCCATCACAAGGATTTATAGTTAAATATTATTATATATCTACAGGAAGAATTATGAAGGATAAGATTGTTAAGGAAGTCTGGCGTATAGCGGCAGCGGTTTTAATCGCACTGCTTATCGTTATTACGCTTCGATTGTTTCACTTCCTTCTGTACATGAAGGAGGCTATGCCTCTCATTAAAGAAACGCTAAGGATAACGCCGAAGCTGTTCATACCATCCCTCGTGATATCGTACCTTTTTGTCAGGTTTTTCATACCAAACAGGGCGAAGGCGTACGACATAATCTACAGGTTCAGGTATGTTCTGGCATTTGTGGTGCTCGCGCTGTGCGTCATATTTGAATTAAATGGTTCCTCCATAGCGGAGTGGGGCGCTTATCTGGGCTACCCCATAGACGACAGGGGAATTCTTATAGGAACCTCGAGAGGTATAAGAGGAGACGAATATGCGACTCTCACGCCGCTGATGTTAAGCCAGTATCACGGCGGAAGCGATGCATTTTCATATTTTTCAGAGATTGTGAGAGGCACGTCGACCGACGTGTTTATGGAGTACGGCGCTCCGGTCAGAGACCTGGCGGTTTTGTTCAGGCCATTCCATTGGGGCTTCTTATTCCTGAGCGCGCCGAAGGGCTTCTCCTTCTGGTGGTGCTCAAGAGCCATAGCGCTCCTCATGGGAAGCTTCGAGCTTGGCATGCTGATTACAGGCAAGAACAGGAAGCTCTCCGTGATTTACACAGCGCTCGTGTTCTTCTCGCCGGTGGTAGCCTGGTGGTTTGCCATCAACGGCTTGGTGGAAATGCTTGCTCTGGGCCAGATATTTATAGTGCTTCTTGACAGACTGTTAAGCGCATCTGACACGGTCATAAAAAAGGTTGTTTTGGCCGTAGCCATGGCAATATGCGGCGGCAGTTACATATTTACCATGTATCCCAGCTGGGAGGTGGCGCTTGGCTACATATTCCTGGCGCTCTTCATCTGGGTCATGGTTAAGAACAGGGAAACTCTTAAGAATTTCAGGGCGTGGGTTCCATACATGGGAGTCTGCGTGATTATCATAGGCGCAGTAAGTCTCTACATCCTCTCCAAATCAGGGGAGACCATTAAAATCATCATGAACACGGTCTATCCGGGACTCAGGGAGAACTCCGGAGACCACACATATATGTACACCATGCTGTACGCGGGCAACTCAACGCTTGCAATCTACACAGGCAACATAACCAACCAGTGTGAGTTTGCCATGTTCTATGGGCTGGCGCCGCTTGGAATTCTTCTGACACTCTATCTGGTGGTGTTTAAGAAGAAGAGGGATGTGCTTCTAGTCAGCACCTTCTTGTTAGAGGCAGTGCTAATACTGTACACGCTGGTGGGCTTCCCGTCATGGCTTGAGAAGATTACTCTCATGAGCCACTGCGCGGGCATGAGAACCGCGCAGATGATTGGTTTTGGAGATATTATCCTGCTGATCAGATGTATGATGGTTGTCAATAGGGAGCCTGAGCTTCTTACATGGAAGCCTAAGAGCGCGCTATTATTAATCTCTACGGCTGTCATCGCCGTAATAACCTTCAGAGAGTATGATAAATGGCTTGAAACTGTCATAATTGTGTTTGATGTGCTGCTTGTCGCGGCAATGTTTGGCGCAGCGCTGTTCTACACGAACCTAAAGAAGCACATTCAGGAAGTGCTTGTGGCAGGAATCCTGATAGTTATGTTCTACGTAGGCGGCATGGTCAATCCCGTGCAGAGAGGCCTGGATGTTATCTACGAGAGTGACATATATAAGGCTATAAGCAGCACTGTGGAGCGAGACAGCGAGGGCTTATGGATCACGGACGTTGAGGGCTATCCAATCAATGACTTAAGCATCATGGCCGGTGCTCGGACAATCGACTGCATCAACATCTATCCGGCACTTGAGAGGTGGAGACTTTTAGATCCTACGGGAGAGTGCGAGGATATCTACAACAGATATGCCCATATCTGGCTGGACATCACCTATGACCGCACAGAGTTTGAATACAATATCGTGGATGGCTTCAAACTGTATCTGGCGGTGGACGATCTGCACAAGCTTGATATCGCCCACGTGATAAGCCGCAGGGATCTGACTGCGTTTAACACTGACAGCGTTACATTTAGCCTGTCGGGAAGCGGTAACGGGCTGTATATTTACGATGTTATATATGAATAAGGTTTTCACAGGGCTGTCGCTTGGCGACAGCCCTTATTTTACCTGAAGATGTACGTACAAATATGACGTACAACTTTAAAAATTCACAAATACAAATATTGACAAAAGCGTACATTTAAAATATAGTGGGATTAGATACGAACACTAGGGGAGAGACCCCCGATAATATATTTTATGGAGGTATTGCGATGAGCAAGATTTATTTTATTCCAGGCAGCCAGGATCTCTACGGAGAAGAGTGCCTTAAGCAGGTTGCTGCAGATTGCAGAGAGATGGTTGATTTCTTCAACGCGAAGTTGGGTGACACAGTTACATTTGAGCTTCTTCCAACAGTTGAGACATCTGACATCTGTGTAAGCGACATGAGAGCTGCCATGAACGATGACGACTGTGTCGGTGTTATCACATGGATGCACACATTCTCACCAGCTAAGATGTGGATTAAGGGTCTTCAGATCTTGAACAAGCCACTTCTTCATTTACACACACAGGCTAATGAGAAGCTTCCATATGACAAGATTGATATGGATTTCATGAACCTTAACCAGGCAGCACACGGCGACAGAGAGTATGGTTATATCTTAGCCAGAATGAACATCGCTCACGAGGTTGTTGCAGGATACTATAAGCATGACTATGTATTAAACAGAATTAAGCAGTTCGCAGGCGTATGTAAGGCTATCGGCCTGTCTAAGAACCTCACAGTTGCAACATTTGGAAACAACATGCGTGACGTTGCAGTTACAGATGGAAACAGACTTGAGGCTCAGATTAAGTACGGCTGGGAAATTAAGTACTGGGGTATCGGCGAGATCGCTAAACTCGTTGACGAGGTGACTGACGCTGAGGCAGACGCTAAGATGGCAGAGTACACAGCTAAGTACACCATGGCTACAGACAGAATTGATGTTGTTCGCGAGCAGGCTAAGTATGAGGTTGCATTTGAGAAGTTCTTAGCTAAGAACAACTGCCAGGCATTCACAGACACATTCCAGGATCTTCACGGTATGAAGCAGCTTCCTGGTATCGCAGCTCAGAACCTTATGGCTAAGGGCGTTGGCTTCGGCCCTGAGGGCGACTACAAGATCTCAGCATTTTCTGCAATTCTCATGAAGATGGCAGAGGGCAGAGATGGCGCTACAGGCTTCATCGAGGATTACACATATGACCTCACAGAGGGCGAGGAGTTAGAGCTCGCATCACACATGCTCGAGGTTCCTGCTCAGTTTGCTCTTAACAAGCCTGAGATCCAAGTTCATCCTCTTGGCATCGGCGGCAAGGCAGATCCTGCACGTCTCGTATTTGACAGCGTTACAGGCGATGCTATCCAGGTTACTCTTATCGATATGGGCGACCACTTCAGAATCGTGTGCGCAGACATTGAGCTTGTTAAGCAGCCACAGCCAATGCCTAACCTTCCTGTTGCAAGACTTATGTACAGACTTAAGCCTAACTTCCAGATTGGATCAGCAGGCTGGTGCTATGCAGGCGGCGCTCACCACAGCGTAATCTCTACAGCACTTACAAGAGACGATATCGCAATGTTTGCAAGACTTACAGGAACAGAGCTTGTCACAATCGGCGATGACACAACTGAGGCAGATCTTCAGAAGTTTTTCATGAGATAATAATATGTCAAACGAACATAAGTATCAGGTCGTAATAGACTGGATTAAGCAGCAGATAGCACAGGGCGTATTTCATAAGGGCGACAGGCTTCTTCCTGAACATGAGCTGGCTGACAAGTTTGGCCTAAGCCGCCAGACTGTCAGGAAGGCAACCGGAGACCTCGTGAGCGAGGGCATTCTGGTGAGAGTTCAGGGCAGCGGAACCTATATCGGCTCCACGGTATCTCCGAGAAAGAGAAGAGTCTATGGCCGCATAGTCATTATCTCCACATATGTTGACAGTTATATATTCCCGCCCACACTTAAGGGCATTCAGGACGTATTAAATGGCGCAGGGTATATGACTCAGACCTCATTTACGGGGGACAGCGTATGGCAGGAGAGAAACATCCTGACGCATCTGATAGCTGATGATAATTTTGATGGAATAATTGTGGAGGCCGCCAAGAGTGGTCTCCCCAATCCAAATGCGGACCTCTACCGAAAGCTTCAGACCATGAATGTCCCGATAATATGCTTTAACGCCAGCTATCCGCAGCTTGGCCTCCCATGCGTGAGAATAGACGATTTCGAGGTGGGAAGGGACGCTGCGAGAATGCTTATCGAGGCAGGCCATGAGCATATCGGACTCATAATGAAGTCCGACGACGGACAGAGCCACCTTCGCTATGCGGGCTACATGAACGCCCTGCTTGAGAAGAACATTCAGGCTCAGAGCAGACACACCGTGATGGTGGACACAGAGACTTTTGGCAACATGAGCGCCATAGGCGGATATATTTTAGAGAGACTTAAGGGCACAACCGCATGTCTGTGCTACAACGACGATGCGGCATGGCAGCTCATAAGTATTCTCAAGGACGCCGGCATCAGGGTTCCCGAGGACTACTCAGTCGTAGGAATTGATGACGCAGAGAGCGCGAGCCCCCATGCTCAGACCCTCACTTCGTTCTCCCATCCTAAGGAGGAACTGGGCAGAAGGACAGCCGAGAATCTTCTGGAAATGATTGAAAACCCTGGCTTTGACGGCAACTATATTTTCAGAGCCGAGAGCAGGGTGAGAGAATCTGTTGCGGCTCCGGGTCGTGGAATAGAATAACGTGTATATCTCCCCTGCCGGGCTTCTGGCGGGGGAGATATTAGTTTTGGGGAGTAATGCACAAAAATCTTACAGATGTCTAATTTTTTACACAAACTTCTTGACATATAAAAGCGCTAAGCACTATAATTGGAACAGTCTATTATTAACGAATAATATGTCGCAATGGACAAAAGGAGAGTAGATATGGGTGAATATTTTAAGAATGTTCCTGTAGTTAAGTACGAGGGACCTAAGAGCACTAATCCTTTCTCTTACAAGTTCTATGATAAGGATAGAATTGTACGTGGAAAGACTATGGGCGAGCAGCTGAAGTTTGCTATGGCATGGTGGCATACACTCTGCGCTAACGGCGTAGATATGTTCGGTTCTGCAACACAGGACAAGTCATTTGGAACATCAGATGCTATGGATTTAGCTAAGGCTAAGGTTTATGCAGGTTTCGAGTTCATGGAGAAGTTAGGCATTGACTACTTCTGCTTCCATGACCGCGATCTCGCTCCGGAGGGAAGAACTCTTGAGGAGAGCAACGAGAACCTGGCTAAGATTGTTGACGTTGTAGCAGAGCAGCAGAAGCTCTCAGGCAAGAAGCTTCTCTGGGGTACAGCTAATCTTTTCGGCAACCCACGTTATATGCACGGTGCTTCAACATCACCTAACGTAGATGTATATGCTTACGCAGCAGCACAGGTTAAGGCAGCTATGGACGCTACAGTTAAGCTTGGCGGACACGCTTACGTATTCTGGGGCGGCCGTGAGGGCTATGAGACACTTCTCAACACAGATATGGGTCTTGAGCTTGACAACATGGCGCGTTTCTTCAAGATGGCTATCGCATACGGCAACAAGATCGGCTTCGACGGAGACTTCTACATCGAGCCTAAGCCAAAGGAGCCAACCAAGAACCAGTATGATTTCGACGCTGCCACAGCGCTGAACTTCTTGCGCAAGTATGATCTCTTAGATCGTTTCAAGTTAAATATCGAGGCTAACCACGCAACACTTGCAGGACACACATTCCAGCATGAGCTTGCAGTTGCCAGAATCAACGGAGCATTTGGTTCAGTTGACGCTAACCAGGGTGATGAGCTTCTCGGTTGGGATACAGACCAGTTCCCTACACAGCTTTACAGCACAACACTTGCTATGCTTGAGATTCTCAAGGCTGGCGGCTTCACAAACGGTGGTCTCAACTTCGACTCTAAGCAGAGACGTGGTTCATTCACACTTGAGGATACAGCACTTGCTCATATCGCCGGTATGGACAGCTTCGCTCTTGGTCTTCTTATCGCTGATAAGATCATCGAGGACGGCAGAATTGGCGACTTCGTAGACAAGAGATATGCCAGCTGGAATTCAGATCTTGGCAAGAGCATCATCGCAGGCAACGAGAGCTTTGAGTCACTCTCAGCTATCGCTCTTAAGAACGGTGAGGTTACTACCAACATCAGCGGCAGACAGGAGCTTCTTGAGAATATCTTCAACCAGATCCTCGTTTCAGGTGTTTAATTAAATTATGATTTTGCGCCGGGCGATATCTATCGCCCGGTTTTTTTAGGGATGATTATGGAAAGACATGACAGAGAGAAAACCGTAGAGAAAACATTTGCAGTCAAGAGCGACATAGGGAGGTTCATTCTGTGTGCCCTGGTTATTCTTGCGGAGATTGTGGTGCTTATTGTCACATTCAGTGGACTGAACATATACATAACATGGCTGGAGCGACTGACGCATGTGGTCGCATTAATTATGGTTTTGTATATTTACGCGGCCCACGACATAAGCAATATCAAGACATCTTACATAATGCTGTTGCTCATAATGCCGATTATTGGCGTGGGTTTTCTTCTGATTATGGGCTTAAATGGCCATACGAAGAAGATGAAGCAGAGATACGCTTCCATCGACGAATGGCTTATGCCCAAGCTCACCGAGGGTGGTGTGGGAGAGAAGGCCGGGTTAGTTTCAGAGAAACTGTGTAAGGAAGATCCCCTTCTCTATTCTGTGTCAGAATACCTCTCCAAAAACAGTGGCTATCCGCTGTTTAAGAACACGGACATAGAGTATTTTGCCGACCAGTGTGAGGCGCTTGAGGCTATGAAACAGGCCATCTCCAAGGCAAAGCATTTCATCTTCATGGAGTATCACGCCATAGAGGATAAAGAGGCCTGGCATGGCATAGAGGAGGTACTGTTTGAGAGGGCCAGGGCAGGCGTTGAGGTCAGAGTCTTCTATGACGATCTTGGCTCCATATTCTTCATCAATAAGGAGTTTAAGAATAAGTTAGAGGCAAACGGCGTAAAATGCAGGGTTTTTAACCCCTTCATGCCGCCGTTAAACTTCTTCCTCGACAACCGTGACCACAGAAAAATCACCGTGATTGACGGGCGTGTGGGCTTCACGGGAGGCTTCAATCTGGCCAATGAATATTTTAACATCACACATCCCTACGGGCAGTGGAAGGACACTGCGGTTAAGGTTAGCGGCGAGGCAGTTAGAAGCATGACCATCACGTTTTTGGAAAACTGGAACGCCACCAAGAAGGGGGAGAGGGACGAGGCGTCCTTAACAGGTTATCTCCCCGAGATCATCTATGAGGCACATGAGGATGCCTATGTTCAGCCCTATGCCGACAGTCCCATGGACCATGAGTATGTCGGTCAGAACACCTACATAAGCATATTAAACAGGGCTACGGACTACTGCTGGTTTATAACGCCCTATCTTATAATCACGGACGAGATGATATATGCCATGACGATTGCCGCCAAGAGGGGAGTGGACGTCAGGATTATTACGCCAGGCATCCCCGATAAGGGCTTCGTCTACAGAACCACCAGAAGCTACTATAACGCCCTCACAAGTAAGGGCGTCAGGATTTACGAGTGGACACCCGGCTTTTGCCACAGCAAGGTCTGCGTGTCCGATGACAAGGTGGCCACCTGCGGAACCATAAATCTGGACTTCAGAAGCTTCTTCCACCACTTCGAAAACGGCTGTCTGTACATGAAATGCAAGGCGGTTCTGGACACCAGAAGAGACTTCGAGGAGACATTTAAAGAGTGCCGTGAGGTGACGCAGTACTACACCACAGGCCGCGGAAGGTTCCTGAGATTCGAACAGCTTCTCCTTAAACTTATAGCACCTCTTTTATAGTGCAAATGTGACAGAAAATTTCGCAAAATACATAAAAATGACCATGAAAACGGTTGCACAGCACCGCATTTTTTTCTAAAATGCCACTTGCTTTTTAAAAAGATGATGATTATAATGCAACAAACAATACAAATCGTATTGTAGTTGTGCGGAATTGTCCGCGCAAGTTATAATTATTTGGAGGTCTTTAATGGCAAACAATTTTAGGGTTAACGAGTACATGACTATCATGGTTACACCTGAGAACCTCTGGAATGTGTCATCTGAGGAGTTTATGGGCGGCCTTGCGGACAGAGGCTGCAGGGAAGTTACATACGTGCTGTTTGGCGGTAAGATGAGCGCATTCGAGATGAATTACCTTAACGATCAGATTGAGCTTCTGAACAACGATTACAAGGGCAGAGTTTCAATCACATTACAGGGCGAAAGAGAAGAAGCTGTCTAACCGACATCCATTTGGAGCAGTTACACTAAAGACAGAATATGATAAGACTGGGGATGCTTAGGCATCCCCTATTTTTGTGTGGAATTTATAATAAAAGTGTGATATTATGTTTTGGAATTGTTTTTTAAGGTTATAAGAGGTGTCTTATGAGAGATTTATCGCACATTAAGAATGTAATCGTCAAGGTCGGCTCATCATCCCTTACGGACGAGCACGGAATAATCAACGACGAGAAGATGCTCAAAATAGTTAACCAGCTTGCCTATATTAAGCGCAAGGGGGTTAATGTCATTCTGGTGTCATCCGGAGCCCAGGCCGCAGGTATGGGCGTTTTGGGGCTGGCTAAGAAGCCTGGGGACATGCCCAAAAAACAGGCGCTTGCCGCCATCGGACAGGCTAAGCTCATGGAGCACTACGAGAATTTGTTCAACATATTTGACCAGAAGTGCGCTCAGATCCTTCTAAGCCACGGAGATTTTGACGACAGAAAGCGTCTCATGAACCTGGAAAATGCTATGGTGACACTTCTTGACTACGGCGTAATTCCCATAGTCAACGAAAACGACACCCTCTCAGTGGACGAAATCAAGGTCGGCGACAACGATACCCTGGCTGCGCTTATGGTGCCTGTGGTGGACGCAGATCTTCTAATCCTCATGAGCGACATAGACGGTCTCTACGACGACAACCCTAACGACAACCCTGACGCGAAGCTCATATCCTATGTTAACGACGTCAAGGATGTGGAGCAGTACGCGAAGGATTCCTCAAGCAAGGTTGGAACCGGCGGCATGATCACGAAGCTTGGCGCCGCGAAGATGGTGAACGCCTACGGCTGTGATATGGCCATTTTAAATGCCGCTAAGTTTAATATCCTGTGCAAATTCATGGACGGCGAGGAGGTTGGAACCTATTTCGACGGACACAGGGTGAAGGAATTATCAGCCAAGAAGCACTGGCTCAAATACAGGAGCAATGTCAAGGGACAGATCGTGGTGGACGACGGCGCATTTGCAGCTATCAGGGACAACCACAAGAGCCTGCTGCCTAAGGGCATCACGGATGTGAGAGGGGATTTTGTCGTCTCCTCAGTGGTGGAGATAGTAAGCGCGTCCGGTCAGGTCTGCGCCAGAGGAATAACCAACTACTCCTCCGACGAAATCAAACTGATTAAGGGACTGCCCACCGGCAAGATCGAGAGCGTCCTTCATCACAAGGACTACGACGAGGTCGTACACGCCAACAATATGGTTGTTATAGATAAGTGATAGCTGCAGGGAGGTATTACCTCCCTGTTTTTGCGTTAAATATCTTAATTATAAACAAAAAATAATTTGAAAACGTTTAAGTTTTAAAATAATGAAATCGATTTCATAGATTCTTTATGGATTGTCCACATTCTTGTCACAAAGTCCGTTTATAGTATAACCATAGCAAGAAGCAAAACAAGTTTTTACTTCTTTAAAACATACAAATTCTCCCCCTTTATCAAAATACCCGGCCTTCATGGCCGGGCGTTTTGATTCTATGAATTAATTGAAGATGGTTTTGTTGTCCTTGCTGAGGTTGATCTGTCTCTTCCACAAATCATACACTCTGTGGTTTTTGATCATGTAGTTGGCGGAGTGGATGAAATCGACTGACAGCACTACAAGAATCACGGCGCTGTATGTAAACATTGCAGGTGTCTGTATCGACGCGGTGTATTCAAACATCGGCTTAAAACAGTATTCCATGAACAAAACTATCATAAAAGCGAAGCCGGCGCTCGTCGGCAGCGAGGTGTAACGCGTCAGATGCATGGGAAGATTTGAATAATCCCACCATATGATGCCTGTGAAACGCTCCACCGCAGTTCCAAGCACAATCTCTCCCACAGATACCAGTATCAGAGTGGCAATAAAATAAAACACCAGCCCGTGGTCAAAATCCTCGACAGGCAGCTTGTAGCCTAAAAATGCGGGGCGGCTGGGTACGCCGAGTATGATGTAGAACGCGACGACCGCCATGCCATAGCCTATCAGCGCGGGGAAGGCCATTCCCCGGTTGTCAATAAAACCGTGCTGAAAAGCAAGCCAGACATTTTCTATGATAAAACCAATGACCGATGCCACAATCATAATCACGAACAACGGCGTGTATTTCGTAAGCATATTTACCTCCTTAATATAGAAAAAAACCTTGACTAAATCTTCCAACGACTATACAATTGTATCATCAATATAAATGTATTGCAACAACGGTTCGTCGGACTTGACAAAAACCGCTTGAATGTATAGCTGATACAGAGGAGAGAATATGGAGACAGAGCTTAAAAAAAGACAGGTTTTGAGACTTTCAAATGAGGCGTCACACAGACTTACGAAGGAGTGCATTTGCACAGCGCTGATTTTTCTTATGGAGAAACAGCCTTTTGAGAAGATAACCATAACATCCATCATAGAGAGGAGCGGGGTGAGCCGCGCCGCATTTTACAGAAATTATTCATCCAAGGAAGATGTGATGAAGGAGATATTTGCCGAGGTTGCAAACCTGTTAAGCGCCTCATTTAACAAGGCGTTTAACGGCCAGGAGATTGACAAAATGCAGTGGCTGATGGAGGCACTTACATCAATCAAGCAGAACAGGGAGATGAGCATTCTGATACAGAAGGCAAACCTTCCGTACACGGATATATTCGATTCGGCGCTTGGCAACTCCCTGGGATTAGTGCTCACCCAGGAGGAAAAATACAGGGCGCACGGCGCCTACAGCGCCATGTGGACCATAGTTATGGAGTGGGTCCAGAACGGCATGGTTGAGTCAGAGGAGAAGATGGCCCAGATAATTTTGGACACCATAGTGTTGTAATATCAAAATTTAATATTTACATTGATGTTTATCGTATTGACATACGTTTCTATAATAATTAAAATGATTATACATACATCAGAGCGTGAATGTACATAGGAGGTTTTACAAAACATTGGATAAAGATACATTACTGATTGACGAGAAATTTAAGGACAGAATCCTTAACACCATGGCATCAATCTACAACAGCGTTCATGTCATGAACATAGACGAGGACACTTTTGTGGAGGTGCAGGCGGCGCCGGCCGTACATAATTTCATAGGAACCCACGGCAATATTTCGAAGGCTATAGTGCCTATTTTCCAGGTTATGTGCTCTTCGGATTACCTGCCGAGACTTCTTGAGTTTATGGACATGAAGACGCTTCCTGACAGGATGAGGAACGTAAACTTCATAAGCTTTGATTTCCTTGGAAACCTTAACGGCTACACGCAGGCCGCGTTTATCGCGCTTAGCAGGCATGAGGACGGCAGGGCTAAGGAGGTCTTGTTCACGACCATGATTGTCGAGGGGCAGATGCGCCAGAACTTAGAGTACCGCGATGTCATCATGGCGCTGTCAAGCGTATATTTTACCACTATCAAGATAAACTTAAAGAGAGGCGTGTTCCAGGCCTACAGGATTCCTGAGTTTTTAAGCCATATATTTGGGCTTGAGGAACTTAAATACAGCGATTACCTCTCTGTATTTCTGGATAAATGTGTGGATCAGAAATACCACTCTTCCATCAACAAGTTCATGGAGTATGAGACTCTGGCCGATAGACTTAAGGAGAACACTTCCCTGTCCATAGAGTATCACGGCGTTAAGATGGGATGGTGCAGGATAATTCTTGTTCCGTCGAGACGCGATAAGGATGACAACATCGTGGAGTGCGTAATGGCTATCGAGGATATCGACGAGGCCAAGAAGCGAGAGGAGATGATGACATTTAAGGCTGAGCACGATGGCCTCACGGGAATACTAAACCGCGCAGCCTATGATAATCTTGTGAAGAACCTGAGCACAGTAACATTCCCTATAGCGCTCATGGTTATGGATGTCGACAAGTTTAAGAGCATCAATGACACCTACGGCCACGACATCGGAGATGTGGTACTTCAGCACGTGTCATCCCTTCTGAAGGGCGAATTCAGGGCATCTGACTATGTGGTGAGACTGGGCGGCGACGAATTCGCGGTTATCATGACCAACTTCCCAAGCCAGGATGCTGACAGGATAGTCGAGAAGGTTGTCAAGATCAACCACATCCTTCAAAACCCTGAGGGAGACCTGCCGAAGACTTCCATAAGCGTGGGAGTTGCGTTCTCAGACTGCGGTTTTGGCGATGATTTGTTTAAGCGCTCTGACATCGCTCTCTACCACACGAAGAACACCACAAGGTGTGGCTGCACAATATATGCCAAGAATCTTCCTGACATGAGAAGGGGCAGCATCCCGGAGATAGATTCGTAATTTGTACGTACAAATTTGATATTTATTTATGTTATGAGGCAGTCGGACAGCTCGTCCGGCTGCCTCTTTGTTTAAAACTACATAAACATTAAAGTAAATATATGCGCAGTTTCGTCGTTACGCTAACTTGACAATACGACAATTTTGGGGTTTAATGAAGTTGTACGTAAGATGTACGATTTTCTGAGACAAATAAAATATATGAGAGGTGTAATCTATGAGCACAACAATCGAAGAAAAGGGCCCAATCACTGAGGAATTGCTTGCTAAAATGGACAGATATTTCCGCGCAGCGAACTATCTCTCTGCAGGTCAGTTATATCTTCTTGAGAATCCACTTCTTAAGAAGCCGCTGACAAGCGACATGATTAAGAAGAAGATCGTTGGTCACTGGGGTACAGTTCCAGGCCAGAACTTCATCTTCACACATTTAAACAGAGCCATCAAGAGATACGATCTTGATATGATCTTGTTATCAGGTCCTGGTCACGGCGGAAACTTCTTCATCGCCAACGACTACATCGACGGTTCTTACAGCGAGATTTATCCAAATATTTCTCAGGATGAGGAGGGTATGGCTAAGTTATTCAAGCAGTTCTCCTTCCCGGGCGGCGTTCCAAGCCACTGTGCACCTGAGACACCAGGCTCCATCCACGAGGGCGGCGAGCTCGGTTATTCTATAGCTCACGGCTGTGGTGCAATCTTCGACAACCCAAGCCTTATCGCTACAGTTGTTGTAGGTGACGGAGAGGCTGAGACAGGTCCTCTTGCAACATCATGGCAGTGCAACAAGTTTATCAATCCTGTAGATGACGGTGCGGTTCTTCCAATCCTTCACTTAAACGGCTACAAGATTGCCAACCCTACAATCTTCGGACGTCTCACAAACCAGGAGCTTACAGACTTCTTCCACGGCAACGGCTGGGAGCCTTACTTCGTTGAGGGCGACGATCCAATGACCATGCACAAGCTTATGGCTGAGACCATGGATGTTGTTGTAGAGAAGATTTTAGAGATCCAGAAGCATGCGCGCGAGACAGGCGATGCTACAAGACCTGTATGGCCTATGATCGTTCTTCGCACCCCTAAGGGCTGGACCGGTCCTAAGGTAGTTGACGGAAACCGCATCGAGGGCAACTTCTTAGCTCACCAGGTTCCGATCATGATGGACAAGCCTGACCACCTTGAGAAGCTCGACGCTTGGCTTAGAAGCTATCGCCCTGAGGAGCTTTTTGACGAGAACGGCAAGGTTATGCCTGACATTGCAGAGCTTCCTCCTAAGGGAGACGCAAGACTTGGTATGAACCCTCATGCCAACGGCGGTAAGCTTCTTCGCGACCTTCGACTTCCAGACTTCCGCGATTACGCATTTGAGATCGGAAGCCACGGCGAGAAGGACAGCCAGGATACACAGAACCTCGCTAAGTTCGTTCGCGATATATTTAAGTTAAATGCTGAGGCGAAGAATTTCCGTATCTTCTCCCCTGATGAGAACAATTCTAACAGATTCAACGCTGTATTTGACGTTACAGACAGAGACTGGAACGCAGCTCAGACAGAGCTTGACGATCATCTGTCAAGATTCGGCCGTGTTGTAGATTCCATGCTTTCTGAGCATATGTGCGAGGGATGGCTCGAGGGTTACCTCCTCACAGGTCGTCACGGTTTCTTCGACACATATGAGGCATTCTCAAGAATCATCGACTCAATGGCTGCACAGCACGCTAAGTGGCTCAAGGTTTGCAACCAGCTTCCATGGAGAGAGGAGATCGCATCTCTTAACCTTCTCATGTGCTCTACAGTATGGCAGCAGGATCACAACGGTTTCACACATCAGGACCCTGGTTTCATGGATCACATTGCCAACAAGAAGGCTGACGTTGTTCGTATCTACCTTCCAGCAGACACCAACTGCCTGCTTTCAACCATGGATCACTGCTTAAGAAGCCGCAACTATGTCAATGTTGTAATCGCCAGCAAGCATCCAAGACCACAGTGGTTATCCATGCCTGAGGCAGTTAAGCACTGTACACAGGGTATCGGCATCTGGGATTGGGCTTCCAACGATCAGGGTCAGGAGCCTGACATCGTATTTGCCTGCGCAGGTGAGACACCTACACTTGAGGCGCTCGCAGCAGTTTCAATTCTCCGCAAGGAGCTGCCTGAGCTCAAGATCCGTTTCATCAACGTGGTTGACTTATTCAAGCTTCAGTCACACAATGAGCATCCACACGGCCTCACAGACGCTGAGTACGATATGCTCTTCACAACTGACAAGCCTGTAATCTTCAACTTCCACGGATATGCAACACTTATCCACGAGCTTACATACCGTCGTCACAACAACAGACTGATGCATGTAAGAGGCTACAAGGAGGAGGGTACAATCACAACAGCATTCGACGTTCGTGTTCAGAATGATGTAGATCGTTTCCACCTTGTTCAGGACGCACTTAAGTTCCTTCCACAGCTTGGCAACAGAGGCGCATACCTCTACCAGAAGATGAGCGACAAGCTCGTTGAGCACAAGCAGTACATCCACGATTTCGGCGTAGACCTTCCTGAGGTTGCTAACTGGAAGTGGGAGAACTAATTGCAATTTTATATGGTATAGTTTTCAATTCTGTGCTATAATGACCTCATCATTAAAGGGAGGTACATTACCGATGGATATTAAGGATATTGGCGGCGAGATCGCTAAGAACGTTTCCAAGGAAGACGCACAGGCCATTGCCAATAAGGCTGTCGACTCTGTCAAGAGAGAGGTCAATGACGTAAAGAACGGCCAGAACATCAAGGACTCAGCTAAGGATGTTGTCAAGGATGTTGCTGACGCAGCTTCTGACAAGGTTAAGGGATTATTTGGCAAATAATTAAACGCAGTCGGGCAGGACTTAGGTCCTGCCCGATTTATTTGTGCTATTTATGTGACTGAATTTTAAACTAATATTAAGATTACAGTCCCTCTTTGGGTGTTATAATGTCGCCATCAAACTGTAAAGAGGGATTTATGACGCTTAAAACAATAATTAAAATAATTACTATAATGGGCATTATATTCTCCATCGTATTCATAATATGGCTTGTGAGCACGGGAATATTCACGTCAGCTGAGAAGATGGAGGCCTTCGTTAACGGCTTCGGACCTGTGGCGTGGTGCGTGTTTTTGTTAGTTCAGACTGTTCAGGTCGTCCTGCCGGTAATCCCGGGCGGCATAAGCTCCATGGCCGGAGTGGTCATGTTTGGCCCTGTGGTGGGGTTTGTGCTGAACTACCTGGGGATGTGCGCCGGGTCATTTATAGCATTTGCAATCGGGGGGCGCTACGGCAAAAAACTCCTTGAGAAAATGTTTGACAGGGAAAAGATTGACAAATACGACGCCTGGAATGCGAAAAGAGGGCGTTTCGCCAAGCTGTTTGCTCTGGCGATAGCGGCGCCCGGGCTCCCGGATGATTTTCTGTGTTATCTCGCGGGAACCACGAAAATGAGGCTTAAAACATTTGCGATAATAATATTTTTGTGCAGGCCCATAACGCTTATAGGCTACAGCGTGGGCTTGGAGTTTGCCCTGGGAGCTCTGTTTTTTCAATAATATGCACTTGTAATTTTTGGTTTAGATGATAGAATTGTTGTGGACTAAAAAACAGGAGTTGTCATGAAAGAACAGAACAGATATTGGTTTAAGAAGGGACTTAAGGACGGCGTGCCGATTGCGGCGGGGTATTTTGCGGTCTCATTTGCCCTGGGTATAACAGCTAAAAATGCGGGCCTCACAGCATTTCAGGCCACGCTTGCAAGCTTACTGTGTAACGCCTCAGCCGGGGAGTACGCAGGCTTTGCGGTCATCGCGGAGAACGCATCATATGTCACCATGGCGTTGGTCACCGCCATAATAAGCGCCAGATACATGCTCATGAGCATCGCGCTGTCGCAGAAGCTTCCACAACAGGTGGGGCTTGGACACAGGCTTCTGGTGGGCTTTTGGATCACTGACGAAATATTTGGCGCATCAAGCACGGTGCCAGGCAAGCTAAACCCCAGATATAACTACGGACTTGCCATATGCAGCCTGACCTTCTGGGCGCTTGGAACATGTCTGGGAGTTGTTGTGGGAAACATCCTTCCGGGCAATATTGTAAATGCCCTGAGCGTGCTTCTCTACGGAATGTTCCTGGCCATAATCATGCCTGAGAGCAGGAAGAACAAGGTGGTTTTGGGGCTGGTAATCATTTCCATGCTCATGAGTCTCGCGTTTGCATATCTGCCATGGATCAAGACTCTTAGCGAGGGCACGAGAATCATCATTCTCACGGTTTTGATCGCGGGGGCGGGAGCAATATTCTTCCCCATACCTGATGAGGATGAGAAGGTGGAGGACAACTGATGGAACACAATGTTTACGTATATATATTAATAATGTTTGGCGTGGCGTATCTGCTCAGAACGCTTCCGCTGACCCTTATCCGAGGGGAGATTAAAAACAGAAGGATTAAGTCGTTTTTGTATTACGTGCCCTATGTGACGCTCGCAGTGATGACATTTCCTGCCATACTCTACGCCTCAGCATCGCCCATCCCGGGGCTTGTGGCGCTTCTCATAGGAATGGTTGTCGCGTGGAAGGGCGGCGGACTGTTTCCCACAGCCATAGTGTGCGCGCTGGCGGTTTTTCTTGTGGACTTTATCGCAAAGTGATCAAGAATTTTATTTTCCTCTTTTCTTTTGGGGAGTTTTAGTATATTATGTTTCTATGTTTTGAGAACATACAGATTATTAACAGATAACTAGGAGGTTATGCTACTATGATGAAACTTGTGTTGATCAGACACGGCGAGAGCGAGTGGAATAAGCTTAACCTGTTCACAGGCTGGACAGATGTAGAGCTTAGCGAGAAAGGTGAGCAGGAGGCTGTTGCTGCCGGCGAGCTTTTAAAGGCTGAGGGATATGATTTTGATGTTTGCTATACTTCATATCTGAAGAGAGCAATCCATACACTTAACAACGTACTTAACGCTATGGACCGCAACTGGCTGCCAGTTATCAAGTCCTGGAAGTTAAACGAGAGACACTACGGTGCTCTTCAGGGACTTAACAAGTCAGAGACAGCTGAGAAGTATGGTGAGGACCAGGTTAAGATCTGGAGAAGATCTTTCGACGTTAAGCCACCTGCACTTGAGGCTGACGACGACAGAAATCCTGCTAAGCAGGAGATGTTCAGAGGTGTTGACGCGTCTGACCTTCCTCTTACAGAGAGCTTGGAGACAACAATCGAGAGAGTTGTTCCTTACTTCGAGAGCACTATCAAGAAGGATATGCTTGCAGGCAAGCGTGTAGTCATCGCTGCACACGGCAACTCACTTCGCGCACTTGTCAAGTATTTCGAGAACTTAAGCAAGGAGGAAATCTTAGGCGTTAACATTCCTACAGCTTCACCACTTGTTTACGAGTTCGATGATGACTTCAACTTCGTTAAGAAGTACTACTTAGGCGACCAGGAAGCATTAGCTGCCAAGATGAACGCAGTTGCTAACCAGGGCAAGAAGAACTAATATCATTACATGCCGTCGTGGGCGACCACGGCGGCTTTTTGTTGCATTTTTTTATTGTAGAAGTGGTGTAATATGTGCTATAATTTATATTTGAAATAATTTATACAAGTCTGGTTTCGGCCAAGCGGCCAGGGGAGATTGGATATGGAAGATAAAACTAAGAAAAATACGGATCCGGAGATATGTTACTATAAGGATGGCGACGAAAATTCGCCTGTAAAACACGACTATGTTGAGGCTAAGACTAAGGAGAGCACTTGTAGAGAGGCTGGATACATACTGTACAGATGTGTCAGATGCGGCCATGTATTTAAGAAGGAGTTACCTAAGCAGCCCCACGTTCCCGTGGATAAGGAGATACATAAGAGGCGACTTACCTGCATGCAGCCGTTCCGCTATTATCAGGTGTGCATAAACTGCGGCGGCGAGATACCTGTGGAGAATAAGGACAGCGAGATTGCACAGCATAAGTTTGAGAGGGTGGCGAGCGAATGCCGCGAGGCGAGTTGCGCCCAGCCCGGAATTATATATGAGAGATGTATGCACTGCGGGGAGATTAAAACCACGCAGATACCTGCGCTTAATCACAACTGGGGCGAGACATTTAAGAAGCCCGATGCCTGTGAGAAGCCGTACTTATACCTCAGGAAGTGCAAAAACTGCGGTATAGAGGAGCCCGACCCCTCGGTTCCTGAGGAGGCTAAGGAGATACGACACCACAACTTCCAGAAGGTCGACAGGGAGAGCGTGAAGGCCACCTGCGAGCACGACGGCAAGGACGTTCTGGAGTGCCTAATCTGCCGCAAGAGACCTGAGCCCAGGATTATTCCGAAACTTGCCCATACGCTTATGGGGGAGACGAAGATGGAGTATGACGGCTGCGAGAAGCCGTATCTGAGCCTGAAGCAGTGCTCCATGTGCGGCAAATGGTATCCTGACCCTGAGGCGGAGGAGGTTATCGCGCACCACCACTATGTGAGGTCAACAGAGCTTAGCGAGGCGCCCACATGTACGAGCGAGGGCAGAATAGTTTATGTCTGCGAGCACTGCGGCGACAGAGCGCCTGACGAGATACTTGAGAAGCTTCCCCACGATTTTACAGAGGAATATGAGCAGTATAACGGCTGTGGCGAGGAGATCACCATAGTCAGAAAGTGCAAAATGTGTGGCCTGGTGGAGAACATCAGGGGCACCGGAAGGCTGGCTAACCACGACTACGTGAAGGACGAGGAGTCGGTTGTGAAGGCCACCTGCGCCACAGAGGGCTCATACAGGGCAGTCTGCAGCAAATGCGGCGACGTGAAGACCTACAAGATATCCAAGCTTGCCCACAGATTTGGCCCCAGATACGAGGAGTACAACGGCTGCGGGGAGAAGAACACCTATCTTCACAAGTGCGAGCTGTGCGGCACCATAGAGGCCATAGGATTTGCCGACAAGCCAACCGAGCACAACTTTGTACCGATAGAGAACGAGAGGGTGGAGCCCACCTGCAAGAGCGAGGGCTACTACATGGCTAAGTGCACCCTGTGCGGCGAGAAGAAGAGAGTGGACATTCCCAAACTCCCGCACACATTTGAAGGTGAGGGCAGGAAACAGTATGACGGCTGCGGCAAACCATTTATAATTATAAGAACCTGTAAGGACTGCGGCGCCACGGATGAGAGCGGCAGAAGCGAGGAGCTCGCCGAGCACGAGTTTGAGGTGGTTCCTGAAAAGAGCAGGGAGGCCACATGCATAGAGGAGGGACTTAAGGTCGAGAGGTGCATAAGACCCGGCTGCGAGTTTACGAAGGAGACCGTTCTTCCCAAGACGGATCACAGGTTTAACGACGAGACATTTATAAGAATTCAGCCAACCTGCACGTCCACAGGTATCAGGAGCCACACATGCGTGGTCTGCGGCGAGACAGTGGATTTGGAGGGGCGCATTCCCAAGACCCGCCACGAGTATGTTGAAAATGATGAGCTCAGGCGCATCTGCAAATACTGTGGCAAGGAGGGCAAGAGAAATCCTGAGTTTTTCGTGGTTGTTGCCACGGTTATCGCAGGTGTTCTTCTGGCGCTGGCGTTTGGCTTTTAGTCTGGAGGATATATGATTAGAATTACTGCAATGACCTGCATGTGTGTGGACCTGTTTGTGGAGACGGACACCGTGGTTGTGGGCGGAGAGGCGCTTAATTTTGCGGCCAATGCCTGTAAATACAGTGATGTGAGAGTGTCACTCCTAGGTCCTTTAGGCAGTGACAGATACGCAGATTCTTTGATGGAGTTTATAAAAGGCAGAAATATCGATGCGGAGAATGTCCATATTTTAAAGGGGACAACTGCTACTCACAAAATACACATCACGTCCGAGGGCGACAGATATTTTAAGGAGGGTGCCTGGGACGGCGGCGTGCAGGATACCTACAGGCTTACGAAGGAGGATGAGGAGCACTTATCAGGCCAGGATGTGTGGTTTATAACATACTCAAGCCCGAATTTTTCTGAGGTTTTAGAACTTAAGAAGAGAGGAGTCAGGGCAAAGCTTTCAGTTGATTTTGATGAGCTTAGAGATTTTTCAGGTCTCAGGGAGATACTTCCATACATTGACTTTTTCATGATAAGCGGCGACGATGAGGTGCTTAACGCATGCGAGGATTTGTCAAGGGAGTATGACTGCATGTTTAATGTGACACTTGCGCAGAGAGGAAGCGTAACGTTTTACAGGGGAAGGTCATACAGGGTAAGTGCAGTGCCTGTAGAGAAGGTTGTTGATACCACGGGGTGTGGCGACAGCTATCACGCAGGTTTTATATGCGAGATTATGAGGTCCGGCGATATAGTAAGAGCCATGAACGAGGGTTCAAGGCTGGCGTCCGATACCCTTTCTCATGTGGGAGCGGTCTGAAACAAACACGCCAATAACATTTCGGCTAGACAAAAATAATATTTTTTGTATTATCCTATTCCATTCTACAAAGTATTGTGATACAATGCACGTGGTTTTTAAAACTACGTGCATTTTTGATTGGAGAATATAAATATGGTTAAGTTTGTTGTGGACTCTGCCTGCGATATTAAAGAGTATTCAGGCGTTGAATTTCAGTCTGTACCGCTGTCACTCTCTACACAGGAGCGCGATTTTGTGGATGATGAGAACCTGGATGTACACGAGATGCTGGATTATTTCTATGGTCATCACGGCAAATCTCACACTGCATGCCCTTCAACCCAGGCGTGGCTTGACGCGTTTGAGGGAGCTGACGAGATATATGTTGTGACCATCACAAGCGGTCTCTCAGGCACATATAACAGCGCATGTGTTGCGAAGAACGAATATATAAGGAAGCATCCGGATGCTAAGATCTGCGTGGTGGATTCCCTGGCCACAGGCCCCGGAGAGGTCATTCTTCTGGAGAAGATGGTAGAGTGGAAGGAGCAGGGTAAGACATTTGAGGAGATAGAGGGCGCAATTATAGCTTACAGAGACAGCAACAGGCTCTTCTTCGGACTTAAATCCCTCCACAACTTAGCCCAGAACGGCAGAGTTAGCAAGATTATCGCATCAGCCATCGGCATCATGAACATAAGAATTCTTGGAACAGCCAGCAAGGAGGGCACAATCGAGCCCGTGGGCAAGTGCAGGGGCGACAAGAAGCTCGTGGACGAGGTGGTTAAGGAGTTTAAGAAGTGCGGCTATAAGGGCGGCAAGGTGCGCATCTGCTACGTGGAAAATGAGGCGCTTAGCGACACCATCGTATCAGCTCTTAAGGCTGAATTTGGCGATATGGACGTGAAGGCAATCCCTGCCCAGGGTCTTTGCAGCTTCTATGCGGAGCGCGGCGGAATAATTATTGGCTGCGAGTGCGCGTGACATAGAAACTTAATAGATTATTGTGATTAAAGACTCGGGTTTAGACCTGAGTCTTTTTAAGTGGTGGATACGGGATGAGCGTGGACAGTTTATGCTTGTGTTTTGAATGTATTTGGGCTAAAGTGTAGTTGACAGTTTGGTTTGTGAGTTAAGCATTTATGTGTTGGAGGGTATATGTTTAAGAAGATTATAGATAAGCTATTTAAAAAACCACAGTTTAACAGCGTCTATGCGGGGCCGGAGTATTACAAGAGGAAACCTAATATGGGCAGAGTCTATGCGGGCCCTGAGATCGATGAATTCAGAAAGATTAAGGAGTCTTCGGGCGAGACAGAGCCGGAGGAAGATGACAGGGAGTATCCCAAAAACTATGAGACTGATAAGGCGCCTGAGGGTTTAGGCGCGCTCAGTGATGATAAAGCAGAGGCTGAAGAGAGAGCGTCTAACGATGCTAAGATGCTTCTTGTCTATGCAGGGCCTGAGTTTTTTAAGGATAAGGACAGGATGAAGGACTATGAGCCCCCTGTTTTGGAGAAGAAAAAGCCCTCGACCGTGCTTCAGGACGGCTGGATATGCGGTGACTGCGGCGCTAAAAACACGGGGGATTTCTGCACGGAGTGCGGCAGACAATCTCCACAGGGCGAAAACAGACGGGAGATAACCTGATATGGCATACAGATTATATGAGGCCGTGTGGGAGATAACTCTGGGATGCTGTTTTTCCTGCAAATACTGCGGCTCTGCGGTCAACGGACAAAAACGCGACAACGAGCTCACCACGGCGGAGTGTATCGATGTGGCTAAGCAGTTAGAGGCGCTTGGCTGCAGGCGCGTGTCCATGATAGGCGGAGAGGTGTTTATGAGGGAGGACTGGGACCTGATTGTGAGCGCGCTCACATCCAGGGGCATTAAAGTCTGCATAATCACCAACGGCTTTTTGTTCAGAGACTATCACATCAGAAGGCTTAAGGCTGTGGGGATAGAGAGCGTGGCGGTTTCCCTGGACGGACCGAGGGATGTGCACGACAAATACCGCCAGGAGGGAAGCTTTGACAGGGCGGTAAGAGCCATCAGGATGCTGTCAGAAAACTCCATCCCCGTGTCCATCATTTCCACATTAAACAGCGAGAATTCTCTAAGGCTCGAGGAGTTTTATGAAGAGGTGAAGGAGTTTGACATATTTGCATGGCAGCTGCAGGCGTGCTCGCCCATGGGCAATGCTGCAAACAGCGGCATAGATGTGAGATTTGATTTTGAGAGAGTCATGGAGTTTGTGAGAAGACACATGTACGAGGCTCCATTTTCTCTTGGAATTGCCCACAATATTGGCTACTACTCAAAGGACGAGCCGTATCTCAGGGGAAACCTAAGAGGGGCGGCTTTTAGGGGCTGCACGGCGGGCTTGGAGTCCATCGGAATAGATTCTGTGGGAAACGTCAGAGGATGTGAATCCATGTACGACGAGGTGTTTAACGAGGGGAACCTGAGAGAGCGCTCCCTGTCAGACATCTGGAACGACCCCGACGCATTTGCATACAACAGAAAGTTTAGGAAGAAAATGCTTACCGGAAAATGCGCAAGCTGCGATAAGGCGGGAGTTTGCGCCGCGGGCTGCAGGTCCTACAACTATTTTGTGCACAGGAAGCTGTATGAGTCGCCTGCATGCCCGAGAGCGGAAAAGAAGGCTTAAATATTCTGCTCCTCTGGATGGCGGTAGGCTCTTGGCGTGATGCCGAATTCGCTTTTGAAGGAGCGAATCATGTGGCTTGCGTCAGAAAAACCCGCCTCCTGGCTTATGGTGTTTATGTCCATGGAGGTGGTGGTCAGAAGCGTCTGAACCTTCTTAAGGCGCACCTGCTCGATATACTGTTTGCAGGAGCGGCCAAACATTTTTTTGAATTTCTTGGAAAACTGTGAATAACTTAGATTGCACATCTGGGCGAGATCTTCCACGCGGAGGGTATCGCCCAGTTTTTCGTCTATGTAGGCCGGGACGGCCTCGATGTTTAGCGCGTCGTCCACGTGCAGGCTGTTAAGGTTTAGGCCCTCGCTCTCCCAGATGCGGATGAGCTCGATGAGCACAATCCTTAGAACCGAGCTTATGACGCTTATGTAGCCTGTGGGCTGGGACTGCATTTCCGCGATTGCCTGCTCCATGAAGGCGCGGATATGTGTTTTTTCGACCATCTCCCTCGGAAAATGTGCTCTTATGTCGCGCCCCTCGCTTGCAAGGCGAAGGAGGGCGGATTCCCTCCAGCCCACATTGCCGTGGCTTGGCGCATCGGGGGCGTTTCCAGGGGAAAACTTGATGACTGAGTAGACACATTTGTCCGTGAGGGTGCTTATGGAGTGGAGAATGGATGGCAGCAGGACAACAAGCTCGCCTGGCTTGGCGATAAACTCCTGGTTTCCAATCTGTAACCTGACCTGTCCCTCCACGATGTAGAGTATCTCCATGAAATAATGCCAGTGGAGACCCACCTCGTAGTGAGTTGTGTGGTCCTCGATAAAGCATTCGTATTTGTGATCCAACATGTCCGCAAATTCAAATAGATTAGCCATAAGCACCTCCTGATTGCAATATAGAATAGATTATTGAATATTTCAAGTAATTTTAGGAAAATGGATGATTTGTTCTATTTTTAAACCGCCTTATTATATGGCAAAAACCGTGAGTGGTGTAGAGTAAAGTTATAATAATATGGAGGTGACCGAAATGGTTGATGTTAAGGGAAGATGGGCGCTTATCACAGGTGGCGCCAGAGGAATTGGCAGGCTTGTGACACTGTTTTTGGCTGAGAGGGGCTGCAACGTTATCGTGCAGAGCAGAAAAAGAGAGCACGTGGCGGAGGTTTTAGAGAAGGCGAAGGAGTTTGGTGTCATGGCTGTGGCTGTGGAGGCTGAGCTTACGGACACGGCATCCGTTGAGAAAATGCTTGCAGAGATTGACAGACTTGGCATGAGAGTGGACATTGTCATGAACAATGCGGGCATGCAGGTGGCATACAGGACAGAGTATATGAAGACTCCCGTGAAGGATTACACGGACAGCTTCCTCATAAACACAATCTCTCCTATGATGATCTGCTATCACTTCCTTCCGAAGATGATAGAGACAGGCTTTGGAAGAATTGTTAACACCACAAGCGGTATCGCTCTTGAGCCTGAGCAGGCAGGCTATTCTGCCAGCAAGGCGGCTCTTGACAAGGTGACAATAGATATCGGCTCCAAGCTTCAGGGCACGGACGTGTGCATTAACCTCACAGATCCGGGCTGGTGCAGAACGGACCTCGGCGGTCCTCACGCGCCTAACGCCCCTGAGAGCGCACTTCCAGGCGTGGTTGTCGGAGCATTTATAGATGACGCGAGATGCGGCAGGAAGTTTAACGCAGGTCTCTTCTACGACATGACTCTCGAGGAGGCAGTCTCTGCCGCTGAGAAGATGAGCAGCCCATA
>JAILPS010000056.1 GCA_024699325.1 Lachnospiraceae bacterium | reverse complement strand
TGACGGAGAGTATGTAGACGGCAGGCATCCTGAGAGCGTGCAGTACACTTCAAGCCTTACAGAGGACTTAAGAAGGCGCGATTTCACCATCAACGCCATGGCCTACAGCGATGAGACCGGGCTGGTGGACATGTTTGACGGTCGGGAGGATTTAAAAAGGGGAATAATAAGATGTGTCGGGCAGGCGCATGAGCGCTTCACGGAGGATGCTCTCAGAATGATGAGGGCGGTGAGATTCTCTGCCCAGCTTGGATTTAGCCTGGAGGAGAACACCGCGCAGGCTATTAAAGAGCTGTCAGAAACCATCACGAAAATCAGCCATGAGAGAGTGCGCGACGAGCTTACCAAGCTTCTTATAAGCGATAATCCGGGCCACGTTACCATGCTCTACGAGCTGGGGCTTACGAGATACATTTTCCCAGAGTTTGACGATATGATGGCCTGTGAGCAGAACACGAAGTACCACTGCTACAGCGTCGGAGTTCACACCGTGAAGGTGGTCGAGGGAGTGCCTGCGAATGTGGACATGCGCTATGCCGCGCTTTTGCACGACGTGGGCAAGATATATTCCAAGAAGACCGTGGACGGCGTGGACCACTTTTGGGGACATGCCGCCATAAGCGAGGAGAGGGCGAGAGTCTTCCTTCGCGACATGAGGTTTGACAACGAGACCATAAGAAGAGTGTGTATTCTTGTGAAGTACCATGACAGCAGGATCGAGCCGACACCCCGCGCTATGAGAAGACTCATAAACCGCGTGGGCATGGAGAACATGGACGATCTGTTTGACATAATGTATGCGGATCTTGCGGCCAAGAGCGAATACTCCCAGCGTTTTAAGAGCTCCATAGATAATCTGAAGAGCATTTACGAGGAGGTCAGAGACCAAAACGACTGCGTGAGCATCAAGAATCTGGCGGTAAATGGTGGGGATTTAATAGGCATCGGAATTCCAGCAGGAAGACATCTGGGGGAGGTGCTAAACGCACTTTTAGAGGTGGTCATGGAGGATCCCTCACAAAATGAGAAGGATAAGCTCCTGGAGCTTGCGAAGAATATGTAGAAAAAGGACCTGTGAATAACCACAGGTCCTTAATATTATTTAGCCTCGATTGTCTCTGGAACGTCTGCTGTGCAGCAAGGGCACTTAGTAGCCTTAATCGGGATCTTAGAGAAGCAGTATGGACACTCCTTGGTGTCTGGAGCCTTCGGCTCCTCCGGCTTCTTGTTTAAGTTGGTGAGCTTATTAACCGCCTTAACCATGATGAAGATGCACAGAGCCATAATTAAGAAGTTGATTATGGTTGTGATAAAATCACCGTAGTTAAGTGACATGCTCTGGATAGTCTCAAGATCCATGCCTGTGTAGTCAACCCAGGGGAGACGGATGCATCCTGCAACCTCAGCGCCGCCGATAGAGTTGATAAGTGGATTGATGAAATCCTTAGTCAGTGCTGTCACGATGTTACCAAAAGCCGCACCGATGATAACGCCGACTGCCATGTCCATCACATTGCCCTTAAGAGCAAATGCTTTAAATTCCTGCAAGAACTTCTTCATGAGTTCTCCTTTCTGCGTCACGCGCGAAATATATTTTTGTGCAACATAATATAACATAAATTTTTTATAAATTCAAGACAGGAGTGACAGGTGCAGACTCCAAATCGTGCATTTTACTTTACAAAAAAAACTATGTATGCTAGAATTTTAACGATTTAAACGGTTAAATTATCATAAGAGGGATTAGTATATGAGCACATTCAATGTTGAGCTTAAGAAGGTGGTTGACGACAGCTACGAGATAGAGACGGGCTTCGACCTTCAGGATAAGTTTGTGGAAGATCTTAAGGGTGGACTGCTCGGCAAACTTCACAGATTTGCGGTGGTCACGGATTCCATCGTCGACGGACTCTACGCGCAGAGCATCTGCGATAAGCTGGTGGAAGCAGGCTTTGACATCACGAAGATTGTCATTCCTGAGGGCGAGAAGAGCAAGACACGCCAGATGAAGGAGTACGTTGAGGACACCATGCTTGCGGCGGGACTCAGAAGGGACTGCGCAGTGTTGGCCATCGGCGGCGGCGTTGTCACGGACCTGGCAGGCTTTGTGGCCGGAACCTACGGAAGAGGCGTTCCATTTGTAAACTATGCAACCACACTGCTTGCGGCGGCTGACGCCTCAATAGGCGGTAAAACCGCGGTTGACACTCCGCTTGCAACCAACCTTATCGGCATGTTCAATCAGCCCAAGAAGGTTTACATAGACATTGCCACATGGAAGACACTTCCGGCCAGACAGATGAGCAGCGGAATGGCGGAGACCATCAAGCACGGATGTCTAGGAGACGCAGAGCTCTTCGAGTTCTTAGAGAAGAACATGGACAGGGTTTTAAACTGTGAACCCGAGGCCTGCACATACATTACGGAGAGAAACTGCGGTGTGAAGTACAAGGTGGTCATGAAGGACGAGCGCGAGAGCGGCCTAAGAGAGGTGTTAAACCTAGGACACACTGTGGGAAGGGCAATCGAGACGCTCAGCGACTACAGGCTCTTACACGGCGAGGCGGTATCCATAGGTCTGATTGCGGCGGCCAGACTGTCCGAGGACATGGGCTATATGAGCGCTTCGGATGTGGACAGGCTGATAGCGGTTTTGAAGTCTGCCAGACTTCCTGTGGAGATTCCTGAGTACATTGACAGGCAGAAGTTAGTGGCCAAGCTGTACACGGACAAGAAGGTTCGCGACGGCAAACTCAGATTTGTGCTTCAGAAGGGCATCGGCGATGTGGTGCAGTTTGGCGACAACGTCTATGCGACACAGATTAGCGAGGATAAGGCCCGCGAGATTATTATGAAACTGTAGGGTGAGCAAATGTTACATTATTTTCTGGTATTTTTTATTTCTATGGTTCCGCTCATAGAGCTTAGAGGAGCCATTCCATACGCGGTAGCTTTTATCGAGGGTGGGGCAGACTTAAACCTTGCCGCATGCTATGTGATAGCAATCATCGGCAATATGCTTCCGGTCCCTGTAATATTCTTCTTTGCCAGGAAGGTCTTAATGTGGGGTCAAAACCTGGAGGAATACAAGGTTGTCACGAAGGACGGTCAGGAGATCAGCAAAAAGCGCAAGGTGGCATCTGTGTTCAAGAAGTTCTGTATTTTCTGTATAGAGAAGGGAGAGCGCGGCGGACGTAAGCTTAAGGAGAAGACGAAGGGCGGAGTGTACGTGGCACTGCTTCTTTTCGTAGGAATTCCGCTTCCTGGAACAGGAGCCTGGACAGGTACCCTGGCGGCCAGCTTCTTAGACCTGGATTTTAAAAAGAGCGTTTTGGCGGTTATGTTAGGCGTCATTCTCGCCGGCATAATCATGGGACTGGTAAGCGCAGGTTTGTTTGGAGCCATCTCATCATTTGTCGGATGAGTTTAAAAATCTGGCTAAATATCCGAAAGAAAAAGGTAATAAATATAATCGTACCTTGTGTTAATATGTTTCACGGTACGGCGAATGCTGTATGGGAGGACAGGAGGGACGAATATGAGAGTAGGAAGAATTGTATGCCCGGGATGCTCAGGCAACATTACAGTTAACGGCAGGGCACAGACAGCAGTATGTCCATACTGCGGCAGAACTTATCTGATTAACTGGGACACAGATGACGACGAGGTAGTTGCAAAACTGATCCGCGATGACGAGGCCGAGACAGTTGAGGCTATCAAGGTAAAATATGAAAACCTTGACATGGACGAGGACTGGAGAACTCCGACACAGGAGGAGAAGACAAACATCAAGAAGGCTTATCTTGATGAGATTTTGCTGGTGATTGCAACCGTCGGCGTTATTATCGGATATATATTCATGATGATTGTTGTATGTTTTGCGGCAACTGCAGAGGAGGGTAACTCATCCCCCGTTGCATTGATACTCGTGTTTTTTGCTATCGGTGCGGGCATATGTCTGGCATGCTTCATAAATGAATACAGAAGTATCGACACTGTCTGTAATAAGGTCGCATACGGTATCTGCACATTTAAGAATGTCGAGGGCGAGGGCAAATGCTTAACATATTACGCTACAGTCAGATTTTTGGGAAATCACAAGGAAAAATGTATGGTGTCCAAGAGCGTATATGAGAAAATCACCGAGGACTGCGAGGTTATCTGCTGCCACGCATCAAATGCCATTAATCCCTATGATGTCAGCAAGGTATTTCTGCCACATAAGAGCATTATGTAAATTGAGGGTTCGGCGAAGGCCGAACCCTTTTTGTGTTTTAAGTCATATATTCTCTGACAACAGCGGTATGTCTCAGTCACTATATGGATAAGCTATATAAAGGGCGCTACAGGATAATAGTTGGCATACAGCCTCAGGATACTGAGACAGTATACAGATGTGCAGTGGAATTCAAGGTTAAATAATTATTACATGAAAAAAATAATATATGGTATTTTAATGGGGCTGGTATTATGTCTACTAATAGGGTGTAATGTCAAAAAGCCCCTTTGCGATTATATTGTTGACAAATGGAACTAACGGGCGGGGATTACCCCGCCCGTTAGTTTCACTTCTGCCATCGTCCGCTGCTTCCACAGGGGAGAGCGAGACCGTTGCTGACTGGAAGGCCGACCTCGTCTGACACGACGGATCCTCCGAATTTGGAAACCACTTCAATGTTTATGAGGTAGCTTAATACTCCGGGGGCGAAGCCCGTGGTGTAGGAGTTGATTAAGAAAAATACAGGGTTGTCACTTAGGAGCATGGCGCAGGATTTGACCAGAGGATGGATGGCATCCTCGATCTTCCAGATCTCGCCGCCGGGACCTCTTCCATAGGAAGGTGGATCCATGATGATGGCGTCGTAGTGGTTGCCGCGCCTTAATTCCCTGTCGACAAACTTCTGACAGTCGTCGACCAACCATCTGATGGGGGCGCCGTCAAGCCCTGAGAGCATGGCATTTTCCTTGGCCCATGCGACCATTCCCTTGGAGGCGTCTACATGTGTGACCTCTGCGCCGGCTCTGGCAGCGGCAAGTGTCGCGCCGCCTGTGTAGGCAAAGAGGTTGAGAACCTTAAGCTTGCGGCCGGGGTCGTTTTCTCGGGTGGTTTTAATAATGTCTGAGAACCAGTCCCAGTTGGCGGCCTGCTCAGGGAAGAGGCCTGTGTGCTTGAAGGAAAATGGTTTAAGTCCAAATGTGAGCGCAAGAGGCTCGTAGGTTATCTCCCACTGCTTGGGGAGGTCGAAAAACTCCCACTCTCCGCCACCCTTGTTGCTGCGGTGATAGTGGGCGTTGGGCTTCTTCCAGCCGTAGTGCTCACGCTTGGTGTTCCATATAACCTGAGGGTCCGGCCTGATGAGCATATAGTCGCCCCATCGCTCCAACTTCTCGCCGCCGGATGTATCTATAACTTCGTAATTCTTCCAATTATCTGCCAACCACATAATATTAATATTCCTCGCTAAAACATTTTCTCTATTGTAAATGCCATACGTGTAAAAATCAAGATTGATATTGAAGAAGAATTTTTGTATACTAAAACCATAGTGTAATGTCTGGTGACAGGAGGATGAGGCTGTGAACGAGGAACTTAAGAAGTATCTGCTTAGCAGGGATGATGTGAACTGTTTTATGGAATATGGTATCCCTAAGATTAAGGGTTTTGGCAAAAAAATAGCGACCAAGATAGGCACCGCAGTCTCATTTAAGGCCGGAGGTGTTGCGGTTAAGAAGATCAGACCCAGAGTTGACGTTATGGAGGGCGGAAAGTTTTTAAAGGCCGTTAAGTTTGGCCTTATGAAGGCGGACGAGGCGCTTGGTAAGCCCGCCAGGGAGAAGGCCGAGAAGAAGGCTGAGAAGCTTAAGGCCAGGCAGACGAGGAAGGCAGACGCGAAGGCCAGACGACTTAAGAAGAAGCTGGCCAAGAGAAGAAAGAAGGGCTATAAACCGCCGTTTAGGTTTAAGGCCTTGGCGGCATTTGCCGGACCATTTATAGAGAAAATAATGTGATATCGGGGGATATATGGAAGAGAAGAATAACGAGGAGGCCGTGAGGGAGCTTTTTGAGAGAATCAAAAAAACCACTCAGGCCTTCAACGATAAGTACAATGGAAATATTGTTTTCGAGGACGATAAGTTAGTTGCCGAGAGTGTCATCCACGCGGATTTTGATATTCGACTTAGGGTGTTGTTTCTCAAGGAGCAGGAGTTAATCGCCATCAACTCGGCGCTTGGTTTTAATGTGCCCGGGGAGAAGTCCGAAGCATTTGCAAAATGGCTTGTAAAATATAATTTTGACACATTTTTCCACGGCGTGTACGACTATGGCATGGACAGGGGAACGGCTGTTTTTCGAGTGTCCATACCGTGCCCGGGGCTTAAGTTTGACGAGGATGACCTGACCAGGGAGCTTGACTATGTTCTGAGGGTTGTCCATACCACGGCGCCTAAGTTATATAAGGCCAGCGAGGAGGCCGAAGAGGAGGAGTATGAGGAGGACGACGGGGAAGATGTTTCAAACCAGACATCATATGTCGACGGAAGCCCTCTTAAAACCGCAGAGAAGCTCATAGAGGAGATTAACAGCCTCGAGGGTGCGGCACAGTTTAAGAAAATGTGCAACAGGATTTATAAGGTGGCGCCTGTTATCAGAAACAATGGAGCCATGAAGAGCATAGAGTTTCAGAACTTCCTGCTGTCCATCGACAACGGCTACGGCCTAAGTGCTCAGATTGACTATCTCTCAGACCTTCTGAGGGCGCTGGACCTCTTCACCATCAACGTGAACCACTCGCACATAGAGATTAAGCTCACCAGGGAGACCACCCCCACGACCAGAACCATAGACGAGATGATCGCTTACCTAAGGACAGCGGATTACACAAACAGTCTGCTGTGCATAGACATAAGCGATTTTACAAGCAATGCGGGCAAGATAGAGCTAAAGCGCCTTCTGGCGGAGCTTCCAAGCTACCAGTCGGACTATGTTTTTGTCTTCAGGGTTCCATACCTTGAGCCGGCGGTTTTGGAGGACATCAGGAAGACTCTCGCTGATGTGCTGTTTATAAGCACGGTTGCCACACCTCCATTTACCATGGAGGAGCTCAAGGGCATCGCAAAATACACGCTTAAATGCAGCGGCTATGAGCTTAGCGATGACGCGTGGAAGATATTCGAGAGCCGCATAGGCGAGGAGAAGAGCGACGGCAAATTCTGGGGCATCAGGAGCGTGAACAATGTCTGCTATGAGATGATGTGGATGAAGTGCGAGATGCTCTCAACCTATGACGGAGAGGACTACGAGGCCGAGGGCGTAAACCCGAAGCTGATCGACGCGAGGGATATAGAGGGGCTGTCCAAAACATTTGGAAAACATGTGGACAACGGCTTCGACGAGCTGAATGATATGGTGGGAATGGAGGCCATAAGCGAGCGAATAAGGGAGATTGTAAGCCAGGTAGCGCTTGCGGTTAAGAGTAGCAGCGCCGAGCGCCCATGTATACACATGAGGTTTGCGGGCTCGCCCGGAACAGGCAAAACCACAGTCGCGAGAATCCTCGGAAGAATATTCAGGGAGAACGGCATACTGAGAAACGGTTACTTCTTTGAATACACGGCCAGGGATTTGGTCGGGGCTTATGTCGGCCAGACGGCGCCTAAGACAGCGGCAATCTGCCGAGACGCATACGGCTCAGTCCTGTTTATAGATGAGGCCTACGCGCTCTACTCCGGCACTGAGGACAGTAAGGATTACGGCTCTGAGGCGTTAACCACTCTGATAGCGGAGATGGAAAATCACCGCGACGACATGGTTGTCATCATGGCCGGCTACACGGACGAGATGGCGGAGCTTATGAAGGGCAACACAGGTCTTAGAAGCCGTATGCCATATCTGATAGAGTTTCCAAACTACACGAAGGAACAGCTCACGCAGATCTATATGAAGTTTGCGAGGAAGAATTTTGCGTGCTCTCCAGATCTTGAGGGAGAGGTGAGCAAATATTTCGCATCCCTAAGCGACGCATATCTTAAGTCCAAGGAGTTTGCCAACGCAAGATTTGCCAGAAACCTGTACGAGAGAACGTGGTCGAAGGCCGCGCTTCGCTGTTCGCTAAACGGCTTCGAGGAGATAACCCTCACGAGGGAGGATTTCATCTGCGCAAGCAACGAGAAGGAATTCTCTGAGAAGCTGATGCAGACAAGAACTATAGGATTTAACTAGAAAAGTCCCGACCGCGAGGTCGGGACTTATGTTTAGTGCTTATATAATGCTGCCAGTTTTCTGAATGCCATGAGGGATCTTCTGACCTTCTCTGTGGGCACGCAGTAGGCGATTCTGAAGTATCCGGGAGCTCCGAAGCTGTCGCCCGGAACCAGGATCAAGTCAAACTGCTTAGCCTTCTCACAGAATGCTGTGGCGTCAGCCTCGAGGGCCTTCGGGAGCATGTAGAAGGTTCCGCCCGGCTTCACCATCTCAAAGCCCAGACTTGTGAGCTCGTCGTAGAGAATGTTCATGTTGGTCTCGTAGACTGCCAGGTCACTGGTTGCTCCGGCGTCGCGGGCAACAGCCAACTGCATAAGCGTTGGAGGGCAGTTGTGTCCGATGCATCTGGATATCTGCACGCACACAGCCACGAAATCCTCGTAGCCCTCGGCCTCTGTGTTGATTAGGCAGTAGCCTGTTCTGGCGCCTGGAACTGACATGGATTTGCTGTATGAATAGCACACGATGGTGTTATCATAGAACTTGGCAACAAACGGAGCGTCCGTTCCCTCAAACACTATCTCCCTGTACGGCTCGTCAGAGATGAGATAGATCACATGACCTAACTCGGCTGACTTGGCACGAAGGATGTTTGCAAGTCTCTCGATGGTCTGTGTAGAATACACGATACCGCTTGGGTTGTTTGGCGAGTTGATTAAAACTGCCACGGTCTTCTCGTCAATCATGGACTCGAAGGCCTCGAAGTTAATCTGGAAGCTGCTAAAATCAGCAGGGACAACCTTAAGCTCGGCTCCTGAACCTCCCACATAGTGGATGTACTCCGGGAAGAAGGGGGCAAATGTTATGATGTTCTGCCCTTCGCCAGGTGTCACAACAGCGCGAAATGCATGTGCGAGAGCACCTGCAGCCGACACGCTCATGAAGATATTCTTAAGAGTGTAGCCCATGTGATAGCGCTTGTTTAAATCCTTCACTATGGCCTCTCTGGCCTGTGGCATGCCCACATTTGGACTGTAACCGTGAACTAAGAGAGGATTCTCATTCTGGACTAAGTCAACTAATGCATCTGTGTAGGCGCTTGGCGGCGCAACGCTTGGGTTTCCGAGGCTGTAATCAAACACATTCTCAGAGCCAACAACCTTCGCTCTGTCCAAACCATACATATACATTCTTCTGATGACTGACTCGCCGGTCGTCATAGCAACATAATTCTTGTTAAGCATATTTTTAAATTCAGGCTGGTGTGCGGGGGCTGCGCGCCTGGGGGCAGCCTGCCGGGACGATGTCCAACACTACATAAACTTACAATAGTTTAATTCATAACAACGTGTTTGTCAATTTGTTAAGACTTGTCAAGGACTATAAAATTGTGCTATAGTATAGTTTGATACCCGAGGGGTAAATATTTGGAAAGGAGGTAACGGTATGAAGAGAGTGTTTCTTATGGACTATGAGAATACGGCTGTTCGAGGTCTGTACGGTATTTCAGAGCTGGGAATAGGTGATAAGGTTGTTGTATTCTGCTCTAATGAGAATATACAGAGGGCTCTGATCGACCTTTTGAAGGTGTACGAGGAGAGAAGAGTCGAAATCCGCGTTCATCTGCTCAAGAAGAGAGCAATCAACGCGCTGGATTTCATGATCACCACATATCTGGGATTTGAAGTATCCATGGATGACGAGAAGGAAATCTTCGTCATCTCAGCCGACAAGGGTTATGAGTCGGCGATAGACATGGCTCACGAGCTGAGCAATGGCATTTTCATAGGCTTCCACGAAAGCATATACGACTGTATTCATGAGAAGTACGCTAAGGCTCTTCCCGAGAAGCATGGCAAGGAAGTCATCACTATCGAGGCTGAGGAGACCATGGCGATCTCCGGCGAGACTAAGAAGAGTCTCCACGGAGAGGAATACAAAGCCATCAGTGGTCCGGTGGCCGATGTCGTAGAGAATGCTCCCACAGGCAGGAAGAAGGGCTTTAGCCCGCTGTTTGGTCTAGGCGGCAAGAAGCGTCCCGCCACAAACAGGCAGAGAGATGCCTACAGGAAGCGTTTCATGGAGAGGGTCAGCCGCGAAGGCCGCATCCCTGAGCAGTATGTCAACCAGCTCACCGCATTTATGGACAAGTGCCATGACAGCGAGGAGTTTAAGGAGCGCGCTACGGTAGCCTTAGGCAACAAGAATAAGGCCTACGTGGACGTAGCCGTGGCTTATTTTGAAGAGTATGACATGAACAGACCATAGTTTACCAGGCCCTGCCTCATAGAGGCGGGGCTTTTTTCATGTTAAAATGTTATTTACATAATAAAGTGCATGTGATATATATACATATATATACTGATTATGCGTATAATGCAGTGGAATAATAATTATTATAAGGGGGGAGACTAATATGCGCAGAATTAGACATTTGTTTTTTATCGTGATGGCGCTTGCTATCGCGCTTACCGGCTGTAAGAGTAATATAAATGTTGCAGAGGTAATCGGCACGGACAAGATGAAGGTGGAGAAATACCACGCTTCATTTGTCATAGATGAGAGTGATATCACGCAGGTTACCACATATGCAAGCTATGTTTTTGTGGCTGAAGTGGTAGATTACGATAAAACAGAGTATATAAACGATGATGAGGATTCTCCTGTCACCTACTATCACGTACGTGTGAAGGAGAATATCAAGGGTGAGTTAACCACCGAAGAGGATATAGTGCTTAAAAAGGCGGGGGGCATTAAGAAGAACAGCGACACATTTATGGTGTGCGAGGGAGATGTTCTGCCACAGATTGGAAAAACATATCTGTTTGCCGCGGTAATCTGGGAGGATGACCTGTACTGCCCTATGCCAAACATGGTGGTGGAGGTTGACGCTTCAAGTGATGTCCTGAGCAGTGCGGATGTTGTAAAGTATAAGGAGGCGTGTGATAATCCCACGCCTGATGTACCAAACGGCGATCAATATAAGTCTAGATATGATGTTGGGGAAGCAAAATAATGTAAAAACAAGGTGTCACCCCAGTCGGGATGACACCTTGATTGATTCAAATTCAGCTGCGTCGAGATTATATGCGAGAAGCTTAAGCTCGCCGCGCTCGTCGGTATCGATTATGTTTATGCAGGAGTTTTTAAGCCACACGCGCTCGCGGCTTAAGTCGTCCTCTGTGAGGGCTCTAAGCACTGCTTTTATGGCGGCGCCGTGGGAGACCAGGCAGATGTTTTTGTAGCCGGAGGCCGCATAGCGGCGGATGACGTACATGACGCGGTCGCGGACCTCGCTTATGGGCTCCATGTCGTCGTAGGGGTCCTTGCCGTGGAGTGCCTCGGCGCTGTCGCGGGCAATGTAGCTCTGGCCTGAGAGGCTTCCGAAGTCGCGCTCTATGAGGTCGGGCTCAATTCTGACACTGAGGCCGTGATCCTGCGCTGTGATCTCGGCGGTCTGGTAGGCCCTCATGAGAGGACTTGAGGCCACGAAATCCAGGGGGATATCGTGAAATGCGTCTTTGAGTGCCGCAGCCTGCGCAAATCCAAATGTGTTAAGCGGGATGTCCTCCCTGCC
>JAILPS010000055.1 GCA_024699325.1 Lachnospiraceae bacterium | reverse complement strand
TTACAGAGGAAGTGACCACAACCGAAGAGGTGGCAGATAGCGAGGAGGAAGACGGAATGTACAAGGTTAAGAAGGAAGAGTATATTGTAGAGCACGACGGATTACAGGTGTATGGAAGAATATTCATGCCTGACGCAGAGGGGACATTCCCTGCGATAATTCTAAGCCACGGCTACAACGGAAGCGCGGATGACTGGGGTTTGGAGTGTAACTACTATGCACAGCACGGATATGTGGCGTATGCATATGACTTCTGCGGCGGTTCAGTCAACTCAAGAAGCAGCCTCAAGGCAACCGAGATGACCATTCTTTCGGAGAAGGCCGACCTTATCGCGGTATTTGAAAACATTTCCTCTCTTGAAAATGTTGACAAGGATAGAGTATACTTAATGGGCGGAAGCCAGGGCGGTTTGGTCAGCGCGCTCGCAGCCGAGGAGCTTGGAAGCAGGGTTAAGGCCATGATCTTATACTTCCCCGCATTTTGCGTTCCGGACAACTGGACGGACATGTACGCAAGCGTTGACGACATTACTGAGGTGATTGAATTCTGGGGAATGAAGCTGGGGAAGAATTTCGCGGTTACAGTTAGAGATATCGACATATCGACAGCGATTGGAGGCTACGAGGGCTCAGTCATCATCATGCACGGTGATCAGGACGCCATAGTGCCGCTGTCATATTCACAGAATATTATCAAGCAGTATAAGAAGGCCAGACTGATGCTCATGCCTGGCGAGGGCCACGGTTTTTCGCCTGCGGGAGCGCAGACTGCCATGGAGAACACGCTTGATTTTATGGACGGCAAGTTCGAGAGATAGGGTGTATGGAGTATAAGAAGGAACTGATATATAGCGAATATCTGCAGAGGGAGAATGACTTTACGAGGGCGGAGTATCAGCCGGAGTTCGAATTCTACAACGCTGTCAAGCGGGGGGATGTGGAGCTTGTAAAGAAGCTTTGCGAGAATGCATTTTCCGAAAAGGCGGGGTTTGGAACACTGTCTAAAAATGCGCTGCAGAGTATTAAATATCACTTTGCGATAACTGCGGCGATGGTTGCCAGATACTGTATAGAGGGTGGAATGGAGCATTCAGAATCCTATGCTCTCAGCGACTTCTACATACAGAAGGCGGACGCAGCGGTAAGCAGGGGGCAGATCAGCGACCTTCACCACACCATGTGCCTAGACTACACGAAGAGGATGAATAACCTTCAGAAGAGAAGGATAACATCCATGCCGGTTGCGAAGGCTGTGGACTATATTTACGACCATCTGCACACGAGAATCACGCTCCCCGCCGTCGCAGAGTACGTGGGAGTTAATCCGACGTACCTGTCCAGGGTTTTTAAGCAGGAGATGGGTGTGACATTTGGGAGATATATAACTCTTAAGAAGCTTGAGACTGCCAAAAACATGCTGCAGTACTCAGAGTTTTCCGCCACGGAGATAGCAGCGATATTAGCGTTTGCCAACCAGAGCTATTTTACAAGACTGTTTCACGAGGAGTACGGCGTGACGCCGGGGGAATACCGCGAGCAGAGCCTGTTTAAAAACGAGCTGGGGCAAGAGCAAGAAAACAACTAAATAGTAAAGAAAATGATATAGAAGCGCCGTTTGTTATTCTATTATGTTCTTAAAGAGATACGTGACCAGGCTAACACCCTGTTTAAGGAGGTATTTATGATTAAGAACGTGAAGAGACAGACGGCGCTGTTTTTGTGCGGCGCTATGACCGTGGGTTTGATGTCAGGATGTGCGAAAACTGACACCAAAACCACAACCACGGCTGGAGGGGAGACGAAGGCGACTGAGGCGACCGAGGCGACCGAGGTCACAACCACCGCCCCGGAGCAGACTACGCAGAGCGCGGTGGTGGACGGCATCACACCGCCCGCGGGCTACAGTCTGGTATGGCATGATGAATTCGACGGGACAGAGCTCAGTGAGGCTGACTGGAACCGCGAGGCGCACGAGGTGGGCTGGGTTAACAACGAGCTTCAGGAGTACATCCCAAGTGCCGACTATGCATTTGTTAAGGACGGCGAGCTTGTCATCCAGCCTGTGAAGGTTGAAAACAGCGACGGAACTGTTTCATACTATTCAGGGCGCGTGAACACACAGAATAAGCACGATATCAAGTACGGCTACATAGAGGCAAAGATCAAATTCCCTCAGGGCAAGGGCTTCCTGCCTGCATTCTGGATGATGCCTCAGGACGAGTCCTACTACGGACAGTGGCCAAAATGCGGCGAGATTGATATCGCTGAGGTTTTGGGCGACAGCTTAATGACCAATTATGGAACCATCCACTACGGCGAGCCACACAAGCAGAACCAGGGAACATACACCCTGACGCAGGGCGATTTTGCCAATGAATATCACACATTTGCGATAGAGTGGGAGCCGGGAAGCATCAAGTGGTTCGTGGACGGCGAGCAGTACTACGAGACAAACGACTGGTACTCTAAAACGGCGGACGGCGAGGAGAGAACATATCCCGCACCGTTTGACCAGCCATACCACGTGATTTTAAATGTTGCGGTTGGCGGCAACTGGCCGGGAAACCCTGACGAAACCACAGTGTTTGACGACAGGGCAGCCATGAAGGTTGACTATGTGAGAATGTTCCAGAAGGCTGAATATGATGAGGATGTAACAAAGCCTGTAATCACTCTTGACATGAAGGAGGCCGACGAGACAGGTAACTTCTTGAATAACGGCGCATTTACAGAGGCAGAGGATCTTGCAGACGATGTGGACTGGAAGTTTATGGCTCAAAACGGCGGCAAGGGCGAGGCGGTTATCGAAAACGGTGAGATAGTTATAACAACCGAAGACTGCGGAACCGAGGAGTACTCTATTCAGTTAGTTCAGCCGGGCATGCCGATGGAGAAGGGCTGCACATACAAATTCTCCTTCGAGGCTTACGCCGAGGAGGACAGGCAGATGAAGGCGGCAGTCACTGCGCCAAATGTAAACTGGATCAGATATTTCCCTGACACGGCGGTTGATCTTACAGGGGAGTACACACTCTATGAATTTACATTTGAAATGAAGGATAACAGCGATGACAAGGGGCGCGTGGAATTCAACATGGGCAAGCAGAACTCCACATCAACCATTCACATTAAGAATGTGCGACTTGAAAAGGTGGAATAATTATGAGGACACTTGAGGGATATATGCACGGCATCAACTTAGGCGGATGGCTGTCACAGTGCAACCACACTAAGGAGAGATATGACACATTTATAGTGGAGAAGGATATTGAGGTTATCAGGCGCTGGGGACTCGATCACGTCAGAGTGCCTGTGGACTACAATCTCGTGGAGGACACCGACGGAAACTACAAAGCTGATGGCTTCGCATACATCGACAGGGCTCTGGGATGGTGCGAGAAATACGGCTTAAATATGGTGCTTGACCTTCACAAAACCTATGGCTTCAGCTTCGACGCAGGGGAGAAGGAGACAGGGTTTTTTGAGAGCGGATATTTTCAGGAGCGCTTCTACAGGCTCTGGGAGAAGTTTGCCGAGAGGTACGGCATGTATAGCAACAGGCTGGCCTTCGAGCTTCTAAACGAGGTGACTGACAGGGAATACAGCGACGCGTGGAACAGGATTTCCACGGAGTGCATCAGGAGAATAAGAAATATCGCCCCGGACATCAAGATATTACTGGGCGGATATTACAATAACTCCATCACTGCGCTTAAGGATCTCCCGATACCCAGGGATCCAAATATTGTATACAACTTCCACTGCTACGAGCCCATCAAATTCACACATCAGGGCGCGCCGTGGGTTGACTGGATGGACCATGATTTCAGACAGAGCATAGACGAGAGCGAGGCAAGTGTCTCTTATTTTGAGAACCTTATCGGCGAGGCTGTGAAGGTTTCTGTAGAGAGAGGCGTAAGGCTGTACTGTGGCGAGTTTGGCGTTATCGACAGGGCTACCCCTGAGGATGCGGCCAAGTGGTATAAGTTTATATGCACTGTAATGGAAAAATACGGCATTGGTCACGCCGCATGGTCATATAAGGAAATGGATTTTGGCCTGGCAGACAGGCGCATGGACTCTGTGAGAGGTGAAATTCTCTCAGTATTATAGACATAATCTCCTTCAACAAAGGTTTATAAGGTAAAGCCGGTTCGCTCACCAATGGTGGGCGAATTGGCTTTTTATAAGAAAATCCCGGGGCCAACTGGCTCCGGGATGTGTTGATTATTTTCTTCTTCCAAGGATTCTTATGAGTCTTAAGAAGATGTTTATGATGTCTAAGTAGAGCTGAACGGCAACGCCGACTGCGCCTCTTAGGTTTCTTTCTGCTAACTGTGCCTTATTCATGTCATAACCTATGTAGAGGGCAAATATGCCGACAACAAGGTAGTCGATCATGGTTGAATATATGCCTAAGAAAGATAAGGCTAATTCAACAACAATCGTGACAAGCAGTGTGATGGAAAGCGTCTTGCCCAGGGATAGGAACGAATACGGAAATGCAAAGCTTATAGCCATCATGCCGATTGTTATAAGGCCTGTTCCAAGCAGAGCGTGCTGCACAATCAGAGGATTGCTGTACGCCAAAACCACGCTTACAAGCGCTCCGACAGGAAGTACAATCATGTTGTAGCCGATGAAGCAGATTACAGGATTGCGATGTCTGCTGACAAACATTCCTGCAAGGCACAGCACGAAGTAGCCGATAATTAACGCGCGGTAGTCCATATACACGAAATAATCTGTGAAGTTTTGAACTATCAGGTAGTTGATGGCAAATCCCCAGAGAAGCAGGCCGTAGATTGTGACGTAGAAGCTTCTCTCGGTCATGGTGCCTGCGGTGTCCTCAAAAGACATCTTAACCGCGGCACTGTTGTAATCGTCGTAGTTGGTGCCGTAGCTTGCATAGCCCTGACCTGAGTAGCCATCGCCGCTGTTTCCGGCAGAGCCGCCTGAATAGGAGCTGCCACCTCCGCTGTAATAGCTGTTGTTGTCGCTGTATGAGCTGTTATCTCTGGAGTAACCGTAATCTCTGTAGTAGCTGCTGTCGCTTCTGGAACTGTTGTCAGATGAGCTTGTGTTCTCTGTATATGAGCCGCCATTCTTGACAAAGTTGTTAAAGTTCTCAAAATCGTTAAAATCGCTCATGATATCCCCCTTTTGTTAATGTCAAGTTCCTCAAAGAACTTGAAAGACAGTCCTATTATCTAACAAAATACTTAAATTGTAAATAGGGCAATGCCACATGAATCTGAATATTACCTTAAGGTTTTGGCGAGATTATAGTTATTTAACTTGCGAAATGCATTGCCGGAAATTATAATCTCTATATCAATACTGGGGTGAAGTGCATGGAAAATGTAAAAGACTACAACAAAACACTTATAGCGAGCTTCGTATCGTATGTGGTGCAGGCGATTATAAACAACTTCGCGCCGCTCCTGTTCATAACATTTCAGAATACTTATGATATAGATCTTGCGCAGATCACCATGCTGATCACCGTGAATTTTGGGGTGCAGCTGTTGGTAGACATCCTGTCCGTGGGGTTTGTCGACAGGCTGGGCTACAGGGTAAGCGTGGTGATTGCCCACGTGCTAAGCGCGTTGGGGCTTATACTTCTAACCATTCTTCCCCAGTCCATGCCAAATGCTTATGCGGGGATGTTAATCAGCGTTATCTGCTGCGGAATTGGCGGAGGACTTTTAGAGGTTTTGGTCAGCCCCATAGTCGAGGCCTGCCCGACGGATAACAAGGAGAAGGCCATGAGCCTTCTGCACAGCTTCTACTGTTGGGGGCATGTGGGCGTGGTGCTCATATCAACTCTTTTTTTCAAGCTTTTTGGCATAGAAAACTGGAGGGTGATGGCACTTTTGTGGGCGACGGTTCCGATTGCCACCGCGGTCATGTTTTTGAGGGTTCCCATAAGGAAGCTGATGGATGACGGCGAGGTGGGACTTAAGCTTGGCGAGCTTTTTCACATGGGACTTTTCTGGGTGCTTTTTGTGATGATGATCTGTTCCGGCGCCAGCGAGCAGGCTGTGAGCCAGTGGGCGTCAACATTTGCAGAGAAGGGACTGGGGATTGGCAAAACGCTGGGAGACCTGGCAGGTCCCATGGCTTTTGCGCTTATGATGGGACTGGCGAGAGGCTTCTACGGCAAATTTGGCCACAGGATAAACCTGGATAAGTTTATGGTTATGAGCTGTGTGCTGTGCATAGCGTCGTATCTTGGAATAGCGCTCTTTAAAATGCCTGTGCTAAGTCTTATGTGCACCGCAATATGCGGAATGAGCGTGGGGATCATGTGGCCGGGGTCTTTTAGCAAGGCCAGCGCCTCCATTCCCAGAGGCGGCACGGCAATGTTTGCCCTTCTGGCGCTTGGAGGGGATATAGGATGTTCCGGCGGTCCGACCCTGGTGGGGTTTGTGTCAGGGGCATTTGACGATAATTTGAAAATTGGAATTCTCGCAGGAATAGTCTTCCCGGTGTTGCTTCTCATATGCATTCTGGGGCTTGGAAGGAGAAAATATGAAGACATATAACGCAGAGGTTTTTGACAGCAACAGATATAAGCTGGCGGAGGGACCGTACTACGACGAGAGGTTTGACAGGCTAAGCTGGGTGGATATCCTGGAGGGAAAACTCTACACGAAGAGCCACAGTATAAAAACCACCACAAATATGGACCAGATGCTTGGCGCTGCGGTGCCCATGGAAAACTCCGAGGGGTTTGTGTGCGCGGCGCAGGACGGCCTGTACATGGTAAATGGCTCATATAAGCGCCAGATAGTGGACCTAAGCGAAGAATTTAAGGCGTACAGGAGGGCAAATGACGCGAAGGCGGATCCCTCCGGAAGGCTGTGGTTTGGCTCCATCGTGTGGGATGATAAACATGAGCAGGGCGGAAGCCTCTACATGTACGACGGCAAAACCGTGAAGTGCATGCAGAAGGAGACCGGGCTTGCAAACGGCATGGCCTGGAGTGGCGATAAGAAGAGGTTTTACTTCTCGGATTCGGCCAAACACAAGGTTTTCGTGTACGACTACGACGACGCCACAGGTGACATTACAAATATGAGGCAGCTCTGCCACATAAGCGTGGGGGTTCCGGACGGCATGTGCATAGACGCAGATGACAACATCTGGCTGGCGGTCTGGGGCGGCAGGAGAGTTGAACACAGGGACGGCATAAGCGGCGAGTTACTTGGCGTAATCTGTGTGGATGCTGAGCAGGTGAGCTCCTGTGCTTTTTGCGGAAAAAACTACGACGAGCTTATAATTACAAGCGCAGGAAACGGCGTTAGCGGACAGTTTGACGGCTGTCTGTTTAAATGCAGGGTGGATGCGGTGGGACTGGCACCGCATTTGGCCAGAATATAGGAGGCAGCATATGTTTAGAGAGATGAGAAGGTTTAAGCAGCAGGTTTCTAAGGAGGAGTGCGAGAGGATACTTGACACAGAGAAGAGGGGCGTGCTAAGCGTTCACGGCGAGGACGGCTATCCCTACGCCATACCTGTGGATTTTTACTACGACAGGGAGGATGGCCGCGTGTACATCCACGGCGCGAAGCAGGGACATAAGATTGACGCCATCAGAGCGGACGACCGCGTGTGCTTTACCGTGTGGGACCAGGGCTACTTAAAGGAGGGTGTCTGGGGATATCACTCCACAAGCGTCGTGATATTTGGAAGGGCAGAGCTTATAACGGATATCGCCAAAACCACGGACAAATGCAGAAAACTGGGCTTTAAATACTTCCCGACAGCGGAGTTTGTGGAGAAGGAGATGAAATACGTGCCCGAGGTATGCATGATTGCCATAACGCCTGACCACATGACGGGCAAACTTGTGCACGAACAATGATAAAAGGGTTTCTTTTTGTCTGAATATTTGGTAGAATATGGGAAGAATTATAAGAATTTGGAGAATTCGATGAATTCTTCCCATTGTATGTATTGGAGGTACAGGATATGGCAACAGAGACAAGACCTTATGTCGATTGGAAGCTTATGAACGACTTCATGATCGACGTGTTCGAAAAATACGGAGTTCCAAGAGAGGACGCCGCCATCTGCGCGGATGTGCTCCTTGAGAGCGACAGAAGAGGAATAGAGAGCCACGGCTGCAACCGCTTCAAGCCCATCTATCTGGACAGAATTAAGAAGGGAACGCTGCTTCCCGTGACCAATATCGAGATTGTGAAGGAGACGCCTACCACAGTTGTCATGGACGCCCACGACGGCATGGGCATGGTGGCATCCCACAAGATGATGGAAATGCTTATCGAGAAGGCGAAGAACTTCGGAATGGCCGGCGGAACAATATTTAACTCCACACATTACGGCATCGCAGGATACTGGACAACCATGGCTGAGAAGGCCGGAATGATCGGCATCACAGGCACCAACGCGAGACCGAGCGTTGCGCCAACATTTGGCGTGGAGCCCATGATGGGAACCAATCCGCTCACATTTACCATGCCAACTGACGAGGAGTTTCCGTTTAACTTCGACTGCGCCACAAGCATCGTGCAAAACGGCAAGATAGAGTTCTACTCACGCCAGGGCAAGGACACGCCTGCGGGCTGTGTTGTCAGCAGAAACGGCGAGACCATGACAGACTCACCCAAGATTCTCAAGGACATGAGAGCAGGTCAGGCAGCGCTTCTGCCACTTGGAGGTCTGGGCGAGGAGACCGCAGGATATAAGGGCTACGGCTTCACAACCATAGTTGAGATCCTCTCAGCCGCGCTTGCGGGCGGACCATTTATGAAGGCTTTAAACGGCGTGGACGCAGAGGGCAAGCCTCAGATGTACCATCTTGGACACTTCTTCTTCGTGATTAATCCGGAGTTCTTCATGGGTCTGGACACATTTAAGAAGACGGCAGGGGATATCTGCAGGGGCTTAAGGGCATCCGACAAGGCGCCAGGCCACGACCACATATATACAGCGGGCGAGAAGGAATATCTCGCATGGCAGGACAGAAAGGACAAGGGCGTTCCGGTTGGCGAGGCCATCCAGAAGGAGCTCATCGCTCTTCGGGAGGAGTGCGGTCTCACACAGTATCACTTCCCTTTTGAATAGGAGAATATATGAAAACAGCACTTATTACAGGGGCAACCTCAGGTATCGGAGAGGAGTTTGCCAGAGTTTTAGCCTCTAAGGGCTACAGGCTCATAATCACGGGCAGAAGAGAGGACAGGCTTGAGAAACTGGCGGGGGAGCTAGATGTTCCCTGCAGGATTATCGCGGCGGATCTGTCTGAGGAGAGCGAGTGCCACATGCTCCTTAAAGAGACTGCAGACGAGAAGATAAGCGTGTTTATAAACAACGCAGGATTTGGCGCGGCGGGAGGCTTTCTCGCCACGGATATCGACAAGGAATTGTCCATGATCCACGTGAACGACATCGCCATGCACATTCTGTTTAAGGGTGTGCTTAAAAAAATGGCTGAGCGCGACCAGGGATATATCCTAAATGTGGCTTCAAGCGCCGGACTGCTGCCGGGTGGCCCATATATGGCGACATACTATGCTACGAAGGCGTATGTGGTAAGCCTCACAAGGGCTGTTGCAACAGAGCTTAGGGAGATGGGAAGCCGCGTGCACGTGAGCGCCCTGTGCCCAGGACCTGTTGACACAGAGTTTAACGAGAGGGCGGACGTTGTGTTTGCCCTGAAGGGCATAAGCGCACAGAAGTGTGTGAGCGAGGCTATTAAGGGCATGAATAAGAGGAGCGTCATCATCGTTCCAACATTTGCGATGAAGGCTGCCACGTTCATGCAGAAGTTTGCCCCCATGGACATGTTGCTCGGCATGGTGGGCTCACAGCAGAAGAAGAAAATACAGTGATTTGCGGCCACGCCAGCTGGCGTGGCCTGTTTTGGGAATGACGATTATGGATAAGATGAGAGTATGTCTGCTTAACGACTCCTTCCCGCCGGTCATAGACGGCGTGGCCAATGTCGTTATGAATTACGCTAAGATAATGCAGAAGCAGGGGATGGCCGATGTGCTTGTGGGAACTCCCAGATACCCTGAGGGTTACTACGAGGGCTACCCCTATAAGGTTGTGCCCTACCACAGCTTTGACACCACGAAGATTGTGAAGGGCTACAGGGCCGGCAATCCATTTGCCCTGGCCGAGATGCAGGAGATGGTGGATTTTGCGCCAAATATCATCCACACCCACTGCCCGGTTGCCTCCTCCCTCGTGGCCAGAGGGCTGAGGGACAGAACCCTGGCCCCCGTGGTTTTCACATACCACACGAAGTTTAACGAGGACATCGAGAGGGCTGTCAAAAACGAATTCATCCAGAACGAGGCGATTAAGGTCATCGTGTCAAACATTGAGGCCTGCGACGAGGTCTGGGTGGTGAGTAGCGGCGCCGGGGAGAACCTGAAGAGCTTAGGATTTGAGGGCGACTACACGGTTATGGAAAACGGCGTGGATTTTGCCAAGGGCAGAGTCCCTGAGGAGAAGGTTAGTGAGGCCATAAGAGGCTATGATATTCCTGACGGCGTGCCGCTGTTTCTCTTCGTCGGTCGAATTATCTCCTACAAGGGCATCCCGATTATAATCGACGCCTGCAGGAAGCTTGCAGACGACGGGCAGGATTTCAGGCTCGTGATTGTGGGCAAGGGCCCTGACGAGGAGGAGATGAAGGCGAGGGCCAGACAGGCCGGGCTTCTTGACAACCCTGACCCTGGGCATGTGGGCAAATGCTTCTTCACAGGCCCCATATATGACAGGGACGTGCTGAGAGCCTGGAATACCAGAGCGGACCTCTTCCTGTTTCCCTCAACCTATGACACCAACGGAATAGTCGTCAGGGAGGCGGCAGCCACCGCCACGGCAAGTCTTCTCGTCAGGGGAAGCTGCGCCGCAGAGGGCATAACCGACGGCAGAAACGGATTTTTGATTGAGCAGAACGCCCAGAGCATGTACGAGATGCTTAAGAAACTCTGCGCAAATCCTGACTGTATGGCAAGCGTCGGACAAAATGCCATGGACGAGATATACATTTCATGGGAGGACAGCGTTAAAAAAGCCTACGCCAGATACGAGAGAATCTTAGAGTTTAGAAGACGGGGCTCGTTTAAGGTGAAGGTCAACCCTGTGGCGGAGTTTATGAACAGCGTCACGGAGGAGCTAAGCGAGGATATCCGCAAAATATTTGACAAGCCTACCATGTACTATGACACCATGCTTGACAACGTAGGAACCTTCACGCAGGATGTGAAGGAGGAGTTTAAGAAGCTCTGGAACCACTGGAAGGAGTTGTAATGCAGGACTGGTATAAGAATATGAGCTTCTATCAGATATGGATCAGAAGCTTTGCCGACGGAAATGACGACGGCATTGGAGACCTCTTAGGCGTGTATGATAAGCTTACATACATCAAGAGCCTGGGAGTGGACGGCATATGGTTTTCCCCCTTATATCCCTCTCCAAATGCTGATTTTGGATACGATATTTCAGACTATAAAAACATACATCCGGACTACGGTACGCTTTCGGATTTTAAGAGGGTTTTAAACCGCGCCCACGAGCTAGGGCTTAAGGTCATCATGGACCTGGTCATAAACCACACATCTGATGAGCATCCGTGGTTTATAGAGAGCAAAAAGGGCGGCGATGACAACCCCTATAAGGACTACTACATCTGGAGGGATGGCAAGGGCGACAAGCTTCCAAACAACTGGGAATCCTTCTTCGAGGGCAAGGCCTGGGAGTGGTGCGAGGAGAGAGGGCAGTATTATCTGCACATTTTCGCCAAAAAACAGCCGGACCTCAACATGGATAACCCCGCGGTCAGGGAGGAGATTAAGTCCATCATGCGCTTCTGGCTTGACATGGGAGTGGACGGCTTCAGGGAGGATGTGATCAACTTCATATCCAAGGTTCCGGGCCTTCCGGATGGAAACCCCATGCTTCCTGTCATAAACGGCATGCCCTATTTTAAGGATGGACCCCACATTCACGAATACCTGGCAGAGTTTCGCAAGGTGTGCGAGGAGTACGACTGCTTCCAGTTAGGAGAGGGTCCCATGAGCGACTTAAAGAGCGTTCTTTTGTACACCTCGGGGGAGCATAAGAGCCTGGACATGATGTTTAACTTTGACCACATGCAGGCGGACTGCTTCATGACGGAGTACATACAGAGACCGTTTAGTCTGAGGAAGCTTAAGAGGGCGTTTTCCAAGTGGCAGTACGGCCTCTACGGCAAGTCCTGGAATGCCCTCTACATAGAGAATCACGACCATCCGAGAGTGGTCAGCAGATACGGAAGCGAGGAGTTTCACAGGGAGAGTGCGACCGCCCTTGCGGCCAGCTACCTCTTCCAGCAGGGCACACCGTTTATATATCAGGGACAGGAGATCGGCATGACAAACATCCGCCTCTCAAGCATTGACCTGTATATGGACGTGTCCTCCAAGACAAACTACAGCCTCTATCACTTAAATGACCCGGAGGAGTTGAGGCTTGCAAGAATTCACGCCTCCAGCCGCGACAGCGCCAGAACGCCCATGCAGTGGGACAGCTCAGAAAATGCGGGCTTTAGCCGCCACAAACCGTGGTTTTATGTAAATGACAACTACACCCGCATCAATGTGGCCAGCCAGGAGAAGGACAAAAACAGCATCCTGAACTTCTACAGGACATGTCTGAACTACAGGAAGAGGAGCAGAATATGCAGGTATGGCAAATACCGCGAATTCTTCGCCGACGACCCTAAGATTTATACGTACGAAAGAGAATACAAGGGCAAATCCCTCTTGATTATTTGTTCGTTTTCTGATAAAGAAGAGGTGGTAAGACTGCCGAAGAAATACAGAGGCAGGCTGGGGCATGTGGCCATATGCAACTACCCCGACCCCGAGTGGGGACTGTTAAAACCATACGAGGCCAGAGTTTACGAGACAATAAGTAACAGTGAAAGGAAAAATCATGAGAAAAACTAAGATTATATGCACCATAGGACCTGCCAGTGACAACGAGAAGACACTGAAGGCCATGTGCCTTGCGGGCATGAATGTGGCAAGACTGAACTTCTCCCACGGAACACACGAGGAGCATCAGGCTAAGATTGACTTAATCAAGAAGGTCAGGGAGGAGTTAAACCTTCCAATCGCCATCATGCTTGACACGAAGGGACCTGAGTACCGCATCAAGACATTTGAAAACAAGAAGGTCACCCTTAAGGAGGGCGAAACATTTACCTTCACAGTGGACGATGTTGTGGGAGATGAGACCAGAGTTTCTGTGAGCTACAAGAACCTGATCAAGGAGATTAAGGTTGGAGATACAATCCTTGTAAACAACGGACTGTCCATATTTAAGGTCAGGGAGCTTAAGGGCAATGACGCCATCTGCGACATAGTTGTGGGCGGTGTGCTCTCAGACAGAAAGAGCATGAACTTCCCGAACCACGTTATGCAGGGGGATTATTTGAGCGAGCAGGATAAGTCAGACATCCTGTTTGGCATCGCCAACGACGTGGATTTTGTGGCAGCTTCATTTGTGTCAAACAAGTCAGACATGGTTGCGCTTAGAGAATTCTTAAACGAAAATGGCGGCCAGAATATCGACATTATCGCCAAGATAGAAAACCGCGCGGGCGTCGACAATATCGACGAGATCTGTGAGCTTGCAGACGGCGTAATGGTTGCCAGAGGTGACTTAGGAGTTGAGATACCATTCGTCGAGGTTCCGGCTATACAGAAGTTTTTAATCAAGAAGTGCAGACTCCTAGGCAAGCGCGTCATCACCGCGACCGAGATGCTTGAGTCCATGATCCACAACCCGCGCCCCACAAGAGCGGAGATCTCAGACGTTGCAAATGCTGTTTACGACGGCTCCAGCTCAGTTATGCTCTCAGGCGAGTCGGCTGCGGGCGAGCACCCTGTTGAGGCGGTCAGAAACATGGCCGAGATATGCGAATACACGGAGAAGACCATCGACTACGTGAAGCGTTTTAACACCACGGAGTATCAGATCCGCTCCAATTTAGACGCCGTGTCCCATGCGACCTGCTCCATGGCGATAGACACGAAGGCGAAGGCCATCGTCATAAGCTCACTCTCAGGCATGACTGTTCGAATGGTAAGCCGTTTCAGATGCCCTGTGGACATCATTGGCATGACCACCAACGAGAAGGCGTGGAGAAAGTTAAACCTAAGCTGGGGCGTGACACCTGTGCTCTCAGAGGAGTTCAACTCTGTGGACGTCATGTTCTACCACGCAGTTAATCACGCCAAGAATGTGTTCCACCTCTCATCAGGCGACAACGTCGTATTAACCGGCGGACAGGCAAGCGGCAAGTCTGGAAACACCAACACCATAAGACTTGAGGCAGTTAAATAATCTTGCAACGAAATATTATGGACCTGAGCTAAAGGTTTATACTTATTCTCCGAATACGACCGCAGGAAACAAGTATTCATCTCAGTATCAAGCCGGAGTATCTGCATGGAGCGGCATGCATAATGGGACAGTGCTTATAACGACTCAGTATGTAAGTTCATACTCTAACAGCAATGTAAATATTACGGTTATGACGGACTCTTTGAGAACGGCTCATAATATATCTCCAAATACCTTGGGGTACTCTATTCTGTTTGGAAGTCGGATCTCTACAAGAAATATTATCAAAATCTATCAACTTGATCATATATTTTAAGGAGATGTTTTAACTATGAAAAAAATTAAACCTGTAATTCATGTTGAATTGATGCTTTTACTTCTGGCAATGGCGGGATGTGCACCATCATCGGCAGAGAATGATAATCAGCAAAGTACAGCTATTGCTCAAACAACTGAAAGCAGCATGGAAGAGATGACAACTTCTTCTGAACCTGAAGAGACTCAGCCGGTCGTTAAGAGTAAAGTTGATCTTTTTGCGCTTCCCATGGATCTGATCTATGTTTCGCCCGAAAGGAGCTATGTGGATGAAGAGGGCTGTGCGATACTGGCAGAGTTCACGGGAAACAGTAATTCAAAAGATACTCATACAGAACTTTTTGGCGATGATATCGACTGGACAAATCTGTATTATGAGTTTAAACCGGTCGAGTACATTTATAATCCGTATGCGTATGATTTAGGGGAGAAGTTTACCTGCGTAACGAATTATATGATGGAGGGCCTTTTTAAAGACATGGTGGCCGGTGACCGTCTGATCATATTTGTGAGGGATAAAGGGCCTGATTATCCGGAGGATGAATACATGCTGTATGCAGAAAATATATTCTATACAAACGATGGTACACTATTCTCTGTACTGAAAGAGGATGCAGAATATGACGGCATGAGTGTTGAGGAGTTTAAGAAGCTTTTTGATAATTGACTAAAACTTCCCACACCTTTCGCTATGTTTGAATATCGGTGAACATGGTCATTTGATTATTTTTGCCATATTTTATGCAGCCAATGTATTCTGAACAAGATATTTTTTGATGTATTCAGGCAAACGGCCCATGAACATATCGATAAAAAGACCCATTTGTTCCTCTGTAGGCTTGAAAACGGCAAAAATACACTCTTTCATCGTGTTCAGGATAATAAGCATGGGTTCTTTGAATGTAATATCTGCCAATTCGTCGCTAAAGTAATAGAAGAGCTCCCCGAGGCTCCGGTCATCTTCGTTACGGCGCTGTTCAAGCGCTATCATGAGGTATCTGGCAAAAACGATAGCTATATGTGCAGTAAGTGCATCGTATGACAGACTGTGGCATTCTGAATTTAGTTGCAGATAGGACTTGCAAGTTTTAAAGAATACTTCGATTCCCCAGCGTTTTCCGTATATTCTTATGATCTCTTCTTCAGAAATGGCTGTGTCTGTGCAGATAAAGGCAATCCAATCCTTTTTATTGCTGCGATTACGCACGCAAACGATAGTCCGCACGATGACCTGCACTAAGAGCTCGTTTAAGAAGCTCTATCATGACATCGGTTCCCTTGTACTGCGCTAGTTTTCGCCTTTTTGCAGCTAAAGGTTCTTTCATACAGGCTGTCGTCGACAATGAAAGCATTTACGCGCTTATCGTCAGTGAGTGGTTCGATCACATCAGCTCTAATAAATTTATTCGGGAACCTTTTTTCGCTCAATTAGTAATGTGGGAAGTTTTAGTAAATAACACTTGAATTGCAGGCGCTCCTTCGGGGGCGCCTTTAGCGTCTCTGGGAGGGGGCGATGCCAAAACGGCGCTTAAACAGCTTGGAAAACTGGTATTCGTCGTAGAAGCCGTAGCTTTTGGCCACATCCCTTATGGGGCGGTTGGGGGAGAAGGGCAGCTCATCGTATGCCATGTCGAGCTTCAAATTAATCTGGTACTGGTGGATGGACTCACCCGTGGCCCTCTTAAACCTTCCGGAGATGGTTCTGACGCTCACATAGTATGACTCTGCCAGCTCCGCCGTGGAGTAGAAGCGGTCGGCGTTTGAATGAAACCTGTGGATTATCTCCTGAACTAATACATCCGTCTGTTTCGTCTGCATGGCGTTGATATCTGAGAGCCTTAGAAGGAGCTCCTCCAGGTAAATGCTGCAGCGCATGTCCCTCTCTGTGGCCTCGTAGCTAAAATACGTCTCTATAATTCTCTCAAAAATGTGCAGTAGCTCGGGGTGATGCGTGGTGTCGGTGAGCTTACCTATGTAGATTCGGGGCCCGTCCCCGGCCGCGTCGAAGCCGGAGGGCACATCGCCACCTGAGGCGCGCATATGTATGTAGACATTTCGCATCTTGGGGGAGCACTTATCTATGCTTAGGTGGTGGCGGCCGGGCTCCAACACAAGGATCTGGCCAGGCCCTATGTGAAATGTCTCACCGTCCTCCACGATGGTCCACTCGCCCTTCTGCATAAACAGAAAATCGTAATCCTCCATAATCCTGTCGGGGTGGTAGATGCCCTCCTCGCTGAAGTTGTGGTTGCAAAGAGTAACCTCCCTGCGACCGCTCATATCAAGACCTATTACATTTTTCAAGGAAAATCCTCCTTATTTGCCGTTTTATAGTTGAATTCACACTAAAACAATATGTAACACACACTATAGTTTAACACATATTGCCGTTTTGTACATCTATTTATGTGAAGAATCCATTCAAAAATCCCCGCATCCAAACTATGATTATCTGAGATATAATTCGTGATATATTTAAGGAGGATGACTATGGTACGATTAAGACGCCCGCTCGTGACGGCACTCTGTATTGCGATGGCGGCCTCTCTTATGGGCTGCGACGGCGCAGAAGAAAACAGGCAGACTGTTTCGGGGCAGGAGACGACGGCCCCGGGTGTGGAACAGACCACAGAAACAGAAAAACCAGAGGAAACTATAATATCGGAGGAAGATGAAGTGAATTTAGAAGAGGTAATCGAGGCATTTAAGCTCGACCAGATAGAGGTGACTGACGATTACTGCGTGAACGCGCTTGACAAGGAGATGGAGTATCTGCTCGCATTTGACGCGGACAAGCTCCTGGCGGGCTTCAGGGACACGGCGGGGCTTGACATGAAGGGCGCCACCAGATATGCGGGCTGGGAGGATTCTCTTATCGGCGGCCACACCATGGGCCACTTTCTGTCAGCCATGGCGCAGGCCTATGTAAACACAGGCATTAGCGAGGAGGACAGGGCGAAGGTCTACGAGACGATGACCTATATAATCGACGAACTCTTGGTGTGCCAGGAGAATTCCAAGGGCGAGCCAGGCTTCATATTTGGCGCCACGGTGCTTGACTATGCAAATGTGGAGCTCCAGTTTGACAATGTGGAGGAGGGCAAGTGCAATATCACGACCCAGGCGTGGGTTCCGTGGTACACCATGCACAAGATACTCGCGGGAATTGTGGATGTGTACGAGCTCACAGGCTATGAGCCGGCTCTTAAGCTTGCCGTTGGGCTCTCCGACTGGGTGGCAGGGCGCACATCAGGCTGGGATACGGCCACGGCCCAGAAGGTTCGCCAGATAGAATTTGGCGGAATGAACGATATCATGTACGAGATGTATGGTCTGACAGGCACAGACGCCTACGCGGTGAGCGCACACTGCTTCGACCACGAAAATATCTATAAGGTTGTCTATGCGGACAACGAAAATGCGCTAAATGACAAGCACGCAAACACCACTATCCCGAAGTTTATCGGAGCCCTCAAGAGATACACCATGTGCGACGGAAGGGTGATAGACGGCGAGACGGTGGACGCTTCGCTCTACCTTGAATACGCCAAGAGCTTCTGGGACATGGTGGTCAACAAGCACACCTATGTAACAGGCGCCAACTCCGAGTGGGAGCATTTTGGCATGGACTATGTTTTGGACGCAGAGAGAACCAACGCAAACAACGAGACCTGTAACGTCTACAACATGTTAAAGCTCACCAAAATGCTGTTTGAGATCACGGGGGATGTGAAGTACGCAGACTACTACGAGGCGGCCTACTGTAACGCCATTCTCGCGTCACAAAACCCTGAGACCGGCATGAGCACATACTTCCAGCCCATGGCGACAGGCTACTTCAGGGTATTTGGAACGCGCTGGACGAAGTTCTGGTGCTGTACGGGAACGGGCATGGAGAATTTTACCAAGCTTGGGGACAGCATTTATTTTAGAAGCGGTGAGAGCATATATGTAAACCTCTATCAGAGCAGCACGCTTAGAAGCGAGGAGGATAATATTGTCCTTGATATGAGCTGCGACCTGGAGTCGTCTGAGGAGGTTACTATCACTGTCACGACCATGGATTCTCAGGCGACGGATAAGAATATCAAGCTTCGAATTCCAGGCTGGATTGCGCTCGACATGGCGATAAGCGTAGACGGAGAGGAATATGCATACGAAGCCGAGAACGGCTACGCGGTGATTGCGGCAGGGCTTGAGAGCGGCTCTGTCGTTAAGGTGACACTTCCCATGAAGGTTGTGGCATACGCGCTTCCTGACGCGCCAAACAGCGTGGCGTTTAAGTACGGTCCATACGTGCTTGCGGCAACTCTTGGAACGGAGGACATGCAGACCACAACAACGGGCGTTGCGGTCACTATTCCTGCGGCAAGAGTGACGGACTGCGACAACATAATTCTCCCGTCAGGGTCCGATGCGTCAGAGTTTATTGAAAATGCGGACGATTATTTTGAGAAAAATGCGGGCGAGGGGCTCACATTTACACTTAAGGCGGCGGGTCTCACATTTAAGCCGTATTACAGGGTTTACGAGGAGAGATACGGTCTCTACTTCTATGTGACCACACAGGACGAGATAGATAAGATTAATTTAAGCAGGGTCAGATCATTTGACACGGCGACAGACACGGTGCAGCCTGGCTACGGACAGTATGAAAATGATGAATTACACGCCATGACGGATAACGGAAGCGTGGGTCAGACAGAGAGCGGAACCAGCAGATATGCCACTGAGGGCGGAAGCTTCTCATACAGGATGGCGGTAAAGACAGATGGCAATATGTACCTTCAGGTGACGCTTCTTGCATCTGACAACGGCAAAACTCTTAGGATTACCAGCGGCGATGCTCTGCTTTTTGAGGACGTGCTCGACTATATAGGCCTCGAGGAGAGCTATGAGCTCAGGGTTAAGATACCTGCAGAGGTTTTGGCGGGCGCAGTTAAGGTTAATGCAAATGATCAGGAGTATGACATTATCGACGTGACATTTGCGGGAATGGACGGGAAGGAGTCCGCACAGGTTTCAGGTTTCATATATATGTACGATGTGGAGCCTAACTATGAAAGCGATGAGAGTATCGCCTACTTCGTGGACTGCGGCGACTACGACACGACGACCATATCAGAGGGCGACACATTTGGCGTGTACAATTCAGTCACTGAGCAGCTCTACGGCTACGACCCTGTGACAGGCAAGAAGTGGGGCCTAATCGATGACGCCAACGATAAGTATAACGGCTCAGGAAATAACGACGGCCTCTACACTGCGCACACATGGTGCTACGAATTCAACAACTCTGACGGCCTTGATAAGACCGCCTCAAACAGATACACCAAGAACCAGTATGAGGACGGCTACACCACAAGATTTCTCGACTACGCCTTCGAGCTTCCAAACGGAACATACGCCGTGGAGATTGGATTTGCCAACCCGTGGAACTGCTCTAACGGCCACGATGTCTATGCAAATCTTGGTAAGGAGTCAGAACTTATGTTAGCCGAGGCGTACAATGTAAGTGGCGGACCTCTTACGGCTGATGTTGCGGTTACGGACGGAGTGTTAACACTAAACTTTAGAAACTCCACGCAGGCGGGGCTGGCCATAAATGTGACCTATATCAAGATAAGTTTTGTGGAGTAAGGGTTGATAAGAAAGAAAACCTCGCATCCTTTTTGACATCAGAACACAGTTTTTTGCAAAATTTTTCACAGAAAAATCACTTCTTTATGCGAGATTGGTTGAAGTTTAAGGAGATTGCGCTTAGCGCAGGGAGGAAGCATGAGGAAGTATAGATTTTTACCGCTTGCCATGGCGGCGGGACTTATAGTGGCAGGATGTGCGGCTGACACAGACACCACAGCAGTTACAACCACAGCAGTTTCAGAGACCACAGCGGGAAGTGATACAACTGACAATAACTCTTCAAATGATAGCAGCGCGCAGACTGAGAGCGCAGTGAGCGCATCTGATGCCGAGGAGTCGAGAGTGGAGATTACCGGCGATTTTACGGTTGAGAGCGAGGTCACAGACGGCTACAGCGTTTCGGGGACCACATACACATTTACGAAGGGCGGCGAGTACGTCTTAAGCGGCTGCCTCTACGGAAATATTGTGGTGGAGATAGCAGAGGACGAGGAGATTGAGCTCAAGCTAAACGGAGCGCTCATATCGTCATCTGACGCGGCGCCCATATATGTGATAAGCGCCGACAAGGTCTCTGTTGTGGCGGCCGATGGAACATTTAACGAGGTGGTTGACGCGAGGGCTACAGCAGAAAACACGGACTCAGAGGATGAGACTGAGACTGTTACAGATGCCACCAACGCGGGCGCAGCCATATATGCTGACGCAGATCTTAAGATCAAGGGACAGGGTGCGCTGGTTGTGAGAGCTAACTACAATAACGGCATACAGTCAAAGGATGACTTAGAGCTTAAGAACCTTACGCTTAAGGTTTTGGCTGTGAACAACGCGCTTAAGGGCAACGACAGCGTGACCGTCGAGAGCGGAGAGTACACAGTGGTTTCAAGCGCGGGCGACGGCATTAAGAGTAGCAACTCTGATGTGTCCTCTAAGGGCAATCAGCGCGGAGTTGTCACGATAAGCGGCGGAAATATTGATATCTATGCTGCAGGCGACGGCATAAGCGCGGCCTACGACGCGGTGATTAGCGGCGAGGGAAGCATAAACATTTACACAGACACTTACAGCAACTACAGCGACTCTGACAGCTCATCCACAACGGACTTCTATCTGATAGTTTCCCAGAGCGATTACTCAGAGGATTATGACTACTACGCTTACTACTATAATTCTAACAGCGAGGATGGAACCTGGGTTAAGGCACAGTACTACACCATGGTTTCAGGCGGAAGAAGCGCGTCCTACTACGGTCTTCTGGTGAAGGCTCCATCGGGATATGACAGCGTAAACTTCTACATATTTGAGAGCGGCGCCACACCTGACACCACAAACTATGTGGCAGCGGGCGACGGCGCATCCATAAACACCACTATGAATGGCTATCTGATAAGCGCCATAAGCGATCAGAGCATCACGGGCGACTATGTAAACCTTACATCCGGCTCATCAGGAAGCACTGCAACATATTCTACGAAGGGAATCAAGGCCGGCAACAGCGTTGACATTTCAGGCGCAACTATAAACATTTCCTCTACGGATGACGGCATCCACGTAAACTCTGACGAGCTTGAAAGCGGAGAGAGCGGAGCGGGAAGCGCGTTTATCTCAGGCGGAAGCATCACAATCTCCACAGGGGACGACGGAATTCACGCGGACAAGGTTTTGACCATCGATGACGGCTATGTAAATGTTGTGACCAGCTACGAGGGCTTAGAGGCTGCCAAGATCACGATTAACGGCGGCGATGTGTATGTGTATGCCACAGATGACGGCATCAACGCCTCCGACGGCTCAGGAAGCGCTATGGGCGGCGGCATGGGCGGCTGGGGAGCTTCAAGCGCAAGCTCAGACGTCTGCATCACAATAAACGGCGGATATGTGGATGTCACAACGCCTACAGGCGACACGGATGCCATCGACTCCAATGGAAACTTCATAGTAAATGGAGGCTTCGTGTTAGTTAAGGGCGGCAACTCAAGCGGCAGTATGGCGGGCTCCGTGGACGTGGACGGCTCAATCACAGTGAGCGCCGGAACGGTTGTGGCGCTTGGAGGTATCTGCGAAACACCTGTAAATTCTGTGAACACATATGTCTCAAGCGGAACATCATTTACTGCGGGCGACTATGTGATAAGCGACGCTGACGGCAACGAGGTGGCGACATTTAGTCTCACCAAGACATATTCAAGCGGATGGTTTGCTTCAGAAGCTCTAAAGGAGGGCGTGACATACACGCTCACAAGGGACGGCGCGACTGTGCTTACCTGGACGCAGGAAGCTGGAACCCAGGGCGCTACGGGCGCAGGAATGGGCGGCTTTGGCGGCGGCGGTATGGGCGGCGGCTCCAGACGCTAGAGCGTTATTTACCATAAAAAACCAAAAATAATTCAAAATAGCCTTGGTGGGAGACCACGAAGGCTATTTTTATGCTTGAAATAATTGTGGCGGTGGTATATACTCGTGATGATATTTTAATTTTGCGGAGGCAATTATGTTAGATATTAAGTTTGTCAGGGAGAATCCTGACATCGTTAAGCAGAATATTAAGAATAAGTTTCAGGACAGCAAGCTCGTTTTAGTCGACGAGGTTATCGAGCTTGACAGAAGAAACCGTGAGATTAAGGGCGAGGTTGAGGCTCTTAGATCTGCCAGAAACAAGGCTTCCAAGCAGATTGGTATGCTCATGGGACAGGGCAAGAAGGAGGAGGCTGAGGCTGTTAAGGCTCAGATTGCCGAAGACGCCAGCCGTATCGAGGCACTGTCCGAGGAGGAGAAGCAGGTTGAGGCTGACTTAAAGAAGAAGATGATGATTATCCCTAACATCATCGACCCAAGCGTTCCGATCGGCAAGGACGACAGCGAGAACGTTGAGGTTATGAAGTACGGTGATCCTGTGGTTCCTGATTTCGAGATTCCATATCACACAGAGATTATGGAGAGATTTAGCGGAATCGATCTGGACGCAGCCAGAAGAGTTGCCGGCAACGGTTTCTACTATCTGATGGGCGACATCGCGAGACTTCACTCTGCAGTCATCTCATATGCGAGAGACTTCATGATTGGAAGAGGTTTCACATATGTTGTGCCTCCGTTCATGATCAGAAGCGACGTTGTCACAGGCGTTATGAGCTTCGCTGAGATGGACGCCATGATGTACAAGATCGAGGGCGAGGACCTCTATCTCATCGGCACCAGCGAGCACTCCATGATCGGACGTTTTATCGACCAGATTCTTCCGGAGGAGACCCTTCCTCTCACACTTACCAGCTACAGCCCATGCTTCCGCAAGGAGAAGGGCGCGCACGGTATCGAGGAGAGAGGCGTATATAGAATTCATCAGTTTGAGAAGCAGGAGATGATCGTAGTCTGCAAGCCTGAGGACAGCAAAATGTGGTTCGACAAGCTCTGGCAGAACACAGTTGACCTGTTCAGAACTCTCGACATTCCTGTAAGAACACTCGAGTGCTGTTCAGGAGACTTAGCCGACCTCAAGGTTAAGAGCGTTGACGTCGAGGCTTGGAGCCCACGCCAGAAGAAGTATTTCGAGGTAGGAAGCTGCTCTAACTTAGGAGATGCACAGGCCAGACGTCTTGGCATCAGAGTTAACGGATCAGACGGCAAGAAGTACCTTGCCCACACACTTAACAACACAGTTGTCGCTCCGCCAAGAATGCTCATCGCTTTCTTAGAGAACAACCTCCGCGCAGACGGAAGCGTTGCCATCCCTAAGGTGTTGCAGCCATACATGGGCGGAATGACTGAAATCAAATAATTCGGGAGAACATTTTGCATCAGTATTTAAGGGCAATCGGTTTTGATACGAATATCAAGCGGTCCGACGAGATGGAACTCGTCGGCCGCTTAATTAATGAGAAGGATGAGAAGATCATCCTGTCCACGGACGAGGACGGCATAAGCCACAGCGTGTACATAAAACATGTGGCGCCGGAGTGCGGAGTCGTGCTGGTGGGCCATAATGTGGGCGACCACTTCATGGTGGAATACTACTATCCGTATTCCAAATACCCCTACATGACATCCCAGAAGAACTGTAAAATCACGAAAATGAGCGACAACGAGCGCTACATGGCATCGTGTGAGGACAGCCGCTTCGGAATTAACGCCATATTCTATCTGTCAAATTTCATAGACATTTTCAAATACAAGATACCTCTTGACGAGGAGGTCAAGGTGAGGTGTTTGTCGCTTAGCGCACTTGCTAAGAGCGCCAGGATTATAAGCCCCATCGATAAGGCCCCGGAGGTTGAGAAGGAGATGCTTGATAGGCGAACGAAGCGCGTGAATCTGGTGGAGAGAGCGCAGGACGGGGACGACGAAGCATTTGAACAGCTAACCAGCGAGGAGATGAAGCTGTATCAGAGGGTCAACCACAGAGTGTGGGAGAGTGATCTGTACAGCGTGGTGGACAGCTTCTTCATGCCAAGCGGAATGGAGTGTGACCAGTACTGCGTCATGGGCCAGATAACGGACATCGAGGAGCATGTGAACTCTGTGACAGGGCGAAGGTTCTACAGGTTCAACATCAAAACCAACAATGATATGAGAATGGCGGTCACGGTGGCCGCAGCTGACGTAACAGGTGAGCCAAAAACAGGCCGCAGAATCAAATGCGACGTGTGGCTTCAGGGAGAAATAGAATTTTAAGGGAGGTATGAAATGCTTTACCACAACACAAGCAGTCAGGAGACAATCGACGCGCTTCACTCTAACGCGCTTAGCGGTCTTACTGACGCACAGGTAACGGAGAGACTGGAAAAATACGGGCCTAACAAGCTCAAGGAGAAGAGAAAAAAGACCACTTTTGAGAGATTTCTGGCACAGTTTAAGGATGTCATGATCCTTATTCTTTTGGTTGCAGCGGCTATTTCTTTTGTGATCGCCATAATCGAGAAGGATCCTTCAGAGTTTATTGAGCCTGCGCTTATTCTTCTCATCGTTATACTTAATGCCATCATGGGCGTTGTCCAGGAGAGCAGAGCCGAGAAGGCAATCGATGCGCTAAAAAGCATGTCAGCTCCCCACGCCAGAGTTATAAGAGACGGCACAGAGAAGAAGATTGATGCAGCTGACTTAGTTCCCGGCGATATCATATTCTTAGAGGCAGGAGACTTCGTTCCGGCTGACGCGAGACTTCTCACATCAGCGGGCTTAAAGAGCGAGGAGTCAGCCCTCACAGGAGAGTCTGTTCCATCAGAGAAGAATGCCGATGAGGTGGTTGCTGACAATGCTCCTATCGGAGACAGAACCAACATGGTATTCTCAGGCTGCAGCATCACATACGGTACAGCCTCAGCGGTTGTCACAGCCACAGGTATGGACACAGAGATGGGCAAGATTGCCAACCTTCTCGACGCAGAGGAGGACGGCGATACACCGCTTCAGCAGAAGCTTGCAGATCTTGGCAAATATCTCGGCATGGTTGCAATCGCAGCCTGCGCTATCATATTCATAGTTGGTATGGTGAGCGGCACCATGAAGCCTATAGAGATATTCATGGTAGCAGTTTCCCTTGCGGTTTCAGCAATCCCTGAGGGACTTCCTGCAATCGTAACCATCGTTTTATCAATCGGCGTCACACGTCTGGCCAAGCAGAACGCAGTTATCAGAAGACTGCCCGCTGTTGAGACGCTTGGCGGAGCGTCAATCATTTGCTCAGATAAGACAGGAACCCTCACACAGAACAGAATGACCCTTATGAAGGCGTATGTGGACGGTGAGGCTGATCTTGAGGACATCAGCGAGAACAATACAGAGAAGGTTAGGGAGATCCTTAAGCTTGCCACACTGTGCTGCGACGGTTCAGTCGTCTTTAGCGCAGAGGGTGAGCAGCACATGGGCGACCCCACAGAGACATCAATCGTTGTTGCCGCACACAAAAACGGCATGGAGAAGGATGATCTCAACAATAGATTTAAGAGAGTGGCATCACTTCCGTTCGATTCAGACCGTAAGCTCATGACCACAATCAACGAGATAGACGGCAAGTACATCGTAATCACCAAGGGCGCATTTGACTGCCTGGCAGAAAAGTGCATCACAGGCGACCTCGAGAAGGCTAAGAAGCTCACAGAGGACATGAGCTCACAGGCTCTTCGAGTTCTTGCTGTTGCCACGAAGGAGATTCCTGCGGGCGCTATAGTAAGCCCTTCGCCTAAGGACATCGAGAGCGGACTTACCTTCAGAGGCCTTGTCGGCATGATTGACCCTCCTAGACCTGAGGTCAGGGATGCGGTTGCAGTCTGCAGAAAGGCAGGCATCAGACCTGTAATGATCACAGGTGACCACGTTGTCACAGCCTCAGCCATCGCTAAGGATCTGGGAATCATGAGAGACGGCGATATGGCCATCACAGGAACACAGCTCGACGCATGGACCGACAGAGAGTTTGACGAGAAGGTTGAGGGCATCTCAGTTTACGCTCGTGTGTCTCCTGAGAACAAGATCAGAATCGTCAAGGCTTGGCAGAGACGTGACCAGATTGTTTCCATGACAGGTGACGGTGTCAATGACGCTCCTGCACTTAAGGCGGCGGACATCGGATGTGCCATGGGTATCACAGGTACTGACGTTGCCAAGGGAAGTGCCGATATGACACTTATGGATGACAACTTCACAACCATCGTGTCAGCAGTTCGCGAGGGTCGTGGTATATATGCAAACATCAAGAAGGTAGTAGGCTTCCTACTTGGAACAAACATCGGAGAGGTTTTGGTTGTATTCCTGGCTATGATTCTCTGGAAGCAGGCACCACTTCTGTCCATGCAGCTGTTGTGGATTAACCTTGTAACAGACAGCCTTCCTGCAATCGCTCTCGGTATGGAGCCTGTAGAGAAGGATGTAATGGATAAGGCTCCAAGACCTAAGATGGAAGGCTTGTTTGCAAACGGCTTCGGAGTTCAGATTGTTCTTCAGGGTATCATGTTTGGAGGACTGTCACTGGCGGCATTTTTCATCGGCTGGAAGAGCACGGGCGAGATTGCCGGAGGTCAGACGCTGGCATTCATGACTCTGTCCATGTCACAGGTTGTGCAGGCATTTAACATGAGAAGCATGCACTCTCTGTTCAAGATCGGACCGTTCTCAAACACCAAGCTTGACGGCGCAGCGCTTATATCAACTCTTATGGTTGCGCTTGTAATGTTTACACCTTTAAATGCGCTGTTCGGACTGATTTATCTTCCGGCAGACCTCTACCTTATCGGCCTCGCTTTCATCTTCACACCTGTTGTTGTGATGGAAATAGTGAAGGCTTTGGGACTTATGAAGGTATAATTATTAAAAATTGACCTATTTATGGTGAAAAATACACAAATATTGCACTACTTTTTGCATCTCATTGACAAAATGCCATAAAACATATTGATTTTTTGCGTGAATTTTTATATACTGTGCATACTTTAAATCTTGAAAGGAGAGGGGATTTCATTATGAAAATCAAAAGTTTAACTCTTTGCGGAGCCCTGATTTGCGCAACAGCACTTGCAGGATGCTCTGGCACAGACACAACAACCACAACAACCGCAGCAAACAAGGAAACAACTACTGCTGCTCAGGCTGAGACAACAACAACTGCTCAGACTGAAGAGACAACAACCGCTGAAGAGACAACAGAGGCACCTGAACCTGCAGAGTTCTCTCTTGACGCTTCAACATATCACGGATACATTGGTTTCCAGACCAACGCTTATTCATTCCGTAATAAGGTTGACGATGCTTCTTATGGTTTCTTTGGAACAAACAACACAGACGAGATCGATTTCAATGTAGTACATGCATGGAACGGACCTGACAATCTTGTATCTGCGCCTGGTACATTTAACGACGTGAACATCACAGGTGACGGCACATACACAGTATCTGTTACAGGTCTTGACTGGAAGGCTAACGAGGCTACTTATGGAACAACTGAGTTCGCAGCTGATTCACAGTACAACCTCATCTTCTTAAGCACAGATATTCCTTGGGATGCTTACGGACAGGAAGTAGTATCTATCTCTATCGATGAGCTTAAGATTGGCGATCAGGTTGTCAACATTGACTCAGCTCTTATCGATGCTCACACATCTGAGAACTATGATGGCGTAGATATTGATGATGAGCTTACAACAGGTATGTGCATCGAGATCCAGAACAACTGGGTTGACTCACTTAAGACATTACCTCCATATGATGTATATGCAGATTCTATCTCTATCACATTCACAGTTAATGGCCTTGACAGCTATGACGGCACATGTTCTATGGATTACACCGGTGGCAGTGCTGAGGATCCAACTGAGCCAGTAGCTCCAGCTTGGGAGGGCGGCGCTTACAAGGTTGGTTCAGACGCAGCTAAGTATGATCAGGTTAACGCTTCAGCAGACGCTATCTCTGTAGAGTTCACAGTTGCAGGTCTTGACGCAGCTACAACAGCTACAATGGCATTCGCATCAGCAGACTGGTCAGTTTCTGACTGGGCTACAACAATCGACGTTGCAGGTGATGGCACATACACAATCAACGCTGACGCTATGGAAGGCACAGCAGTTGGTGCAGTTGTATTCTGTGTTGATCTCGCAATCGGCGACACATTTGACATCAACGATACAGATTATGTAGTATCTGATGTTAAGGTTAACGGCGAGGAAGTATTCTTCGTATATGGTGATACAGAGCAGAAGGGTAACCTTCGTATCGAGATTTACAACGAGTACGGCCCTACCAAGTTACTTCTTGGCGAGGAGAAGTCTCTCGCTGAGCAGATTGGCTGGACAGGCGGCGCATTCGTTGAGGGTGCAGCAGACGCAGCTAAGTATGATCAGGCTAACGCATCAGCAGATGCAATCTCTGTAGAGTTCACAGTTGCAGGTCTTGACGCAGCTGCAACAGCTACAATGGCATTCGCATCAGCAGACTGGTCAGTTTCTGACTGGGCTACAACAATCGACATTGCAGGTGATGGCACATACACAATCAACGCTGACGCTATGGAAGGCACAGCAGTTGGCGCAGTTGTATTCTGTGTTGATATCGCAATCGGCGATACATTTGACGTAACAGAGACAGATTATGTTGTTTCTGACGTTAAGGTTAACGGCGAGTCTGTATACTTCGTATACGGTGACACAGAGGAGAAGGGCAACCTTCGTATCGAGATTTACAACGAGTACGGCCCTACTAAGCTCCTTCTGTAATTGACGAAATAATTGCCTTATGGCATAATGAAAGCCTGTGGAGAGATCCACGGGCTTTCTTTTTTGTGTTGGGAGGTTTTTATGTTTGAGAGAGAAATGATGGATTTTATAGACAGGAGTCCTGTGAATTTTTACGCTGTAAGAAATGTGGCTCTTATGCTTGATAAGGCTGGGTTTGTGAGGCTTAACGAGGGTGATGTCTGGCACCTTCAGGCAGGGGGCAGATACTACACGACGAGGAACGATTCGTCTCTGATCGCCTTCAGGATACCTGAGGGCGAGGCCTGTGGTTTCATGATGGTCAGCGCGCACTGTGACAGCCCATGTTTTAAGGTTAAGGAAAACCCGGAGTCAGATGTTCTCGGAAAATACACAAGAATAAGCGTCGAGGGCTACGGCGGAATGCTCATGGCGCCCTGGTTTGACAGACCTGTGAGCGTGGCGGGAAGAGCGTATGTGAGGACCAACAGCGGTTTAGAGATGCGCCTGGTAAACATTGACAGAGATATTCTCATGTTTCCAAGTCTTGCCATACATATGGACAGGAAGGCAAATGATGGCCATGAATACAAGAAAAATGTGGACATGGTGCCGTTGTTTGGAGGAGAGTGTGAGAAGGGCGCGCTTAAGAGGTTAGTCGCCGAGAGCCTGGAGGTGGAGGCACAGGATATCGTGAGCACGGATCTATTCACCTACAACCGCGACAAATGCAGGCTGTGGGGCGCAAACGAGGAGTTCCTCTCAGGGTCAAGACTTGACGATCTCATGTGCGCATATGCAGGGGCGAAGGCTTTTGTGGATTCTGACGAGGCTAAAAATGTGCAGGTTCTGGCCATATTTGACAACGAGGAGGTCGGAAGTCTGACCAGACAGGGGGCATGCTCCACATTTATGGCGGATGTATTAAAGAGAGTCAGCGCGCTTTACGGCGGCGACGACGCCTTCAGAAGGATGATCGCCAACTCGCTAAATGTTTCTGCAGACAACGCACACGCCGTGCACCCTAACTTCCCGGAGCTTACAGATCCTAATAACCGCTGCTATTTAAACGGCGGCGTGGTGATTAAGAAGAACGCCTCGCAGAAGTACGCGTCGGACGCCTACTCAAGGGCCCTGTTTATCAAGGTGTGTGAGGAGGCAGGGGTTAAGTACCAGTGCTTCGAGAACAGACCTGATATGCCTGGCGGAAGCACTCTTGGCAATCTCCTAAACTACAGCGTGAGCGTTGCAACCGTGGATGTGGGACTTGCACAGCTTGCTATGCACTCTCCGTATGAGACTGCAGGTCGTGAGGATGTGGATTCGCTGGTTGAGGTGCTGAAACAGTTGTACAAAATGCACATAAAAAATTTAGGTGTAACAATTAATGTGGAATTTAAGGATGTGTGACGAAAACGTTTATAGGTAAGCATATGAGCCTTTTTGATGATTTCGGGGCGTTTTTGCCAAAATCGTGCAAATCTTGTGCTATTTAATGGCACATTATGTGATAATGCACAAAAACATTTAAAAAAAATGTCAATTTGTACACGAAAAATATGTTGCAAAAATATTACAAACATGTTAGTATTCTAATTGTATTTATACAAACTCAATTTCTAGGAGGGAATTATAATGAAGAAGTTTATGACAGTTGCTTTAGCAACAGCTATGACAGCAGCTTTAGCATGCACAGCATTTGCAGGACAGGGAACAGTAGACTATGGCACATTTGGTCAGTCTGATGAGTGGGGTTCATTCATCAACCCAGGTGCATCTGTTTCTGATATCACAACTATTACATCAGTTGACATCGTATGTACAGGCTTTGATGATCTTCCAAACGGATGCTATGAGGTATCATCAGCAGATGATGGTTGGGCGTGGGATGCAGTTACTCTTAGCGAGGATAACTACACAGCTAACGCTGATGGATCATTCACAGTTCATATTCCTGTAACATTTACTTCAGCTTGTGAGAATTTTGCAAAGGTTCAGATCCAGTCATGGGTTGACGGCGAGACAGTTACAATCTCAAATGTAGTTTTCAACACAGCATCTTCTGATACAGCAGACGTTGCTCCTATCGCTTACCTTGCAGCTATCGTTGCTGTAGCAGGTGTTGCTATGGTTGCTTCTAAGAAGCGTGCATAATTGATCATAGATCATAATTAAATCAAACTTTCAAGATCCCCGGGATGTTATCTCTCGGGGGTCTTTTTCGTGAGTGATAAAGTCTCATCAGAACAAGGGCCATCCTGATGCTTGCATCAAGGATGGCCCTTGTTCTAGAGGAGCTAACATTCATGACGTGCCGTGATGCGAAGCATCACATAGGCACGGAATGAATGTTGGCAAGGCGCGGGAGCGCGAAGCGCGAAGCGGCTTGCTTTTTATCACGTAGGTAGTGGGCAGAGATAAGCAAGGCGCGGGAGCGCGAAGCGCGAAGCGGCTTGCTCTTTATCATTTTCCTCCCCATTCATATTTATTTCTTATTTTGGTGTTGCCTATAAGTCGAGCGATATTATATAATGGAAGGTGATTAATTATGGTTAGGAGCAGGACATGATATTATATATTGCAAGACACGGCCAGACTGATTACAACGTGCAGGACAGGGTGTGTGGGGTGAGCGAGGGAATGCTCACGGACTACGGAAGAGAGCAGGCCAGGGCGCTGGGGGAGAAAATCCGCCAGGTCCACATTGACAAGGTCTACGTATCTCCGCTTAAGCGCGCCATAGAGACGGCCGAACTGGCTCTTATGGGCACGGGGCTTGACTACGAGATAGAGCCCAGGCTTATAGAGCATAATTTTGGGGAGTGCGAGGGCGTGCCAAGACTCGACCCCACATTTCAGTTTGCCAAGAAAAACCTGGGAGTGAAGCAGCCCGGAGGGGATTCGTTTTTGCAGCTGTGCCACAGGGCGTACGGCCTGATCGAGGACATGAGGGATAAGCATCCTGACGAGAGCGTGCTCTTTGTGTGCCACGGGACGCTTGGACGCGCCATGAGGACGTATTTTGTGGATATGAGCAACGACGACATCTACGAATATAATATGGAAAACTGCGAGCTTCTGAGATTTGAAGTGAAATAATTTATGTTTTAGGAGGCATATATGTTTGAGATAACAAGGTATCACGAGGATTTGCAGACTCTTCATGTGAACACAGAGCCTACGAGATGCTATTATATTCCGCTTAGGAAGACGGCGGGCGGCGCCGTTGACAGCGTGATAAGCCTGAACGGAACGTGGGGGCTTATCTACGAGGGAAGATATGAGAGACTCCCCGAGAAGTGGATAGAGGCGGCATTTGACATGTCAAATGTGGACAGGATAGAGGTTCCGTCCACTCTGCAGATGAAGGGATACGGCTACCAGCAGTACACCAACGTGCGATTTCCTATTCCATACGACCCGCCATATGTGCCCGACGAGAACCCTGCGGCGGCGTACATGAGGGATTTTGATCTGAGTGCTGAGGAGGCTGCTGACAGACTCTACCTGAATTTCGACGGCGTTGATTCCTGCATGTATGTCTGGGTCAACGGAGTGTTCGTCGGATATTCGCAGGTGTCACATTCCCCGAGCGAATTCGACATTTCAGGGGTGTGCCATGCGGGCAGCAACCGCATGGCCGTGCTGGTGCTCAAATGGTGCGACGGAACATATCTTGAGGACCAGGACAAGCTCAGAATGAGCGGAATCTTCAGGGATGTGTATATTCTTAGAAGAGCTAAAAACCACATAAGGGACTACCGCGTGGAGACCGTGAGCGTTCAGGGCGTGGAGACTGTGTGCGACGGCGGTGAATATGTGCGCGCCTCTAAGGCAATTGTTGATTTTAAGATTGAGAGCATCGCCGGTGATGTGGGCGCTGTTACATATAAGCTGCTTGACAGCGAAGGAAATGCGGTGTTTACAGGGGCATCTCATAAGGCAAATACTGACACGGTCAGAATGGAGCTTGCCAATGTGAGACTGTGGACGGCAGAGACGCCCGACTTATACACCCTTGAAATTGAGACCGAGGGCGAGATTATCCGCCAGAACGTGGGCATCCGCGTCATCGAGATGGTGGACGGCGTGGTTTATCTAAACGGCGTGAAGATTAAACTTCACGGCGCAAACCGCCATGACAGCAACGCTTACACAGGCTACACAATCTCTAAGGAGCAGGCTGTGGAGGACCTGAAGCTCATGAAGCTTCACAACATTAACGCCATAAGAACCAGCCACTATCCCAACGCGCCGTGGTTTACACAGCTGTGCGGCGAATACGGCTTCTACATGATTGGCGAGTCCGACATAGAGTGCCACGGAGTTGTAGAGCTTGCGGGAGGCGGCTACGAGCAGTACGGACTGATTGCCAGGGACGAGCAGTTTGCAGGGGCGATTCTTGACAGAGTGCAGAGAAATGTTATCAGGGATAAGAACGAGCCAGCTGTCATCATATGGTCACTCGGCAACGAGAGTGGCTACGGCGTGTGCTTCGAGAGGGCCGGGCACTGGGTCAAGGACTACGACCACACGAGACTTTTGCAGTATGAGAGCAGCATTTATGTGTGGCATGACAACGACCCCGGGACCGGCAAATGGACCGCGTATGACGACAGGGATTTGGAGCCTCTCGACTTCATGAGCAGAATGTACGCCTCAGTGGAGGAGGTCAGGGATTACTGCGAGAGCGAGGCCGGCAAGCACAAGGCGTTCATACAGTGCGAGTACTGCCATGCCATGGGCAACGGCCCCGGAGACCTTCAGGACTATCAGGAACTCATGGATAAGTATGACAACTTCACCGGCGGTTTCATCTGGGAGTGGTGCGACCACGGCGTGTACATGAACGAGAAGGATGCCTACGGGCGTGACGTGTTCTACTACGGCGGTGATTTTGGCGAGAGATGCCACGACGGAAACTTCTGCATGGACGGTCTTATCTACCCTGACAGAACTCCCCACACAGGACTTAAGGAGCTTAAAAATGTCTGGCGCCCTGTGAGAGCGGGACTTGTGAGCGTGGATGACTGCAGCGCTGTTTTTGAGTTTTCTAATTACTATAATTTCAGGAGTCTTAAAAACATTGACATATTCTGCGAGATAAGCGCTGACGGCGCGGTTGTGGACTCCTATAAGGCGGATGTATGTGACATGCGCGCGAAGGTTTTGATCCCTTCAGGTTTTGACAGGGCAGAGATACAGGTCAGGTTTATATATAAGCTTCGCGACTCTGAGGGCGTGGCACTGGCAGGGCATGAGCTCGGTTTTGACCAGTTATGCATAAGGGAGGGCAGGAATAAGAATTCTTCGCCTCTTACGAGCGGCAGGAAACTTAAGCTTGAGTGCGTGTCTGAAGCGCCTTGCGTGTACAGGGTTGAGGGCGAGAACTTCTCCATGGAGTTTGACACCTCCATTCTGGCGTTTAGATCCATCAAGAAGGATGGAAGGGAGCTTCTCATAAAGCCCATGCAGTGGAATGTTTTAAGAGCCCCTACAGATAACGATATACAGATTAAGGGGAAGTGGTACTACCAGCTGGGATTTGACAGAACATCAACCAAATGCTATGAGAGCAGCGCGCGTCTCGCAGAGGAAAACATCGCCATGATAAGCGTCAAGGGCTCCCTTGTGGCAGATGCCATAAGACCTGTTGTCAAAATGGAGGCCACATGGTATGTGGACGGTGAGGGACACATTTCCATGAAGATGAAGGGCGAGAGGGGATTAAACCAGCCGTTTATGCCGCGATTTGGACTTAGAATGATGCTCCCTAGGGACTGCGATAAGGTGAGCTACTGCGGCTTCGGGCCTGGAGAGAGCTACTGCGACAAACACCGCGCTTCATATCTGGGAGTGTTTGAGACGACGGTTGACGACATGTATGAGCCGTACATCAGACCTCAGGAGAACGGTCACAGGTGGGGCTGCAAGTGGATGAGCATCGGCGGGCTTAGGTTCAGCTCGGAGAGCAGTCTGGAGTTTAACGCCTCGCGTTTTGATATTGAGGAGCTTATGTGTAAGGGACACAGAGGCGAACTGTGTGAGGCCGAGGGCGTGTGCGTCTGCGTGGACTATAAGATGAGCGGTGTGGGCTCTAACAGCTGTGGCCCCGAGCTTATCAAAAAATACCGTCTGGACGAGGAGAACATCACCTGGGACCTCGACATCACTGTGTGAGCGTGACATATGAAGGGGAAGAATTACATTAAAATGCTGCTGCCACTCATCGCCCTTGATGGGGTGGCGGCCTATCTGATATATTATACGGTGCATCTTGGGAACCTTCCGCCCTACGATGACTGGACAGCTTACAATCTGTCAGTGGTGTGCTTCTGGAGCGGACACGAGATGGAGCTGCTTATATGGGGGATTATCACCGCGGTGGTGTTTGTGGGATTTCTTCTGTATATAAGGTTTATTTCAGGGGAAAGGCTTGCGGGGGTCACCGTGGCGGCCGTGCTTGCCGGAGCCTTCCTGGTGGTCGGCGTAAACATTCCCTACCAGCAGGAGGCGAAGACATCGTTCTGCTCAAATGCCCACATTGCCTGCTCGTTAAATGCGCCTCTGTGCCTGGCGGGCGGTTTGATTGCGGTGACGATAAGGATGCTTAGAAGGGGCGTTAAGTCCATGGTTATCATGAGCATTTTCCTGGTGGCTGGGCTTAGCGGCGCGGCGCTTCTCGTGGTCAAATACGGCATCATAACCACAACACTTGAGGTGTACACCATATCGGCTCTCACTCTTTATATGACGGTGATGGCGCTAATACTTCTAAACAGGCGTTATAATCGCGGTAATTTGATAAAAAACTGACATTAAAATGATATTTTCCTATTTCCATTTTGGAAAAAGTGGTTTATAATGTCTAACTGTGAAATAATTCACAAATTCAAACACATATTGGAGGAATTTAAAATGGCATTAGTATCTGCTAAGAAGATGATCGATGATGCACACGCTGGACATTATGCGATCCCTGCTTTCAACACAAACAATCTTGAGTGGACCAAGTGCATCCTTGCTGGTGTTCAGGAGGCTAAGTCTCCAACAATCATCCAGGTTTCAGAGGGCGCAGCTAAGTACATGGGCGGCTTCAAGACAGTAGTAGACCTTGTTAAGAATCTTTATGACTCAATGGGCATCACAGTTCCTGTAGCTCTTCACCTTGACCATGGTACATTCGAGGGCGCTAAGAAGTGCATCGAGGTTGGTTTCACATCTATCATGTTCGACGGTTCACACTTTGACTTCGACGAGAACGTAGCTAAGTCTAAGGAGATCATCGCTCTTGCACATTCTAAGGGCATTTCTGTAGAGTGCGAGGTTGGTGGCATCGGCGGTACAGAGGACGGCGTTACATCTAACGGTGAGCTTGCAGATCCTGCAGAGTGCAAGATTGTAGCAGAGCTTGGTGTAGACTTCCTTGCAGCTGGTATCGGCAACATCCACGGACCATACCCGGCAGACTGGAAGGGCTTAAGCTTCGAGAGACTTGACGAGATCGACAAGGCTGTAAACGGCAAGCCACTCGTTCTTCACGGCGGTTCAGGTATTCCATTTGATCAGGTACACAAGGCTGTAACACTTGGTGTTTCTAAGGTTAACATCAACACAGAGCTTCAGCTTGAGTTCACAGCTGCCACACGTAAGTACTTCGAGGAGAAGAAGGACTTATCAGGCAAGGGCTACGATCCTCGTAAGGTTCTTAAGCCAGGCTGCGATGCTATCACAGCTAAGGTTGTTGAGCTTTGCAAGGCTTTCGGTTCAGCTGGCAAGGCAGAGTAATCCTGTTATATAAGCTTATTATTCCCGGCAGTTATCTGCCGGGAATTTTTTTATGAAAATTTTGTTGAAAAACTCTGTGTTTTACGCTACACTAAAAAACTAGTTACAATCAAACGCAAAATTAACGCACATTTAAGGGGACATGATGGCAGAGAAGGTTAAGAAGAAGGCGGTCAGGAAGAAGGCGGACGCTGTCAAAACCGTTCAGACTGACGAGGCAGAGCTTAAGGCAGCCGAGGAGGCTGTTTTAGATGAAAATGATAAGCTGACAACTGCACAGCTTGTGATAGAGATGGTCAGGAAGGTTGTATTTTGCGCGGCTCTCGGAGCATTTGCATATGCGGCAACCGGACTGGCGATATATGGCTGGGACTACTACAGCATCCAGAGGGAGTATGAGCAGGTAGAGAAGGAAGGCGGAGTTGTGATATCCACGGAGACCAAGCCTGTCAACCAGAACACCGGCGAATCAGAGCCTGAGGAGACTGTGACCGACGCCCAGGGCGAGGTCATCGTGATCAACCCTGTGAATAAGGAGACTGTTCCGAAAATCCAGTTCTCAGTTGACGAGGAGTATTTTAAGTCTGTAAACTCTGACTATGTGTGCTACTTATATATCCCGGGAAGCAACAATGACACAACGATTAAGTATCCTGTGGTTTTGGGAGAGGACAACGAGCACTATCTCAGATACACCTACAGAAACACTGAGAGCATGGCCGGTTCCATCTGTTTTGACTACAGAACCAACAGGGAGGATCCTCTCGGAAGCTTCAGCTCCGTAATCTGGGGACACGACCGCAAGGACGGCTCCATGTTTGGTGCGCTCTTAAACTACAAGAATGAGGAGTATTTCAGAGAGTATCCATATGTCTACATTTACATGGGCGGCAATATCTATGTCTATGAGATGTTCTCCTTCTGTCAGCACCCTGCAAACGGATATATCTTCAGCCCGTATGCAAGCTACGACATGGTCATGGAGACCATCAATTCCCTCAACTGGTATGACACGAACGTTGAGGTGACCGAGGAGGACAGACTGCTCACCCTCTACACTTGTACAGAGGATGCCACGGAGAGATATATTGTAAATGCTATTCTGAGAGATGTATACGCTGCAAACTGATAAACTATTGAATTATGCCGGCGCTTTGGCGCCGGTTTTTTGCACTTTTTTAGCGACCTGTGAAAAGAAAAGACTAACATTAAAATTATGTGAATTCGCGCTTGACTTCGTGGACAACCTGTGATATTCTGTAGTGTGCATTTTTGCCGCCATGGGGGTTCTTTGCGCATTTTTTTGCGGCCTGTGACGACAAAAAGCTAAAAATATGAAAACGGGGTGACAGCGTTCATGGAAAAAAACAGATTTAGACCTGTGAAATCAGGCAAGAATGTCAGAATGAGCTATTCCAGAAGGAATGAAGATCTCGCTGATATGCCAAACCTCATTGAGGTCCAGACAGCCTCATATAAATGGTTCCGTGAAGTTGGACTGAAGGAAGTTTTCAAGGATATCTTCCCGATCAGCGACTTTAATGGAACTATGACTCTTAGCTTCGAGGACTGCAGAGTCTGCGAAGACAAGAAGAAGTACACCATCGACGAGTGTAAAGAAAGAGACGCAACATATTCAGCACCATTATATGTTGACGTGAAGCTTTCCAAGAAGGACGAGAACGGCCAGATCATTGACCGTGCAGGCGCTAAGTCTGTATACATGGGAGATATTCCTCTCATGACCGAGACTGGTTCCTTCGTCATCAACGGCGCTGAGCGTGTAATCGTCAGCCAGTTGGTTCGTTCACCCGGTATATACTATGATCTTCAGCACGATAAGCTTGGAACAAGATTATACAGTGCCACAGTTATCCCTAACCGCGGTGCATGGCTCGAGTATGAGACAGACTCAAGCAATGTATTCTGGGTACGTGTAGACCGTACACGTAAGATTCCTGTGACTGTTCTTCTGCGTTCTCTTGGATGGGGAACCAACCAGGACATCATCGACCTTTTGGGCGAGGAATCCAAGCTCTACGCAACATTTGAGAAGGATACCTCAGACAGCCGCAAGACAGGTCTGTTAGAGTTATACAAGAAGGTTCGCCCAGGTGAGCCTCTCTCAATCGACAGCGCTGAGACATATGTAAACAACACATTCTTCGACTGCAGAAGATATGACCTGGCTAAGGTAGGACGTTACAAGTTCAATAAGAAGTTAAACTTCCGCTTCCGTCTTGCAGGACATACACTTGCAGAGGATGTTATGGATACAGAGACAGGAGAGATCCTGTATGAGAAGGGCAAGACTCTCACACGTGATGAGGCTGAGCGCATCCAGGATGCAGCTATCCCTTATGTATATATCCAGACTGAGGAGAAGCCTGTGAAGGTTCTCTCCAACATGATGGTTAATCCTATATATTATATGGAGGAGAATGAGCTTTCAGAGATCGGTCTCTACGACGAGAGCGGCGATATCATGAAGGTTTACTATCCTAATTTAAGCGAGCTTAAGGGATACCGCGAGGATCGCAAGAAGATCTTAGAGGAGAATGATCCTGACGAGCCTGCAACACTCAGGAAGCTTGAGGAGTTAGCTGATGACTTCAGAAATATCCTTGTCATGAAGCACATCACTAAGGAAGATATCGTAGCTTCCATCAACTACTGCCTGAACTTAGAGGCCGGCATCGGACACACAGACGATATCGACCACCTGGGAAACAGACGTATCCGCTGCGTTGGTGAGCTCTTACAGAACCAGTACCGCATCGGTTTATCACGTATGGAGAGACTTGTGCGCGAGCGCATGAGCACTCAGAATCCTGACGAGATCACAGAGCAGTCACTTATCAATATCAAGCCTGTAACAGCTAATGTTAAGGAGTTCTTCGGAAGCTCACAGCTGTCACAGTTCATGGACCAGAATAACCCTCTGTCAGAGCTCACACACAAGAGACGTCTGTCAGCGTTAGGACCTGGCGGTCTGTCAAGAGACCGTGCCGGATTCGAGGTTCGAGATGTTCACTATTCTCACTACGGTAGAATGTGTCCTATCGAGACCCCTGAGGGACCTAACATCGGTCTTATCAACTCTCTTGCAAGCTATGCGCGCATCAACCCTTACGGTTTCATCGAGGCGCCTTACTATGTTGTTGACAACAAGGGTGAGAATGCCAAGAATCCTGTAATCACAGACGAGCGCGTTTACATGACAGCTGACGTGGAGGATGACTTCACAGTTGCTCAGGCCAACGCAGAGACATATGTTGACGAGAATGGTCTTAAGCATTTTGCAAGCGACAATGTTTCAGGACGTTTCAGAGATGAGACCTCCAACTTCAAGAAGAGCAGAATAGAGCTCATGGATGTATCTCCTAAGATGGTATTCTCAGTTGCTACATCAATGATTCCATTCCTTCAGAACGACGATGCCAACCGTGCCCTCATGGGTTCTAACATGCAGCGTCAGGCAGTGCCGCTTATGATCACTGAGGCACCTGTTATCGACACAGGTATGGCAGCCAAGGCAGCCGTTGACTCAGGCGTTTGCGTAGTTGCTAAAAATGCAGGTACAGTAGTTATTTCTTCATCTAACTACATTTCAATAAGAAGAGCAGACGGTAATCTTGACGAGTACCATCTTGCCAAGTTTAAGAGAAGGAACCAGTCTAACTGCTACAACCAGAAGCCTATCGTATTCGCAGGCGACGTTGTCCAGAAGGGCGAGGTTATCGCAGACGGCGCTTCCACCAAGAATGGTGAGATTGCTCTCGGAAAGAACCCTCTCATCGGTTTCATGACCTGGGAAGGTTACAACTACGAGGATGCCGTTCTCTTAAGCGAGAAGTTAGTTCAGAACGATGTATTCACATCTATTCATATCGAGGAGTACGAGACAGAGGCCAGAGACACCAAGCTCGGACCGGAGGATATCACACGTGATGTTCCAGGTGTCGGCGAGGATGCTCTTAAGGATCTCGACGAGAGAGGTATCATCAGAATCGGCGCTGAGGTCAGAGCCGGAGATATCCTCGTAGGTAAGGTTACTCCTAAGGGTGAGACAGAGCTCACAGCCGAGGAGAGACTCCTTCGCGCAATCTTTGGCGAGAAGGCAAGAGAGGTAAGAGATACATCTCTTAAGGTTCCTCACGGCGCATATGGTATCGTTGTAGATGCCAAGGTATTTACAAGAGAGAACAGCGACGATTTAGCACCAGGCGTTATCGAGACAGTCCGCATTTACATTGCCCAGAAGAGAAAGATCTCTGTAGGCGATAAGATGGCCGGACGTCACGGAAACAAGGGTGTCGTTTCAAGAGTTCTTCCTGTTGAGGATATGCCATTCCTTCCTAACGGACGTCCGCTTGACATCGTGCTCAACCCTCTCGGCGTTCCTTCACGTATGAACATCGGACAGGTGCTTGAGATTCACTTAAGCCTCGCAGCTAAGGCTCTGGGCTTTGATATTTCAACTCCTATCTTCGACGGCGCGAAGGAGATTGATATCGCAGACACTCTTGAGCTGGCAAATGATTATGTCAACATGGAGTGGGAAGACTTCGTAGAGAAGTACAGTGACACACTTCTTCCTGAGGTTATGGACTATCTGGGCGACCACTTAGAGCACAGAGCACTCTGGAAGGGCGTTAAGATTTCAAGAGACGGTAAGGTTGCCTTAAGAGACGGCCGTACCGGAGAATATTTCGACAACCCTGTAACAATCGGACACATGCATTATCTCAAGCTCCACCACCTGGTAGACGATAAGATTCATGCGCGTTCGACAGGTCCTTACTCTCTCGTTACACAGCAGCCTCTGGGTGGTAAAGCTCAGTTTGGTGGACAGCGTTTCGGAGAGATGGAGGTTTGGGCTCTCGAGGCTTACGGCGCAGCTTACACGCTTCAGGAGATCCTCACTGTCAAGTCTGATGATGTTGTTGGACGTGTTAAGACCTACGAGGCTATTATCAAGGGTCTGAACATTCCTGAGGCAGGCGTGCCTGAGTCATTTAAGGTATTACTTAAGGAGCTTCAGTCACTTGGTCTCGATGTGAGCGTGCTCAACAACGGCAAGGAAGTAGAGATTAAGGAAAGCAGCGAGTATGGCAGTACAGACTTCCGCTCAGTAATGGATGATGACAGAACATCTTACCGTGAGAGCAGACAGACTCTGGAGCATGGCGGCTACACCACACAGGCTTTCAATGAGAAGGGCGAGCTTGAGAACGTTGAGGAAGAGGATTTAGAGGATGACTCATATGATGACGATGAGGAATTCGAAGACAACGGCTCAGACGACTTTGACAACGAGTAATAATTATTTTTGACATCTGATCCTGTCGATTGACAGGAATTAAGGCGCCGGGGCGCTGCCCCGGCACATAGCTAAGATCAGAAGGGAGATCATAATGCCTGAAATGAATAATGAAACCTATCAGCCGCTTATATTCGATTCTATTAGAATTAATCTCGCATCACCTGAGAAGATTCGTTCATGGTCAAGAGGCGTGGTTACCAAGCCTGAGACCATCAATTATCGTACACTTAAGCCTGAGAAGGATGGTTTGTTCTGCGAGCGCATTTTCGGACCTAGCAAGGACTGGGAGTGCCACTGCGGTAAATACAAGAAGATTCGCTATAAGGGCGTAATCTGCGACAGATGTGGCGTTGAGGTTACCAAGTCAAACGTTCGTAGAGAGCGTATGGGACATATCGAGCTCGCTGCACCTGTATCACATATTTGGTATTTTAAGGGTATCCCAAGCAGAATGGGACTTATCCTTGACGTATCACCTAAGAATCTTGACAAGGTTCTCTATTTCGCAGCATACATCGTGCTGGACAAGGGAACTACAGACTTAGCTGAGAAGCAGGTTCTGTCAGAGACAGAGTACAATGAGGCAATCGAGAAGTACGGCTACGGAAGCTTTAAGGTCGGCATGGGTGCTGAGGCTATCCAGACACTTCTCAAAGCTATCGACCTTGATGCTGACGCAGCAGACTTAAGAGCACAGCTCGAGAATGCTAACGGACAGAAGAGAGTTCGTATAATCAAGAGACTTGAGGTTGTTGAGGCCTTCAAGAACTCTGGAAACCGTCCTGAGTGGATGATCATGAATGTGGTTCCGGTTATTCCTCCGGATCTGCGTCCTATGGTTCAGCTCGACGGTGGACGTTTTGCGACAAGTGATCTTAACGATCTCTATCGCCGTATTATCAACAGAAACAACAGACTTGCTAAGCTCTTAGAGATTGGCGCACCAGAGATCATCGTCCGCAACGAGAAGCGTATGCTTCAGGAGGCGGTTGATGCCCTTATCGACAACGGTCGTAGAGGACGTCCTGTGACAGGACCTGGCAACCGTGCACTTAAGTCACTTTCAGATCTGTTAAAGGGTAAGCAGGGACGTTTCCGTCAGACCCTCCTCGGTCAGCGAGTTGACTACACCGGACGTTCAGTTATCGTCGTTGGCCATGAGCTTAAGATTTATCAGTGCGGTCTCCCTAAGGAGATGGCAATCGAGTTATTCAAGCCTTTCGTTATGAGAGAGCTGGTTAAGAATGGCGATGCAAGCAACATCAAGAACGCCAAGAAGATGGTTGAGAGACTTCAGCCAATCGTCTGGGATGTTCTCGAGGATGTTATCAAGGAGCATCCTGTAATGCTTAACCGTGCACCTACACTCCACAGACTTGGTATTCAGGCTTTCGAGCCAATCCTTGTCGAGGGTAAGGCTATCAAGCTTCATCCACTCGTATGTACAGCGTTCAACGCCGACTTCGATGGAGACCAGATGGCTGTGCACCTTCCTCTTTCAATGGAAGCACAGGCTGAGTGCCGTTTCATGCTTCTCTCACCTAACAACCTGTTAAAGCCTTCAGATGGAGCGCCTGTTGCCGTTCCTTCACAGGATATGGTCCTTGGTATCTACTATCTGACACAGGAGAGACCTGGTTCTAAGGGCGAGGGAATGTATTTCCATAACTTCAACGAGGCTGTTCTCGCATTTGAGAACAAGGCCATCGTATTCCACTCACGCATCAAGGTTCGTATGACCAAGGAGATGCCTGATGGAACAACTCTCACGGGTGTTGTCGAGTCAACATACGGTCGTTTCCTGTTCAATGAGATCATTCCTCAGGACCTTGGCCTTGTGGACAGAAGCATCCCTGGCAACGAGCTGAAGCTTGAGGTTGACGAGCTCGTTGGCAAGAAGCAGTTAAAGAAGATCCTTGAGAAGGTCATCAACGCACACGGCGCAACAGTTACAGCTGAGGTGCTCGACAAGATCAAGGCTACAGGTTACAAGTACTCTACTCTCGCTGCCATGACAGTTTCTGTCAGCGATATGACAGTGCCTGAGAAGAAGCAGCAGATGATTAAGGATGCCGAGGCTCAGGTTGAGGAGATTTCCAAGAGATATCGCCGTGGACTTCTCACAGAGGAGGAGCGCTACAAGGGCGTTATCGAGACATGGAAGACAACAGATGCCGAGCTCACTCACGCACTGCTCACAGGTCTTGATAAGTACAACAACATATTCATGATGGCAGACTCTGGTGCCCGTGGTTCTGATAAGCAGATCAAGCAGTTAGCTGGTATGCGAGGACTCATGGCAGATACAACAGGTCACACTATCGAGCTTCCTATTAAGTCTAACTTCCGTGAAGGTCTTGACGTACTCGAGTACTTCATTTCCGCACACGGTGCCCGTAAGGGTCTCTCAGATACAGCTCTTAGAACAGCCGACTCAGGTTACCTGACAAGACGTCTCGTAGATGTCTCTCAGGAGCTCATCATCAAGGAGGTTGACTGTAGAGCAGACAGAATCAAGGCAGAAGGTCCTGAGGCCATTCCTTATATGGAGATCAAGGCATTCAAGGACGGCAAGACAGTTGTCGAGAACCTTGAGACAAGAATGAGAGGACGTTACATCGCTGAGACAATCTACGACTCAGAGACAGGCGAAATGATTGTCAAGGCTAACCACATGCTCACACCTAAGCGTGCAGCAGCCGTTGCCAAGGAGCTGGAGAAGCAGGGCAGAAAGACAGTTAAGATTCGTACAATCCTTAGCTGTAAGTGCCACAACGGTATCTGTAGCAAGTGCTATGGTTCAAACATGGCAACAGGTCAGCCTGTACAGGTTGGTGAGGCTGTCGGTATCATTGCCGCACAGTCAATCGGTGAGCCTGGTACACAGCTTACAATGAGAACCTTCCACACCGGTGGTGTTGCCGGCGGTGATATCACACAGGGTCTTCCTCGAGTAGAGGAGATCTTCGAGGCCCGTAAGCCTAAGGGACTTGCAATCGTTTCAGAGATTGCAGGTCGCGCAGAGGTTAAGGATACCAAGAAGAAGCGTGAGATCATCGTTACTAACCAGGAGACAGGCGAGTCCAAGACTTACCTCATCCCTTACGGCTCACACATCAAGAGCGACATAGCTAACGCTGAGTTCTGCGACATCGCAGCCGGCGACGAGCTGACAGAGGGTTCAGTTAATCCACATGATATTCTGAAGATCAAGGGTTCACGTGCCGCACAGGACTACATGCTTCGTGAGGTACAGAAGGTTTACCAGTCACAGGCCGTTGATATTTCTGATAAGCACATCGAGGTTATCGTTCGTCAGATGATGAAGAAGGTTCGCATCGAGGATGCAGGCGATTCAGACAGAATTGCAGGCACACAGATGGATTACTTAGACTTCGAGGAGATGAACGAGGCATTAGTTGCTGAGGGCAAGAAGCCTGCAGAGGGTTCAAGAGTTCTTCTTGGTATCACCAAGGCATCTCTTGCAACAGATTCATTCCTCTCAGCCGCTTCCTTCCAGGAGACAACTAAGGTTCTTACAGAGGCTTCAATCAATGGTAAGATTGATAACCTTATCGGTCTTAAGGAGAACGTTATCATCGGTAAGCTCATCCCTGCAGGTACAGGTATGGACTACTACCGCAATGTTCACTTAAATTCCGAGCTGGTTGTTCCGGCGCCTGAGGTTACAGAGGAGCCTGCTAAGCAGGATGACCTCTTAAACCAGATCTTAAACACACTCTCAGCAGATACTGAGGATGTTGTCGATGATGATTACTCTTCAGATGATGAGGATGAGGACGGCGATGATTTAGAGCTTGAGTTTGACGAGAAGTCAGAGGAGTAAACCTAAGTCAGGTTTCTTTAAAAATAGCAATTTTAGATGCTGCCACAGTGATTGTGGCAGCATTTTTATGTTAAAAAACAAAAAAATGTTGACAGAGTCAAAAAAGATGTTATAATTCTTGCTATGTGTCGCTTTGTGCGCTTTTTGCGCGCAAAATCAAGTACAACCGGCTTAAGACACATAGAAAACAATAATTGTTTAAAACTATCAGGAGGGAAAAGGATGCCTACATTTAATCAGTTGGTAAGAAAGGGCAGACAGACAGCAGAGAAGAAGAGCACAGCTCCTGCTTTACAGAAGGGTTACAATTCTCTTCACAAGAAGCAGACTGACGTAAGCGCTCCTCAGAAGAGAGGCGTTTGTACATCTGTTAAGACTGCCACACCTAAGAAGCCTAACTCAGCTCTTCGTAAGATTGCCAGAGTTCGTCTTTCAAATGGTATTGAGGTTACCAGTTATATCCCTGGTGAGGGACACAACCTTCAGGAGCACAGCGTTGTTCTTATTCGTGGAGGCCGTGTAAAGGATTTACCTGGTACAAGATATCACATCATCAGAGGTACACTTGATACAGCAGGTGTAGCTAAGAGAAGACAGGCGCGTTCAAAGTACGGTGCTAAGAGACCTAAGGACGCAAAGAAGTAATTTAACATCTACACAAACAGTAATTTAGTTTAGTGCCGGCATTCGAACAGGAAACCTTCTGACGGTTGCAGATAGAGTTTACGGAAAACAAGAACCGAGCGCGAACACATTTTTATTGTGAGTACCGATGATCTAATTTTAAGAATTAAGGAGGGAAGGAACGTGCCACGTAAAGGACATATCCAGAAAAGAGACGTATTAGCAGATCCTATCTACGGAGATAAGGTTGTTACCAAGCTTGTTAACAACATTATGCTCGACGGTAAGAAGGGTGTTGCTCAGAAGATTGTTTATGGCGCATTTGCTATTGTTGAGGAGAAGGCTGGAAAGCCTGCTATCGAAGTATTCCAGGACGCTATGAACAACATCATGCCAGTTCTCGAGGTTAAGGCTAAGAGAGTCGGAGGTGCTACATATCAGGTACCTATCGAGGTTAAGCCAGAGAGAAGACAGGCATTAGCTCTTCGTTGGTTGACAATGTTCTCTCGTAAGAGAGGCGAGAAGACCATGGAGGAGAAGCTCGCTAACGAGATTTTAGACGCTTCCAACAATACAGGTTCAGCTGTAAAGCGTAAGGAAGATATGCACAAGATGGCAGATGCAAACAAGGCATTTGCTCACTACAGATTCTAATCTGTACACTAATTTTAGGAGGAAAAGACCTTGGGTAGAGAATATCCGCTTGAGCGAACCAGAAATATCGGAATTATGGCTCATATCGATGCTGGTAAGACAACACTTACTGAGCGTATTCTGTATTATACTGGTGTTAACTATAAGATCGGTGATACTCATGAGGGTACTGCAACCATGGACTGGATGGAGCAGGAGCAGGAGAGAGGTATTACAATCACTTCAGCTGCTACAACATGCCACTGGACTCTTGAGAAGGAGACCAAGCCTATGGAGGGTGCTCTTGAGCATCGTATCAACATCATCGACACTCCTGGACACGTAGACTTCACCGTTGAGGTTGAGCGTTCACTTCGTGTACTTGATAGTGCTGTTGGTGTATTCTGTGCTAAGGGTGGTGTTGAGCCTCAGTCTGAGAACGTTTGGAGACAGGCTGATACATACAACGTACCACGTATGGCGTTCATCAATAAGATGGACATTTTAGGTGCTAACTTCTACGGTGCCGTTGAGCAGATCAGGACTCGTCTTGGCAAGAATGCCATCTGCTTACAGCTTCCAATCGGCAAGGAAGATGATTTCAAGGGAATCATCGACCTTTTCGAGATGCAGTCATACATCTACAACGACGACAAGGGTGATAACATCACAGTTGGTCCTATCCCTGAGGATATGAAGGACGACGCTGAGTTATATCACACAGAGCTCGTTGAGAAGATCTGCGAGTTAGACGACGACCTCATGATGACATATCTTGAGGAGGGCGAGGAGGCCATTACAGTAGAGCAGCTTAAGGCAGTTCTTCGTAAGGCTACCTGTGAGTGTAAGGCAATTCCTGTATGCTGTGGTTCAGCTTACAGAAACAGGGGCGTTCAGAAGCTTCTCGATGCCATCATCGAGTTCTTACCAGCACCTACAGACATCCCTGCTATCAAGGGTGTTGACCTTGAGGGCAATGAGGTTGAGAGACACTCATCAGATGAGGAGCCATTCGCAGCTCTTGCATTCAAGATTATGACAGATCCATTCGTAGGTAAGCTTGCTTACTTCCGTGTATATTCTGGTTCTATGGCAGCAGGTTCTTACGTGCTCAACGCAACTAAGGACAAGAAGGAGCGTGTAGGACGTATTCTTCAGATGCATGCCAACAAGAGAGCCGAGCTTGACCGTGTTTACGCCGGTGATATCGCAGCTGCTGTAGGTTTCAAGCTTACAACAACAGGTGATACAATCTGCGACGAGCAGCACCCTGTAATCCTCGAGTCAATGGAGTTCCCTGAGCCAGTTATCTCTATCGCTATCGAGCCTCTTACCAAGGCTGGACAGGATAAGATGGGTATCGCTCTTGCAAAGCTTGCAGAGGAGGATCCAACATTCCGCGTTCGTACAGACGAGGAGACAGGTCAGACAATCATCTCTGGTATGGGTGAGCTTCACCTTGAGATCATCGTTGACCGTCTTAAGAGAGAGTTCCATGTTGAGGCTAACGTAGGTGCACCTCAGGTTGCTTACAAGGAGTGCATCACCAAGGAAGTTACTGTCGACAGCAAGTATGCTAAGCAGTCAGGTGGTCGTGGTCAGTATGGTCACGCTAAGGTTATCTTCACACCTATGGATCCAAATGGCGAGAAGACATTCGAGTTCGAGAGCACAGTTGTCGGTGGTGCTATTCCTAAGGAGTACATCCCTGCAGTTGGCGAGGGTATCGAGGAGGCTACACATGCCGGTATCCTTGGCGGATTCCCTGTACTTGGTGTTCACGCTAATGTATATGATGGTTCTTACCATGAAGTCGACTCTTCAGAGATGGCATTCCACATTGCCGGTTCTATGGCATTCAAGGAGGCTATGCAGAAGGGCGCACCTCAGCTTCTTGAGCCTATCATGAAGGTAGAGGTTACCATGCCTGAGGATTACATGGGCGACGTTATCGGAAGCCTTAACTCTAAGCGTGGTCAGGTTCGCGAGATGACTGACATCGGCGGCGGTAAGATGGTTACAGCTTACGTTCCACTTGCAGAGATGTTCGGATACTCTACGGAGCTTCGTTCTTCTACACAGGGACGTGGTAACTATTCAATGTTCTTCGAGAAGTATGAGCCAGTTCCAAAGAACGTTCAGGAGAAGGTTCTCTCTAATCTGAAGGGCAAGTAATTAGTTTATAACGGGTTTTAGGGGGATAATCCCCTAAAATCCTTATGAAATGTATAGGTTTTATCAAATTGGACTTGCAAAAAGACCAATTATACAATATAATTGAGGCAGTCTGTTTATATTGCCCATGAGGGCACAGCTTTTATTAATTCTAGGAGGAATTCAAAATGGCAAAGGCTAAGTTTGAAAGAGGAAAGGTACATTGCAACATTGGTACTATTGGACACGTAGACCACGGTAAGACAACTCTTACAGCTGCTATCACAAAGGTTTTAGCAGAGAGAGTTCCTGGTAATGCTAAGGTAGATTTCGAGAACATCGATAAGGCACCAGAGGAGAGAGAGCGTGGTATCACAATTTCTACAGCTCACGTTGAGTATCAGACAGAGAAGAGACACTATGCACACGTTGACTGTCCTGGACATGCTGACTATGTTAAGAACATGATCACAGGTGCAGCTCAGATGGATGGTGCTATCCTCGTTGTTGCTGCTACTGATGGTGTTATGGCTCAGACAAAGGAGCACATCCTTCTGTCTCGTCAGGTAGGCGTTCCTTACATCGTTGTATTCATGAACAAGTGTGATATGGTTGACGATGAGGAGCTTCTTGAGCTCGTTGAGATGGAGATCACAGAGCAGCTCGAGGAGTATGAGTTCACAGGATGCCCTATCATCCGTGGTTCAGCTCTTAAGGCTCTTGAGGATCCAAGCGGTCCTTGGGGTGACAAGATCATGGAGCTTATGGATACAGTTGATTCATACATTCCTGATCCTGTTCGTGAGACAGATAAGCCATTCCTTATGCCTGTAGAGGACGTATTCTCTATCACAGGTCGTGGTACTGTTGCTACTGGTAGAGTAGAGCGTGGTACACTTCACATGTCTGATGAGGTTGAGATCGTTGGTATCCACGAGGATATCCGTAAGGTCGTTGTAACTGGTATCGAGATGTTCCGTAAGCTTCTTGACGAGGCTCAGGCTGGTGATAACATCGGTGCTCTTCTTCGTGGTGTTCAGAGAACAGAGATCGAGCGTGGTCAGGTTCTTTGCAAGCCAGGTTCAGTAAAGTGCCACACAAAGTTCACAGCTCAGGTTTACGTTCTTACTAAGGACGAGGGTGGTCGTCATACACCATTCTTCAACAACTATCGTCCACAGTTCTACTTCAGAACAACAGACGTTACAGGTGTTTGTGAGTTACCTGAGGGCGTTGAGATGTGCATGCCTGGTGATAACGTACAGATGACAGTTGAGCTCATCCATCCAGTAGCTATGGAGCAGCAGCTTCGTTTCGCTATCCGTGAGGGTGGTAGAACAGTTGGTTCTGGTACAGTTGCTTCAATCATCGAGTAATTGACATTTAGACAACTATTCATTCCGGCGTGGTTTTCCACGCCGGAATTTTTATGTAAAAAAATTCTCAAAATTTTGAAAAAAGTTGTTGACAACCTAAAAAAGATGGTTTATAGTAACGCGCATAGAGCGAAGGTGCTTTGGGATTTTCCCGAAGCGCCTTTTTTTATGCCCGAATTCAGGAGTGCGCAGCCTGAGGGGATATTAAATGTAAGGAATGGAAGGAGACAGATTATGAGTACTATACCAGAGATGTATGGCAGTTTGGTTTTTACAGACAAGGTTATGAAGAATAAGCTTCCAAAGGACATTTATAAGGCCCTTAAGAAGACAATAGACAACAAGACACATCTTGAATTAGACGTTGCAAATGCTGTGGCTATCGCCATGAAGGAGTGGGCAGTTGATAATGGGGCAACACACTTCACACATTGGTTCCAGCCACTTACAGGATATACAGCAGAGAAGCATGACAGCTTCATCTCTCCGGTGGGCGATGGCGAGATCATCATGGAGTTTTCAGGCAAGGAGCTCATCAAGGGCGAGCCTGATGCATCAAGCTTCCCTTCAGGCGGTATCCGCGCCACATTTGAGGCGAGAGGATACACAGCATGGGATCCATCATCACCGGCATTTATTAAGGACAAGACATTATACATTCCAACAGCTTTCTGCTCTTACACAGGCGAGGCTCTCGACGAGAAGACACCACTTCTCAGATCCATGGATGCCCTGAGCAAGGAGGCAACCCAGATGTTAAACCTTCTGGGATATGAGGATGTGACAAATGTAATCACAACCGTAGGACCTGAGCAGGAATACTTCTTAATCGACGAGGAGGATTACAAGAAGAGAAAGGACCTCATCTTCACAGGCAGAACGCTTCTCGGCGCACCTGCTCCTAAGGGACAGGAGATGGAGGATCACTACTTCGGCTCAATCAGACCTAGAGTTGCAGCTTATATGCACGATCTGGATGAGGAGCTGTGGAAGCTTGGCATTCCCGCCAAGACCAAGCACAACGAGGTTGCCCCTGCTCAGCACGAGTTGGCACCTGTATTTGACACAACTAACGTGGCAGTTGATCACAACCAGCTGACCATGGAGGTTATGAAGACTGTAGCCAAGAAGCACGGTTTGGTTTGCCTCCTTCACGAGAAGCCATTCGCAGGCATCAACGGCTCAGGTAAGCATAACAACTGGTCCATGACCACCAACACAGGAGTTAACCTCTTAGACCCGGGCAAGACTCCTGCAGACAACACAACATTTCTTCTGTTCCTCGCAGCAATCATCAGAGCGGTTGATGAATATGCGGACATGATGAGACTCTCAGTTGCAACCCCTGGCAATGATCACAGATTAGGTGCCAATGAGGCGCCGCCAGCAATCATCTCCATCTTCCTCGGCGATGAGCTGACAGCAGTTGTGGACTCTATCAAGAACGGAACATTCTTCAAGAACGGCGGAAGCGTTGTAATGGAGACTGGAGCGAAGGTCATCCCTCACTTCACAAGAGACAACACAGACAGAAACAGAACTTCACCATTTGCCTTCACAGGTAACAAGTTCGAGTTCAGATCTCTTGGTTCTTCAGCATCAGTTGCAACACCAAACATTATCTTAAACACTGCAGTGGCTGAGATCATCTCCAAGTTCTACGAAGAGCTTAAGGATGTGTCTAAGGAGGGATTGTCAGAGGCTGTACACGCGCTCATCAAGAAGACAATCATCGAGCACGAGAGAGTAATCTTTAACGGCAACGGTTACACAGACGAGTGGGTTAAGGAAGCTGAGAAGAGAGGCTTATACAACTTAAAGTCAACTCCTGATGTTCTTCCAACACTGCTTGAAGCCAAGAACGTTGAGCTCTTCTCCAAGAACGGAGTGTTCTCAGAGGTCGAGCTTAAGTCAAGATACGAGGTGCATGTTGAGAACTACTGTAAGGTGCTTCACATCGAGGCCAAGACTCTTGAGGATATGCTCTACAGAGAGTTCATCCCGGCAGTTGCCAAGTTCATGGATGACATAGCGACAAGCATCATCAAGAAGAAGAAGGTATCTGACAAGATCCCTACATGTGCACAGGAAGGCCTGCTTGAGACCATCTCTGCTAAGTATGAGGAGCTTGCAGCTGCAGCAGTTAAGCTTGAGAAGGATATCGATGAGGCTGAGGCCATGGCCGACGGCATCGAGCTTGCAAGATACTATCACGACACGATTTTCGAGGATATGAACGCTGCCAGAGTAATCGCAGATTCAATCGAAAAGTATATTCCTGAGGAGGATATGCCTTATCCTTCATACAGCAAGATTTTGTTCTATATTTAATAAAACAGTAAATGCAATGGGGCGTTCACTTTAGGGTGGGCGCCCCATTTGTATAATAAATTTTAGGAGGATTAACATTATGACAGAAGAGATTAAGGCTGTACTGGACTCCTTGAACGGTGAAATATATGCCGTGTGGTTCCTGATTGGCGCTGCATTAGTTTTCTGGATGCAGGCAGGTTTTGCAATGTGTGAGGCGGGCTTCACACGAGCTAAGAACTCAGGAAACATCATCATGAAGAACCTCATGGACTTCTGTATCGGTACAGTGATGTGGTTCATATGTGGTGCTTCAATCATGCTTGGCACACAGGTTGTCGACGGAGTTGAGACAACCGGAAAATTCATCGGAGTTTTCAATTTTGATGTATTTACTAATTACGCAAATTTTGACTATTCAATATTTGTGTTCAACCTGGTGTTCTGTGCAACTACAGCGACAATCGTTTCAGGTTCCATGGCTGAGAGAACTAAGTTTTCTTCATACTGTATCTACTCAGCAGTTATCTCAGCAATCATTTACCCTGTAGAGGCTCACTGGACATGGGGCGGCGGCTTCCTCGCAGACTTAGGCTTCCACGATTATGCAGGTTCTAACTGTATTCACATGGTCGGCGGTATCTGCGCCTTCATCGGTGCCTGGATGTTAGGTCCACGTATCGGCAAGTTTGTGAAGGATAAGTCAGGCAAGGTTACGAAGGTCAACGCTTTCCCAGGCCACAACTTAGTAATCGCAGCACTTGGTGTTTTCATTCTCTGGCTCGGCTGGTACGGCTTCAACGGCGCAGCAGCAACAGACCTGGCAACACTTGGTTCAATCTTCCTCACAACTACAGTAGCTCCTGCAGTTGCAACAGTTGCATGTCTCATCTTCACATGGGTTAAGTACGGCAAGCCTGATGTTTCCATGTGTTTAAATGCTTCTCTTGCAGGTCTTGTAGCTATCACAGCAGGTTGTGACGTAACAGACTGCGCAGGTTCAGCAATCATCGGTCTTGTAGCCGGTCTCTTAGTAGTATTTGGTGTTTGGTTTAATGATCACGTTACACATGTTGACGATCCTGTTGGTGCCGTTGCGGTTCACGCATTAAACGGTATCTGGGGTACAATCGCAGTTGGTCTCTTCGCAACAAGCACAGCTCCTGGTTATGCAGTGGCTCAGATTGTTGGTGAGGGTCTCTTCTACGGCGGCGGCTTAAAGCAGTTAGGTCTTCAGTTCGTAGGTATCGGCGCTACAGCGCTCTGGACAATAGTTACAGTTACAATCGCATTCTTCATCATCAAGAAGACAGTTGGTCTTAGAGTTTCTGAGGAGGAGGAAATCATCGGTCTCGACAGAACAGAGCACGGTCTTCCATCAGCTTACTCAGGCTTCTCAATCATGGATATCTCTGAGACAACCATGGAGGTTAACGAGAACACAAGCTTAGGCGAGGAAGATTACGATCACGCAAGCGAGGCACAGAAGAATGCAGCGGTCAAGGTTTCAAATCCTGTCATCTCTACCGCAAGCATGCACAAGGTTGTCATCATTGCAAAGCTTACAAGATACGATGCACTTAAGAAGGCTCTCAACGATTTAGGTGTCACAGGTATGACAGTTACACAGGTTATGGGCTGCGGTATCCAGAAGGGCGCCGGCGAGATGTACCGTGGAGTTGAGATGGACGCAACACTTCTTCCTAAGGTTAAGGTTGAGGTAATCGTCAGCAAGATCCCTGTTGAGCACGTCATCGACACAGCTAAGAAGGCTCTCTACACAGGCCACATCGGCGATGGCAAGATCTTCGTATACAGCGTTGACAAGGTCGTAAAGATCAGAACCGGCGAGGAAGATTATTCAGCACTTCAGGATGTTGAGTAGATTAGGAACTTAAATTTACAGAGATTGTACTCCGAAAAATACAATTTCTTATTGAACGAAATTTTGTTAGGTGTTAGAATTGCACACAAAATTTCATATTTTCCAAACGCAGTGAAGGAGACTTATAATCCTACACGGTCTTTGACAGGAAGCGGGGGTCACCGACTGAGAGCCCCGGCATGAGGATCTGGATTATGGGAACGCTCTGGAGCGGATATGGTGAGCAGTTCATGGGTAGCCATATACGATTAGCGATCGTAAATCGCAAAAGGAATATAGAAACGACGTAGTTTCGGACGCTCGTTCTATGTTCGAAAACGGGTGGTACCGCGGATAAGAGTAATCTATTCGCCCCGGGATACGTTTGTATCCCGGGGCTTTTCTTTTGAAAAGCCCCGGGCATACATGTCTAAAAAAGGAGGTAAGGAAGTATGGGAAACATTTACAGAGATCACACGACAGTCATGATCAGCGAGGAGTTAATCGGACAGACGGTGAGGGTTGCAGGCTGGGTCGAGAACATCAGGGACCACGGAGGGGTTTCATTTATCGACCTGAGGGATCAGTACGGAGAGCTGCAGATAGTTCTCAGGGATACCACTCTCTTAGAGGGCATCAGGAAGGAAATGAGCATCTCAGTCGAGGGTCTGGTCGAGCAGAGGGATGAGGAGACCTACAATCCAAACATTCCTACGGGAACGGTTGAGGTTGAGGCGAAGCTCATCGACGTTTTGGGCAAGGTTTACAAGCCTCTGCCATTTGAAATCATCACATCCAAAAACACCAGCGAGGATGTGAGACTTAAGTACAGATATTTGGACCTTAGAAACAAAAAGGTCAAGGACAACATTATTTTCAGGTCACAGGTCATCTCTTATCTCAGACAGAAGATGACTGAGCTTGGATTTTTGGAGCTTCAGACTCCTATACTTACCGCGTCATCGCCTGAGGGCGCGAGGGACTACATCGTTCCATCCAGAAGGTTTAAGGGCAAGTTCTACGCCCTTCCACAGGCGCCACAGCAGTTTAAGCAGCTTTTGATGGTTGCGGGCTTCGACAAATATTTCCAGATTGCTCCCTGCTTCAGGGACGAGGATGCGAGGGCTGACCGCTCTCCTGGAGAGTTCTACCAGTTAGACTTCGAGATGAGCTTTGCCACACAGGAGGATGTGTTCAAGGTTGGCGAGGAGGTTCTAAGCGACACATTTAAGCGTTTCGCCCCTGAGGGAAGCGTGGTCACCGAGGCTCCATTTCCAATCATCAGCTATGCCCAGGCGATGCTTGAGTTTGGCTCCGACAAGCCGGACCTTAGAAACCCTCTTCGCATCATTGATTTGACAGACTTCTTTGCAAAGTGTACATTTAAAGCATTCCACGGCAGAACGGTCAGAGCCATCAAGGTGCACGCCGACATGAGCAAGGGCTTCCACGAGAAGCTTGAATCCTACGCGCGTCACGAGCTTGGCATGGGCGGTCTTGGCTACCTGGAGGTCATGGAGGACGGCTCCTACAAGGGTCCGATTGACAAGTTCATCCCTGACGAGCTTAAGGGCGAGCTTAAGACTCTTGCAGGTCTTGGCGTGGGCGACACGATCTTCTTCATCGCGGACCGTGAGGCCCAGGCAGCCAAATGTGCCGGCGCTCTTCGAAATGAGCTTGGCGCAAGACTTGATCTTCTTGAGAAGAACGCTTACCGTTTCTGCTATGTAAATGATTTCCCTATGTTCGAGCTTGACGAGGAGACCAAAAAGATTGGCTTTACGCACAATCCTTTCTCCATGCCACAGGGCGGTCTGGAGGCTCTTAAGACCCAGGACCCTCTTACAATCCTGGCCTACCAGTACGACATTGTCTGCAACGGCGTGGAATTGTCGAGTGGCGCTGTCAGAAACCACGACATGGAAATCATGGAGAAGGCCTTCGAGATCGCGGGCTACGACCGTGAGACTCTTGAGACCAAATTCGGGGCTCTCTATCAGGCCTTCCAGTTTGGCGCTCCGCCTCATGCGGGCATGGCGCCTGGCGTGGACAGAATGATCATGCTCCTCAAAAACGAGGAGAACATCCGCGAGGTCATAGCGTTCCCTATGGCCGGCAGCGGACAGGACTTAATGTGCTCCGCCCCTAACACGGTCACAGAGCAGCAGCTTCGTGAGGTGCACATTAAGATTCGTGACTGATGTGGAGGTAAATATGGCAAACATTATTGATGACGAGACAATCGAATACGTCGGCATTCTTGCCAAACTGTCGCTTACGGACTCTGAGCGGGAGGCTGCGAAGCGGGACATGGGCTCTATGCTCGACTACATTGACAAGCTCTCTGAACTTAACACGGACGGCGTCGAGCCTATGAGCCACGTCTTCTCCGTTCAAAATGTCTTCCGCGAGGACGTCGTCGTTAACGGCGACAACTCCGAGCAGGTCCTTAAAAATGCGCCTGAGCGCAAGGACAACTACTACGTCGCGCCTAGGACCTTCTAGGTTATGGCGAGGGCGCCTTGGCGAAATCCACGGCCGCTCCCAAAAATGTTTTCCTCCCTTGGGAACCCCAGCCCATTTAAAATTGCCTTCGGCAATGGGCTGGGGCTGCATGTCAAGCCCGGAGGGCTTGACACATTTTGCCCCATGCCTCATGCGGGTGACTATATGTCAAGGCCCGTAGGGGCTTGACAGTCGGTCCGCGCGACGCTTGGCGCGGTTAGTTCAAAAGAAAACCGTAGTGTAACGGAGGTTTTCTTTCAACCGCTCCGGAAAAATTTCTTGGTCGCGTCCTGATATTGACAGGCGCGGGGGATGATAACCTGGAGGTTTGAGGCGGGGGCGCCATGGCCCTCGTAGGTTTTCTCAGGGGGCGCCTTGATTGAACCTATACACAGAGACACTACTTTCGGCGAAGGAAAGAAAACCTCGCAGGCTTCGGTTTTCTTTTTATTCTATCGCGCTGAGCGCGAGGGTGAGGGCGGAAGTTTTTTATAGAGGCGCCTTGGCTCTCGCAAAGTAGTGGCGGGGGCGCCTTGGCTCTCGTGGGTTTTCTCGGAGACGCCTTGGCTCTCGCAAGGTAGTGGCAATTGGTTATGGTGTTTGTGGAAGTATTTAACGTGTAGAGTGTGAATTACAGAACTAGCAACGTGTAGAATGTGAATTACAGAACTGGCAGCGTACAGAGTTTGGATTATAGAAAGTGTAGAGTGTGAACTATGGATATATTGAAAATGGGGGCGGTGGAGCTCTCGAAATCTATTAAGGCGGGGCAGGTGACTGCGGTTGAGGCCATGGAGGCTGTGCTGGCCCGCATTAGAGAGGTGGACGGCGAGATCGGCGCCTATGTGACTGTGGACGAGGAGGGTGCTCTTAGGAGGGCGCGCGAGGTCCAGAGAAGGATTGAGGCGGGCGAGCTTACGGGCGCGCTTGCGGGTGTGCCGGTGGCGATTAAGGACAATATGTGCACGGAGGGGATGCTTACGAGCTGTTCCTCTAAGATACTTAGCAATTTCGTGCCCACATACAGCGCGGAGGCGGTTAAGAAGCTTACTGAGGCGGGAGCGGTGGTTATAGGTAAGACCAACATGGACGAGTTTGCCATGGGCTCCACCACAGAGACCAGTTACTACGGACCGACGAAGAATCCTGTGAATTTGGAGCATGTGCCTGGTGGTTCGTCTGGAGGATCTGCGGCGGCTGTGGCAGCCGACGAAGCATTTTTTGCGCTGGGAAGCGACACGGGCGGCTCAATCAGACAGCCGGCGAGCTACTGCGGCGTGGTCGGAATGAAGCCGACCTACGGAACGGTTTCCAGATACGGGCTGATTGCCTACGGATCATCTCTGGACCAGATTGGGCCTCTCACTAAAAATGTGGCTGATACGGCTGCAGTTCTGGAGGCGATTGCGGGACACGATGAGAAGGACAGCACATCCCTTGACCGCAGGGATACGGATTTCACATCAGCTCTTGTGCAGGATGTGAAGGGGCTTAGGATAGGCATTCCGACCACTTATTTTGGCGAGGGATTAGACGCTGAGGTTAAGGAGGCGGTGCTTCACGCCGCTGAGGTTTTAAGGGCTAGAGGCGCTATCGTCGAGGAGTTTGAGTTGGCGCTTGTGGACTACGCGATACCAACCTACTACACCATCGCGGCAGCCGAGGCCAGCTCAAATCTCGAGAGATTTGACGGCGTGAAATATGGCTACAGGACGAAGGATTACGGCGATCTTCACGAGATGTATAAGAAGAGCAGGTCGGAGGGCTTCGGCGCGGAGGTCAAGAGAAGAATCATGCTTGGCTCATTTGTCTTAAGCTCAGGCTACTACGACGCATACTATCTGAAGGCGCTCAAGGTTAAGGCGCTCATAAAGAAAGCATTTGACGAGGCATTTGCAAAATACGATGTGATACTTGGACCGGTGGCACCTACCACGGCGCCTAAGCTGGGCTCATCCCTTGCAGACCCCATCAAAATGTATCTCGGAGACATTTATACGATCTCTGTGAACCTGGCCGGACTTCCGGGCATCTCACTGCCATGTGGCAGGGACAGCGAAGGCCTGCCGATAGGTGTGCAGCTGATCGGCGACTGCTACAGTGAGAAGACGCTCATCAGGGCGGCATACACATTAGAGCAGAGCGGGGAGGTGTGATATGGCTAAGGAATATGAAATCGTGATAGGACTTGAGGTCCACGTGGAACTGGCCACGAAGACCAAGATATTCTGCGGCTGTTCAACAGCATTTGGCGGGGCGCCAAACAGCCACACATGCCCTGTGTGCACGGGAATGCCGGGCTCCCTTCCGGTTCTTAACAGGAAGGTTTTGGAGTACGCCATCGCCGTGGGACTCGCAACCAACTGCGACATAACCAGATTTGGCAAATTCGACAGGAAGAACTACTTCTACCCTGATAATCCTCAGAACTATCAGATATCCCAGCTCTATCTGCCAATCTGCAGAAACGGCCACGTGCAGATAACGGACGCCGCCGGCAACACTAAAAATGTGGGCATTCACGAGATCCACATGGAGGAGGATGCAGGTAAGCTCATCCACGACGACTGGGAGGACGCATCCCTAGTGGATTACAACCGCTCAGGCGTGCCGCTTATCGAGATCGTCTCAGAGCCTGACATGCGAAGCGCCGAGGAGGTAATCGCTTACCTCGAGAAGCTTCGAATGACCATTCAGTATTTAGGGGCGAGCGACTGCAAGCTGCAGGAGGGCTCCATGAGAGCCGACGTAAACCTCTCGGTAAGGGAGAAGGGCGCCACAGAGTTTGGTACCAGAACAGAGATGAAAAACCTCAACTCATTTACGGCAATCACACATGCCATTGAGGGCGAAGCAAACCGCCAGATAGACCTGATTGAGTCAGGAGAGAAGGTGGTTCAGGAGACCAGAAGATGGGACGACACGAAGGCGGTCTCATACCCCATGAGAAGCAAGGAGGACGCGCAGGATTATCGCTACTTCCCTGATCCGGACCTGGTTCCGATAGTGGTTTCACAGGCCATGATCGATGAAATCAAGGCTAGAGAGCCCGAATTTCGCGAGGCCAAGATGGCAAGATACGCCACACAGTACGGCATACCGCAGTACGACATCGAGATCATCACCTCAGCCAAAAAAATGGCGGATGTCTTCGAGGATGCAAGCGCCATCTGCGGCAAGCCCAAGGAGGTTTCAAACTGGCTCATGGGCGAGACCATGAGGCTTCTCAAGGCTGACAATAAGGATGCGCAGGACATAACATTTTCAGCCAAGAACTTGGCAAGCCTCATCGAGCTGGTGGACAGCGGCAAAATCAACCGCCCTACCGCCAAGGAGGTCTTCGAGCACGTCTTCTCAGAAAATGTGGACCCTGAGCAGTACGTAACCGAGCACGACCTCATGATGAGCGGTGACGACGACGCGCTTAAGAGCACAATCGAGCAGATAGTGGGGGCCAATCCACAGTCCGTGGCGGACTATAAGGCAGGCAAAACCAAGGCTATGGGCTTCTTAGTCGGCCAGACCATGAAGGCCATGAAGGGCAAAGCCGACCCCGCCAGCGTCAATCGTATTCTCACAGAGATACTATCAAAATTGTAACTAATTGAAATTTTTTATTGACAAGGGCGAAACTTTGGTTTATATTCTTGGAATAATAAGCGAAGGCGCTTTGGGCATGGCTCAAAGCGCCCTTTTTTGCGTTTAGGGGTATGTTAAAGATTTTTGTGGCTAGGGAAAAGACTATCTGGAATTAGTCTGTACCGCCTAGAGAGTCAGGACGTGACCTGGAAATGTTTCCAAAGCATAGGAAACTATTTTGGAAAACGTCCGTGGGGCCAAGGCGTTCTTCGAGAAAACCCACGAGAGCCAAGGCGCCCCCGTCACTACTTTGCGAGAGCCAATGCGCCTCTATAAAAAACTTCCGCCCTCACCCTCGCGCGCAGCGCAATAGAATAAAAAGAAAACCGAAGCCTGCGAGGTTTTCTTACCTTCACCAGAAGGAGTTTCTATGTGTGAGGATTTAGCCAAGGCGCCCACCGAGAAAACCCAGGAGGGCCAGGGCGCATCAGAAAATGTTTCCGTAATGTGTCGTACCGCCTTGTATATCAGGGCACGGAGGAGCTTTTTTTCCGGAGACGAAGTCACCCGCACGTAGCGAGGCTGGTTTTGCCGAGCGGAGGAGGCATGAGGCGTAGGAAAATAAAGTCCGACGGGACCGTCCGTGGAGCCAAGGCGCCCCCGAGAAAACCTAGGAGAGCCAAGGCGCCCTAGTCGTTACCTAGGAGGGCCAGGGCGCCCCAGCCATAACGTAGAGAAAGGGAAAGAAATGGTAAAGTATGTATTTGTTACAGGTGGAGTAGTGTCAGGACTGGGCAAGGGAATCACGGCCGCGTCGCTGGGAAGACTGCTGAAGGCCAGAGGGTATCATGTGACCATGCAGAAGTTCGATCCGTATATTAATGTGGATCCGGGAACCATGAACCCCATACAGCACGGAGAGGTGTTCGTGACAGACGATGGAACGGAGACCGATCTGGATTTAGGACATTATGAGAGATTCATTAATGAGAGCCTGGACAAGAATTCGAATGTGACCACAGGCAAGATATATTGGTCTGTGTTGAATAAAGAGAGACATGGAGATTACGGCGGAGGAACCGTGCAGGTGATACCGCACATTACTAACGAAATCAAGGATAGAATTTATAAGGCGAAGAGCGAGGACGAGGAGACTATCTCGATTATAGAGATTGGCGGAACCGTGGGAGACATTGAGAGCCAGCCGTTTTTGGAGGCCATAAGACAGTTCCAGGCGGAGGTCGGAAGAGAGAACGCGATAATCATTCAGGTGACGCTGATACCGTATTTGAAGGCGTCAGGGGAGATGAAGACCAAGCCCACGCAGATGAGCGTCAAGAGCCTGCAGAGCATGGGAATATGGCCGGACATTCTGGTGTGCAGGTCGGACTATCCTGTGGACGACGACATGAAGAGAAAGATAGCGCTGTTCTGTAATGTGAAGAAGGAGCACGTGCTTCAGAACCTGGATGCCAAATCGCTGTATGAGGTGCCCCTCATGATGGAGAAGGAGAACCTCGCAGGGGCAGTGTGCGAATGTCTGCACATACCGTGTCCGAAGCCGGATCTGGCGCAGTGGAAGCAGATGGTGGAGGATTTCCACTATCCGGACAAGAGCGTAAACATTGCGATCGTGGGCAAATATGTGGCGCTGCATGACGCTTATCTAAGCGTGGCAGAGGCGCTAAGGCACGGAGGAATCGCCAATAAGGCTGAGGTCAATATCAAGTGGGTTGACTCAGAGGAGGTTTGCGAGGAAAATGTGGAACACATTTTGGAGGATGTGTCAGGAATCATTGTTCCAGGAGGATTTGGACTCAGAGGCATAGAGGGAAAGATAGTTGCCATTAAGTATGCGAGGGAGAAGAAGATACCATTTCTTGGAATTTGTCTGGGAATGCAGCTGGCGATAACAGAATTTGCCAGAAATGTGCTCGGATATAAGGACGCTGCAAGCGTAGAGTTTGATCCAGACACCACACACCCCGTGATACATTTGATGCCCGATCAGGAGGGCGTTGAGAACCTCGGAGGAACGCTGAGACTCGGATCGTATCCGTGCGTGCTGAGGGAAGGCACGAAGGCGATGGAGGTTTATGGAAGCAGGAATATCGCTGAGAGACATAGACATCGCTATGAGGTGAATAACGATTACAGACAGGATTTGGAAAATGCAGGCATGACACTCTCGGGAATGTCGCCTGACGGAAGAATTGTGGAGATGATAGAGATTGAGGAGCATCCCTATTTTCTGGCCACACAGGCACATCCGGAGTTTAAGTCCAGACCGGACGCGCCACATCCACTGTTTAAGGGATTGGTGGAGGCCGCTTTGAAAACGGTGAGCAAATAGTATTGATTATGAGGCAAGGGCGCTTCAGGGAATACCTGAAGTGCCCTTTTTTTTAGGAGGTAGTCACATGTTTGATGTTAAGAGTAAGGGCGAGGGGAAACTGTACGATGCTTCATTTGAGCACGACAACTGCGGTATCGGAGCGGTTGTCGATATACACGGCGGCAAAAACCATCAGATTGTCGCAGATGCCCTGAAGATTGTGGAGAATCTGGAGCACAGAGCAGGTAAGGACGCCGAGGGCAAGACAGGCGACGGCGTAGGCATTCTCACACAGATACCACACGAGTTTTTCAAGAAGGTTTGTAAGGGTCTGGGCATAGAGATAGGCGGCGAGAGAGAGTACGGCGTAGGAATGTTCTTCTTCCCGCAGGACGAGCTCAAGAGAAGCCAGGCCAAGAAGATGTTCGAGGTTATCGTCGAGAAGGAAGGACTTAAGTTCTTAGGCTGGAGAGAGGTTTCTGTGATTGCTGAGGTGTTAGGACAGAAGGCCAGAGAGTGCATGCCAGCTATCTATCAGGGATTTGTCAAGAGACCCGCATCCTGTAAGACAGACCTGGATTTTGACAGGAAACTGTATATTGTAAGAAGAGTTTTCGAGCAGAGTAACGACAAGACATATGTTCCATCGCTCTCAAGCAGAACGATTGTGTATAAGGGAATGTTCCTTGTGGGACAGCTCAGAACATTTTTTAGCGATTTGCAGGACGAGGACTATAAGTCAGCCATCGCCATGGTTCACTCGCGTTTCTCAACCAACACAAACCCCAGCTGGGAGAGAGCTCATCCAAACCGCTTCTTAGTACACAACGGAGAGATCAACACCATCAAGGGAAATGTGGACAAGATGCTCGCAAGAGAGGAGACCATGTTCACGGACAAATTCTCCGCAGACGACATGACGAAGGTTCTGCCCGTGATTTCGACGGAGGGTTCAGATTCTGCGAGACTTGACAACACGCTTGAGTTTCTGGTTATGAGCGGCATGGATCTGCCACTCGCAGCGCTTATTTTGATTCCTGAGCCATGGGCGCACAACGACACCATCTCCAGGGAGGAGAGGGACTTCTATCAGTACTATGCGACTATGATGGAGCCATGGGACGGCCCGGCCTCAATCCTGTTCTCAGACGGTGATTACATGGGCGCCATCCTTGATAGAAACGGCTTAAGACCTTCAAGATACTATGTGATGGACGACGGAAGACTGATCCTCTCATCAGAGGTCGGAGTCTTAGACCTTGACGAGGCACATATCTTAAAGAAGGAGAGACTTCATCCCGGCAAAATGCTTCTCGTGGACACAAGAGAGGGCAAGATTATGCTCGACGATGAGATTAAGGATAAATACGCCAAGAAGGAGCCTTACGGCGAGTGGCTTGACGCAAATCTTCTCACACTCAAGGAGATTAAGATACCAAATGCGAAGGTTACAGCCTACTCAGATGAGCAGAGAGCCAGACTCCAGAAAGCATTTGGATATACATATGAGGACTACAGAGAGGGCATCCTAAACATGGCTTTAAACGGCACAGAGTACATCGGAGCCATGGGAATAGACACGCCGATTGCGGCGCTCTCTAAACAGTATCAGCCGCTGTTCTACTACTTCAAGCAGCTGTTTGCCCAGGTTACAAACCCGCCAATCGACGCTGTAAGAGAGAAAATTGTGACTTCTACCACAGTTTATGTAGGTAAGAACGGTAATCTCCTAGAGGAGAAGCCTGAAAACTGTCATGTATTAAAGATTGAGAATCCAATCATCTCAGATCTGGACCTTTTAAAGATTGAGAGAATGAACAGACCTGGATTTAAGGTTTCCAAGGTCTCAATTCTCTACTACAAGAGCACGCCAATCCACAGAGTAATCGAGCACCTCTACATGGAGGTCGATAAGGCATACAGAGAGGGCGCAAACATCATCATCCTCTCAGACAGAGGAGTGGACGAAAACCACGTGGCCATACCTTCGCTTCTTGCGGTTGCAGCGGTTCACAAATACCTCGTATCAACCAAGAAGTGCACGGCCATGAGCTTAATTCTCGAATCAGGCGAGCCGAGAGAGGTTCACCACTTCGCAACACTCTTAGGTTTTGGTGCGTGCGCAGTCAACCCGTATCTTGCACACTCCTGCATCGAAGAGCTGTGCCAGGCAGAGCTTCTCGACAAGGATTACTATGCGGCGGTTGACGACTACGACAGAGCTGTCAGGTCAGGAATCGTAAAGATTGCATCCAAGATGGGCATCTCAACAATCCAGTCATATCAGGGCAGCAAGATTTTCGAGGCTATCGGAATATCAGCTGAGGTTGTGGACAAATATTTCACGGGCGTTGTAAGCCGTGTGGGCGGCATCACGCTTGAGGATATCGCAGCTCAGACAGATGAGCAGCACTCTAAGGCATTCGATCCGCTCGGACTCACAACAGACTTAAGCATAAGCTCCATCGGACGCCACAAGATGCGCGCCCAGGGCGAGAAGCACAGATACAATCCTGCAACCATCCACATGCTTCAGATGGCGACCAGAGAGGGCGACTACGAGAAGTTTAAGAAGTATACGGACATGATCGATGTGGAGGAGACAGGATATTTGAGAAGCCTGATGGATTTTAACTATCCGGCAGAGGGTATCGATATCTCAGAGGTCGAGAGCGCAGAAAGTATTGTAAAGAGATTTAAGACAGGCGCCATGAGCTACGGCTCTATATCAGAGGAGGCTCATGAGGCTCTTGCAATCGCCATGAATCATTTGCACGGCAAGTCAAACTCAGGTGAGGGCGGCGAGAGCGATGAGAGACTAGAATCAGCAGGCACAAGCCACGACAGAAGCTCAGCCATCAAGCAGGTGGCAAGTGGACGTTTCGGCGTTACCAGCAGATACTTAGTAAGCGCCAAGGAGATACAGATCAAGATGGCTCAGGGAGCTAAGCCCGGCGAGGGCGGACATCTTCCGGCCAAGAAGGTTTATCCGTGGGTTGCCAAGACCAGACATTCAACGCCTGGCGTCAGCCTTATATCACCGCCACCACACCACGACATCTACTCTATCGAGGATCTGGCGCAGTTGATCTACGACCTGAAGAACTCCAACAAGAATGCCAGAATATCTGTAAAGCTTGTGTCAGAGGCGGGCGTTGGAACGGTCGCAGCGGGCGTTGCGAAGGCGGGAGCACAGGTTGTGCTTATCTCAGGCTACGACGGAGGAACAGGTGCAGCACCGCTCTCATCCATCCACAACGCAGGTCTTCCATGGGAGCTGGGTCTCGCTGAGGCACATCAGACGCTCATACAGAACGGCTTGAGACAGAAGGTTGTAATCGAGACCGACGGCAAGCTCATGAGCGGCAGGGATGTGGCAATCGCGGCAATGCTTGGCGCAGAGGAGTTTGGTTTTGCCACAGCTCCGCTTGTGACACTTGGCTGCGTAATGATGAGAGTCTGCAACTTAGACACATGTCCTATGGGCATCGCGACACAGAACCCTGAGCTTAGAAAGCGCTTCATAGGTAAGCCTGAATATGTTGAGAACTTCATGATGTTTATCGCTGAGGAACTCAGAGAGTACATGGCTAAGCTGGGAGTTAGAACAGTCTCAGAGCTGGTCGGAAGAACAGATCTTCTTAAGAAGAAGGAGGGCTTAACAGGCACAGCTGCCAAGATTGACATATCAGGCATCATCGCGTCAACCCCTGACACAGAGTGCACATTTGACGCCGCACAGGTTTATGACTTCGAGCTTGAAAAGACGAAGGATGAGGCTGTGCTTCTCAAGAATAAGAGCGTGCTGAAGGCTATAAGCGACGGCGATAAGACTTCAGTTTCCATATCACTTACAAACACAGACAGAACATTTGGAACACTACTCGGTGCGCAGATCACGAGATTACATCATGAGGGACTTGCAGACGATACGCTCACCGTTAAGTGCCAGGGAGCGGGCGGCCAGAGTTTTGGCGCCTTCATCCCGAAGGGTCTCACACTTGATCTTACCGGCGACTCTAACGACTACCTGGGTAAAGGCTTATCAGGCGGTAAGATCATCGTGAAGGCTCCTTCTAACGCGGCATATGAGGCAGAGGAAAACATCATCATCGGCAATGTTGCGCTCTACGGCGCCACAAGCGGTGAGGCCTACATCGCAGGTATGGCGGGCGAGCGTTTCTGCGTAAGAAACTCCGGAGCCATCGCGGTTGTAGAGGGCGTCGGCGAGCACGGCTGTGAATACATGACCGGCGGACGCGCTGTGATTCTTGGACCTACAGGCAAAAACTTCGCAGCCGGCATGAGCGGCGGCATCGCATATGTTCTCGACGAGGACAGCTGCCTGTACAGAAACCTGAATAAGGAGCTCGTGCTCATGGAGAAGGTTGAATCCAAGGTTGACGAGGCGGAGCTTAAGGAAATGCTTCAGAAACATTTCGCGTACACAGGCTCTGTCAAGGCCAAGAAGATACTGGACAATTTCGCATATTACATGCCTAAGTTCAAGAAGATTATTCCTGCGGACTACAAGAAGCTTATGCATCTGACCAGCACATTTGAGGAGCAGGGAATGGACCGCGAGCAGGCACAGATTGAGGCGTTTTATGTCAGCACAGGCCAGAGCGCTCAGTGATTTTAGGGTAACAGGTAATTGGAAGGAGACGCAAGATGGGAAAGGCAACCGGATTTTTGGAATATGAGAGAGTTGACGGCAGGGTTATCCCCCCTGCCGAGAGAATATTGAATTTTGAGGAGTTTCACGAGACGCCTGATGCCGAGGAGCAGAAGAAGCAGGGCGGAAGGTGTATGGAGTGCGGAGTGCCGTTCTGCCAGGCGGGAATGATGATCGCCGGCATGGCAAGCGGATGCCCTCTTCACAACCTCGTGCCCGAGGTGAACGACCTGGTCTATCACGGAAACTATAAGGAGGCGTATTTAAGACTTAGCACCACGCACAGTTTTCCGGAGTTTACCTCCAGGGTGTGCCCGGCGCTCTGCGAAAATGCCTGCACCTGCGGTTTGCACGGAGCACCTGTGGCGACTAAGGAGAACGAGAAGACCATAATCGAATACGCCTACGAAAACGGCCTGGTGGAGGAGATAACCCCGAAGGTAAGAACCGGCAAGAGCGTTGCGGTGGTTGGAAGCGGTCCTTCAGGACTGGCCACAGCCCAGATGCTAAACCGCCGCGGCCACAAGGTCACAGTGTTTGAGAGAAGTGACAGGGCGGGCGGCCTTTTAAGATACGGAATTCCAAACATGAAGCTCGACAAGAGGGTTATCGACAGGAGAATAGCTCTCATGGAGAAGGCCGGCATAGAGTTCAGATACAATGTAAATGTGGGCAGGGACATCACAGGCGACGAGATGCTTAAGGAGTTTGACAGAGTTGTTTTGTGCTGCGGCGCTTCAAACCCGAGAGACATTAAGGCTCCTGGCCGCGATGCGAAGAATATATATTTTGCTGTTGATTTTCTGAAGGAAGTCAGCAAGAAGCTCATGGATAACGACTACGATTCTGAGAAGATTATCGGGGCGAAGGACTTCTCATTTGGCTCGCTTAAGGGCAAGAGCGTGGTTGTAATCGGAGGCGGCGACACAGGTAATGACTGCGTGGGAACCTCCATAAGACTGGGCGCGGCAAATGTGACACAGCTTGAGATGATGCCATGCCCCCCAAAATGCAGGCTCGAGAGCAATCCATGGCCGGAGTGGCCGAAGGTTTTAAAAACCGACTACGGCCAGGAGGAGGCAATCTACAAGTTTGGCTCTGACCCAAGAATCTATCAGACGACAGTCACAGAGTTTCTGAAGGACAAAAACGGCAAGCTTAAGGGAGTTAAGACTGTGAGCCTCACACCTAAGCGCGACGAAAACACAGGCCGCATGAACATGGTTCCCGTGGAGGGAAGCGAGAAGGAGCTTAAGGCAGATCTCGTGCTCATCGCCGCAGGTTTTCTGGGAAATGAGACCTATGTGGCAGAAAGCTTTGGCGTCAAACTGAACAATAGAACCAACATTGACACCAAGCCCGGGGAATATGAGACCTCCAAGAAGAACGTGTTTACAGCCGGAGATATGCACAGAGGCCAGTCCCTTGTGGTGTGGGCAATCGCCGAGGGAAGGGGCGCTGCGGGAAGCGTCGATAAGTCCCTCATGGGTTATCACAACTAAAACCGTCTAAAAAGCGTGTTTTTTTGGAATTTTTCATACTAGCCATAACAAAAAATTATAAAAAAACACTTTACAATATCGCATCTTAATAGTAGAATAATGCCATCTTAAGATACAGATGGCAATGGCGCCGAATAAGCCGTAGTAATACGGCTTATTTTGGGCGCTTTTTTATTAGAATTTACGGGAAGGGGTATTTTATGACTAAGGAGGACATCTTAAGGCATATCGAGAAGGAGGACGTGGAATTCATACGTCTCCAGTTTACAGACTGCTTCGGCAATCTGAAGAATTTTGCGGTAACGCCTGGTCAGCTTGAGAGAAGCTTAAACAACGAATACACATTTGACGGTTCAGCCATGTTTGACGATCAGATAGAGTGCGATGAGATGCTGTATCTCCATCCGGACTACGATTCCTTCGTCATTCTTCCATGGAGACCGCAGCACGGCAAGGTTGGCAAATTCATATGTGATGTTTGCCACGAGGATGGAACGCCGTTTGAGTACAGTCCAAGAACTATTCTGAAGAATGTTTTGGACAGGGCAGCGAAGGAGGGGTATTCCTTCAGAGTTAATCCTGAGTGCGAGTTCTTCCTGTTTAACACGGACGACAGCGGCAATCCTACCACAACAGTTCACGAGAAGGCCGGCTACTTAGACGTAGGACCTCTCGATTTTGGCGAGAATGCCAGACGTGATCTGGTGTTAACCCTCGAGGAGATGGGCTTTGAGATTGAATCATCCCACCACGAGAAGGCACCTGCGCAGCACGAGATAGATTTTACCGCGGGCGAGGCTTTAGACACAGCCGATGACATTATGACATTTAAGTTTGCGGTCAGATCCATCGCCAAGAGATTCGGCCTCTATGCGACATTTATGCCTAAGCCGAGAGCGGACCTTGCAGGAAGCGGAATGCACCTCAGCTTTTCCATGTATAAGGACGGCGTGAACCTCTTCGACTCCGAGGGCGGCGCTGTTTCAGACACAGCGGCAGCGTTTATGGCCGGCATTATCGCACACAGCGAGGGAATATGTGCAATCACTAACCCAACGGTTAATTCATATAAGAGAATCATGGCTGACAGAGGCGCAATCGCCACAGTCGCATGGACGAGCGACAACAAGAAGCAGCCTGTGAGAATCAGGAAGAAGTTTGGCGAGACGAAGGTTGAACTTCGCTTCCCTGATCCAAGCGCCAATCCATATCTGGCGATTGCAGCGTGCATCACGGCAGGTCTTGACGGCGTGAAGAATTCACTTAAGCTCTGCGCTGAGGGCAAGGACACGGGCAAATGCCTGCCAACAGACCTTAAGGGTGCTCTCAGAAAGTTTAAGAAGGACAGCTACATCTGTGAGAGCTTAGGCGAAGCATTTGCAGCTAAGTATGTCGAACTTAAGGAGGAAGAGTGGAACGACTACATGCTCCAGGTTTCCGACTGGGAGGTAGCCCGCTATCTTCACAAGATGTAGGTTTGACAGGGTTTATAGGGAAGGATAATGCATGGGCACTATTTTGGTAGCAATGCCCAAGATAAGTGATTCAGAGAATATCGTATCAGCTGTCAGGGACTGTGGAAACATGCACGACATCGAGGTGTGCACCACGGGTTCTGAGGTGCTTCGAGTGAGCAACGAGCGAGACTACGGTGTGGTTATCTGCATGAAGAAGCTGCATGACATGTCATATGCGGACCTTGTGGAATACCTGCCTGTGAACTTCGCCATGATAGTGCTCACGGGCGATGTATCCCTCGAAATTCTTGGCGACAACATGATTAAGCTCATGATGCCGTTTAAGAGGAGGGAGCTTAATTCTGTGATAGAGACCATCATGGGTGACCTCTATTACAGAATCAGGCGCAAGAAGAGAATTCCGCCTAAGAGAAGGCAGGAGGATCAGAAGCTAATCGACGAGGCAAAACAGATGCTTATGGAGCGAAACGGTATGACCGAGCCCGAGGCGTTTAGATATCTGCAAAAGAGCAGTATGGATAACGGCAGAACCATGGTCGAATCCGCACAGATGCTGCTGCTTCTAAACGAGGAGTGATGGGCTGAATCATATTGAGGGTTTAAGATGAAAATATACATGGCTCCCATTGAGGGGATAGGCGGACATATATATAGAAGCGCTCTTGAGGAGTTTTTTCCCGGCGCTGACGGTTATTTCGCGCCATTTATAGGCTCAGGAAACCTGAACAATAAGGAAATCGAGGACCTTAAGCCTGAGAACAACAGACTGAGGCTTACACCTCAGGTTATGTCAAACAACGCCGACCAGTTTATGGAGGCGGTTTCAAGACTTATGGATTTCGGCTGTGACCACGTTAATCTGAACCTGGGATGTCCGTCGGGGACGGTCACATCCAAGAGGAGGGGCGCCGGGGCTCTTGAAAACCCTGACGAGCTGGACAGACTGTTATGTGGCATATATGAGAAGTGTCCCATTCCCGTGTCAATCAAAACCAGAATTGGCATGGACACTTATGAAAACTGGGAATGGATAATGCAGATTATTAACTCCTATCCTGTGAGTGAGCTTACAGTTCACCCCAGAACCAGGAAGGATTTCTATAAGGGTCCCATACATATGGAGGCTTTTAAATACGCCTGTGAGCACACGGACATTCCGCTTGTGTATAACGGTGAGATAAGAAGCAGGGCCGATTACGACTATGTGTGCGAAATGTTTCCCAACATATCCGGCGTCATGATAGGGCGCGAGGAGCTTAGAAGGCCATGGTTTATAGCATCTCTTAAAACCGGGCAGGAGCCTGACAGAACGAGGCTTAGAGCATTTCACGATGCGCTTCTTGACAGGTACGGCTCGGAGCTTAGCGGTGAGAGTCATCTCCTGTTTAAGATGAAGGATCTGTGGGCGCACCTTGGCGAAGCATTTGCAGGGGTGGATAAGCCGCTTAAGAAACTTAAAAAGTCAACCAGACTTAGCGACTACCGCGCGGCTGTTTTGGAGATTTTTGAAAACGGTGAGCTTGTGTGCGGCGATTTAAGTCTGAGAGATTATATCGCAAACCCTTGATATTACGGGGAAAATAATCTATTATGTGAAATGGTCGGTTCTTCCGATACAAAACATATGGAGATTGGGATATGAAAATTAAGGTATTTATTGACGGCAGCGAGGGAACTACGGGTCTTCGAATATTCGAGAGAATTGAGAACCGCGACGATATCGAGCTTTTAAGGATTCCGAGCGAGCTTCGCAAGGACCCTGCAGAGATTAAGAAGTATATCAACGAGTCAGATGTCACATTTTTATGTCTGCCTGACGCTGCGGCCATCGAGGCTGTGTCGCTTGTGGACAACGATCATGTGAAGATTATAGATGCATCAACCGCACACAGAACTGTTCCGGGCTGGGCTTACGGCTACCCTGAACTGTCTCCTGCACACAGAGAGGCGATTGCTAAGAGCAACCGCATTGCGGTTCCAGGCTGCTACGCCACAGGATTTATCACGGATGTGTATCCTCTGATTGCCGGCGGCATCATGGCTAAGGACTATCCTGTGTCATCATTTGCAGTGTCAGGCTACAGCGGCGGCGGCAAGAAGATGATCGCGGAGTACGACGGCGAGGAGAGAGAGTCAGAGCTTGACTCACCAAGACAGTACGCCCTCACACAGAAGCACAAGCATCTGAAGGAAATGAAGGCAATCACAGGACTTACAAGGGAGCCACTGTTCTCCCCTATAGTAGCTGACTACTACAGCGGAATGCTTGTGAGTCTTCCTATATATACAGATCTTTTACAGATCAAGCACACGCCTGAGAGCCTGCGCGAATACTACGCAGAGTTTTTTAAGGGTCAGAAGTTTGTTAAGGTTATGCCATTTGGCTCAGAGGCTGAGACCAGAAACTTCCTCGGAAGCAACAACTGCTCAGGCTGGGACGGAATACAGATATTCGTCACAGGCAACGAGGACAGAATTGTGGTTTCTTCCAGATTCGACAACCTGGGAAAGGGCGCGTCAGGAGCTGCCATAGAGTGCTTCAACATCGCTATCGGCTGTGAGCCTGACAAGGGACTCAACCTATGATGGAGAGGAAGACTCTAAGCGGCGCGGCGCTTAAATACATCGCGTTTGCGACCATGTTCATAGACCATGTCGGAGCTGGATTTGTGGCTAGAATGGGACTTCCCGAGAACCTTCAGTTCATATATATAGCCATGAGATTCATCGGAAGAATAGCATTTCCGATATTCATATTTCTGCTGGTTGAGGGTTACACGAAGACTAAGAGCAAGGTCAGATACGGCGCAAGACTTTTAGTATTCGCCCTGATAAGCGAGATACCTTTCGACCTCTTATTCATGCTAAATGATGTGCAGCTTGCAAGCGGACAGTTCATAGAGTTCTACGGACAGAATGTCTTATTCACCCTGCTTTTGGGAATTATCGCCATGGCTGCCATGGATTATGTGGATAAGATGACGGAAGGTTTGAGCGACAGGCCATCATTTCTGCTGGTCAGAGGCGGCATTAACATTTTTATCGTGGCAGTGTTTTATGCCATCGGAGAGTATGTGCTCAGATGTGACTACGGCGGCTGGGGTGTTGTTGCCATAGCTGTCATGTATTATCTTAGGGAGAACCGCTATCTGGGCGTGTTCATCATGTGCGTGACGCTGTTCCTTCCGACCCGGAACATCGGCGAGATACCATGTCTGTTCTCACTGCTCGCGCTTGTCGCCTACAACGGCGAGAGGGGCAAACAGAACAAGTGGGTTGGTTACCTGTTCTATCCCGTGCATCTGCTTCTCATATTTGCGGCGGCATTTTTCATGGGATACATAATGATTTGAGATGATTACTAAACATATAGATCACCTGGATTTGAGACAGACCGCCATGAGCGGACAGTGCTTCAGGTGGAGGTGCATATCCGATGACACCTACAACATAGTCGCCTATGGAAGAAGCCTTGACATAACGCAAAATGGCGATTTGTTCACGCTTAGCTGTGACGAGAGGGAGTGGGAGAATGTCTGGCATCACTACTTCGACCTGGACACGGACTACGGCCATGTGGAGGAGCTAATCATGACCTCCGGCGATGAGCATCTGATGGAGAGCTTCAACCAGGGAAGCGGCATCAGGATACTAAACCAGGAGCTCTGGGAGATGATAATCACATTTATGATCTCACAGAATAACAATATTAAGCGCATCACAAACAGCGTGGAAATGTTGTGCACGGCCTGCGGGCGCGAGATACCTGGAAGCGCAAGGAAGGCATTTCCAGCGCCTTACGAGGGCAGAAGCGAAGTGTTCCTAGACAGAAGCTTCGGCTTTGGCTACAGGGATCAGTACCTTCTGAAAATGTTTCAGGCGGCAGCGGAAAACTATTCGCAGATTGAAGCGCTTAAGACCATGAGCTATGAGGATGCCATGAGCTCACTTATGGGCTACACAGGCATAGGGCGCAAGGTCGCCAACTGCATCTGCCTCTTCGGACTGCACCACATTGATGCATTTCCGGTGGACACGCATGTAAAACAGCTTCTGGCAAAACACTACCCCGAGGGCTTTGATTTTGAGAGGTATAAGGGGTGCGCGGGAATTGTGCAACAGTACTTATTTTACTATGAACTGACGCACTAAATTCTGCAAATTAACGCTTTACTACAATAAAGTAAAGAGTTATAATCGAAAGAAAACCTCGCATCCGCTTCGGTTTTCTTCTGAATCGACCGCGCCAAGCGTCGCGCGGACCGACTGTCAAGTTTCTTACGAAACATGACATATTAAACGGCGATGGTCCAAGGACCTTGTCATATATATTTTTTAGGAGGTATTCCACAATGTCATACGTAGACGAGATTTACGCAAGAGTAGTTGAGCAGAACCCTGGTGAGAAGGAATTCCATCAGGCAGTTAAGGAAGTATTAGACTCCCTGAGACTTGTTATCGATGCAAACGAGGAGGAGTATCGCAAGATATCACTTCTTGAGAGACTCGTAGAGCCTGAGAGAATCATTTCCTTCAGAGTTCCGTGGGTTGATGACAACGGCAAGGTACAGGTTAACAAGGGCTATCGTGTACAGTTCAATTCAGCAATCGGACCATACAAGGGAGGACTTCGTCTTCACCCTTCAGTAAACCAGGGCATCCTTAAGTTCTTAGGTTTCGAGCAGATCTTCAAGAACTCTCTTACAGGCCTTCCAATCGGCGGTGGTAAGGGTGGTTCTAACTTCGACCCTAAGGGCAAGTCAGACAGAGAGGTTATGGCATTCTGCCAGAGCTTCATGACAGAGTTATCTAAGTATATCGGCGCAGACGAGGACGTTCCAGCTGGTGATATCGGCGTTGGTGCTCGTGAGATCGGTTACTTCTATGGACAGTACAAGAGAATCACAGGTCTCTATGAGGGCGTTCTTACAGGTAAGGGCCTTACATGGGGCGGTTCACTTGTTCGTACACAGGCTACAGGTTATGGTCTTGTTTACATCGTAGACGAGATGCTCAAGCATGTTAATGACTCACTTGAGGGCAAGACAGTTGTTATCTCTGGTTCAGGTAACGTTGCTATCTATGCTTGCGAGAAGGCTCAGCAGCTCGGCGCTAAGGTTGTAGCTATGAACGATTCAAACGGTTATGTATATGACGCTGACGGCATCAAGTTAGACGTTGTTAAGCAGATCAAGGAAGTACGTCGTGGACGTATCAAGGAGTATGTTGACGCTGTTCCTACAGCTAAGTACACAGCAGGCAAGGGCATCTGGACAATTCCATGTGACATCGCTCTTCCATGTGCTACACAGAACGAGCTTGACCTTGAGGATGCTAAGGCTCTTAAGGCTAACGGCGTTAAGCTTATCGCTGAGGGCGCTAACATGCCTTCAACAAGAGAGGCTACAGACTTCTATCTTGAGAACGGTATCATGTTCATGCCTGGTAAGGCTGCAAACGCTGGTGGCGTTGCAACAAGCGCACTTGAGATGAGCCAGAACTCACAGAGACTGTCTTGGTCATTCGAAGAGGTTGATGCTAAGTTACACGACATCATGACAGGCATCTACGCTAAGGTTGCTGACGCAGCTAAGAGATACGGCGTAGAGGGCAACTTCGTAGCAGGCGCTAACATCGCAGGTTTCGAGAAGGTTGCAGAGGCTATGAAGGCTCAGGGTATTGTTTAATCTCTGATAAGTCAATAGTTAACTCACTCCCGCAGGGTTTTCCTGCGGGAGTTTTTTTGTGTCCCCCACTTTATAAATTATTTATCCCTAAACTCCAAATTTTATACTACAAAATAGAAATATATGCTATAATAGGAACGTATATATGCGCTTAGGCGGTTTTGGAGACGTAAAAGGGGGTAAAAGCGTGAAATTAAAGACAAGATTAATAATATCATTTCTGCTGACGACCCTTCTGCCGCTTCTGTTTGCGGCGATTATCGGATCGGCGGTAATTATTCCACAGCTCATGATGCTCAACGAATCCTACGGCATCGAGACCAGCAATGTGTGTGATTATATCAACTCTTCATTTGGACTTCTGAATAAGCTGAACCACATGGTGGATGAGCAGGTTAGGGAAGAGGTGAAGAATGACCCGGACATGTTCAGAGACATGGATTGGGTCAAGAAGCTTAATAACGACTTAGAGGGCAAGAATTCGTATATTGTCATCAGGCAGTTTGGGGAGTATACCTTCATCGGCACCAGCCAGACTGGAATAGATGTTATCAACCGCGCAGTGCTCTACGATGACATGACGGATTATGAATTTCTGGAGAAATACGGGCAGATATACAGCGTGGTGCCGGTCACATATTCGGACGGCTCAGAGGCGAAGATATTCGTGTTCACGGAGACCAACGATGTGATTCCTGAGGTCAGAAGGATCATGATAAGCATTGCGATTGTGGTTGTCATCATATTACTTCTGACGGCGACGGTTCTGGTCTACTGGATATACAGCTCCATCATTCAGCCGATTGGGGCGCTCCGCGTTGCCGCACAGAATATTAAGGACGGACATCTCGACTTCGACATAGAGATCAGAAATGATGAGATGGGACAGTTGGCTGCGGATTTTGACGACATGAGAAAGAGGCTTAAACAGTCCGCGGAGGAGAAGGTTGCGTACGACGAGGAGAGCAGGCAGCTAATCAGCAACATCTCCCACGACCTTAAGACACCGCTCACCAGCATCAAGGGCTATGTCGAGGGGCTGCAGGACGGCGTGGCGAACACACCTGAGAAGCAGCAGAAGTACATTCACATCATTTCCACGAAGGTAAATGATATGACGAGGCTCATAGATGAGCTGTCGCTGTACTCCAAGATCGACACAAACAAGATACCATATAACTTCATGGACATATCCGTGAATGATTATTTTGACGACTGCGCCTACGATATCAGGCAGGATTTAGAGGCCAGGGGAATAGAGTTTGGCTTCTTTAACTACCTGAAGGGCGATGTGCATATCCTGGCGGATCCTGAACAGTTTAACAGGGTTATCAACAATATTGTGGGCAATTCTGTTAAATACATGGACAAGACCAAGGAGAAAGGGCGCATAAACATCCGCATCGGCGAGACGGACACGAAGGTGTTGATCGACGAGGAGGACAACGGAGTTGGAATAGACGAGAAGGATCTGCCGTATGTTTTTGACAGGTTCTACAGGGCGGACGCAAGCCGCGCATCCACAGGTGGAAGCGGAATAGGCCTCGCCATAGTCAAAAAAATAGTGGAGGACCACGGTGGAACGATAAGCGCGAAGAGCACGCTGCACGCCGGAACGGTCATTCATATAGAGCTTAACAAATATATAGAACCGGAGGTAAATGGGGATGAGCAGAATTTTAATTGTTGAGGACGAGAATTCGATTGCAGAGATTGAGAAGGACTATTTAGAGCTCTCAGATTTTGAGGTGGTTATCGAAAACAACGGAACAGCGGGACTTAAAAGAGCGCTTGGTGAGGATTTTGACATGGTGATCTTAGACATCATGATGCCTGGAATGGACGGCTTTGAGGTCTGCAAGAAGATCCGCGAGACCAAGGAGATGCCAATCCTCATGGTTTCAGCCAAGAAGGACGACATCGACAAGATCAGAGGTCTGGGCCTGGGCGCTGACGACTACATCACGAAGCCGTTTAGCCCTAGCGAGCTGGTTGCCAGAGTGAAGGCGCATCTTGGAAGATACGAGAGGTTGGTGGGAGGCGCAACACCTAAGAATACCATCATCGAGATCAGAGGTCTGAAGATCGACAAGACCGCGAGAAGAGTGTTCTTAAACGGCGAGGAGAAGCAGTTCACCACGAAGGAATTCGACCTTCTCACATTCTTAGCTCAGAATCCTAACCACGTTTATACGAAGGAGGAGCTCTTCAGGGAGATCTGGAACATGGAGAGTCTGGGCGATATTGCCACAGTCACAGTTCACATCAAGAAGATTCGTGAGAAGATTGAGGCAGACACTTCTAATCCACAGTACATCGAGACCATCTGGGGCGTGGGCTACAGGTTCAAACTGTAGGCTTATGCACAACGTGGCAATTGACATTTTAACTGTAGTGGTTTAGAATTATACAGGATTTCTGGCATGTGGCATCCGCTAACCGGAAGCCACATGTTTTTTATCTATGTGGAGGTTTTACATAGCGAGATTTGAATTTAGTGTGATAATGTTTGTAAACATTTCGTGATAGAGGTGAGGCCGCAGTGGCGGCAAGAATATTTAATGGAGGTTTGTGAATGAAGAAGGTAGTAATCATAGGAGCTGGCCCTGCGGGCGTGACAGCAGCGGTTGAGCTTCTTAAGGATGGAGGAAACAAGGAGTTTCAGGTGACCATCTTAGAGGAGAGCGACTGCATCGGCGGTATCTCCAGAACTGTAAACCATAAGGGAAACCGCATGGACATCGGCGGACACAGATTCTTCTCCAAGGTTGACGAGGTCAATGCATTCTGGAACGACATCATGCCGCTTCAGGGCGCTGACGCATACGACGACAAGAAGCTTGGAAGAGTTAAGCCGTTAGTTGAGGGCGGTCCTGACCCTGAGAAGGAGGACGAGGTCTGCTTAATCAGAGACCGTGTCAGCCGTATATATTACAAGAAGCATTTCTTTGACTATCCTATCAGCTTAAAGCTTGAGACCATCAAGAATATGGGCTTTATCACAACCATGAGAGCGGGCTTTAGCTACCTCTACTCATGTGTTTCCAAGAGAAAGGATGACTGTCTGGAGAACTTCTACATCAACAGATTCGGCAAGGTTTTATACAGCATGTTCTTCGAGAGCTACACAGAGAAGCTCTGGGGAAGACATCCGAGAGAAATCAGCGCGGACTGGGGCGCACAGCGCGTCAAGGGCCTGTCCATCATGGCAGTTCTCAAGGACATGATCCAGAAGCTGTTTGGCAAGAAGGACGGAAGCCATGTGGAGACCTCCCTCATCGAGCAGTTCTGGTATCCTAAATATGGTCCCGGCCAGATGTGGGAGTTAACCGCCAAGAAGGCTGAGAGCTTAGGCGCCAAGATTGTGAAGAACATGAAGGTCACAGGCGTGAATGTCAAGAAGGGCAAGATCGTGAGCGTGGAGTGCGACGGACCTAAGGGCAGCCAGACTGTGAAGGCTGACATCTTCTTATCCAGCATGCCGCTTAAGGATCTCATCCTGTCCATGAAGGGCGACGAGCCTTCAGAGGAGGTTAAGGAGGCTGCGGCCGGACTTCCTTACAGAGACTTCGTGACCATGGGACTCTTAGTTGACAGATTAGAGCTTAAGAACGAGACGAAGGTTAAGACTCTGGGCAATATCGTTCCAGACAACTGGATCTATGTTCAGGACAAGGGCGTTAAGCTTGGAAGAATTCAGATATTTAACAACTGGTCACCGTACATGGTGGCAGATCCTGACAACACCGTGTGGATTGGTCTGGAGTACTTCTGCGCAGAGGGCGACGACTTCTGGAATATGTCCGACAGAGAGAGCTGCAAGCTCGCCTCAAGAGAGCTCAGGAAGATGGGCGTCATCGACAAGGGCGTTATTAAGGGCTTCCACAAGGAGCGCGTCAAGAAGGCATATCCTGCCTACTTTGACACATATAAGGACATCGATAAGATTATTGACTATGTCAATGGTCTGGACAATATTTACTGTATCGGTCGTAACGGACAGCACAGATATAACAATATGGACCACTCCATGCTCACTGCCATGAGGGCCGCAGATGTTATCAGGGGCAAGAATGTTACCAAGGACGATATTTGGAATGTAAACACCGAGAAGGAATATCACGAGAGTAAATAATATGGCTGATTTTAGCAAAGTGACCACATTTATGGAGGGTCTCGAAGATAACTATCACGTGAAGGGCGCTTCAGTGGCCGTGTATCACCACGGCGCACAGGTGTACAAGAAGCACGTGGGCATAATGAAGGAAGACGGCAGGAGGGTGGATGACGACACACTGTTTCGCATCTACTCCATGAGTAAGCCCGTGACTGCGGTTGCGGCCATGCAGCTGTTTGAGCAGGGCAAATATTTACTCCACGAGGAGGTCGGAAGATATCTCCCGGCGTTCTGGGGCGGCAAGGTCGCCAGACTTAAGTCCAGCGGCGCCTACGGCTGGTATAACCCACCTGTTGTGGGCAACATGACCATCGAGCAGATGCTCACCATGACGGCGGGGCTCACATACGGCGGATGCTTCCATCCGGCGGAGATTGAGACCAGCAGGATAACCGAGCAGCTGTCTAAGGACACGCAGGACAACTACACCACCAGACAGTTTGCCGACGCGATAGCGAAGTCCCCGCTCATGTTTGAGCCCGGAAGCCACTGGAACTACAGCTACTGCATGGATGTTGTGGGAGCGCTTATCGAGGTGTGGTCAGGCATGAGCTTCGGCGAATACCTTGAGAAGAATATATTTGAGCCACTGGGGATGAAGGACACATTTTTCCATATCCCTGACGGGAAGAGGGAGCGCCTTAGCGACTTCTGGGAGTACAACGAGCAGGAGAAGAGCTACAGGCTCTACGGCGAGAGCGACAGACCACTCTACACAGGGCATGTGTTTGAGAGCGGCGGCGCGGGACTTATCACAACTCTTGAGGACTATGGAAAGTTTGCAAAAATGCTTGCAAACCGCGGAACAAGCCCCGAGGGCGTCAGAATCTTAGGCTCTGCCACGGTTGACCTTATGAGAAGAGACCATCTAAATGATGCGCAGAAGGCCGACTACGACTGGGAGACACTTAAGGGCTACAGCTACGGGCTGGGCGTTAGAACCATGGTAGACCCTGCGGCAGGCGGAAGCCCGTCAAGCGTGGGAGAGTTCGGTTGGAACGGTCTTCCGGGACCATATGTTCTCGCGGACCCCGCAAGAGAGCTCGCCATAGTTTACATGCAACAGCTATATCCAAATATGGAGGCACAGATTCAGCCGAGACTCAGAAACATAGTCTACGGCTGCATAGATGATTGAGGAGTATTATGTTAAACAAGAAGAAGACCAGAAAAATCGCGATGATCATTTGCATAGTTTTAGTGCTGGCAATGGTTGCATCAGTGATTACCCCTATGTTCTACTAATATGAGAGAGGGTAGCACACCGTACAACGCGTATGTGAGACTTACGCGGGGTGCGAGTGTTGAAAATGCATGGCCTGACGGCGCAGTTTCATGCGGCGGCGGACTTATAAGAAGCAGCAGCGTCATAACCCACAGGGGACTCAAGTTTTTAAAGCTTGGCCTGTGCAGAGCCTTGAACGAGGTCTACTGCCTGGGGGCAGAGCCGTTTTTGGTTACAGTTGACATAGCATATCCTGAGAAGTATTCTGAGGAGAAGCTTAAGACTGTGATGGAAGAGCTTGTGGATATCGCAAGGGATGAGGGCGTAAGCCTCACATTTGGAGCGCTCACAGGGATATGTGCAGACATTCCCGTGATAACATTTGGCGCGCTAGCCCACGCAGATGAGCTTCGGCTTAAGGCGAAGCCCGAGGGTCAGACCATTTTGATGGCGGGATACGTCGGGGACGCCGGAAGCAGTATTCTGGCGCAGGAGCTTAGGGAGGAACTGTCAGAGAAGGTCCACAGTGACATCTTAGAGGAGGCAGCCGCCAACTACAGCTTCAGTCTGAAGGCGCTCAGGAACATACATGCATTTGTCAAGCCGGTCTCAGAGGGCGGCGTGTTAAAATCTCTCTGGGAAATCAAGGAGAATGTGCGCGTTGGCTACAATATTTCCCTCAGGGATATGTGTATCCGCCAGGAATGCGTGGAGGTTTGCGAGGCGCTGGATGTAAACCCCTATCAGCTTGCAGGCGACGGCGCGGCCATTATAATAACGGATGATCCGGATAGTATAGCTTCACAGATTACAGATGCAGGTTTTCCTGTGAACGTGATCGGCCAGGTAAGCGCTGACTTAAAGGGCCTGTTTTTCAGGGGGCTCGAGGGCAGCTACGTGGACAGACCCGCCCAGGATGAACTATATAGATTTATGAGAGGTGTGAAATGAGAGAGAAGATTCTTAGCGTATTAGAGAAGAACGCGCGCATCAGCGTGCACGATCTGGCCATTCTGCTCGGCGAGGACGAGGTGGAAGTGGCGAATTGTATCGGTGATATGGAAGCGGAAAATGTTATCTGCGGATACCACACACTTATCAACTGGGACGGAACCAGCGAGGAGAAGGTCACAGCGCTCATAGAGGTGAAGGTTACACCTCAGAGAGGCATGGGATTTGACAAGATCGCGGAGAGAATATATCAGTACAGCGAGGTTCACGCTGTATATCTTATGAGCGGCGCATTTGATTTCACCGTAATCATCGAGGGCAAGACCATGAGAGGTGTTGCGCAGTTCGTATCAGACAAGCTCGCCCCTATGGACGAGGTTCTGAGCACGGCGACACATTTCGTGCTCAAGAAGTATAAGGATCACGGAACAATTCTCGTATCCAAGCCACATGACGAAAGGATGTTAGTGACACCATGAGAAACCCTTTAGCAGACAAAGTAATAGACATCAAGCCGTCAGGCATCAGGAAGTTCTTCGATATCGTAAGCGAAATGAAGGACGCAATCTCCCTCGGAGTTGGCGAGCCCGACTTCGACACGCCGTGGCACATCCGCGAGGAGGGAATATATTCCCTGGAGAAGGGCAAAACCTTCTACACCTCCAACTCGGGACTCAAGGAGCTTAAGCAGGAGATTTCCAACTATTTAGAGAGAAGGATCAATGTCAAATACGATCCAAACCATGAGATTATGGTGACGGTCGGAGGCAGCGAGGCGATTGACCTGGCCATGAGAGCCATGTTAAACCCCGGCGAGGAGGTTTTGATACCACAGCCCTGCTATGTCTCATACCTTCCATGCTGCCAGTTAGCTGACGGCGTTCCGGTCTTCATTAACCTGAAGGAGGAGAACCAGTTCAGACTAACTAAGCAGGAGCTCTTAGACGCTGTAACAGATAAGACAAAAATATTAGTTTTGGCATTTCCAAACAACCCTACCGGCGCAGTTATGAGCAGGGAGGATCTTATGGACATCGCCGAGGTTTGTATAGAGAAGGACATCTTCGTAATCTCAGACGAAATCTACTCTGAGCTCACATACTCAGGGGAGCATGTCTCCATAGCTTCACTTCCAGGCATGAGGGAGAGAACAGTTGTGATCAACGGCTTCTCGAAGGCATATGCCATGACGGGCTGGAGACTTGGCTACGCTGCAGCGCCTGAGCTGATCCTTAGCCAGATGTTAAAGATCCATCAGTTTGCCATCATGTGCGCGCCTACAACCAGCCAGTACGCTGCCGTTGTGGCCATGAGGGATGGAGATCCTGATGTTGCCAAGATGAGGGAGTCATATAATCAGAGAAGACGCTATGTCGTGACCAGACTTCGCGACATGGGACTTGACTGTTTTGAGCCGTACGGGGCATTCTACGTGTTCCCAAGCATCAAGAGATTTAACATGAGCAGCGAGGAGTTTGCGACGAAACTCCTACAGACACAGAAGGTTGCCGTGGTTCCTGGAACCGCATTTGGCGACTGCGGAGAGGGCTTCCTAAGAATAAGCTATGCATATTCTCTGGAGAATCTCAAGATAGCTCTCGACAGAATTGAAGTGTTTGTGAAGGGCCTGGAGGCGTGATTTGAACATAGTCTTATTTGAGCCGGAGATTCCGGCCAACACAGGAAATATAGGCAGAACATGCGTGGCCACCGGCACCAGCCTGCACCTTATAGAGCCGCTTGGGTTTTCCATAAGCGACAAGATGGTCAAGCGCGCCGGCATGGACTACTGGGATAAGCTTGATCTTCACGTGTACAACGACTACAACGATTTCCTGGCGAAGAACCCGGGGGCGAAGGTTTACATGGCGACCACGAAGGCCAGACATACATATACGCAGGTGGAGTATGAGCCTGACTGTTTCATAATGTTTGGCAAGGAGAGCGCGGGCATTCCTGAGGAGATACTTGTGGACAACGAGGAGACGTCCATAAGGATACCCATGAACGAGGAGATACGCTCCCTTAACCTGTCAAACTCCGTGGCCATAGTTTTATACGAGGCTCTAAGACAGAATGATTTTGCGAATATGCAGCTTAAGGGAAATCTTCACAGACTGCATTGGCACGACGAGGTGTAGCATGAGGGAAGCGGTAGAGAATATGCTGGCAGTTTTAGTCACCGCCGGCTGCGTGATATATGTTTTTGATTTTGTGATGAACAGCGGCGTTTTTAAGCGCGGCTAATGGGGGTAATATGAGCAAGAAACTTAAGAAGATTATGGTGGGGGCCATCGTTTTAGCTGGCAGTTGCTGGGTTTTAGACTATATTTTGGGCAAGTCAGGCGAGGAGGCCTACGACGAGCTGACGGAAGAGGCCGATGAGGAGGTTTCAGAGGCTGAGCCTGAAGAAGATGTGGAAACTTCTGTCAGCGTTCAGGAGCTTGAGCAGGCGGATGAGCAGGAGGCACCAGAGGTGGCGGCTGATGAGGCAGAGCCTGAGGAAGAGAAAAACGACGATGTAAATGTACTTACACTTTAATGCGGAGTAAATATGTTTAAGAAAATAGCAGAGTTTTCAAAACAGAATAAGGCATTTTACGGGGCGGTTGCCATGATAATCGTGGCGCTCATCGCTGTCTATGTGGAGTCCTGCTTTGGAATACATCCTGTCACAGAGGCCATCCCACAGTATCACAAACTGTGGGTGCTTTTCTTAATAGGGGTATTTTTGGGGCTTGCGGGGCTTGTGCTTCTAGCTGTGGTTTTGTTTGTCAATGTCAAGGCTAAGAAGCCATCATTTACAGTGGTTACGAGCGTGCTGATAAGTGTGCTGGCGTTCACATACATGTTTGTGATGCCCCCTATGTCATCGGCGGACGACATAAGACACTATCTGGCGGCGTACAAGCTGTCCAACCAGATGATGTTTAAGGAGGCGGTGGACGAAAACAACCACGTCTACATGAGGGCCGAGGATGTCAACATATTGCTAAATGACTTCCCGGGTAACGACGACTACTATAAGCTCGTGACCAACATGGGGGGAAGCGTGGACAACACCCCCGTGGCTTTTACCCTTGACGAGCCCGTGGAATGTCTGTGGATTGCATACTTTCCGTCGGCGCTTGGCATAACCATCGCCAGAATATTTGGCATGAGACAGATACCTCTCATGCTCATGGGAAGACTGTTCTCCATAATATTCTTCATGGTTTTCTATGTGCTAACCATGAGAAAACTGCCCTTTGGCAGGGAGGTGTTCTTCTTCATATGCGCGCTTCCCATGACGCTTAACCAGATAGCATCCTGCTCATATGACGTTTTAGTGCTGGCATTTAGCTTCTACTTCACGGCATATGTTCTGCAACTGGCGTTTATGGCAGACAGGGTGAGGGTTAGGGATATGGTGATTCTTACCGCAGTCATGACCATCATGGCGCCTGTCAAGACGGTTTACATATTCTTAGCACTTCTCATGTTCATGATACCAAGGGCGAAGTTTGGAAGCGCGAAGAAGTATGTGATCTCAGCCCTTAGCATGGCGTTCGTGGTGGGAGGCTTCTTCTTAGCGCTTAAGCTTGTAAAGATTGATGAATATGTTTCGCAGACTGACCCGTATCTTGACTATGCGGGTACCACGGTCTACCCCATGAGCTTCATACTTGGAAACCCCATGACCGTGTTTAAGATATTCGTGAATACGCTTGCGGTCTACGCGGGCTCCTGGTTTGATGATATGCTGGGGCTTAGACTTGGCTGGCAGGATGTCACGCTTCCAAGAATTCTCATCGTTTTCGTGGCAATTCTGGGGTGCTTCACGGCGGTCAAGAGCGCAGGTGAGCCCACATATTTCAAGCCCGGACAGAGAACCGTAGCTATAGCGGCGGCTGTGTGCTGTTCGCTTATGACTATGGCAGCGCTGTTTTTGGTGTACACGCCTGAGGGCGCACAGTTTATCTACGGCGTGCAGGGGCGCTACTTCCTGCCCGTGCTGCCACTGTTTATGCTTGGCATAAGAACCGACGCCATAAGAAGGCGGGACGGTTCTGAGAGATGGATTGTTTTTGGCGCGGCGGTTATAAACTACTGGGCGATAGGCTGCATAATCGCGGAGGTTATGAGCCGCTCAGGAGTCATGAAAATGCTTGGCGCGAGCTGATATAGGGACAGGATATGAAGAAACTTATAAACAAATGCAGAACATACATGGCAGGAGGCGGCTGCGGTTTTGTGAAGAAGGCCGCGTCGAAGTTACTCCATGTGGATCTCATAAAGTACAACAGATATTATCTGACGCATAAGCCCTCTAAGCAGAAGCTTATAAGCCAGAGAGAGAAGATATGTGAGGGCGCGCCGCTTATAAGCGTTGTGGTGCCCGCATTCAGGACGAAGCCCGCGTTTATGAGGAGACTTATTGCTTCTGTCATGAACAGCTCCTACGAAAACTGGGAGCTTATAATCGCCGACGGAAGCGGCTATGAGCGCACGCAGGAGGAGTATCCCGAGCTTGAGAATGTTGTAAACAGCGCTTCAGGCGGCGACAAGAGAGTCATCTACAAGAGGCTTGAAGAAAACCTGGGGATAGCGGGAAACACAAACGAGGCCATAGCATTAGCCAGGGGCGAGTGGATAGTTTTCTGTGACCACGACGATGAGCTTAGCGCGGATGCGCTGTACGGCATTTACCACGTGGCGAAGAAGAAGCCCTCGGTGGACCTTATATACTCCGACGAAGATAAAATCGACGAGAGAGGTCTGCACTACGACCCGCATTTTAAGCCGGAATTTGACATGGAGCTTCTCAGAAATGTGAATTATATCTCCCACATGACTGCGGTTAAGAGATCGCTTCTAGAGAGCGTGGGAGTGTTAAACGGCGAATACGACGGGGCGCAGGACTATGATTTTATTCTGCGCGCTGTGGAGAAGGCGACATGCATTCACCACATAAGCCATGTGCTCTACCACTGGAGATGTCACAGGGGCTCGACGGCCTCAGACATGTCCACCAAAACCTACGCCATCGACGCGGGAAGAAGGGCGCTTCAGGCTCATCTTGACAGGACGGGGGACGCGGGCACAGCGCGTGACGGAGCGCTCGCAGGAACCTACAGAGTCACATACGAGCTGGAGAAGCTTCCCGACATCGCCATAGTCAAGACCTCAAAAAACACCATTCCCGTTGTGGATATTAGCGCATACAGAGATAAGCTCATACTGTTTGTGGATAATAGTGTGGAGATTACCGATGAGCTTCTCGGCGTTTTAGCCGGCAACTGCATGAGGCAGGGCGTCGGAGCGGTGGGAACACTTATCGGCGACGGCGCAAAGATCGTGCAGGGAGGTTTTGTGTACGGCGTGGGCGACACATTTACAGGTGTGCCACTGGGAGAGCCCGGATACATGGGAAGGCTTCTCATGAGCAGAAGCGTCTCTGCGCTTAGCGGCAAATGCATGATGATAAGAGGAGAGCTGTTCTACAGAGCCGGTGGCATAGATACGAACATGGGAAACAGCTGGGACAGGGACCTGTGCGTCAAATGTTCTGACATGAGGGAGAAGGTTTTGATACTCCCTGAGACAGTGACCATCCCAGAGGCATCTGTGGATGCTGTTAGCGAGGCATTTGAGCGCAGATACGCAGACACGCAGGACAGATGGTACAACAGGGCATTTTCTAAGAAATCCCCTGGTTTTGAACTTATTTGACGCGCAATCCCCTCTGCTTTAGCTGAGGGGTCAAGCGTCGCCTTTGTGTATAGCAGCGTATATGGCCGCCTAAGCGGCCAAGACGCGCCAAACAAATGTTTGCTTTTTGCGCGCTTCTGTGGTATAATTATCTGGTAATCAGATCCGCGGAAAGGAGTGACATATGGCAAAACAGACATCAAGCTACGGCATTGAGATCAGACATGTCCATAAGATCTTTTACAGAACCATCACTCTTTTCAACGAGGCGGTGTCATACTGTATAGACGTATTTGAGCAGGAATGGGCTGAGCTTTCAGTCCTGCCGGGCAAGCTGCGAAACAACCATGCCGAGAAGCTGATCCACGGTACAAAAAACAACCTTCCGAAGTATCCGGATTTTGACATATCGTTCCGGAAGATGCCGTCGTATATGCGTAGGACTGCCATAAGCTACGCCCTTGGGGCATTGTCGTCCTATCACAGCAGCTATGATAACTGGCTTGCCGGTGGATGCAAAGGCAAAGTTCCCACCCTTCAAAAGAAGCGCAATGTTATGCCGACGTTTTATAAGGATAACTCCTATAACGCCGGTGAAGAAGATGCAGTATATCTCAAGCTCTTCGTAAATGGCGACTGGAACTGGGTTTGCTTCAACCTGAAGCATACCGATATGCAGTATATCAGGAAGCACTGCAATACGGAGCATATGTCCTGTCCGACGCTGGAGAAGGTCCACCATAAGTGGTTCCTGCGCTTCGCGTTCGAAGAGCAGTATCAATTATCAAA
>JAILPS010000053.1 GCA_024699325.1 Lachnospiraceae bacterium | reverse complement strand
GTCGTTTGACAAGGCTGACGAGATTATGATGGACAGCATGGGCAAACATTTTGATAAGAGACTGGAGAAGTTCTATGTGGCAGCGCGCCCTAAAATGGAGGAATACTATCTGCACGGTGCAGGCGCGGGGGCTAACGCATAACAGGCATGGGGGATTATGGAGAGAGAACTTAAGGGAAAAAGCAGAATACTTCTGATAGAGGATGACTATGCGCTCGCCATGGGGACGGAGTATGCCCTGAAGGCTGAGGGCTACGAGGTGGCGCACACGGAGAGTGTGAAGGATACGCTCTCGCTTGTAAAGACGCAGAAGTTTGATCTGGCGCTTCTAGATGTCATGCTTCCTGACGGCAACGGCTATGACCTGTGCAAGATGCTGAAGGAACAATACCCCTCGCTCCCCATCATTTTTCTGACTGCAGTCGGCGAGGAGGTAAATGTTGTCATGGGCTTAGAGCTTGGCGCGGACGACTATGTATGTAAGCCGTACCGCTCGAGGGAGCTTCTGTCTAGAATTCGCGCTGTGCTAAGAAGGTGTGGCAAAGATGACACCAATGAGCAGGAAAAATGCATAGTCTTTGGAAACCATAGGCTGTATCCCGAGAAATTCAGACTGTATAACGGCGACAACATAGTGGAGCTTACTCCTGCGGAGATCAGGCTGTTGGTTGAGCTTGCGAGAAACAGAGGGCAGGTGTTAACCAGAGGAAGACTCTTAGAGCGCGTGTATGATGTGGAGGAAAAATATATCGATGACAACACGCTGTCTGTGTACATGAAGAGACTTAGAGATAAGCTGGGCGACGACGCATACTTCCTGGAGACCGTTCGCGGCGTGGGTTACTGCATGAATTGATTGGGGGTTGGTTTTGAAAAGCGATTACGAACGTGATGAGTTTCGAAAACAATACTGCTTGGTCATGGCTATAATGATTGTAATAACGCTTATTGCAGGGGCCATACTATGGGGCGTATCCTACTATGTTTTGGTGATGGCAGGCTTAGAGCTGATTTTTGGCGTGGGCGTCTATGTGGTGGCTTACTACTATGTCAACAGGGCTTATGCAAATGTTGAGAAGATTGCAAACGATATGGACACGGTTTTGTCGGGAGAGAGTTTTGTGACACCAAACCTTCTAGAGGGCTCGGTTGGGATTCTGTACTCTAATTTTGAGAAGGTTGTGCTTATGTACACCGAGAGCAGAGGCCGTGAGCATAAGGAGAAGGAGTTTTTGAAGGATGTGATTAACGACATCTCTCATCAGCTCAAAACGCCTCTCGCCTCCCTGAATGTGTTTCTGGACCTGATAGCGGACAAAAAACTGAGTCCTGAGGAGGAGAAACGCGTAACAGGCGAAGCGAAAAACCAGCTGAGCAGAATGGAGTGGCTGGTGCTGGCCATGCTTAAGCAGGCTAGGATTGAGGCCGGGGCAATAATTTTTGAGAGGAGGAGCTGCAATCTCCTCGAAGTGTTTAATCAGGCCTCACAGAGCGTGATGTATCTGGCAAAGAGCAGAAATCAGCAGATTATCTGTGACTGCGATGATAAACTTAGGCTTATCTGTGACGATGAGTGGCTTACTGAGGCAATAATCAACCTTCTGAAAAACGCGTCGGATTACTCGGGAGAGGGCAAGCGCATATGGCTAAGCGGCGAGGGCAACGCAGCATTTACACGAATAACGGTGAGGGATGAGGGCATTGGAATAGCCTTGGAGGAGCTTCCCAAAATATTTAAGAGGTTCTACCGCGTGAACCACAGCGTGAATCCAAACAGCGTCGGCATCGGCCTGTCGCTATCCAAATCCATAGTTGAGGGTATGGGAGGAAACATTCTTGTGCAGAGTATGGTCGGCGAAGGGACAACATTTCTAATATCATTTCCAGTCGGAGAGCAGGGATAATGCTCTCCGATTTTTATCTTACAAAACTGTAAGATTATATGTCACGGGATTGTAAGAGTGATGATTTATTATAAAAATATATTGCCAGACAAATTATATAATCAAAACAGGGAGAATACTATGGAAATCATAAGACTGGAAAATGTTTCAAAAATCTACGGAAGCGGCGAGGGCGAGGTCAGGGCCTTAGATAACTTAAGCCTTAGCATTAATAAGGGCAGCATTACGTCCATCATGGGAGCGTCAGGCTCAGGCAAATCCACGCTCCTTCATCTCATGGGAGGTGTGGATGTCCCGACAGAGGGTAAAGTGTATGTCGAGGGGCAGGAGATCAGCAAATTTTCGGATGAGCAGCTGTCAATTCTTCGAAGGAGGAAGGTGGGCTTCGTGTTCCAGTCATACCACCTGATGCCGGTGTTAAATGTGGAGGAAAATATTGTGCTGCCGATACTTCTTGACCACAGGAAGCCTGACTGGGAGTATGTGGACCAGCTGATTAAGCGTCTGGACATGGAGGACAAGAGAAAAAGTCTTCCAAACCAGCTCTCAGGAGGACAGCAGCAGCGCGTCGCCATAGGAAGAGCGCTTGCGAACAAGCCGTCAATTCTGCTTGCGGACGAGCCCACGGGAGCGCTCGATTCTAAAAATGGCATCGAGATACTGGAGCTTCTCAAGTGGTCCGTTAAGGAGTTAGGTCAGACTCTTGTTATGATTACGCACAATCCCGAGGTGGCTGCATGCGCCGAGAGAATAGTGCGCCTGAGTGATGGAAGGATTATCTCTGACTCCGAGGAAAGCGGGGAGGAGGCATGATGAAGTCATACAGATCACTTGCATTTAGATATCTGAAGCTTAATATTAAGCGGACGGTTCTCACGATTTTGGGCATTGGCCTGCTGGTCATGGTGCTCTTTGCCGCTGTAAATCTGTTTGAAAACTATTTCCTTGATACTAGAAGAGATGTGCGGGAAATGGCTGGCTATGATGTTATGGTGTATGCAGACAGTATGGAGAAGGCCGAAGCAATCGCTAAGGATAAGGATGTTCAGTTATACAGAATATTTACATTGGGAGGAGAAGACACCACAGAGATACAGGAATATAATGGCAATATATATTATATTATATTTTTAAAAGAAGATAAGGAGGTCAGTGTCAATGGAGAAGCCGGAGACATTGTGATGACAATCACTGTCAAGAGACCATATCACATGGATGAGATAGCCAAGAGGATATCAGAGGAGTACGGAGTCAGAGCAAAATACGATGAAGACGTGGCTGCGTTATATCTAATTCCATATGCCAATGAGGATGAGGGGACATTTTACCTGATGCTGGCTGTGGTTTTGGGCACTATGGTTTTGGCGATGTATGTCTATGCCGTGTTCTCTGTGGGAATTGTTAGCAACTCCATAAGCCTGTCCATCACGGAACAGATACGCGACTATGGCAACCTGCGATGCATAGGTGCCACCAGAAAAGAGATAAAACACATCGTATTCTGGCAGGCATTTATAATTGAGGAGCTTGGAATATTGCTTGGAATAGTTTTGGGACAGATACTTAGCGTTGTTTTAGGCCCGGAATTAGGGGTTAGCAGCGCATTCCATCTGCTTCCAATTATTCCTATAGAGGTGTGCTATCTGTTTGATTTAATCTTTATTGTGAGGGAAGGAAGTAAGGCTGCATACAAGATGAGCCCCGTGGAGGCCATAAGGGGTAATTTTAGAACGGTAAATGAGAGGATTAAGCCCAGAAGAAGCAGAATTTTAAGAATGATTTTTGGCTTTGAGGGGGAGTACGCATATAAGAACTGCAGAAGAAAAAAGGGACGCTTCTGGAAGCCTGTTCTGGCCTTATCCGTAGGTATCGGAGGGGTGATTATGATGGCGGCACTGTTAAGTTATACCCTAAATGAGATATATGCAAGAATGGATGAAAATGGCAGTTTTCCAGTGGCTACAACTATGTATGTTGATGAATGGCTTCTAACTGAGGAAAAAAAGGCGGCTTCAAAGTATATTTATTCTGAGGAAAAGGCTGAAAGTATAGCAAAAGAGCTAAAGGGTGAATATACAAAAGTATGGGAAACATATATATATATTACAGAGCCTGAAAAGGGCTTTATGAATTCATACAGAAGTAGAATTACGGATGGGCTTGATGTCAATGAAGTATATGAACTAAACAAGGAGGGCTGTTCTAATGCTTTAAAGTACATGATGTTATGTAGAAATTATGTATATAGTTTTGATGAAGCTACACTTAAAAAGTTGAAAAATGATCTTATAGAGGGGACAATAGATGTAAGTGATAAAGGAATTATAATGATTTTGGGGGGAGAATATACTACCGAAGAAGGAGAAAAGGAAGGATATAGAACATCCACAGCAGGCCTGGGAGATGAGATTACTTTTGTGGATCCGACGATTTATGCAGAGAGACAAAAACAAAATTTTGAAAAATATAAGAAAGAATTGGGGCTTTCGTCAGAAAAAGGCGTGGAAAATACGGAAGAGGAAGTAATAAATGAATTTGCACTAAAATACTATTGTCAATGGCTTAGCATGAAAGAACTGGAGGCAGAGGGCAAGACACACACTTATGTTATAGAGGGGATAGTGAAAAAAGGGATAACTGGAATGGGTTTGGGATATATACTGCCAAACGATAGTTATTATAGTCTGACAGGAGTGGGCGAAGATGATTACAACGGATATGCATATTCGCTTCCAAAAATATTATATTATCGACAGGATACGCTGGAAGGTATTATGGAAAAGTTGAATTATGAATACCAGCCTTCATCTACATCGGAAGGTGTTTTCTATAATTCAGATACTATGTATCTTGAAACTTTGATTTCTATGCTGACAATTCGCAACATAATAGCCGGCATTGCGGCGGTTCTGGTCATAGTATTTAGCGTAAACTGCATGAACATAATCAACACCGCAGCCAGCAGTATCTACACCAGAAGGCATGAATTCGCACAGCTGCGCGCGGTTGGAGTATCTGTGAGACAGCTTAGAAAAATGGTGTTTTTAGAGGGCGTGATTGTGTTTGGGCTGGCCTGCGTCATCGGTATGGTGGCGGGAACAGGGATGTTTATGGTGGTTAAGCATTACCTGATTGACGAGATGTACAACGCAACATTTACATTCCCATGGGTGATTTCGCTGGTTATGCTGCTTGCGTCCTTCATAGTGCTTATCGGTGCGTACTATGTTCCAATGCTTCACATGAGGCGTGATCTGGCCGGAGAACTTAATCAGATTAGCGAATAAAATATAATTTTTCGTTGTAAAATTCTAGGGTTGCGTGTTATAATTGTTAGGCTACTTTTATTACGAAAGAAACGAAGGTGAACCTATGAATTTTCAGGAATATGTTGACAAGATGGGAGCCATGACATGCGTGGTTTCTGTGGAGAACCTGGGTAACGGAAGATATGGCGATGTGCGGCTGGTGGCAGGTAATAAGG
>JAILPS010000030.1 GCA_024699325.1 Lachnospiraceae bacterium | reverse complement strand
TGCTTAAAAGGCAGATAACGATAAAGGTGACACCATTCGCTTTGGATTTCTTTAGAGAGGAAGCTGAGCGAACAGGAGTGCCGTATCAAACATTGATTGATATGTACCTCGTTGATTGTGCTAACCAAAAAAAGCATTTGGTTTGGATGTCGGAGTCAGGCAATAATTAAGTGTATATTTTTACCAAGGTACAAATACGACTCTCCAAATTTGGAGGGTCGTTCAACAAGGAGGAGAGACCTATGAGAAAGAAATAATTGTTTTCAGCAGCCGCCATATCATTATCAATGGCACTTTCGCTTTCGGCCTGCGACGTAAAGGATGGAAAGATAGAGACCGATCCGACATCACAGACAACTACTGCGACGGTAAAGGATACGGAAGATGTGACTTCCTCGGAAGAAAGCCCCGAAGAAGTGACTACGGCTGACATGACATCTGAGCCTGTTTCAGAGGAAGAGACACAGATGGTGAGTGAAGAGAGTACGGAAAAGGATACGGAAGAGGCTACGGATGAGGTGACTACCGAGGAAGAGAGCACCGAAGAGGATACAACTCCCGAGGAAACTACCATAGCGGAAAATTCGATATCTGGAAAATTTTGTGATTTTTCTTGACAAGGGTTTAAAAGCTGAGTAGTGTTAAAGTATAAGGAGTATTATCAAATAAGAGGGTTGATGCCGTGAATTCGGCATCGTACGAAGAAATCCCGCATCGCGGGTTTTAGGTCGTTTATTAAACTGCGACCAAGAAAATATCATTTGTGCCGCCGAAGAGCTGCACCGATGATGATAAGAAGCTCCGATTTGGAGTAAATAAGAAAATAAAATATGCCGTATGGCACCTGAAAATAATCAGAGAATGCCATGCGCCGGGCCTTCTCTGTTGATATAGATAATATCATATAAGAGGAGGAAACTAATGGAATGGCATTCATTTTTTCTGCCAAAAGCAGAGTATGCCAAGATTGTAAGCGAGATTAATACGGTATATGGCAAGTACAAAGGTGAGAAGTATTGCATGCACTGCTCATTCGGAATTGACGATTTGCCATACAGATATTATTTCATCAATTACGGCTACAACGACTATATCATCTACTTGCGAGAGTTTGATGATTGACAGAGGGAGGAAACAATGGAAGAACTGGTAAAAAGATTAAATGCTCTGCCCAGAAGTTATTATGATTTCGTGAAAGGGATATCTTCCTATTGCCGCAAAAAGGAATCAAGATTGGAAAAGGTGATGGCTTTTTTAGATGCAAATACAGAAGCCACACCTTCCGATGTAATAGAATTTGTTTCAATGCAGGATGATTTCTTTGAAAATGCGGCACCTTATCACGAAACGGCAGTGTAGCAAAATTAAAAATTGAATAAGTGAGAACCGGTCAGCACCGGGGATGGACGGCATAAGCCGTAAAAAGAAAGTCCTTTGGGGCTTGGCTCTGTAGTATGAGACAGTAGAACTCGCACAGACCTGCCCGCTAAAGGGCTTATTTTTTTGTTTTTCGACAGGTCCAAAAATGGATAAGCAACGATGCCTGGTCGAAAAGAAAGGCGGTTATAACTATGTTCCTTTCAGACTTCTTTTTTTTGCCAATCCACCGCGACAGTGCTCATTTTGCGTTACTGTCTTATGAACACTGCCGTTTACCCGGCAGTTTTTGTTGACATACGAACAAATGTTTGATAAAATAAATCTATCATTTACGAGAGGGGATTATTATGAAGATATTACACACTTCCGACTGGCATCTGGGAATGTCACATGGCAGCACTAGTTTCCTGGATGATCAGCGTTTTTTTGTTGACGAGATATGTAAGATTATCGGGGAATACGGCGTGAAGACTGTGCTTCTTGCGGGGGATCAGTATGACCGCGCGGTTGCGGGAGCTGACGCCATAGCGCTTTACGATTATGCGATGTCCAGAATCTGTGTGGAACTTGGAGTTCCTGTTGTGAGTATCGCAGGTAACCACGACAGCGCGGAGCGTCTCGCCAGCTGCAGCGATCTTTTGGCCAAGGGAGGCTTACATATCTGCGGTTCTCTTCAGAAGGAGCCATGCATTGTGAGCATTGAGGACACGGATTTCTATCTCCTGCCATGGATGACCATGGAGAAGGTGAGGGGAATCTATCCTGAACATGCGAAGGAGATAGTGGATATCACCTCGGCTTATAAGGTTGTGTGCGACAAGTGCCGTGAGACATTTAGAGAGGGGCAAAGACATATCGCGCTAAGCCACGCTTTTGTGGCCGGGGCAAGCGTCTCAAGCAGCGACAAAACAGCCTGTATGGCGGAGAGTGTCGGCGGGGCAAGCATGGTTCTGGCTTCGGTCTACGAGGGTTTTGACTACGTGGCCCTTGGACATATTCACGGACCTCAGAATATCACGGAGAACATAAGATACTGCGGAACGCCCATGCCTTATTCCTTCGGCAAGGAGGAGAAGCAGGAAAAGAGCGTAACCATTATCGACACTGAGACCATGGAGAAGACCATTGTCCCGCTTAAGCTTAAGCACGACAGGGTGACTATAACAGGAACTCTTGATGAGGTGTTAAACGGCGACTATTCTGAGCGCGTTTTAGACGGCTATGTGAAGATTGAGGTGACTGATGCATTTCTGGGAATGAAGGCTATCAGCGATATTGAACTTAAGTTTCACAACTGTCTGGATTTATCGGGCAAGAGCTATGACGGCGAGGGCTCAGGTGTCAGCATGAGCCTGGACGATTACAGGAAGCTTGAGAACAATCCTGTGGAGATATTTAAGAGTTTCTGCAGGGACGCGCTTGATGGCGAGGCCACACAGCATCAGATTGATATGTTTAATATTTGTCTCGGGAAGGAGGGCGAAGATGAAACCAATTGAGCTAGTTATTCAGGCTTTCGGCCCTTATAAGGACAGGGAAGTAATAGATTTTGAGGAGCTTAACAGGCGGGGCATGGTGCTTATCAAGGGACCTACCGGCAGCGGCAAGACCACTATTTTTGACGCCATGACAGTTGCACTCTACGGCGGCGGAAGCGGTCTCAACTCCAAGAATAAAACAGGGCGCAACGATTTCGCACAGTGGAGATGCAATCAGGCGAGCAGGGAGAAGGCGACCATCGTAAGCTTAACATTTGAGCAGTCAGGGCATGTCTACAGATTCACCAGAACTCTCACGCCTAAGAGGGTAAATCTTGACGAAACATGCAGTTTCGAGGTTATGGGACCGGATGGGGTTTTCAAGTCTGCTATCGAGAATCCTAAGGGGTCCATGCTTAACGCCAAGGCTGAGGAACTGATAGGCTTATCCAAGGACCAGTTTCGTCAGGTTATCATGTTGCCTCAGGGGCAGTTTGAGAATTTCCTCACTGCAGGTTCAAGCGAGAAGGAAGCTATTCTCAGCAAGATATTTGGCATGGAGAAGTGGAAGAACATCAGCGATACGTTTTTTGCCATGGCCAGTGACCGCAAGAACAGGCTCGATACCGCTTATAAGGCTGTAGTGAATTCTCTTGATGAGGAGGAGAAGGGCTTTAATAAGCTGGAGGATCTGGAGAGGTATATTTCTGATCTTAAGCTTAAGATTGCAGAGTTAGAACGTGACTACAGGGAATATGATTCGGCTAAGAAGATACAGGATTTGAATTCAGACAGAGCTCTTAGCAGCCAGTTTGATGAATACAGGAGAATATACGACGAGAGGCAGCTCCTGTTTGGTAAGGTTGATGAATATAAGGAGAAGAGACAGCGCTTGGCTGATGCACAGAAGGCTGAGAGTGTCAGAACCTATCTCGTGGATTATGAGAGGGCCGTGACAGATGTGAAAAACAGAAAGTACGTATACGATAAATGTCTTGACAACATCCCACAGTACGAACAGAGGGTTTATGATGCGCTTAAGGCTAAGGATGATCATGAGAAGAATTCTCCTGTGGCCGGACTTCAGAAGCTTCAGGGAGAGTACAGTTCCAAGAGAGGAATCTACGAGAATATAGACAGGCTCTTAGATAATTATTCTGTGGCTAAGGCTAATGTTGACAGAGCCGACAAACAGCTTATTGCTGCATCACAGACAGAGGAACGATCTGTTGGCGCTGCTAAGCGTGCCAAGCAGGCATTTGACGAGGCTGATAAGTTCACGAGAAGCTGCAGGGACAGATACTATGCAGGTATATACGGAGATATCGCTGACGGTTTGGTGGACGGTGAACCGTGCCCTGTATGTGGAAGTACAGCTCATCCGAAGCTTGCTGTTAAGGAGCCTGACAGCGTATCTAAACAGGATGTGGATGATGCGCAGGCGGCACAGGATAGAGCGAGAAACGCATGGAACAGCGCTGAGGAAGCCAGACAGAAGGCGGTACTTGATAAGCAGACTGCCATGAGTAATCTGGCTGATAAGAAGAGCCTGCTGACTCAGGCACAGACTAACCTTACGAATGCCAGGGAGGGCATGATTGAGGGGATAGATTCTCTATCTGCCCTTGACGCTAAGATTAGAGCGATTGCTAAACAGATTATTCAGTATGAGGCTCAGGGTAAGCAGCTTGAAGAAGCATATAACAGGGCCTTTAAGGATAATAATTCTCTAAAAACCCAAAGGGATACGGCTAAGTTGGAATTAGAGAAGGCCACTGAGAATTATACAACCACAAGGGAGGCTCTCAGACAGTCACTTCACGAGAACGGCTATAAGAATTCTGAAGAGGCTAAGTCGTTCATGCTCGACAATCGCAGCAGGGATGAGCTGGCTGAGGATGTGACACAGTTCAACACAAGATGTGGCGAGAATAATAAGACTTTTGCCGCTATTAAAGATAAGCTAAAGGGCAAAACTCAGCCTGATGCCTCGCAGTTTGATGCGCGCCAGAGGGAGATTAGCCAGAAGGATAAGCTGTATCACTCTGAAACTGGAAGACTTAATTCTGAGATAGTCAGACTTGATAAGAAGTATGCACAGCTGTCTAAGGCGATGGCTGATTACAATTCGCAGATTAATGAGGCGGAGGCTGATTACACATTTGCCAAGAGACTCAGAGGTGACAGTGGAATTGGATTGCAGAGATATGTTTTGGGCATCATGTTCAACCAGGTCATAGGAGAGGCCAATGAGATGCTTAAGAAGGTCCACGGCGGAAGATATAAGCTTGTCAGGTCCGATGAGAAGGGCGTGGGCAACAAGCGTGGACTGGAGCTCATTGCACATGACAACAGAAAACCTGACGATGTGGGACGAAACGTCTCCATGCTATCAGGCGGAGAGAAGTTCCTGGTTTCTCTTGCACTCTCCATCGGAATGTCCAGCGTTGCCCAGAAGTCAGGGCTTAAGATTGATGCGCTGTTTATCGACGAGGGCTTCGGAACTCTCGACGAGAATTCTATTGACGATGCCATGGAGATACTTAAGGATGTTCAGAAGGGACATGGTCTCATAGGTATTATCAGTCATGTGGATTTGTTGCAGGGCATTATAGAGACACAGATTGAGGTGGTTAAGACCAAGGAGGGAAGCACCATTAAGATGTGCTGATATTTAGGAAAACATTTGTAATAAAACGCCGCATACATATGTATACGGCGTTTTGTGATTATGTTTGTGATATGTGAGATAATCAGCTGATGATGGTTCCCTTCCTGCCTGCAAGACCTGCAGCTGCATTCTCAAGTGTTGTGATTACGGCGCGTCTGTTGGTGCCGCTGGTCACGAATTCCACAGCCGCCTCCATCTTAGGCTTGTCAAGACCCTTCTGGAACTGTCCCTCGCTGATATAGTTCTTGGCCTCGTCGACTGTTATGTTCTCCAAGATCTTCTCCTCAGGAGTGTCACGGTTTATAATCATGTTCTCCTTAAGGGTTAGGAAGAGAAGTGCATCTGCGTCGAGCATCTGTGCCAGTCTGGCAGCTGCCTCGTCCTTCTCAATGATGGCTGATGCGCCGACCAGCTTCGTTCCCTGCTGAAGAACAGGAATTCCGCCGCCGCCCGCTGCGATTACAATCTGTCCTGTCTCTGAGAGGGTGCGGATGGCATCTATCTCGTAGATGTCGATTGGCTTCGGAGCAGCATAGATACGGCTGTATGAACCGTCTGCAAGCTCAGTCACGTGGTTGCCCTTACTGATCTCTGCGTCCGCCTCTTCCTTCGTCATGTGACGGCCGATAATCTTCGTGGGATTGTTAAATGCCTTATCAAAGGGGTCAACTCTGACCTGGGTTATGATTGTGGCAACGCTCTTATAGATGCCGCGGTTTAACAGCTCCGTTCTGATGGCGTTCTGAAGGTCATAGCCTATGTAGCCCTGGCTTAAAGCACCGCATACGGACATGGGAGCAGGAGAGTAGGTTGGATCCAGTCTCGAAAACTCTGTCATAGCTGTGTGCAGCATACCAATCTGTGGTCCGTTGCTGTGTGTGATTACTACGTTATATTTGGCCTCGACAACGTCTGCGATAGCTTTGGCAGCTGCCACAACCGCTGTTTTCTGCTCCGGCAGTGTTTTGCCAAAACAGTTTCTTCCGAGGGCGATAATTACAGTTTCTTTTTTCATGATGTCTCGCCTCCATAGTCAGTTTTTTAAGCGCAATCTTGACGGATTGCAATTCAAGGATTATTATAATGGTTGTTGATTGATTTTTCAATAAAAATAATACAATATTGCGTTTGGGGTACTTAAATGATTAATGACGGCTCAGCCGAGAGAATGGTGAGAAACAGAAAGGTTACCTGGTGGCAGATAGCCGCTATCGTAGTGATAGCGCTTTTTTTGTTGCTGTTTGCGGGGCTTGCGTTTCTGTTTTTCAACGGCGATATTTTGGTTAATCTTATCAATAAGGCGACCGTTGGCGAGGGAGCTGAGCTTCTTAGCAGCGTAAAACAGGCCTATCCCTGCACTGCAGTGTATGCATATGAGCAGAAGGATGGCTATCTAAACATAGAGTTTAGATACTATGAGGAGATTGCCGATGAGCCCATAAGCATGGTGGAGTACGGCTACAATGTGAAGAAGTACATTGAAGAGTATCTTAGAGAGAACCCCGACTGCTTCATAAACAGCGGCGCTTACAGGGTGGATCTTCGCTTCCCGGATGTCCACTACAGCAACTATAATATCTGTGAGGAGACAGAGTTTGTGTACTCTGACACATTTGGATATGTGACATACGAGCGCTCAGATATGGACTTCGCGGATTTTGCGAAGTTTATTTCAACTGTCACAGAAGGGGCTGAATTTGCCATAATCAAGGGCGAGGGCGAGCTTCCCACAAGTGCTGATGTTATAGAGAATATGAAGAATTTAGAGAGTGTCACCGTGATTTTAGACGGTGAGGATGACAACTGTGACACATTTGCTGAGGCACTGAGAGGTGTGGGAGTCGAAGTGAGGACGGTTGTCAGGAAATAGAGGTAGTTATGCACGATAGACTTACAAGAGAAGATATTGAGAAAATGCAGCGCGAGGTCGACGAGCGCAAGGAGGCCCATAAGGCACTTCTAGAGGCTGTCAAGGAGGCCAGAGCTCAGGGGGATCTGAGCGAGAATTTTGAATACTACGCTGCCAAGCGCGAGAAGGGCCAGAACGAGAGCCGCATCAGATATCTCGAGAACATGATTAAGACGGCGGTGGTTATAGAGGACCATTCGGGCAAGGATGAGGTCGGACTAAACGACGTGGTGACCCTCTACATCCCGGATGACGACGAGGAGATGGAGGTTACGCTTGTGACAACCATTCTCGTGGACGCCATGAAGAACAGAATAAGCATCGAATCCCCCATGGGTAAGGCTATCAGAGGCCATAAGAAGGGCGATACGGTGTATGTGGAGCTTGAAAACGGAGCCGGCTACGAGGTGGAGATTAGAGATATCAGACCTTACGACGGCGAGGAAATGCAGATTCAGAAGTTTTAAATATAATTTTTGGAGGAACGTGACATGAAGACAAGTCCAGTTGAGAAGTATGTAACATCTATCCCTGATTTCCCGGAGCCGGGAATCATTTTCAGAGATATCACATCCGTGGTTGAGAGCCCTGAGGGTCTGAAGCTTGCCATCGACGAGATGAGCGATATGGTTAAGGATGTGGATTTTGACGCTTTTGTTGGTTTGGAATCCAGAGGTTTTATCTTCGGAACACCTCTTGCCTACAACATGGGCAAGGGCTTCATCTTAGTCAGAAAGAAGGGCAAGCTCCCTAGAGAGACAGTTTCCATGAAGTATGACCTCGAGTACGGTCAGGCTGAGATAGAGGTTCATAAGGACGATATCAAGCCCGGAATGAAGGTTGTGCTTGTCGACGATCTTATCGCCACAGGAGGAACACTTGAGGCCGCAGCGAAGTTGGTCGAGAGCCTCGGCGCCAAGGTTGTGAAGGTTGTATGCCTTCTCGAGCTTGCAGGATTAAACGGACGCGAGAAGCTTAAGGACTACGACGTTGATTCAGTAATTATATATGACGGAAAATAATGCTTTAAGCAGTTGGAGAACCCAACTGCTTTTTGCACGATTATATGGAGGCAACATCTATATGGCAGATGCATTGAAAGATTTCTTAAGCAAAACAGAGGGCAAATACTTCTATGTCTGTGACACGGAAACCACGGGGATACACTTAAGATCCAGCGATGTTATAGAGGTTTCAGCGATTAAGGTTTACAATAACGACGGAAGGTTCGAGATAGTGGACACCTTCGATTCCTTCATAAACCCTCAGTACATGCTGCCCAGGGAGACGCTGGAATTCAACATTATGAACAACACAGGTATCGATGACAATCTCCTGAGCAGAGCCCCGCTTGCCTGCGAGGTTGCGCCCAGGTTTAAGGCGTTTTTGGAGGGTGAGCCCATCTTCATGGTAGGACACAACATTGACGGCTTTGACGTGCCATTTATAAAAAAACTCATGGAGAATAATGGCCTTACTCTTGGCGACGTGCAGACATTTGACACGCTTACATATTCTAAACCCAAGATAAGCGGTAAGCACACCCTGGGATGCCTGTTTGAGAAGACTGATAAATACCACTCCAAGGGCAACCCGCAGGCACATCTGTCCATAGGCGACTGCTATATGACCCTCGATGTGCTTGAATATTTAAAGAACGAGTTTGGACAGCCGTCTCTTTTTGATTTTATGTAAATTTTTAAAATGTACTTGCATTTTAGTGATGACGGTTGTATAATGCCCGCATCTCATAAATAATTATACGGATAAATTACATTAATATGCAAGTTGAATGTATAATTAGTGAATAAGCGGTATAAATATACAACTGTTTATGTATATGCGGATTTTGGAGGTTAGTTTTGGCAGAGATTAGAGTGATGACACTTGATGATTATGACGGCGTTAGAGCGCTTTGGATGACCATCCACGGCTTCGCCATCAGAAGCGTGGACGACAGCAGAGAGGGCGTGGAGGTTTTCTTAAAGAGAAACCCGACCACAAGCGTTGTCGCAGTGGACAATGGAGAGATAGTCGGCGCGATACTTTGCGGCCACGACGGAAGAAGAGGCTGTCTGTATCATGTATGTGTCAGAGAGGATCACAGAATGCAGGGCATCGGCAAGTCCATGGTTGTTTTCTGTATGAAGGCTCTCAGGGAGGAGAAGATTAATAAGGTTTCCCTGATAGCATTTACAGTTAACGATATAGGCAACAAGTTCTGGAGAACCATCGGCTGGACTAAGAGAGAAGACTTAAACTATTACGATTTCACCCTCAATGAGGCAAACATAATAGCTTACAATAAATAGTTGTCAAGGAGGAAAACATATGCTTAATCGAATTGAAGCAGGCGTAACCGCACCTCTCGGTTTTGAGGCGGGATGCGCTGCAGCAGGTATCAAATATAAGGACAGGACGGATATGGCGATTGTGTACAGCAAGCGCCCATGTGTGGCTGCCGGAGCATTCACAACCAACGTGGTCAAGGCTGCCCCTGTGCTGTGGGACAAGCACATCGTGGAGGACTGTGAGAATCTTCAGGCGGTGATCATTAACGCGGGAATCGCCAATGCCTGCACAGGCGAGGAGGGCTACGGCTATTGCAAGCAGACAGCTGACGCTGCAGCGAAGGTTTTAAACATCCCTGCAGACGCAGTCGGAGTTGCCTCCACAGGCGTTATCGGAATGCAGCTTCCAATCGACAGAATTGTCAATGGAGTTTCCCTTCTTGCAGCCGCCAAGGGCGAGAGCTACGACGACGGCCATAAGGCGGCAAGAGCCATCATGACAACCGACACGAAGGCTAAGGAGGTTGCCGTAGAGTTTAATATCGGCGGCACGAAGTGCACCATGGGCGGCATGTGCAAGGGCGCAGGAATGATCCACCCCAACATGTGCACCATGTTATGCTTTATCACAACTGACGCGGCAATCGATAAGGCGCTTCTTACGAAGGCTCTCAAGAATGACGTTGTGGACACATTTAACATGATAAGCGTTGACGGCGACACTTCAACCAACGACACAGTGCTTCTCATGGCTAACGCCATGGCGGGCAATCCTGTGATTTGCGAGGAGAACGAGGACTATAAGACATTCTGTGAGGCGCTTCACTACTGCATGCTCACATTGTCCAAGATGATTGCCGGCGACGGAGAGGGCTGCACATGTCTGTTTGAGTGCACAGTTGTAAATGCTGATACGAAGCAGAACGCGAGAACTCTTGCCAAGAGCGTTATCACATCTTCACTTACGAAGGCAGCGATTTTTGGCCACGACGCAAACTGGGGAAGAATTCTGTGTGCGCTTGGGTACTCAGGAGTTGACTTTGACCCTTATAAGGTCGACATTTATTTTAAGAGTGCGGCAGGCGAGCTACAGATTGTGAAGGACGGCGTGAGCACAGGCTACTCTGAGGACTTAGCGACTGAAATACTCTCACAGGAGCATGTAACTGCGGTGTGCGATATGCACAACGGTAACGAGCAGGCAACAGCATTTGGCTGCGACCTGACCTATGAATATGTAAAGATTAATGGAGATTATAGAAGCTAATGGACGAGCAGATTATGTTAAAAGCGCAGACCCTGATTGAGGCACTGCCATATATTCAGAAATTCAACAGAAAGATTATAGTTATCAAATACGGCGGTAGCGCCATGGCTGATGAGAACCTTAAGAAGAGCGTCATTCAGGACGTTGTACTTCTGAAACTTGTAGGCTTCAAGCCAATCATCGTACACGGCGGCGGCAAGGACATCAGCAAGTGGGTTCAGAAGTCAGGCATGGAGCCGAGATTCGTAAATGGTCTTCGAGTTACTGATGAGCCGACCATGGAGATTGCCGAGATGGTTTTAAACCGTGTGAACAAGAGCCTTGTAAATATGGTTCAGGAGCTGGGCGTTTTAGGCGTTGGTATCAGCGGCAAGGACGGCGGACTTCTCCATGTTCAGAAGAAGCTCTCAGGCGGCGAGGACATAGGATATGTGGGAGATGTGGATGCTGTGAATCCTAAGATTCTCTACGATCTTCTGGAGAAGGATTTCCTTCCAATCGTTTGCCCTATTGGCTACGACGACGAGTTTAACACATATAATATCAACGCTGACGACGCAGCCTGCGCAATCGCTAAGGCCGTGAAGGCAGAGAAGCTTGCATTCCTCACAGATGTTGAGGGCGTGTACAGAGATCCTAAGGATCCTTCAACTCTCATCTCAGAGTTAAATACTGACGAGATGAATGAGCTGCTTGGCAGCGGCAATGTGGGCGGCGGAATGCTGCCTAAGCTCAACAACTGTTTGGACGCTGTGAACAACGGCGTAAACCGCGTTCACATCATGGACGGAAGAATAGCACACTGCCTGCTCCTTGAAATATTTACCAACAAGGGCATTGGCACAGCCATTCTTCACAACGAAGCTGAAAGATTCTTCAAAGAAGGGAAATAATATGAACACTAATCAGATGATCGAAGAGGTTGAGGGCGCATACCTTCACACCTACAACAGATATAAGATAGTTCTAGAAAAGGGCGAGGGCGTTACTCTCTACGACACTGAGGGAAGGGAGTATCTGGATTTCGGAGCAGGAATCGCCGTTATGGGCATCGGCTACAACAATCCAAGGTACAATCAGGCGTTAAAGGATCAGATTGATAAGCTGATCCACACCTCCAACTTATTCTACAATGTTCCTGGCCACAATGCTGCGCTCAAGCTCAAGGAAGTCAGCGGTATGGACCGCGTATTCTTCACAAACAGCGGCACAGAGGCTATCGAGGGAGCTCTTAAGCTTGCCAAGAAGTATGCAAACAGCGTGGGCAAGAAGGATTACACCATCATTGCCATGGAGCACTCCTTCCACGGAAGAAGCCTTGGCGCGCTGTCTGTCACAGGAACCGAGCATTACCGTGAGCCGTTTGAACCGCTCATCCCGAATGTGAAGTTTGCAACATTTAACGACCTGTCAAGCGTGGAGGCTCTTATGGATGACAACACAGCATGCGTCATCATGGAGAGCGTTCAGGGCGAGGGCGGCATCTATCCTGCCAAGAAGGAGTTCATCGAGGGCGTGAGAGCTCTGTGCGATAAGCACAACGCATTCATGATCTGCGACGAGATACAGTGCGGCATGGGCCGTACAGGCAAAATGTTTGCCTTCCAGAATTACGATGTGAAGCCTGATATCATAACAGTTGCGAAGGCTTTGGGCTGCGGCGTTCCTGTGGGAGCATTCCTGTGTACGCAGAAGGCTGCGACCATGGTTCCCGGCGATCACGGAACAACCTACGGCGGCAATCCGTTTGTGTGCTCAGCTGTTGATGTTGTGCTAGATATTTATAAGGACGAGAAGATATTAGAGCATGTGTGCAATGTTTCACCATATCTGTGGGAGAAGCTAGAGGAGCTTAAATCCAAGTTTAGCTTTATCAAGGACCACAGAGGAATGGGACTTATCCAGGGGCTCGAGTTTGATCCTTCAGTAAAGAGCGGCGACGTCGTTTTGGCTGCTCAGAAGCAGGGATTAATCCTCATCGGAGCCAGCCAGAACACCGTGAGATTTGTTCCTCCGCTTGTGATAACAAAATCAGACATTGACGCGATGTTTAATAAACTAAGCGTTGCACTTTCAGGCATTTAAGTATATGATAAAGGGGTAGGTATTAACCTGCTCCTTTTTGATTTTTATAAACTTACTAATGCAAAATACGGGGGATATATGGCAAAGAATCCATTGTTTGACAGCAAGCTTTCTATTGAGGAAAGACTCGACTGGCTGATAGCTAATCTCACAACTGAAGAGAAGCTGTCCATGCTTGGCACATCATGTCCTGAGATTGAGAGACTTGGAATAATGTTTAGCCACTTAGGCGGCGAGGCAGCCCACGGCGTGCAGGCCAGACATGACCAGTCGTTTGACTTAGGTGAACCTGTGTACACGGCTTCATTTACACAGCCCATTGGTCTTGCGGCAACATTTGACAGAGAGCTTCTAAGGGAGATTGGCGACTGTGTCGGAAGTGAGGCGAGAGGCCTCTACAACAGCGGCAAACACAACTGTCTAAGCCTTTGGGCTCCAACCGTTGATATGGAGAGGGACCCCAGGTGGGGAAGAAACGAGGAGGCATACGGCGAGGACCCCTACCTTGTGGGAGAGATTGCCGGAAGCTATATAAGAGGCATGAGAGGGGATGATCCGAAGTATATTAAGGCCGGAGCCACTCTCAAGCATTTCTATGCCAATAACGTGGAGGAAAACAGGGGAAGCACCTCCTCAAACATGAGCGAGAAGCTTAAGAGGGAGTACTACCTCGAGCCGTTTAGAAGGTGTATCGAGGCAGGCGCCGAGGGCATAATGACCTCCTACAACGCCATCAACGGTGTTCCCGCCATGTGTAACCCTGAGGTCAGAAATATTCTCAAGAATGAATATGGTCTCAAGGGACATGTCGTTTGCGACGGCGGAGCCATGACCATGGTCAAGGACCTTCACCACTATGTGGATTCCCACGACGAGACTATAGCTAAGTCCCTTCACGCAGGTGTTGACGCCTTCACGGAGAAGAGCGACGCGCTGGCGATATATTCCAAGAAGGCGTTAGAAGATGGTTTAATCACGATGAAGGACATCGACGAGGCCATCAGAAGAACCATGGGCACCAGAATCAGATTAGGGCTGTTTGACGGCTTGGGAGAAAACCCTTATAAGGATTTAGAGTTTACAGAGGAAGACAAAAACAGGTCCATAGAGGTTGCCAGAAGGAATGCGCGTGAGAGCGTTGTCCTTCTTAAAAACGACAACAACATCCTTCCGTTTAAGTTTAAGGAGGGAGACACTGTGGCGGTGCTCGGAGCACATGCCGACTGGTGGTATCTCGACTGGTACAGCCCGTTCCCATACGAGAGGATTTCTCTTGGTGATGCCCTTAAGGAGTACGGCAGGGAGCACGGTGTCAATGTAATAACAGACGAATGCACGGACAGAATTAAGCTCTGCCACGAGGGCAGATGGGCTGTGATAGATGATGAGGGCTTCTTAAGATTTAGCGAGAAGGACTGCGATAAGGCGGAGGTGTTCACACAGTACAGGTGGAATTACCGCGGCAAAACCTTCAGAACCTCCAACGGCAAGCTTCTGAAATTCACCGACGAGGGAATTCGCGAGGGCGGTGAGGAGGCTTTCTCGTGGTTTTGTAACGAGCTCTTCTACATAGACTCAGCCGGCACGCAGACCAAGCTCCTCAACTGGAAGAAGGAGGTTATCTGCACGGTAAGCGTCTGCCTAGAGGACGCGGGACTTATAAGGGCCGTAAATATTGCAAGTGAGGCAGATTACTGTCTGGTAACTGCCGGAAGCACGCCGATCATCCACGCCCGTGAGACTCTTGACAGGCCTGACACAGTTTTGTCCAGGTTTGACAAGCACCTTCTTAAGGCTGTGAATAACGCAAACCCCAACACTGTCATGGTTCTGATTGCAAACTATCCGTATGACACGGACTATTTAGATGTCTCAGGTATCTTAACCACCGCCAGCGGCAATATGGAAATGGGGCGCGGACTTGTCGACGTCATAACAGGGCAGGCCAGCCCTGCGGGAAGACTGGCACAGACCTGGTACGGCGCGGGAGTTGAGCTTCCTGACATCAACGACTACGACATTAAGAATAATCCCAGAACCCACATTTACTTCGAGAGGGATGTGCTCTATCCGTTTGGATACGGCAAGAGCTACAGCGCATTCCACTACACAGACTTAGTGGTTGACAAGACAGATGCGGGAGTCAGGGTTGAATTTGACATAACTAATATCGGCGACGTGGCAAGCGACGAGGTGGCGCAGGTATACGTTGGCTTCCTCGATAAGGGCGAAGAAAAACAGCTTCTGGCCCAGTTTGACAGGGTGAAGGATATTAAGAGCGGGGAGTGCAGGAGAGTTTCTCTTCTCATAGAGCCCCACATGTTTGAATACTACGATGAGGCGAAGAAGTGTTTTGTCACGGGACACAGTTTTGAGATTCAGGTTGGAGCCTCATCAAGAGATTTAAGACTTAAACAGTTGATCAATATGTAATCCTGGGGGCCGATGCAAATTGGCCCCTTAGTTTTGGAGGTAATATGGATTTGTATCAGGGCAGAAGGTATTACAGCGCCGACGCATACATGAAGAATACATTTAAGAAGAAGGTCTACAGGCTGGCGCTTGACGCGGGCTGCACATGCCCAAACCGGGACGGCAGTGTGAGTGTAGGCGGCTGTTCGTTTTGCTCTGAAGGAGGCTCCGGGGATTTCGCCGAGGCGCATCTTGAGGATATAGATGAGCAGATTGAAAATGCTAAAATGCTGGTTGAACATAAATGCGAAGGCCCGTACATCGCATACTTTCAATCGTTTACCAACACCTATGGCGACACAGAAAGGCTATCGGACATATTCATGAAGGCTGCTGGGAATCCCGACATAGTATGTGTGGACATTGCCACGAGACCTGACTGTTTGCAGGATGATAAGCTTGAAATGCTCAGGCAGGTTAACGCAGTCAAGCCTGTGTGGGTGGAGCTTGGGCTTCAGACCATACACGAGGAGACTGCGAGAGCATTTAACAGAGGTTATGAGCTTCCTGTTTTCGAGGAGGCGGTGGAAAAACTCTATAAGCTTGGGATTCCTGTGATTGCGCATTTGATTCTCGGTCTTCCCGGCGAGAGTCACGACGATATGATAAACAGCGCCAGATATATCGCTTCTAAATTCCCCCGGGTATCGGGAGTTAAGCTCTCCATGCTCCACATTTTAAAGGGGACGCGCATGGGGGAGGAATTTATCAGAGAGCCATTTCACACATTTACATTACCGGAGTACGCAGATCTTTTGATAGATATCTTAGAGGTTCTTCCCCCTGAGATGGTTGTCCACAGAATCACGGGGGACGGCCCCAGGAAGCTTCTGATAGCGCCCTTGTGGAGCATGGATAAGAAGAACGTTCTAAACACCATCGCCCACCGCATGAAGCAAAGAAATACATTTCAGGGTAAATGTTTTGATTGAAAACAGTTTTGATGTGTGCTAAACTGTCTTTTAACTATGGGCTTGCCCATAAATTATCCCTAAAGGAGACTATTCGATGGAACAGTACAAGCAGGAATTTATTGAATTCATGATCGACTGTGATGTCCTTAAGTTTGGCGAGTTCACACTTAAGAGCGGACGCAAGTCACCATTTTTCATGAATGCCGGTGCATATGTGACCGGAACACAGCTTATGAAGCTGGGTGAGTATTACGCAAAGGCTATTTATAAGGATTACGGAGCAGACTTTGATGTGCTGTTCGGTCCTGCTTACAAGGGTATTCCGCTTTCAGTTGCCACAACAATCGCATTTGCCAAGTTATACGGCAAGGAGATAAGATACTGCTCAAACCGCAAGGAGGTCAAGGACCACGGCGATACAGGCATACTTCTCGGCAGCAAGATTAAGGACGGCGACAGGGTTGTGATTATCGAGGATGTAACAACCAGCGGCAAGTCCATGGAGGAGACAGTTCCTATAGTCAGAGCCCAGGGTGATGTGGAGATTATCGGCCTTGAGGTCTCACTCAACAGATGTGAGAGAGGCAAGGGCGACAAGAGCGCTCTCGAGGAGATTAAGGATCTCTATGGTTTTAAGACCAACGCCATCGTCACGATGGAGGAGGTTGTAGAATATTTATACAACAGAGAGGTTAACGGACGCGTGCTGATTGACGACAACATGAAGAAGTCAATCGATGCTTACTATGAGCAGTACGGTGTCAGATAACACGGTGCAGGAGGTAAGAACTATGGATGAGAAGGAAAGGGTTTACAGGAAAATGTCGCTTGCAGGCGGCGGCAGCATAGCAGTTGGAGTTGTTATGCTTGTGATTGGTCTGGTTTGCGGCGTGGTGACGATCATCAACGGAGCTATAGTTCTGGGTGGTCGCAAAGACATTCTTATGTAAGGAGAGTAGACATGGATTACAAGAATTCCGGAGTAGACATTGAGGCAGGTTATAAGTCAGTTGAGCTTATGAAGAAGCACATTAAGAGAACCATGCGCCCTGAGGTTTTAGGCGGCATCGGCGGTTTCTCAGGTGCATTTGACATGAAGCCATTCATGGGAATGGAGGAGCCAACATTAGTTTCAGGAACAGACGGCTGTGGAACGAAGGTTAAGCTGGCGTTTGTTATGGATAAGCATGACACCATCGGTATCGATGCAGTTGCCATGTGCGTTAACGATATCGCGTGTGCCGGCGGCGAGCCATTATTTTTCCTGGACTATATCGCATGCGGTAAGAACATCCCTGAGAAGATTGCCACAATCGTTGGCGGTGTTGCTGAGGGCTGCGTTCAGTCTGAGTGCGCTTTAATCGGCGGCGAGACAGCTGAGCACCCTGATCTCATGCCTGTTGACGAATATGATATCGCAGGATTTGCCGTAGGTATCGTTGACAAGAAGGATATGATCACAGGAGCGAATATTAAGCCTGGCGACACCATCATCGGCATCGCATCAAGCGGCGTTCACTCAAACGGCTTCTCACTTGTGCGCAAGATTTTCCCTATGACTAAGGAGTCACTTGACACATATTATGACGAGCTTGGCACAACTCTTGGAGAGGCTCTGATTGCCCCTACAAGAATCTACGTTAAGGCTCTCAAGAACGTCAAGAAGGCAGGCGTTACAGTTAAGGGCTGCAGCCACATCACAGGCGGCGGTTTCTATGAGAATATTCCGAGAATGCTCCCTGAGGGAATCAGAGCTGTCATCGAGAAGAACAGCTACGAGGTTCCTGCTCTGTTTAAGCTCATGGCTAAGGAGGGCGATGTAAGCGAGCATGTTATGTACAACACCTACAACATGGGTATCGGCATGATGCTTGTTGTCGATCCTGCTGACGTAGACGCTGCCATGAAGGCTCTTTCTGAGGCCGGCGAGAAGGCTTATGTCATCGGCAAGACCATTTCAGGCGACAAGGGAGTAGATATATGCTAAGAATCGGCGTATTGGTTTCTGGAGGCGGAACTAACCTCCAGGCCATAATCGATAAGGTGAAGTCGGGAGAGGTTTCAAACACTGAGATCGCATTTGTGATAAGCAACAATGAAAATGCTTACGCTCTCACAAGAGCACAGAATGCAGGCATAGCAGCTGAGTGTGTTTCCCCTAAGAAATACGCAAGCCGCGCCCAGTTTGAGGAGGCTCTTCTTGACACAATAGACGCTTATCAGGTTGATCTTATAGTTCTTGCAGGTTTTCTGGTTATCATTCCGGAGGCTATGATTAAGAAGTATAAGAACAGGATAATCAACATCCATCCGTCCCTCATCCCGTCATTTTGCGGAACAGGAGCATATGGGCTTCATGTTCATGAGAAGGCTCTTGCAAGAGGCGTGAAGGTGAGTGGCGCCACAGTGCATTTTGTGGATGAGGGAACTGACACAGGGCCAATCATTTTACAGAAGGCTGTGGAGATTAAGGAAGGCGACACTCCTGAGGTTCTTCAGAGAAGAATCATGGAGCAGGCTGAGTGGATAATTCTTCCGAGGGCAATCGACCTTATTGCTAATGGTAAGGTGGAGGTTGTGGACGGAATAGCTCATATTATAGGAGAATAACATGAAGGTATTAGTTGTCGGTGGCGGCGGAAGAGAGCACGCTATTTGTTGGAAGGTGGCCAAGAGCCCTTTGGTTGATAAGATTTACTGCGCTCCTGGCAATGCGGGAATAGCATCCGTTGCAGAGTGCGTTCCGATTGGCGCCATGGAGTTTGACAAGTTGGTCGCATTTGCGAAGGAGAAGGAGATTGACTTAACAGTTGTGGGTATGGATGATCCTCTTGTCGGCGGTATTGTGGATGCATTTGAGGCTGAGGGACTTAGAGTTTTCGGCCCCAGAAAGAATGCAGCTATTCTTGAGGGTTCCAAGGCGTTTTCCAAGGATCTTATGAAGAAGTACGATATTCCTACTGCGGCTTATGAGACATTTAACAGCCCTGAGGATGCTCTTAAGTATCTGGAGACAGCGCCGATGCCTACAGTTTTGAAGGCTGACGGTCTGGCTCTCGGCAAGGGCGTTTTAATCTGCCAGAACTTAGAGGAGGCGAAGGCAGGCGTACAGGAACTCATGGTCGACAAACAGTTTGGAAGCGCTGGTGACAGAATCGTCATCGAGGAGTTCATGACAGGCCGCGAGGTTTCTGTTTTGTCTTTTGTTGATGGCAAGACCATCAAGATTATGACAAGCGCACAGGATCACAAGCGAGCTAAGGATAACGACCAGGGCCTCAACACAGGCGGCATGGGAACATTCTCGCCAAGCCCGTTCTACACAGCTGAGGTTGACGATTTCTGCAGAAAATATATCTACCAGAAGACAGTGGATGCCATGGCAAGCGAGGGCAGGGAGTTTAAGGGAATCATTTTCTTTGGCCTCATGCTCACTGAGAAGGGTCCAAGAGTTCTCGAATACAATGCGCGTTTTGGCGATCCCGAGACACAGGTTGTGCTTCCGAGAATGAAGAACGATATCGTTGAGGTGTTTAACGCATGTATCGACGGAACACTTGACCAGATTAATCTTCAGTTTGAGGACAATGCCGCAGTTTGTGTAGTTCTCGCCTCAGACGGATATCCTGAGCACTACGAGAAGGGCTTTGAAATCAAGGGTCTTGAGAAGTTTGCGGGATGCGATGATAAGTTTGTGTTCCACGCGGGAAGTAAGTTTAACGACGGCAAGATCGTTACCAACGGCGGACGTGTGCTGGGCGTGACTGCTCTCGGAGCAGATCTTAAGACCGCAAGAGCCAACGCTTATGCAGCCACAGAGCTCATCGATTTTGCAAATAAATATAAGAGAAATGACATAGGAAAGGCCATTGACGAGGCATAATCTTTCCGAGGTTTAGTAAATGAAGAGTTATGAAATATTATATTCTCTGGCAATTATAGTTGTGGCCGCAGAAGTCTGCGGCCTTATCGCCAGAAAATTCAAGGCCCCTCAGGTAGTCGGACAGATACTGGCGGGTCTTTTAATTGGACCTATACTTGGTCTTGTTCAGGAAAATGATTTTATCAGCCAGATGGCGGAGATAGGAGTCATCCTTCTCATGTTCTCTGCAGGTCTTGGAACAAACCTAAGACAGCTGGCCAAGGTCGGAGTCAAGGCGTTTTTCATCGCCTGCTGCGGTGTTTTCGTACCGCTCATCGGAGGCTTCTTCCTGTCAAGCTTCTTCAACGGTTTTGGAGAGTTTGGCTCAGAGCAGTTCCTCACCAACGTGTTTGTCGGTGTTATCATGACAGCCACCAGCGTTTCAATCACAGTTCAGGCACTTCGCGACCTGGGCAAGCTTCAGGGCGAGATTGGGACCACAATCATGAGTGCGGCAATTATCGATGATGTAATAGGCATTATCGTTTTGACAATAGTTATAAGCTTCAGGGATCCATCCACAAACATTGGAATGGTGGTTTTAAAGAATTTTGCGTTTTTTGCCATTGCTATACTTGGCGGATATCTGTGCTTTAAAGCATTTAACTGGCTGGATAAGAGATATGAGCACCACAGAAGAATTCCAATCCTCGCGATTGCATTCTGTTTTGCCCTGTCCTTCATAGCTGAGGAGTTTTTCGGCATCGCAGATATCACAGGCGCATATGTGGCAGGTATCGTATTGTGCAGCATTCACGACGCTAACTACGTGGCAAGGAGAATGGACATCAACTCCTACATGATATTTGGACCTGTATTTTTTGCCAGCATCGGACTTAAGACCAGCCTGAGCGGCTTCACACCAGACCTTGTATGGTTCTGTGTGGGCTTCGTTTTGGTGGCTCTGGTGACCAAGATTATAGGCTGCGGCCTCATGACAAGAGTGTTTGACCACAACTGGAAGGACTGCCTGAAGGTGGGCGTGGGAATGATGACAAGAGGCGAGGTTGCGCTTATCGTTGCCAAGAAGGGACTGGAGGTCGGACTCATGGATTCTAAATATTTCGTGGCCGTAATCCTCTTAATTATCGTTTCTTCCATTGCAACTCCGATAGTTTTGAAACTTTTGTACAAAAATGAGCCCGATGAGGGTATGCTACCGGACTGATTTTTGGTGATTATTTGAAAGTTTTGTGAAAAAGCAAAATTTTAGTGGGAATTTACGAAAATTTGTGCTATATTTTTCGTTGTGCAAATGTTTGCGATGTGATATACCTATGAGCAGGAGTTCATCAGATGAAGACTGTTAAAGTTGGAAACACCGTATTTGGTGAGGGAAAACCTAAGATTTGTATTCCGATTGTGAGTACGACCACGGATGATATTCTGTCACAGGCCAGATTTATCAAGAAGTCAGGCCTTGCGGATTTATGCGAGTGGAGAATAGATTATTTTGACAGACTTCTCGATGAGAATAATAAGCTCGACGAGGACGCAGTTCTGACAACCGTGAAGGCGCTTAAGGATGCGCTTGATACGGTGCCGCTTCTGGTGACCTTCAGGTCGAAGGAGGAGGGCGGAAACCTTGAGCTTGACAACCTCTTGTATGAGAACCTGATTCTCATGGCTGTCCAGACAGGATATGTCGATATGGTCGACATTGAGCTCTTTAGGGGCGAGAACCTGGTTGGCAGACTTATCAAGAGTGTTCACACGTACGAGTCGTTAGTTATCGCATCAAACCATGATTTTGAAAAGACGCCTTCTAAGGAGGATATCGTTAGCAGGCTTCTCGATATGGACAGATTGGGAGCAGATATCTGTAAGCTGGCAGCTATGCCTCTTGTTCAGGGAGATGTTCTCACACTGTTAAACGCAACATTTGAAGCTGGACAGAAGAGCGAAAAACCTATCGTCACTATGTCCATGGGAGAGCTTGGAAGCTTCAGCAGGCTTTCAGGTGAATTTTTCGGAAGCGCTATGACATTTGGTTCGCTTAATGAGACTAGCGCGCCGGGACAGATAGATGTTATCAAGCTATCTGGCATATTGGGGAACATTCATGACTGTATAGGGAATAGTAGAAAATTGGATAACAGCATTGTAGGGGCCAATGAGGAGGAATAGACAATGGTTGAAAACATTAACGAGAACAACAAAGTGCTGATAATCGGCACAGTAGTGTCTGAATTCAAGTTCAGTCACGAGGTTTATGGAGAAGGTTTTTATAATGTTGACATTAAGGTCAACAGACTTAGCGAGCAGTTTGATATTATTCCGCTTCTGGTAAGCGAGAGACTCATCAACATCAACGAGAATGCAATCGGCAGAACTGTAGAGGCTAAGGGACAGTACAGATCCTACAACCACCATGACGGTGCCAAGAATAAGCTTGTGCTTTCGGTTTTCGTAAGAGAGATCGAGTACAGAGATGAATTTACAGATTACACCAAGACTAATCAGGTGTTCTTAGATGGTTTCATCTGCAAGCCGGCTATTTACAGAAAGACACCTCTCGGAAGAGAGATTGCCGATATTTTAATCGCAGTTAACCGTCCATACGGCAAGAGCGATTACATCCCATGTATTGCCTGGGGAAGAAATGCCCGCTTCGTGAATTCTATCGAGGTTGGCACACGCATCAGACTCTGGGGTAGAATTCAGAGCAGAGAGTATGTCAAGAAGTACAGCGAGGAAGAGGTTGTCAAGAAGGTTGCCTACGAGATCTCAGTAAACAAGATGGAGAAGGTTACAGAGGCTTTGGAGTCAGAAGGCACTGAGGATTCTGAGGGCACATTTGCAGCAGATAATACAGATATTTAATCTTGACATCTCATATTTTGTGGAGTAGTATAGAGAAGAATTTCATACATGGTAGAGGTTGCGCTAGCAAAGAGTACCGACGTATTAGTTGACGGACATGACGTCGGGGAAGGTGTGGGCGCCGAAGTGAGGAGAGAGCCGTTATGATCTCTGAGCTGGGCATGCGATCAATAATCGTATGACTGTCATCCTTTTTAAGGATGGGGGGCTGCTTGTGATTGCTTTTTTGATATTTACAGGTCGGTCCTCGTGGATCGACCTTTTGTATTGGTCGCTTATAAGCGAGGAAGGAGTATTTCATGTCTATTTTTAAGGGAGCAGGTGTTGCTATTGTCACACCATTTGACTCAGAGGGTAAGGTTGATTATGAGGCATTTGCCGATATAATCGAGGATCAGATTGCCGCCGGCACAGACGCCATCATCGTATGCGGTACCACAGGTGAGGCCAGCACGCTTTCACACGAGGAGCACATAGAGTGCATAGAGTTCTGCTGCAAGCAGGTTAACAAGCGAATTCCTGTAGTTGCAGGTACAGGCTCTAACTGCACAGAGACAGCAATCTATCTGTCTAAGGCTGCAGAGGCTGCAGGCGCAGACGGTGTTCTGCTTGTAAGCCCATATTACAATAAGGCCACACAGAACGGTCTGTATGAGCATTTTAAGAGAACTGCAGAAGCTATCAATATTCCTTGTATTCTTTACAATGTTCCAAGCAGAACAGGCTGCAACATCCAGCCGGCAACAGTTGTAAGACTTGCTAAGGACGTTAAGAACATCGTAGCTATCAAGGAGGCAAGCGGAGATATCAGTCAGATTGCAACACTTCTCAGCATGGCTGATGGCTGCATCGACGTATATTCAGGCAATGATGACCAGATCGTTCCAATCATGTCTCTCGGCGGTATCGGAGTTATCTCTGTTCTGTCCAATGTGGCACCTGAGTACACACATGAGATCTGCCAGTCATATCTTGACGGCGATGTCAAGAAGGCTGCCAAGATGCAGTTGGATGCGATTCCTCTTATCAAGGCTCTTTTCTGTGAGGTTAATCCAATCCCTGTCAAGGCAGGCATGAATATGCTCGGATACAAGGCAGGTTCACTTAGACTTCCTCTCACAGAGATGGAGGATGCTCACAAGGCTGTTCTTAAGCAGGAACTTGTAAATATGGGCATTATTTAATAATTAAGAGACTTTCAGACATAGGAGAAACAAAATGATTAATGTAGTTTTATACGGTGCATGTGGCAAGATGGGCCACGTGGTTTACGATATCATATCTAAGGACGAAAGAATGCAGGTTGTCAGCGGCGTGGATATCTATGATGACGGCAAATACCCCTTCAGGGTATGTAAGGAGCTCGACGAACTTCGCCAGACCCCGGATGTAATCATCGACTTCTCATCTGCCAAGGCAGTTGACAAGCTCCTCGATTACTGCGCAAGAACTGGGACTCCTGTGGTGCTGTGCTCAACAGGACTTAGCCAGGAGCAGCTTGACAAGGTTAAGAAGACCAGCGAATCAACAGCGGTTCTTAAGTCTGCCAACATGTCATTAGGTGTCAATCTTCTCTTAAAGATCTTAAGCCAGTATGCTCCACAGCTTGCCGAGGCAGGTTTTGACATTGAGATTGTCGAGAAGCATCACAACCAGAAACTGGATGCTCCAAGCGGTACAGCTGTTGCGCTTGCAGACGCCATCAACGATGCATGCGACGGACAGTACGAGTACATTTACGACAGATCTCAGAGAAGAGAGAAGAGAGGTGCGAAGGAACTGGGCATCAGCGCTGTGAGAGGCGGAACAATCGTTGGAGACCACGACGTTATATTTGCGGGACTCGACGAGGTTATCACCTTCAGCCACAGAGCATATTCCAAGTCACTGTTTGCCAAGGGCGCTGTAGATGCAGCTGCATTCCTTGCAGGCAAGGGTCCGGGACTCTACAACATGCAGGATGTAATCAACTGCTAGTATATGTGATTTTAAGCTCTGCCAGAGATGGCAGAGCTTTTTTGTTGCTGTGTTTGTTAGATATTGCGGGGTTCGGTCAGAATTTAGACAACCAACTTAAACGTTTAGCCCCATAGTGTACAAGCATCTGTGGCCAAAAGTCAAGTTTTATTGGTTAAAATGCTCAAAACCCTTGTAATTTTCAGAAAATTATTGTAAAATAGTTCTATCATTTATGGCTGAGGAACGTGGTGAATTCAGTCAAATATAACCGAAGAGGGGAATGAGAGGACTTAATATGAGGGTTTTTGAGACTGATAAAGTCAGAAATGTGGCTGTGTTAGGCCACGCGGGCTGTGGCAAGACAACACTTGTCGAAGCCATGGCGTATGTTACCGGTGTTGTCAGCAGACAGGGACGTGTTGAAGACGGCAACACCATAAGCGATTTTGACAAGGAAGAGCAGAAGAGACTGTGCTCCCTCGGAACAACAATAGTGCCTATAGAGTATGACGATATCAAGATTAATTTCTTGGATACTCCAGGCGCATTTGACTATGTCGGAGAGGTAGAGGAAGCTCTGAGCGCTGCAGGCGCAGCCATCATCGTTATCAGCGGTAAGGCCGGCATCGAGGCAGGAACAGTTAAGGCGTGGGAATTATGTGAGAAGTACCAGCTGCCGAGAATGTTCTTCGTGACCGGAATGGATGACGATAAGGCTTCTTTCAGAAAGATCAATATCGCTCTTAACGAGAAGTTTGGACGTAAGGTTGCACCTTTCCATATTCCTATGCGTGAGAACGAGAAGTTTGTGGGATTTGTCAATGTTGTCAAGATGAAGGGTCGTCGCTTCACAGATGGTTACAACTATGAGGAGTGCGATATTCCTGATTATCTTGAGGAGCACTTACAGACAAGCCGCGAGTCTCTTATGGAGGCCGTTGCTGAGACCAGCGAGGAGTTCATGGACCGTTATTTCAGCGGTGACGAATTCACATACGAGGAGGTTTCACAGGCTCTCAGAAACAACGTCATGGACGGAAGCATAGTTCCTGTACTTATAGGTTCAGGACTTGCTGCACAGGGTATGAAGATGCTGCTTCTCGCAATTTCGAAGTATTTCCCTTCACCTGCAAACAGAACAGAGCAGGCTAAGGTCATCGAGACCGGCGAGCTCATCAATGTCACATATGACAACGATAAGTATGTCAGCGCGAAGGTATTTAAAACCCTCATGGATCCATTCATTGGTAAGTATTCCCTGATTAAGGTTATATCAGGCACGCTTACTCCAGATACAGCTCTTTACAATGTTACGAAGGACGCTCCTGAGAAGAGTGGTAAGGTCTACGTTCTCAGAGGCGAGACAGCGATGGAAGTGCCAGAGCTTAAGGCCGGAGATATCGGCGCTCTGACCAAGACTAACGCATCTACAGGAGATACGCTTGCACTTAAGGGCGCATCAGTTATCTATCCTGCACCAAAGATTCCTACACCGTACACCTATAAGGCTTACAAGGCTGTCAACAAGAACGACGAAGATAAGGTTGCAGCCGGCTTAGCTAAAATGTGTGAGGAAGATCTTACTCTTAAGTTAGTCAACGACGCAGAGAATCGTCAGAGCCTGATTTACGGCATGGGCGATCAGCATCTCGACGTTATCGCAGGTAAGTTGGAGAGCAGATACAAGGTTTCTATCGAACTTAGCAAGCCTCGTGTCGCATATAAGGAGACAATCAAGAAGAAGAAGGAGAATGTTAACGGTACATACAAGAAGCAGTCTGGTGGCCACGGCCAGTTCGGCGTTGTTGTTATGGACTTTGAACCTTCTGGAGATCTTGATACACCATACGTATTTGGTGAAAGAGTTGTCGGTGGTGCCGTTCCTAAGAACTTCTTCCCTGCAGTAGAAAAAGGTATTGCAGAGTCGGTTCTCAAGGGCCCTCTTGCCGGATACCCTGTCGTTGGTATACGTGCAACTCTTACAGATGGTAAGTACCATCCTGTAGATTCATCGGAAATGTCATTCAAGATGGCGGCTATGACAGCCTTCAAGAGTGGTATTATGGATGCTAATCCTGTCCTTCTCGAGCCTATAGCTTCGCTCTCAGTAATCGTGCCGAACCAGTTTGCGGGCGATGTTATGGGAGATTTAAACAGAAGGCGCGGTAGAGTTCTCGGCATGGATCCGGTAGCGGGTGGCAAAACTAATGTTATCGCGGACATTCCGGTGGCAGAGCTGTATGGATATTCTACAGATCTCCGTTCTATGACGGGTGGTGCCGGAGAGTACTCCTACGAATTTGCAAGATATGAGCAGGCTCCATCAGATGTTCAGAAAGCAGAGATTGAGGCTGCGGCAGCAGACAACTGATTATTCAAGTAATAATCCAATATGTACTATGGGAAGAGGCTGTAAAAAAACAGCCTTAAAAACTAAAAGCTCTGCCTCAAAAAAGAGGTAGAGCTCTACATTTTTATGTCGTTATTATTATTTGACCGGTTCTAATCTTTTTTCAACGCACCCAAACAAGCCTGTTAATAAACAGGCTCTTGAAGCATCTGTTTTTCGCATGATATTTATGCTGCGCTTGGTAGCCTATGCCGTTTATTGTGGTATTTATAAAGATTAAAACCACACGAAATCAGCGTCAGCTCTAAAATTACGGCTTTTTCGCCTCTGCGGAACAACCTTTTGTAGGAACGGTCCCATTTTATGACACCGAACGTTCCTTCAGATTGAATGCTTCGGTTTGTGCATAGAAGCGCTCCGTGAATCGTTTCAAGGTTACGGATCACTTCTTCGTGAAATGAAGTAAGCTCCCTGTTTAAATGTGCCGTTCTGTTACCGCTTTCACGTTTGCAGCAATCTTCTCTGTATGGACATCCCCCACAATCCTCACATTCATAGATCTCCTCGGTTCGTCCATACTTGTTTCCGCGAACATGACGATCATATTTGTATATGAACCTCTTGCCGTTTGGACAGATAAGATCACCGTTTTCATCTCGCTTGAAGTTCGTTATACGATACGGGTTTGTACGGTATTTCTCGTCTTTTGTCTCTTTTTCAAACATGGTAAACTTCATGAACTTTTCTATACCGTGTTCTTCGCAATAGAGATAATTATTATACGATCCATAACCGGCATCTGCTACCGGGTATTTAGGATAATGACCATATAGTGACTTGAATTTTTCCATCAGCGGAATGAAACAATCCATGTCTGATGCATAATGCTTTACATCCACAGCAGCTATGTACTCGTCACAAACAGCCACTTGCATGTTGTATGCCGGCAGCAACTGATCATTGCCCATATAGTCTGATTTCACCCTCATAAATGT
>JAILPS010000022.1 GCA_024699325.1 Lachnospiraceae bacterium | reverse complement strand
TTTCCCGTTATTACTGTTTCTAGGTTTTGTTCCAAATTTAAAAATTCTTCAAAGAATTTTCGAGGTTGGAGTATACTATTTAGTTGTCAAAGATCTTATTTTGTTCGGTCTGAAAATTGTTTGAATTGTTTGAACAATTATTACAACTTCTCTCGCGAACAGTCGATATCATAGCACCCTAAAATAGGTTTGTCAACAACTTTTTTCAAAAAAAATCTTCTTTTTTTGGTTTTTTGTTTTCTGGTTTCAGAACGCAAAAATACTGCTCCAAAAGGGGCAGTATTTTCGCGATTTTTTGTACATTTTGATTATAAACACTATGGATTAACCAGCTCGAACCAGAATTTGACTCCGACCTCGGTGTTGACAACACCGCATTTGCCGCCGTGAAGATCCATTATCGCCTTCACGATGCTTAAGCCAATTCCGTTGCCGCCGTAGCTTCTGGTGTGCGCCTTATCCACCTTATAGAACTTATCCCATACCTTCTCGAGGTCCTCGTCAGGGATGTGACTTCCGGAGTTTTCAACCTCAACTCTGGTGGTCTTATCATTCTGGATGATCTCCACGTTAATCTCCATCTTGCCTGAGACGTGGTTGATGGCGTTGCTTAGGTAGTTGGTCACAACCTCCTCGAGCTTATATTCGTCGCCCCACACATATACAGGGTCCTTCTGCGTGAAGAAAATGTTTGCGCCCTTCTGCTTGGCAAGTATGGCCGATGCGCCTGAGACGCCCGCCACAAGAGCCGTCAGGTCAAACCTGGTCATGTCTAGCTTCTCTTTGCCAAACTCTAACTGGTTCAGAGTCAGAAGCTTCTTGACCATGCGGTTCATCTTCTGGGTCTCGTCAATGATTACCTCGCAGTAGTATGCTGCGCTCTCCGGGTCGTCGGCTATGCCGTCCTGAAGTCCCTCGGCGTAGCCCTGGATAACCGCAAGAGGGGTTTTAAGCTCGTGTGAGACATTGCCTATGAATTCGTTTCTGGCCTGCTCAAGCTTCTCCTTCTCAGCGATATCGTTGGTGAGCTCTAAGTTTGCCACGCGAAGCTTGCCGACGGTGTCCTCAAGCCTGGCGCTCATCTCATTCAGATGCTGGCCCAGCTCGCCCAGCTCATCATTTTCCCTGCCCGTGTACTTCGCCTCAAAATCCAGATCGCTCATCTTCTTCGAGAGCGCCTTCAGTTTGACGATTGGCTTGGTCACGAAGCCCATGACAACATACATTATGACTATGCCCACGGCAAAAACAATCATTCCTATATATAGGAAGAAGGTGTTTGATATCTTAACGCTCTCTGAAATGCTGGCCAGAGGGGTTCGCATGTAAAACAAACTGCCGTCGCCTAAATTCCCCCAGCCCTCAAGATAGTTGGTGTCCGTGACAGAATCGTAGAATTTAATGACGCTGTAGTCGTCGGTTGACGCCACAACAGTCGACTGGTTGTTGCTGAACTGTCCGAATTTGCTCTGTCTCTCGGAGAGAATTCTTATAATCCAGCTCTGGTCTACGCCCTCGGCGGTGCAGATTACGCCGTCGTAGACAACCATGGCGGTAATGTTTGAATTCTCCTTGAGCCTGTAAAACAGATCCACCAGCCTTGCATCGCCTGAGCTTGTGGTGCTGTTTGTGTTGTTGTCGTAGGGTCCGCGCTCCTCGCGGTTATCATCACCGCTCCAGGGTCCTCTGCCGCCCTCGTTCATGCCATCAGGAAACGATTCGTCGAAGGGAAGCGACTCCCCGGAGAATGCGTCCATTATAGGAAATGCAGGCTCAGCCGCTGTGGTCTCCTCCTGCGCGGTGGTCTGCGCCTCGGCGGTCTGCGCATCACTCTGCAGCGCTGCAGCCTCGCTCTCGCTGCTTATGGTCTGCAAAACCTCCTCTAACTCAACGCAGGCATCAAGCATGGCATTGACCTTATTCTTTACATAATACTTTTCCAGATACACGCCGTTAAACAATATGCAAAGAGCAATCGCCGCGCTTAGGACAATGGCAAAAACAGCGGTGAATTTAAGTCTTATAGATACCTTCATCAATTAACCTCAAACTTATATCCCATGCCCCAGATGGTCTTGATATAGTCGCCCTTCTCGCCCATCTTGCTTCTAAGCTTCTTGACATGTGTGTCGATGGTTCTGGCATCGCCGAAGTAATCGTAGTTCCAGACATTGTTTAATATCTTCTCTCTGGACAGGGCGATACCCTGGTTCTCGATAAAATATGTGAGAAGCTCAAACTCCTTGAAGCTTAAATCAATCATCTGTCCGTCGATTGTCACCACGTGAGCGCTCTTGTCAAGCACGATACCGCCCACATCCGTGACCTCGTCCTTGATGACGTTGCTTCTTCTGAGAAGAGCGTCAACTCTTGCCACGAGAATCTTCGGGCTAAACGGCTTGGCGATATATTCGTCTACGCCTAAATCGAAGCCCTTCAGCTCATCGCGCTCCTCGCCTCTGGCTGTGAGCATGATGATGGGAACCTTAGAATACTCCCTGATAGTTTTGGCAACCTCCCAGCCGTCCATCTTAGGCATCATGACGTCGAGGATTATAAGGTCGATGTCTTTGTCGTTGAAGAACATTTCAACTGCCCTCTCGCCGTCTCCGGCCTCCAGAACCCTGAAATCCTTCTTTACAAGGAAGTCCTTAACCAACTTCCTTATTCTCTCCTCGTCGTCCACAACAAGTACTGTCAACTGTGCCATAATAACACCTCCTGATTATTGAAATATCTATCTTTTAGCCTTCATTTGCTTCTTATTCTCGTACATTATCTCGTCAGCCTGTCTGATGGCCTCGATAGGGGCAATGTAGTTATCCCCCGTAACGCTTACGATGCCGCAGGCCGCGCTGACCTCAAATGGAAACTCTCCGGATGCGTTCTCATCGCTCATGCGCTTCTCAAACACGCTCACAGCCTGTGCGGCGGCATCAGCACTGCCAAACACGCAGGCCACGAACTCGTCGCCACCCCATCTTGCGGTGAAGCCCTTCTCCTCGAAGGCTCCGACTATGTGTCTGGCTGTGGTCATGAGGAGCTTATCGCCCATGTCGTGGCCGAAGCCGTCGTTGGCCTTCTTGAGATTATTCAAATCTATGAACACAATGCTGTATTCCTTCCTGTCATCCGCCTCCATCTTCTCAATATTTCTATAGCAGGATGCGCGGTTTGGCATGCCTGTCAAAGTGTCCGTGAAAGCCATTCGAAGGAGCTGCTCCTTCTCGACCTTCTCCGTGAAGGAGTGGGCTGAGTAGGATATGAGGTAGATTACAAGGGACATGGCGATGATTATGATCGCCAGAGTGCTAAATCCGCCCGTGCTGATCCACGAGGTTTCGGTGATGTATCTTGCGATATTATATCTCACAAGCTCTAAAACGCCGCAAGCCATGGAAGCCATGACGCCGTATTTTAAAACTATAATATTAGGGTTATCCCTCGTCTTGGTTCCGAAAAACAGCGCTATCATCATGACGATTATGGTTATTCCTGCCATGATGTGCATGCTCAGAATAATAGACGAATAGTTCTCTGTCACAGGCAGGAACTCTAAAACTGTCGCCCCCATGTAGTACGCAAAATAAGCCAGCATCGCCACCTTGGTGAATCTCTTGTGAAATGGCACAGTGACAACCGTGTATATAAACCACACGAGAACCAATGGCGCCAGATACAGGGAATAGTATTCCACCTTGGAGCAAAACTCCGCGCTGTCAAACAGAAGGTAGAACATCTTCATGCTTCCAAAAAACCATGCGCATATGAGAAGCTCAAACAGTGAGATTGGAAGTCCCGGATGCACATTTCTATGCCTGATGCTCGTAATCAGGAAGTAGCAAATGCCCGCAAGCGACATAACCATCAGAGACAGCGCCAGGGCGAAAACCATGACATTGCCCTTGAGAATGAGCTTCCATCCCTCGTTGGCGTTGATGATGCATAACTTGTCAAGATTGCCCTCGTTAAGGGTTACCGTGCACTCCAGATATATGGTCAGCTCCCTGTCCTCGTAGTTGCCGGGAAGCGGCACCTCATATATATAGTTGCCGTAATGCGTTCCGTAGTCTCTGACCGTGTCGTCGGAATATAAGTAGCCGCCGCCGAGACCCAGTCCGTCATCGCCTGCACGGCCTTCGCCGCCTGTGCCACTGCCTTCTTCAGGGACCATGGTAAACTCCATGCCCCCGCCGGATCCCGACACATCAGATTTTTGAAGGTCCACATCGACATAGGTGTTGTAGATTGGAATAAACAGCTCCGCCGCACGTATGCCCAGGGATTCCGGAATATTCACATGTAAAACCAGCTTATCTCCCCTGCCTACTGAGCCGAAGGAGGTATCTTCAAACGAAGCGCTCGTCCCATCTGCGTAGTACACGTCCACAGTTGTCCAGTCCTTAATGTAGTAGCATTTGTCTGGTTCAAAATCGAACGACTTGCACAAAAACATCATAAACATGATGGCCACAACGAAGCTTATGCCGACGCTAATCTGTAAACGTATATTTCTTGTTTTTTTCGTATTGTTACTCTTCATTTTGTATCCTTTGTTAAATATTGTCTATCTGCCAGTCAATCGGCGTCTCGCCGTTTGCCGTCAAAAAATCGTTAGCCTGCTTAAAATGCCCGCATCCGAAGAATCCTCTGTACGCTGAGAGGGGGCTCGGATGGGGAGCCTTAAGTATCAGATGCTTAGGGTTTGTGAGCATGGGAATCTTGCTCTGCGCGGGTTTGCCCCAGAGCATGTAGACTATGGGTCTGTCCTGCTCATTGACATGCCTGATTATGGCGTCCGTAAACTGCTCCCAGCCGTGTCCCTGGTGGGAAAACGCCTGATGTGCCCTGACTGTAAGCACGGTGTTTAGCAGGAGCACGCCCTGCTCGGCCCACTTGACCAGGTAGCCGTTGTTTGGAATGTAGCAGCCAAGCTCGTCGTGAAGCTCCTTATAAATATTTGCCAGCGACGGCGGAGCCTCCTCCCCCGGCAGCACGGAAAAACATAGCCCGTGGGCCTGGTGGAAGTTGTGGTAGGGGTCCTGCCCCAATATGAGCACCTTCACATCCTTAAGGGGTGTGAGATGCAGAGCGTTAAATATGTCGTCTGGAGGCGGAAAACATGTGTTAGTCCTGTACTCCTCATTGACGAAGCTAAACAAATCCCTGTAATACTGTTTCTTAAACTCCGAACTAAGCGCCGGCAGCCAGTCGTTTTCTATAATAGCCATTAAAACCTCTAATTCTAATCCAGCTCAGGATTAATCTTGGGCTCGAAGAGTCTGTTGTTCTTCTCCTCAGCCTCCTTCTTGGCGGCCTTCACCGCCTCCTCGCAGAAGTAGCTCTGCGCAAGCAGCGCGCTCTTGCCCCTCCTGTCAGGCTTGATATAGCTTCCGTCGGCCTGCAAAACCGTGGCCTTCACGTTGTCGCCAAGCTGAACGTTTAATATCTCCATCAGGCGCTCCTTGAGCTCCTGCTTCTCCACAGGGAACATAATCTCCACACGCCTGTCTAAGTTCCTGCTCATCCAGTCAGCGGACGCGCAGTATATCTCCTCCAGACCGTCGTTGTAGAAGTAGAATATTCTGCAGTGCTCCAAAAACTCTCCGACAATCGAGCGGACGGTGATGTTTTCGCTTACGCCCGGGATTCCTGTCTTCAGACAGCATATTCCTCGAACAATCAGGTCGATCTTAACGCCCGCGGCGCTCGCGTCATATAACGCCTCGATAATATCTCTGTCACTAAGTGAATTAAACTTCGCGATAATTCTCGCCTTCTTGCCCTCCAGGGCATGCTTCTTCTCTATGTCTATCAGCTCCATGAACTTGCTTCTAAGCCATATAGGGGCCAAAACCAGCTTGTTCCAGCTAAGAGGCTCTGAGTAACCGCTTAGCATGTTAAAAACAGCGGTTGCATCCTCTCCTATAAGCCTGTTGCAGGTCAGAAGTCCGATATCTGTGTAAATCTTGGCCGTGGCGTCGTTGTAGTTGCCTGTTCCAAGGTGCACATATCTGCAGATGCCCTCCTCCTCGCGCCTAACAACGAGAGTGATTTTGGAGTGTGTTTTCAGTCCAACGAGACCGTAGATAACGTGGCAGCCGCTCTTCTCGAGCATCTTTGCCCAGTTAATGTTGTTCTCCTCGTCAAATCTTGCCTTGAGCTCAACCAGAACTGAGACCTGCTTGCCGTTGTCCGCCGCCTTCGCAAGCGCCGCGATAATCGGCGAGTTGCCGCTGACTCTGTAGAGAGTCTGCTTGATGGCCAAAACGTCCGGGTCCACCGCCGCCTGTTTTACAAAATCCACGATAGGATCGAAGCTCTCGTATGGATGGTGAAGGAGAATATCCCCCTTCTTGATATTGTCGAAAATGCTAAGCTCAGGGTCGATGGCTGGGCTTGGCTGCGGCTTATACGGCTTGCTCTTAAGCCTGTCAAAGCCTGGCATGCCGTAAACCTTCATCATGACCGTCAGATCCAGCGGGCCATTGATAAGATAGATGCTCTCGTCCTTAAGCTCTAACTCTCTCTTTAAGAACTTGATAAACTGCTTGTTTGCGCCCTTCTCCACCTCAAGCCTGATGGCCTTGCCCCACTGGCGCTTCTTAATCTGCTTCTGAATCTCCTGCAGAAGGTCCTCTGCCTCCTCCTCGTCGATGGACAGGTCGGCATTTCTGGTGATCCTGTAGGGGTACGCGCACTTGATTTCGTAGTTTAGGAAGAGCTTCTTGAGGTTCTTCTCGATAATCTCCTCGAGAAGAATATATCTCTTCTCCTCCTGATTGTGGGGAAGCTCGACAATTCTAGGCAGGAGGTTTGGCACCTGAACGGTGGCAAACACCGTGTCGTCGTCATCCTTATCCCTGTCCTTCTTGCCCCTGTTTATCAAACTGTCGGCGTTCTTGATAAGAAGAGCTCCGATGTTTAACGACTTGTTAAGTATCAGAGGAAATGGTCTGGAGCTGTCCACAGCCATGGGGGTTAAAACAGGGTAGACTGTGTCCATAAAATATCTGTCCACATACTCTGCCTCCTCCTCAGTCAGATCCTCGAAGTTTCGCAAAATGTTTATGTGCTCCGCCTGCATGGCAGGTCTTATGGAGTTGTTTAGTGCGCCGTACTGCGCGTCCATGAATTCGTGGGCCTCTGCGGCGATGGCGTCAAGCTGCTCCTCAACCGTCATTCCCGCGATGTCAAGCTTCGTGTACTGCGCATTCTTCATATCTGTGAGAGACCCGACTCTCACCATGAAGAATTCGTCCAGATTTGACGCCGTGATGCTTAAAAACTTAATTCTCTCAAAAAGCGGGTTGGTCTTATCCTTCGCCTCGTTCAGAATTCTATAGTCAAATTTGAGCCAGCTAAGCTCCCTGTTTCTGTAATAATCGTATTTTTTAAAATCCATTTGTCCCCCCTGGTCTGCTACAGCTTCTTTCTCTTAAGCTCAGGCGTCACGCCGTAAACCTCTGAGAAGAAACGTGATTTCTCGTGAAACAGTCCTGCCTCAAGCTCTATATCCCTGTCTGTGAGCGCCGTTATTATGAGACGGTTGCCCTTGAGGGTTGCCTGGACATTCTCTATCTTCTGTTTGTGGCTTCTGTCGAGGGCGTTCGCCAGACGAAGAAGCGCTGTAAGCTTATACACCGTCATCCACTGATCTCTCGGAAGTCCCATCTGGGCGTCGTAGAGGTCAAACGGCATGGTGTTGTATTTGACAATATTGGCAACGATTTTTCTCTCCTCGTGGGAGATGCCTAATATCTCGCTTGCCATAATTATATCGTATGCGCACTGTCCCGGCGCCGTGATGCTGACGAACTTGCCACAGTCGTGGAGGATTGCCGCAAGCTGAAGCAGAAGCTTCTCCTGCTTACCCAGGCCGTGGAGCTTCTTCGTCGCGTCAAACAGAAGCATGCATTTGTCCTCTATGTACTCCGTGTGGTTTCTGTCGCCTGAATACTTCTTGTTTAAGAAGCGGGCAGATGACAATATATCGCCGTTAAAATCGTGGTCGAGTTTTATAAGCTTCTGCTTCTGGGCCCACTCCGTCGCCATGCCCTCTGAGAGGGATGTGACAGGTATCCACAGCGTCTTAGCGCCCGTGACGCGGATGATTCTGTAGTAAATCATGGCCACAGGAATAACAAGCTTGGCAAACTCAGACGGAACGTCGTACTTGGCCGCCAGCGTTGACGGGCTAAGCGGGAGCACCTGCTCATAAATGTTTATGAAGTCCAAGGCGCTTATGGATTCGGCCTGTGACAGCTTCATAATCTTGGCCGCGAAGATTCTCATGCAGTCGCCGATGGCGATGATGTTCTTAATGGCCTTATCCTGCAGATAATAGTTGTTAAACTTGTTGATGGAGTAGTCGATTAACTCCTCGGCGATGGCCCTGGAGTTAAGTCCGCTCTCGCTCACCTCGTTGAGCATTGTCCATGTTCGAAGTGCTCCGAGGTGGAGGTTTTGTGTGCTCTGCAGCGCACCCTTGTTGTACAGGGATATCTGCATGCTTCCAAAACCGACGTCTACGATGGCGCTCTCCTTCTCGATAATCTCGTCAAACTGCTTCTGCCACACAGGTATGGCCTTATAGCACATGAATCTCTGCTCAGAGTTGCTGAGAACGGTGACCTTCAGGCCACAGCTGACCCTGATGCGGTCCTCCACCAGAAGCCTGTTTTTGGCCTCCCTTAGAGCGCTGGTCGCATAGACTGAGACATTCTTCATATCTATCTTATACACCCTAATTGTGTCCACAAAGTGATTTAATGTGTCACATAATTCATCTAACAGCTCGTGACTTATAACTCCTGTCTGATATGTGTCAGAACCCAGCGCAATCACATGCCTCTGTCTCTCAACACATCTGATTTTCCCCGAAACAGCCTCAAATATGGACAGCTCCAGCTCAAAAGAGCCGATGTCCACGGCGGCAAATAGTTGTAATGCCATGCTTCCTCCCTAGTAGTTGCCTAAAAACCAAAACTTGTTGGACGCCCTCCTGATCATTCGAAGAGCGTTTGAAACCTCTTCCTGGCCCACATTTCCCTCAAAATCGATGAAGAATCTGTATTCAAAATTCCTGCCCGGTATCGGACGGGACTCGATTTTGGACATGTTAAGACCAAATATGGAAATATATGAGAGCAGCTTATACAGAGCTCCCGCCTCGTGGTTTAACTCCACGCAGATGCTTATCTTGCTGGCACTGTAGCGCACAATGGGCTTCTTGGACAGAATTACAAACCTTGTGATGTTATTCTTGTTGTCGTTGATGCCCGTGTCGAGAAGCTCGAGACCGTAAATGCGGGCCGAAATCTCGCTGGCGATGGCCGCCTGGCTCTTGTCGCCGTCCTCTAATACCTTCTTGGCGCTGACGGCAGTGTTCTTAAGGCTTATCTGCCTCCACTCACGCCTCTCGTCGAGGTAGTGGGCGCACTGCATAAGTGCCTGCGGATGTGAGTAGACAGTCTCAATGTCCTCCATTTTAGCCCCCGGAACGCCCATGAGAGCGTGCTTGACGGGAAGCATTTCCTCCGCAACTATATATGTCTCGTATTCAAGCAATATGTCCATTACCTGGCTCACGATACCCGCGTTGGAGTTCTCGATCGGAAGCACAGCATAGTCCGCTCTTCCATCCGCAACTGCCTTCGCGGCGTCGGACCACTCCGCCACATTCTCGGCTTTGACATCCTCGCCGAAGAATTTAAACATGGCAGCCTGAGCGTAGGCTCCGGGCACGCCCTGATATAAGACCTTAATTCCGTCCTCCGGAAGCTCTCTTACAAGCACCAGATCCTCCAGCTCAAACAGCGGTCTGTCTGAAACATCTGAGGGCAGGTCGCTTAGCATCTGGCTTACGGTCTTTAAGAATCTCGGATGTCTCCAGTCAGGGTCCACATCCGCCATAGGCTTAAGCACGAAGCTTCTCTTGTGCATCTGTGGATGCGGTATCTGAAGATTGTCCATCTCAATGATGGCATCGTCGTAGGTTATTATGTCCATGTCCAGGGTTCTGGGTCCCCAGTGAACCTCCCTGGTGCGCTTGGCGTTCTGCTCAGCCCTGTGGCACAGATCAAGAAGCTCCTCAGGCTCTAAAACCGTCTCCACAAGAATGCATGCGTTGATAAAATCCCCCTGCTCCACAGGTCCAAGTGGTTTCGTCTCATAGAACTCGCTCACCTTCAAAACTCTGGTTCCAGGCTCTGTCACATCGGCGATTCCGCCCCTTACATAAGCCTCCCTGTCTCCAAGGTTTGACCCTATGGCGATCACCGCGCGGTGTCTGCCACGCTTGACGCTTGCACTAACCGTCTCCAGGGGAAGCCCCACCGGCGCCCATGGTTTTTTGATGGAAACCGTGGCTGTTATAACGTTAGGTCTGTCGATCAGGAGCTGTCTTGCAAGCGACGCTGCCGCTGTCTCTATGAGCTTAAATGTGTGCTCCTTCATAAACTTATCCACAAAACCGGCCACCTCTCCATAGTGGACGGACTTCGTAAGATCGTCCCCCGCTGCCGCCTCAGACAGGTCAAGCTCCATGTCAACTGACACTAAAAACTTCTGTCCAAGCTTCTGCTCCTCCTTGAAAACGCCGTGGTTGGCGTAAATCTCCAGATCCGTGATTCTAATGTGATCCATTGCCCAAAAACTCCTTATGCATTTAATATCGCTCTGGTCATGCGGATGGCTCTTCTGTTGGCCTCCACATTGTGGACTCTGACCATGCCCACTCCGGCCTTGACCGCAAGCACTGTGGTTGCGATTGTACCCTCCTCCCTCTCTGTTACAGGAAGGTCAAGTGTGTTGCCTATGACGCTTTTTCTGGAGGTACCAATGAGGAGCGGATATCCAAGCTCCTTAAAATCCTCCACATGCTTAAGCGCCTTCAGGTTCTGTCCGTATGTCTTGCCAAACCCAACACCTGGATCAAGCATTATCTTATCCTTAGGAATTCCGGCCTCAAGGGCGATACTTACGCTCTCCATAAGCTCCCTCTTCACATCCTCCACGAAATCCACGTAGATGGTGTTGTCGCGGTTGTGCATGAGGCAGCAGGCAGCGCCGCTTCTCGCGATAACTCTGGCCATATCCGGGTCAGCCTTCAGCCCCCAGATGTCATTAATCATGTCCGCACCGGCGATAAGCGCCTGTTTTGCGACTCCCGCCTTATATGTGTCGACGGACACGGGAATGTCAAATCTCTGCTTGATGGCGGAGATTACAGGAATGATTCTCTCCTCCTCTTCCTCCTCGCTTATCTTCTGATAGCCGGGCCTTGTGGACTCTCCGCCTATGTCAATGATGGCCGCGCCGTGAAGCATCATCTCCTCCGCGTGCTTAAGTGCCGTGTCCATGTGGTTCCATTTGCCGCCGTCCGAAAATGAATCCGGCGTCACATTTAAAATGCCCATAATATATGTCTTGCTAAACAGGTTGTACTCTCGGTTGCCAATCTTCATGTCGTGTCCTCCCTATGTCATACTCTTAATTCTGCCTCTAAAATCCGCCAGCCAGGACAGCGACCCAAATGCCACAACCACCCTGTCCTTCTGTGAATATGCATAACCTACCGCGTCCTCCATGCTTACAGCCACCGCCTCAGTTATGCCCTCCTTATTAAGCTGTGTGAGAAGGTCCGAAGCGCTCATCCCCCTCTGGCCTGGCGCCGTCACCAGATACACAGGTCCGCCCTCGTACACAGTCTTAAAAACCTTCATATAATCCTTATCTCTAAATGCTCCAAAAACATACGCATGCTTCGCATCGGGATAGTTTTCATCGAGCGCCTGGCGCAGAGCCTTCGCCGCCGGCGGGTTATGTGCCCCGTCAATTATGATAACCGGCTCGTCGCTAATTCTCTCCATGCGCCCCGGCATCTGCATATTCTCTATGCCGTCGATTATCGCCCTGGCAAACTCCTCTCCCCTGACCTTATAGAGTCCGAGAAGAGCGTTCATTCTAAGCCATGTGGCAGCGGTCTGGGCGACCATGGCGTTAATCCTCTGATATGGGACGCTTAAATGTTCACACAGCCCCAGCTCGTCCGTTGCCTCATAAAAACTGCAGCCAAGTGACCTCGCCCTATCTCTTATAACCTCCAGGGCATCCGGCACCTGTGGAGCGCTTATAACTATGCTTCCAGGTTTGATTATGCCCGCCTTGTGGGAGGCAATCTCCCTGACGCTTCTTCCCAGGAGTTTGGTGTGGTCAAGCCCTATGGGCGTTATTATGCTCTCAATGGTGGCATCGGTCACGTTGGTGGCGTCTAAATCCCCGCCAAGCCCCGCCTCGGCAATCACCACATCGCAGCCCCTCTCCACAAAATACAGATATGCCATGGCCGTCTCCGTCTCAAACGCCGTGGGAACGTCATCGCTTCTGTATATTGCGGCTGACAACACTCTCCCCCTAAGCCTCTCATAATCCTCTGGGGATATGTTCTGCCCGTCTACGGTGATTATCTCCATGGCATCCATGACCGCAGGCGATGAATAGTGGCCTACCCTCAGGCCCGCATTTATCAAAATATTTCGAAGAAACACGCCGGTTGAGCCCTTGCCGTTGGTTCCGGCTATCTGAATCACAGGTATCTTATCCTGCGGATCAGAAAGCTGTTCACAGAGCCTTCGCATCCTGATAAGTCCCAAATCTATGGTGTTTCTGTATGTCGTAACTTCCTGTCTGCTCATGAATCATCCTCTTAGATAAGGGCGCAAAAACCCCTGTCAAAACTTCAACTTTCATTATATCACACTATCTAAATATTTAAAAGAATTTTTAAAAGTTATATACCATAGGTATATAAATAATTGATAAAATTTCTCAATTACGGATTGACTTTAATCATTATTCCCGTATAATTCCATTATAAGGATAATTCGAATAATCTAATTAACGAAGGAGGTTTTACATGGACAAGAAGGCGATGTATAAGCTTAGTTATGGTCTGTTTGTCATCACTGCAAACAGGGACGGAAGGGACAACGGCTGCATCACAAACACAGCTGTTCAGGTTACAAGCGAGCCTAACAGAATCTCTGTAGCCATCAACAAGGCAAACTATACACATGACATGATTAAGGACACAGGTGTGTTCACCGTATCCGTAATCAGCGAGGACGCAGACTTCTCACTGTTTAAGCATTTTGGCTTCCAGTCAGGCAGAGACGTGGATAAGTTTGCAGATTACACAGCCTGCAAGAAGGCTGCCAATGGCACCATGATCATCACAGCAGGCACTAACGCTTATCTCTCAGGTAAGGTTATACAGTGCGTGGATCTTGGAACACACACTATGTTTATTGCGGACGTTACAGATATGGAGGTTCTTTCAGACGCTCCTAGCGCAACCTACGCATACTATCAGGACAATATCAAGCCGAAGCCAGAGGCAGTTGGCAAGACAGAGGACGGTCAGACTATCTGGCGCTGCCGTATCTGCGGATACGAGTATGTCGGTGAGGAGCTTCCTGAGGATTTCATCTGCCCTGTATGCAAGCACCCTGCTTCAGACTTCGAGAAGGTTGTAATCCCGGCTGAGAAGCCTAAGAATCCATACGCAGGCACCAAGACAGAGAAGAACCTGCGCACAGCATTTGCAGGTGAATCGCAGGCCCGCAACAAGTACACATACTTCGCATCAGTTGCCAAGAAGAACGGCTACGAGCAGATTGCAGCCCTCTTCCTCAAGACCGCCGACAATGAGAAGGAGCACGCTAAGCTCTGGTTTAAGGCGCTTGGCGAGTTAGGCGACACAGCTGAGAACCTCTTACACGCAGCAGAGGGCGAGAACTACGAGTGGACTGACATGTATGATCAGATGGCTAAGGATGCCGACGAGGAAGGCTTCCACGAGTTAGCTGAGCAGTTCAGAGGCGTGGCTGCCATCGAGAAGCATCACGAGGAGAGATACCGTGCCCTTCTTCACAATGTTGAGGCCATGGAGGTATTCAAGAAGTCCGGCGTCACCATGTGGGAGTGCAGAAACTGCGGCCACATCGTTATCGGAACAGAGGCTCCTGACGTATGCCCTGTATGTAAGCATCCTCAGAGTTTCTTCGAGGTACACGAGGCAAATTACTAATATTTAACCATTTTGGGGAGTTCACACATGTGAGCTCCCTGTTTTTGTCATTGCAATACGAAAGAGCAGAACAATGGGCAGCTTATGCCAACTATCTCAGGCGGTGCCTTTTATAGACAAATCGTCATATAAGGCGGTATGCAAACAATGTCCTCCTTGAAACTGAGATTTCGTGGGTGTATCACATAGCACTCTCCGATCCTCGCCCTGTACTTCTCCTTGAAGCGTTTGAGGGACCCGATAGAATACTTCTTCCCCGACTTGACTTCGATCGGGAACATCTTGTATTTCAGTTTGCTGTTGTTGGAGATCAGGAAGTCTATTTCAATATCGTTGCGGTGCTTATCAACGTTGTACTGCGTATAGAAATACAACTTGTGACCGTTTGCTGTCAGCATCTGAGCGATAGCGTTTTCATAGAGCATTCCCTCGTTCATGTTCAGCTTATCACCGAGTATCTGCTTATAGACCTCATCTTCGAGCAGTTCATTCTCGTCAAAGGCATGGCTTACGAGCAGTCCGGTATCGCCGAGATAGCACTTTACATACGCTCTGTTCTCGTTGATTGAAAGCCCGACATTCGGGTCATTGCATAGGAAACATTCGTTGGAGATCATCGAGTCCGACAGCCAGAAGAACGTTTCCTCATACTGTTCTGCCTTACTCCCTGCTGAAATATCATTGAAAACGACACGTTTTTCACGCTGAGAGAGCAGACCGGGTATCTGATCGAATATGGTAAGGACTTTGCCCCTGTACTTGCTGTCTATCTTCATGATGTCACTGCGGTAGAGAGCAAGAATATCACGCTTTTCGATATCAGCTTTGTCGAAGTCCTTCCTGCTTTCAAGAAAAGCTGTAACACTCTGCGGCATACCGCCTACAAGCATATACTGCTTGAACAGGAGCATCGCCTTGTAGTGAAGCTCCTGTTCAAGGGGAACTCTATCGGCAAAGCACTTGCGGATATAACCACATATCTGCTTCTCACCCAAAGCATCACAGAATTCCTCAAAATCCAGCGGATACATACTCAGGTGACGCTCCTCCGAGGGGATGACAATATCCTTGACGTTCTCCTTGATGGAAATGAGCGAGCCTGTTTCGATATAGTCGTATCTGCCATCGGCAACGAGGTACTTGACGCACTCCCTTGCTTTCGGATACATCTGCACCTCGTCAAAGATGATAAGCGACTCACGCTCATACAGCTTCACACCGTAGTAGGTGGACAGTAGCATGAAGAACGTATCAAGATTGTTCATGTGCCTGGCGAAATAGTCCTTCACTTCATCGGGACACTTGGCGAAGTCTATGAGGATATAGCTTTTGTATTCATTCTTACCAAATTCTTCGCATATCGTTGACTTACCGATACGCCTTGCTCCCTCGATCAAAAATGCTTTCTTGCCGTTCAGCTCGTTTTTTAGGGTCAGCAGTTTGTCGTACATTTTGCGTTTCAGTATCATGATAACACCTCATTTCTATAATACGCATGTTTTAGCTCACACAAAAATTCCTAAATGCGCAGTTTTGTAATATGCTCTAAATTCCATTATGCGCATGTTTATAATAAACATACTATATGGAAGCGAAAAAAACAAGTGTCAAGTAAGAACGCCTGCTGTTTTCCGGTTGCGTTTTTGGTATGATGTTACAAGATTAGGGATAAAAACCTAAATGATGTTATCCGTAAATTTTGTGTCAAAGTGGATTGATTTTCTTGACTTTTTGTAGTAAAATATTTCGGTTTAGGTGTAGTATACCGCTCAGAACGCTGAAAATTGCGGTTGATCGGCTGAGATATAAGAGGTTTTACATCCGAAAATGTAACACCTAAGAAAACAGGGGGTGCTGAAAACCCTTGTAAAATAAGGCTTTTTAGGAGGTTATGAAAATAAATGAAGCTTGGAATAGTGGGTCTGCCCAATGTCGGCAAAAGTACCCTGTTTAATTCACTTACGAAGGCTGGCGCCGAGTCAGCTAACTATCCATTCTGTACAATCGACCCAAACGTGGGCATCGTAGCCGTGCCTGATGCGCGCCTTGATAAGCTCGCAGCCCTCTACAACTCCCGCAAAATCACTCCAGCAGTGATCGAGTTTGTGGACATCGCAGGCCTCGTGAAGGGCGCCAGCAAGGGTGAGGGCTTAGGCAACCAGTTCCTCGCAAACATCCGCGAGGTGGACGCTATCGTTCACGTTGTCAGATGTTTCGAGGATCCCAACGTAATCCACGTAGACGGAAGCGTTGATCCTATCAGAGATATCGAGACCATCACTCTCGAGCTTATCTTCTCAGACATCGAGGTTCTCGAGAGAAGAATGAGCAAGGTTCAGAGAGTTGCCCAGATGGATAAGGCCGCAGGCAAGGAGTATGCATCACTTAAGAAGCTCAAGGAGCATTTGGAGGCAGGCAAATGTGCCAAATCCCTAGAGCCTGAGGATGACGATGAGGCAGCTCTGTACGCAGAGCTCAACATGCTCACAGGCAAGCCCGTGATTTTCGCAGCCAACGTAAGCGAGGATGATCTCGCAGATGACGGCGCATCCAACGAGATGGTTTCTAAAGTCAGGGAATATGCTAAGGAAGATGGAAGCCAGGTATTCGTAATCAGCGCCCAGATTGAGGCTGAGATTGCAGAGCTTGACGATGATGAGAAGAAGGAATATCTTGAGGCTCTCGGCCTCACAGAATCAGGCCTTGATAAGCTCATCGCAGCCAGCTACGACCTCTTAGGTCTGGTGAGCTATCTGACGGCAGGCGAGACAGAGACCAGGGCATGGACCATCAAGAAGGGCACGAAGGCACCACAGGCCGCAGGCAAAATCCACTCAGATTTTGAGCGCGGTTTCATCAAGGCAGAGGTTGTCAACTATCAGGATCTTCTCGACTGCGCAAGCTACACAGTTGCTAAGGAGAAGGGTCTTGTAAGAGTTGAGGGTAAGGACTACGTGATGCAGGACGGCGACGTGGTTCTGTTCAGATTTAACGTATAAGGAGCAAATATGGGCAAGCAGTTTGAAGAGGTTGAAGAGCCGGACATGACAGTCACGGTCTACATGGATGATGGCAGCGAGGTTGAGTGCGCCATCCTTACGATTTTCGAGGTTGAAGGTCAGGATTACATCGCCCTTCTCCCTGTAGCAGAGGATTCCGACGAGGTCTTCCTCTACCGCTACACAGAGAACGAGGCAGGTGAGCCGGGGCTCGACAACATCGCCAGCGACGACGAATATGAGAAGGTCGCTGACGCATTTGACGAGTGGCTCGATGAGCAGGAGTACGACGAATTAGTCGACGCCGAGGAAGACGAGGAGTAAGCTAGGGGCTTATCAGGGTTGATATATCAGTTTTAAGATACTTCCCCATTGAAATGTTTAGCGTTACGGAATATATTGCCGCCAGCAGGATGGATACGCTGGTCATATACAGCATATTTCCAAAAACAAGTACGCCGTTGATCAGCAAATAACCTAATATTATCACTAAATACAGCATGACCGCCAGGAGCACTGCCCCGACAGTTTTCATGCTGTATTCTGTTTTTATAAGCTTTTTAACGCCCATCCTGTCCACTCCAAATATCTGCAGATATCCAATCTCACGTCTTCTATAATACATTTCTCCGCTTATAAGCATTGCCATGTATATACATCCAACCATCATTGTTGCAACCATTATAACTGTAAAAATTGCAACTATTGTAGTTGCCATGCTCTGCGCATCTCTGGCATCTGCCATGATATCATTAATCTCCAGACCATGATTAATTCTTTGAAGTTTGTTAATCACATCACTGTTTTGTAGCAGTTCGGGGTACTCTGCCATAATTCTGAAGGTATATTTGATAGTCTCCTCAAGCACCTGTGCAAATTCGCTTAGGCTGTCGTACGGAACAAATATTGCCTTAAGTTCACCCTCATCCGCAAACGCTCTGTAAGCAGAATAGTAATAATTATCTGTGTTCAGATATCCTCCACCCCTGTCTGCATCTTTGACGATTCCGGATATAACAAATTCCCTTCCCGCATATTCCACGCTTCTTCCAAGACAGTTTTCATATTTTTCCCCAGGGAAATAATGCTCACATGCCGGCGAATTGATGAGTATTTCATTATTGCCGCGCGGGAATACTCCCATCATTATATTGTCATCTCTAGCCAAGATGCTGGCCTTATCTGACATAAGATACAGCGCGTATACGCCATCCTCTACAGCCTGCAGATTATCGTATATCGTCATCCGGCTCTCTAAATCACTGTCTATTTCTATGTCAGCACTCAAACACAGTATATCCGTAGGACGTCCCTCACTGTAGAATCTGATATACTCACTATAAACATTTCGGTGTACTGTGGACACCAAATATACAACCAGAAACATAACCGTCAGAGGAAAAAGTGCTGATATGCTGTATCGATCCTTATGGCGTTTAAACGCCATTCTTGCCGCCTTTTTTGTGGAAACAGAATGTGCTCCTGATACGGCATCCACATCATCCCATAACACTTCATGTCCAGCGCCACCAATACAGATTTCTTCAGCTATGCTTCCATACTCAAGGTTTACTATCACATCTGCATAACTGTCAAAACTGTCAGAATGTGTTGCAATAATAATCACACGATTATGTTTTCTGCAGTCTGCAATCATAGAAGCTATCTGTTTTTCAGCCTGCATATTTAACGATGCTGTTGGTTCATCGCATAGCAGTATCTCCGGATTATTTATTAAAGCTCTTTCAACAGCTATTCTCTGGCGTTCTCCGCCTGACAGCTGCTCTGGATATTTGTCCAACATCGTCTCTATACCACATCTGATGCTTAACCTTCGAATACACTCCTCATCATCTGTTATCAGCTTTAAATTCTCCATAACCGTCATTTTAGAAAGCAAAAGACTTTGTTGAAATATATATCCGACCCTGCATTTCTCCTGAGATACTGAGATTATGCCTTCATAGTCTTTTTCAATACCTCCTATAATATTTAATAGCGTCGTTTTGCCACACCCTGATACTCCCTTGATAACATATATTTTTCCACCTGAAAATGTATAGTCGACACCTTTTAGGACATCTCTTTCTCCATACGACTTTTTCACATTTGATAAAACAATATTCATACCTTCTCCTACATCAAGTCTCTATCGCGCAACTGATCCTCGTACCAGGAAACAATCATCAATTTTCTGTATACAATGCAGCTTATTGCCCATGTTATAAACATGTACAGCAAAACAAGCCCCCCAAACAGTGCCACATTATAACTAAACACCAGGAGCCACGTAAATCTAAATATACTGTTTAAAAAATTAAAACCAGCAGACAACAAACACGCTACCGATATGCCCACAAACATATTTTTTATCATTTGTAGCAAATTCGCCAGCCGAAACTGCCTCATCAGCCATTTTCTGTCAAATCCCAGGTATTCAAATGCCGTCAAAAAACCATGTCCATATATGTATTCCATTCTCTGCATCTGGGCGTAGAACATAACAGACAGAATAAGCAACACAACCGCCATAGGCAGAAGAACAATACTGACAGCGCTATAATACTGTGATGCAATATAGTTAGGTTTTAAATATCTGTATTGCTGTTTACCCTCCAAACCATTACCATATTTCTCACAAAATCTAACTGCGTCCACGTAATGATCAAAATACAAATAATACATCCTCGTGCCACTTAAAGAATAATAAGCAGAGTTTTTCTCCAGCTCAGAAGTAAATCTGTCATTGATAAAAAACATTTTCTCAAACATCACATCCGAGGTGATTTGATTAAGCCACACACGGTCTCCTCTGTCAAAACTGCCAAAAATCCCCACTATCTCCATATCCACCACGCCCATATTATAAAAATCAACCTCCATGGTTGTTCCAACAAGGGCGCCAGGGTTGCCAACTGACAACCTGTCAGCCATCTCCTTTGTGAGCATGACCTGATTGGCCTCTGTAAAATAGCTGCCGTATTCCACGTTGTCAGATATATGACAATATTTTTTGTCAAATGTAAGTGTCACTGGAGTATCCACGTTCTCCATAGGGTCAACCGAATATATGCCATCTATAAGCTCAGGCTGTGGAATGGGCCAGCTTCCCATATATGACATTGAAATATTTTTTACATAAGCATCTTCAATTCCCGCGGCTGACAGTTGCTCTAATCCCTCCAAATCAATATCTGTTGTTATCAGGGTGACTATATTTATTCCGTAAAGGTACTCCGCCACATTGGCGCTGTGGTGCTCATAAGTATCTGAGGCAAACAAAAGCAGAAAAGTCAAAATTATAAAAAAGCAAAACATTCTCTTCTGTTTCTGCCTGTGAACACCTGTGGAAAACCATTTTTTTAAATATTTCAAGCATCGTATTTTTTTTGTTTTACTATCAGGACCGGGCGTAGTCTGCCAATCACCGCCCTGTGATTTTCCAACACGGTTTATCAACTGAGTGTCAACAACGGTGCACTTTTCTACTCTAACCAAATTAACTATGCAATCCGCATACTCTATAGCATCTCTGTCGTGAGTGGCACATATTATAAGCGCATCTGCTGCCAGCTCCCTAAGTAGTTCAAAAACCTTCTTTTTATTATTCTTATCAAGGGCAGAAGTTGGCTCGTCAAGCAGCAGTATTCTTTTCCTTCTCATAAGCGCTCTGAGAACCGCAACCCGCTGCCTTTCTCCGCCCGACAGCTGTGATGGAAGTTTATCAAGAGTCGCTTCAACACCAAATCTCTCAAGCCACATCTCATAATCATCCGATATCAGGGACAGGTTCTCCCTCACAGTCAGATAGTCAACAAAAACAGGCGTTTGTGTTATATATTCTGCACTCTCCCCCACTATGTCATATATAATGTTTAGAAGAGTCGTTTTTCCGCAACCGCTCTCCCCAAGCACCAGATACAGCCCACTATCCTCAAAATCTAGATTGACATCTTCAAACAGAGTCATATTGCCATAAATCTTAGTAATATGTTTTAGCGTTAACACGATATCCTCCGAGCGGTTGTTTTTAATCTATATAAACACCTTGAACCATATACTTTAAGTAATTGTTAGTATGAATATCTTTCAAAAAAACATATAGTCTATCCATATCAACTATTCCTATAGTTGTGCTCTTAAAATCCTCTTCTTCAATTACAAACACATCTCTTTTTTTTATTGTTTCTCCAATTTTGAGTAACTCTGAATAAAGTTTTTTTTGTTCTTCAGTGGCTATGTTCTGATCAACTAAGTCTGATAACTGAGTATAATCCATTTTCCCTTCACCTACTTTATATAAGACATCTATAAAAACTTCATCCACACATCCAGTCTCATTTAAAAAAGCTACCTGAAATGAATATCCATCTTTCCATATTGGCTCCTGTAACATAGCATATTGAGGTTTATTCCAATATGATTTTAATTCGCCCTCTTTTTGTGGTTCCCCTGTAAGCGCTTCTTTCATTAGCTTTATAAATACTGTCTCTTCAATACTTGATAATTCTAAGTCATCTTCTGTGATATTTAGTAAGGTTTCGTTTGTAGCTGTTCTTAATAATTCATTAATCACATCACTGTCCCTTTTTTCGCTTTCCTTCATACCCCATATTGCAATACCAGGCGCGTATCTTCTAGTTTCTAAGTTTCCATTATTATCTTGTATCTCTATGCTTTCTTCGTAACCACCAATATATGCATATCTAATGTTGATACCATTAAACTGATATTTTATAAGAGTTCCATCATCTTTATGTGGATCTTTATAATGTTCATACACAAAAGTATAAACCCAGCCATCATCACATACTAATCTCGCAACATTTCTGTACACTCCAATAAAGCTGCTTTCACTATTTTGATTATAACGCATAGCACATCCAGTTATTAAAAACATAATCCCCACTACACACAGAATTATACAGTTTCGCTTTATCATAATCTTCACTTTTCTTCTCTCTAAATAATATTGCGCATTCAGCTTTATTCCTGAATGCGCAATATAATCATAATAATTTAATAAACCCAAAGTTGATATTTTAATAGCATTGCAGGAACTGAAGTAGAACTATCTCCACTAACAGGATTAACCTTCCATACCAAATAGATTTCAGCACAATTATTATCTTCTATCTGACCATTTACCAAGGTACTATATGACCATGAGCAAGGTCTATAATAACCGTTAGACAAGCCAAACGTTCCAGTATAATCTTTAAAGTGTTTTTTGCTAATTATATTATCATATTCCCAAGTTTCAACTAACATCGTTCTAGAATAATCTCTTACAAACGACGCTTGAAGGCCAACACTTGTATAGTGAAAATATACACCTGCATCCCCACCACCAATCGTCGCCAATGAAGTGGATGTCGTAGGGTAGACATCTTCGGAAGTCTTAGTCCCTACTATCCCGCTGGTAGTATAATAAAATATATTTGATGTCGGATCAGGATAAATGTTTTCTGCATACGTCGTAGTGCAAACTAGATTTACACAAACAACTATTGTTAGAAAAAAGCTCTTTAATAATTTTTTCATGTTAACTCCTCCAATGTATTATGATAATTTTGATACTTTAATATTTATCTTTTTTCATATCAACTTTCAAGCCCCATGGCACGAGTGGTCGCTATATCGGCATAAATGGTTATCACTATGCTGAAAAATGTTTTATAATAATCCTGTTGCTTGACATTTTAGTGAGTATTAAGTAATCTTTAGTTAATACTGGTGTTACATGTTAGGTGGGGGATTAATGAGGATAGCCATTTGTGATGACGACAACAACATCTGTATGCAGATTAAGGAAATGCTGAGCGCATACTTTAAGAGCAGGGATTTAGAGTTCCCACAGATAATAGTTTATAATACCGGAAGTGCTCTGTTAGATGGTGAGGACTGCGATATCATTTTTCTGGATATGCAGCTACCGGATATGGACGGCGTTGATATTGGCAGGAAGCTAAAATCGCGTAATAAATACACTATAATAATAGTTGTCACCTCTTACATAGATTATTTGGATGACGCACTAAGATTCAATACATTCAGGTATCTTACCAAACCCATCATTTCGAGTCGTTTTAACAGAAATATCAGCGAGGCTCTTGAATTACACTACTCGCAGAACCAAAAGATGGTAATTGTAACCGAAGAATCCAATATAACAGTCTGTACAAGAGATATAATAATGATTGAGACCAATATGAGAGGCTCGATTGTCCATACAACACAGGGAGACTTCAGATGCGCAATGCCCATATCTGAATGGTTGAGACATATAAACAATTCCGGCTTCTTATCTCCTCACAGGAGTTTTATCGTTAACCTTGCCTATGTCACAAGCTACACTCACAGTGACATAACCCTTTTAAACGGCAAATATCAGGTGTTTATTTCGAGACGGCGCTATAATGATTTTGAGAAGGCATACCTGCTGTATCTGGAGGGCAGCTGCTGATGATTAATTCTATTTATCTATTTGCTGCCTCCTGTCTTTTAGACGCAGTATTGCTTATTCTCTACAGGGATAAACTGCAGCTTCGAAAAATCATACCGATACTTTTAGGTATTATACTTTTAACCACAGCCTACCCTGCAGTGTTTATCAACAGTATATCATCTGATTGGATAAGATTATATATTGTCATCACACAGATCGGTATCTCTGTTATAATGATTGCAGCCTACATGGCAGCCGGATGGTGTAACGATATTTCTCTTGATGTTACTCATAAAACTGCTTGTACTGCCCTTGCCCTATTCATTGAGATAACCCCTGCCTGTCTAATCTATATGTTGTCTTGTGACATATTAAATGACATGCTTGAGGATATCCTGATGTTTTGCACGCTTACCATATTCTCCAAGCTGTCCCTGAGTTTTGTCTATTACACATTTCTTTCAAATAAGGGCAAAACCCCGAAACCTGTTCGCCAGGCAGCAATTTGGGTGGCATGTGTAACAGCATTGTCAGCATCAGCTCTATGCCTGATAGCAGCCTGCAACTTCACAAACAGTTATATCCCCAGTCTGATAGTCATACTGTTAATCGCAGGGGGCATCGCCATATATATTATCGGCGATTTTGCATTCGCATTTATCAAAAACAACGCCGAAGAGCGCATACATATGCAGTTTGAGCAAAACACCATCAAATACAACGAGACTATCAACGATGCTGCGTCCAGGCAGAGATTGCTCATACATGACATAAAAAACCATCTGCTGTTCATAGAAGAATTAAGCCGGCAGGGTAAGAACGAAGAAATATATAATTATGTGGGTGAACTCGTCGCATCATACAAACTTCAGGATACCGGCAACTACACCTCAAACCATACCCTAAATATTATCCTGCAGCGATATGGAACAGCCTTTAAGGAGGCTGGGATTGATTTTTCTGTCAATCTGTTCAGTCCGGTTCTGGAAAATATGACCTCCGGGGATTTAAATACTATGTTCTGTAATATCCTCGACAATGCATTTGAAGCCTCAAAAGTTTCAGATGACGGATATGTTTTCTTATCCGTTGTTCCACGGGAAGGAACAGAGTTTACAACCATAAGAGTGGTAAATACATGTACGTCTGATCCCTTCAATAGTGCAGGTGATCTTCTCAGTTCCAAAAAAGACCATGCCTTACATGGCTATGGCTTAAAAAGTGTCCGAAGAGTCGCAGAAAAATATAGCGGCCATATGGAATTATATTATAAGGGGGATGAGCACGAATTCCACACCCTCATATTGCTAAAAAACGCATAACTAACAAGGGCAGGCGCTTGAACGCCTGCCCTTTTAATGTCATTAGATTGTCATCTTCTTGATTCTGTCCAGAGCCTCGAGAGAGTTCTCAAGAGTTCCGAACGCTGTCAGTCTGAAGTAGCCCTCACCGCTTGGGCCGAAGCCTGAGCCAGGTGTACCTACAACATTTACATTCTCTAAGAGATAGTCGAAGAAATCCCAGGAGGTCATGTTGTTAGGAGTCTTGAGCCAGATGTACGGCGCATTCTCGCCGCCATATACTGTGAAGCCCGCATCCTTAAGTCCCTCGCGGATAACCTTCGCGTTGTTCATGTAGAAGTCAACCATCTGTCTGGTCTCCTTCTTGCCCTGCTCAGAGTAGATAGCCTCGCCGGCTCTCTGGATGATGTAAGGCGCTCCGTTGAACTTCGTGCCGCATCTTCTAGCCCAGAGTGCATTTAAGCTCACGCCGTCGCAGACGAGCTCCTTAGGAACAACCGTGAAGCCAAGTCTGGTGCCTGTGAAGCCCGCATTTTTAGAGAAGCTTCTGATCTCGATGGCGCACTTCTTAGCGCCGTCACACTCGTAAATGCTGTGAGGAATGTCCTCATGTCTGATATATGCCTCATATGCGGCATCGTAAATGATTACCGAACCGTTCTTGAGAGCGAAATCAACCCACTTCTGTAACTGCTCCTTCGTGGCAGCTGCTCCTGTAGGGTTGTTTGGATAGCACAGGTAGATGATGTCTGCGCGCTCTGTAGGGAGCTCAGGGACGAAGTTGTTCTCTGCTGTACATGGCATGTAAGTCACGTTGGTCCACTTCTCTGTGGCCTTATCATACACGCCTGTTCTTCCGCTCATGGCGTTGGTGTCAACGTATACAGGGTATACAGGGTCGCAGACTGCGATGCGGTTGTCGAGGCTGAAGATATCGCCGATGTTGCCGCTGTCGCTCTTAGCTCCGTCTGAGACGAAAATCTCGTCGATTGCGATGTCCACGCCTCTCGCCTTATAGTCGTTGTTTTCGATGGCGCTTCTTAAGAATTCGTAGCCAAGGTCCGGCGCATAGCCGTGAAATGTTGCGGCATTGCCCATCTCATCAACTGCAGAGTGCATAGCGCTTATAACAGATGGCGCTAACGGAAGTGTTACATCGCCGATGCCTAAGCGGATCAGCTTCTTGTCCGGATTAGCCTCTGAGTAAGCCTTAACCTTCTTAGCTATTGTCGAGAACAGATAGCTGCCTGGTAACTTGGTGTAGTTGTCGTTAATCTTGTACATGTGTCTCCTCCGATGTCACGGGCGACTAACGCTCGCTTATTATTTCTTGTAGTGCTGTATATAACTTCTCCATCTCCTCAGGAGTTCCGATGGTTATCCTCAAATAATCATCTATTCTGGGCTTGGAGAAATATCTGACAAAAATATTCTTCTCGCGAAGCTTCTTAAAAATCTCCCCTCCGGGAATACTCTCGTGCTTCACAAACAGGAAGTTAGACTGTGAGTCGGGACCGCTAAATCCAATCTCCTTCAGTCTCTTCTTCGCATTCTCTCTCGTCTCCACGATCTTAGCGACTGTCTTCTTAAAGTAAGCATCGTCGTTAACTGAAGCCACGCCTGTGTCAATCGCAATGTGGCTCATGGTGTAGGAGTTGATGGACGCCTTGATGGAATTCATGGCCGCGATAGCCTCAGGTCTTCCTATGGCGTAGCCTATTCTCATGCCTGCCATGGAGCGTGACTTGCTAAATGTTCTGACAATCAGAAGATTGTCATAGCATTCTAAGAGCTTAAGGGCGCTCTCCCCCGCAAAATCCACATATGCCTCGTCGATTATGACCATTGAGGAAGGATTCTTCTTAAGGATGCCCTCGATAAAATCCAGCCCCTCATAGATGGACGTGGGCGCGTTAGGGTTGGGGATGACTATTCCGCCGTTCTCCTGCTCGTAGTCAGACGCCACAATTCTAAAATCTGCGTCAACCGCAGGTGTCCTGTAGGGAATTCTATAGAGATCTGCCCACACAGGATAGAATGCATAGGTTATGTCAGGGAACAGTATGGGCTTATCGCTGGCAAAAAATGTCAGGAATGCCACTGATATGACATCATCGCTTCCGACTCCCACGAAAACCTGGTCATGACCGACGCCGTGATAATCAGCCAAAGCATTCACAAGCTTCGTGACATCCGGGTCAGGATATTTTCTCATAATATCAGCGTCATAGTTATCCATAAGTTCCTGAACCTCAGGCGCAGGCGGATAAGGGTTCTCGTTGGTGTTAAGCTTCACCACATTTTTATTCTGAGGCTGCTCGCCCGCAACATACGGGGTCACCTTCCTCACATTACTCATCCAGAGATTCATATATGCCTCCGCGCGCAGACTGTGAAACTCTTAAGCTTCTTCTGCGCCTTATTAATAGTGTGACGGCTAGAAGTATCACGATTCCCGTGATAGCGCCGGCGCTGTCAATGCAGACATCCCTGACGGCAGGTCCGCGACCATCCGTAAACATCTGATGGACCTCGTCCGTTATGGCGTATGTAACACACCACGCTGCAGCAATCAAGCCCACACGAACAACGTTGTTAGTGTAATGTAAAACCAGCCCCGATGTCAAGCATCCAAGCACAAAATATTCCGTAAAATGTGCCAGTTTTCTGACAACGAATCTAAATGTGTCAAGAAACTTAAGCTGCTCATCCATTGTCATATTTTCAAAATCAGGGGCCAGTATTTTAATAAGCGTGAACACTATTCCGTCGCTCATTTTCGACGAATCATCCGCCGTCTGGGCGCTCATATAGAATATAAGCCCCATCCACAAAACCGTCACCGTCCACAGTATTGTAAGTCTGCTTCTTCTAGTCAGCTTCATATCTCTTCTTAAGCTCGTCAAAAGCCTTCTTGCCGTAGATGGAGAAGTCGCTCGCGTAGCCCGGCCTGTTCACGTCAGGAAGCTTGGGCGACCAATCCCACCAGAAGACTCCGTAGAACCAGTCCTCCCCCGCAAATGCATCAACCAAAGACGCATAGAAGTTCGCCTGCTCGTCCTCGTCCGCCGGAAAATCCCTTCTCATATAGTCCCATGGCATCATGGCGCAGCCTCTCGCACTTCTGCAGCCCGCCTCCATGAACACGATGGGCTTATTCCACTGCGCGCTTATATCATGAAGCTCATCAACCACAGGCTTCCAGTTTTCAAGCATGGTTGCATAGTCAGCCCCAGGCTCTGCCTCAACAGGGAAATATCCGCTGGTTCCGATGACATCTATCGCGTCGTACCACTTCGCATCGCGCTCGTGGCCATGGTTTGTGTTGTATGTGAGAAGTCCGTCATACTCTGCTCTAACCTTCTCGATAAGCGCTCTCCAGTGTTCCTCGTGTTTCTCCATGCCAAGCATTTCGCAGCCCAGACACAGCATCTCACAGCCCGTCTGCTTAGCCACTCTCGCGTAGTGGAGCATGAAGCCTGTATATTCGTAGAACCACTTAGCCCATGCGCCCTCGTCGTCCCAGAAGTTGATGTGAGCTCTCCATGTGTGGTCCTTGCTGTTTATCATGGGCTTTAAACACACCTTAATGCCCCTAGCATGTGCGATCTCAACCATTTTGCCGATCTCGTAGTCAGACAGATCGCGGTTGAAGTCGTAGCGAATCTCCAGGCTGTCGCTCTTGGCGATTCTTATATCAAACGCCAGCGCAATCCAGTTGATGCCAACCTTGCACAGCTCATCAAATGATTCGTAAGTTTCAGCTTTCAGATAGTCTCCGGTTCTTCCGCCGTATCCAAATGTGAAGCCCTTCATTAACATAAATACACCCTCCGTATTCCAAGCCCCGAATAAATAATTCTATAAAAAAATGGGGGTTTCCGGCGGAAACCCCCATAAGTAGTTACTTAACTATAATTATGCTCTCTTCTTACGGAACATAAGTACTGCTGCTGAAACAACTACAACACCTGCAAGAACAGGGATAACTGGATTAACATCACCAGTAGTGCTTGTAGAAGCCTTAACAACATAAAGAACTGCAACTGCATCTGTAAGATCGTTGAAGTGGATTGTTACATCCTGACCAGAAAGTGTAGGTGCTGTGATATCAGCAAGAACCTCACCGTTAGATGCTGTAGCAACTGAAGCCTCACCGAGCTCTGAAACCATGTAACCATCAGTCTTATCGCCCCAACCGAGTGCATATGTAACACCATTTGTAATGTCAGGGAAAGTGATTGTAACATCTACTGCCTTAGCATAAGAAACAACAGCGCCTGTAGAATCCTTAACTACAAACTTACCAGCATCTGAATCGCTTGCTGATGTGTAATCGCTGGCTGACTTACCTGTTGGATATGTAACATCTGTAAATATGTCTGAGATGTCTCCAGCCTCGAATGTGATTGTGTAACCAGACTCAACTGTGCTTGACTTAACCTCAGTTCCTGAAATACTACCTGCTGCCATAGCAGCTACTGACATGATGGCACTCATAGCAAGTGCAACTACTCCCGCAAATCTCTTCTTCATTCCTTTATCCTCCTAGAATAAACTAATAATCACCATTAGCATGATTACTGTAACCTAAAATATAAGATTTGTCAATCAGAAATATAAAAAATCTCCAATATTTTTTTCTGAAGGGCCTCTTCATCGATGTAAAACTCGTCGTGAAGCTCTCCGTTTTTGTCCTCTCCCTCTGGAGTATAGAACTCAACATTGCCGTAATCCATCTTCAGGAAATTGTTTGCAATGTCTATGTATTCGTTTCTTGTGATGCTTGAGATCGTGTCCTTCTCAAGTGTCAGATACTTCTCCCAGACACTGTTCATATCCTTGGATATGAGCTCGCTTAGCTGTGGGAAGAATGCATTTAAGAATGCCTTCTGTCTCTCACGTCTGGTGTTGTTACTGAAGTCCACCTCAGTATCTCTGTATCTTACGAACGTCTCCACATTGGAGGCATTCAACTTAACTGTTGCGCCCTCGGCAAATTCAGGATATAAGCTTCCCAAATCGTCGTTTGGCACAGTAACCGTGACTCCGCCGACCAAATCGTTAATGGCCACGATAGTCTTGATATCTGTCGCTACGTACTCCTCGATTGGAATTCCTCCGAGAAGGTTGGACACGCTCCATGCAACATTCTGGCAGCCGGCCTTGCCGCCTCCAGCGAACTGGAATGCATATGCCAAATGCTGTTTTGTGGTTCCGAGCGCCTGTCCATCTGCTGTGTATGTCCTTATGGCGGTCATGGTGTCTCGTGAGAAGTTGATGGATGTGATCTTGCCTGTGTCCTTATTTAGAACAAACAGGATGACCACGTCCGCACGTCCCGCCAGAGAGTCTCCGTCGAGACCGTCTGTCTGGTCGACACCTATATATAAGATAGTGTCAATTCGCGGATTAAATGTGTAGCTCACTCCGTCCTTCTCGACATTCTTATATTCTGTGTGTTCGACGCCGGCTCCGATGGAATCGACGTCGTATCCGTTCTGTTTACTGTAATCGTACAACAGATAAGCAATTATGCCGCCAAAAAACAATACAACCAGCACTATCACTGCTATTGTTTTTTTAACCATTGGCTCACCTCACTACTGCTTATCGCTGTTGTTCTCTGAAGTACTTGTCTTAACAGACTCTGTGGTTTTCTTAACCGTATCTGCAGACTTCTTCACTGTTGAAGGTTTCTTAACTGCATCTGTGCTCTTAGTCTTGGTGCCTGGCTTCTTGACTGTGTCCGCGTCTGGCTTCGCAGATGTGCTGCTCTTAGCCTTCTCAGCGTTCTTCTGGCCGTAGCCATAGCCGTAGCCGTAACCGTACTTGCCATACTTGCCATAGCCATACTTACCGTATCTGCCATAGCCGTAGTTGTTATTACCGATATTTACCTTGTTGAGAACAACACCGATGATATCTACATCTGTAACCTCAAGCTGCTTCTTAAGGTGTGAAACGTTGCGGTAGTCATCCTTGCCTGACTCGAGAATAATGACTGCAGCGTCGCTCTTCTTAGCGATGACAGCGGCGTCGATTACCATTCCAAGAGGTGCAGTATCGATAATCACGTAATCATAGGCCTCACGAAGTGATGCTACGAGACTGTCAAATCTATCACCCTCAAACAGGTCGGTAGGGTTAGGAGCTGTAGCTCCTGTAAATACCATATCAAAGAACTCAAGGTCTGTTCCGTAAACAATATCTGCGGCCTCAGCCTGTCCACACAGATACTCTGAGAGACCTGTTGCCTTCTTCTTAAAGCCCAGTTTTCTTCTCATGACAGAGTTTCTTATATCGCAGTCGAGGAATACAACCTTCTTCTTCATCTCAGCGATGTTTCTCGCAAGCTGGTATGTGATGAAGCTCTTACCCTCGTTAGGGATAACGGATGTGAACATGAATACCTTCTTGTCATATCCGCTTAAAATCATGTTAGTACGAAGCGTTGAGAGAGCCTCGTTGGTGTCGAAGTTGAGCTCCTGAATGATAGGTCTGACATACTTCTTGTCAGGCAACCTGACAAATGTCTCCTCCTTATCCTTAGGAGATACCTCCGTAACCTCATGGTATGGCACATTAGACAGCGTAGGAAGACCGAGATGCTTCTCGACATCATCCTCGCTCTTGATTGTGTTATCCATGACAATTTTTATTACAAGGATTGCAACTACAAGGAAAATACCAAGCAGCGCGCCTACAGCCACATACTTCTTAAGTCCCTTGTCAACCACAACAACTGACTCAGCAGCGCCCACATCCATGATGCTCGGCTCTGTTGTGTCGAGAACGTTGTGGATCTCGTTGATGCTGACATTCGTGACTTCATTGACAATCGCGACGGCCGCATCCGCAGATGACGTCTTGACCGTTATCTGAATAGCGTGCGTATCATCCGGGTTTGACACTGAAATCAGCTTCTGCAGCTGAGAATATGTCATGTTGAGCTCGAGGTTCTCGATTACCTTGTTGGCAACCGCACGGCCCTTGATGATGAGCTGATAGTCTCCACTGATCTGGTTACTTAACTGCAGATCTGAGACAGATATCACAGTGTCCGTGTTGATAATGAAGATGGTTGATGTTGAGCTGTACAACTGTGTCACAAAGAAGTAGTTGTATACTCCGAAAACTCCGGCAAACAAAAGCGCGGACAGGAGTATAATCAGCCAGTTCTTTCTCATGGCATACAGGATCTCAAGAAGGTCGATTTCGGTCTCTTCTTCCTGCTTTACCATTCTGACAGAGGCTTTTTCTGTGTAATTGTTCTCTCCCATGTTTCCTCCCAAAAAATGTGTTTACACATAGTCGCAAATATTCTAGCACAAAGAAAACGTTTAAGCAATCTATATTTTAATAGTTTTTTAATCCTTATAAGACTATTTTTTTAGCAGAAATGGATTGCCGCAGCTGTAGTCCATTCTCGAGAGCGTCAGGTTTGGACTGTAGTAGGGATCTCCCTTTGCCAAAAATGTGCTCCACAGCTCCCTGAACCTCTCCACGTCGGCGTTGTATCTGCTAAGAGCCTCGCCCTCTCGCATCTCCTTACCTCTCGACTTGGATTCGTAGTGAACGCCCTCGCACTGCGGCTGGTAGATAATCTTCCTGCCCTCGCTCACGATCCTTAAGCACAGGTCCACATCGTTAAAATCAACGGCAAATTCCTCGTTAAATCCGCCAATCTTCTGATACAGCGCTCTGTCTATCAGCATGCATGCCGCCGTCACAGCGCTCACTCTTCTCATGGTGTTTGCGCTGTTTAGATAGCCGCCGTCCCTGGCTCCCACACAGGCGTGTCCTGCCACACCGCCCATGCCCACGATAACGCCCGCGTGCTGCACGCTTCCATCCTCGTAGTAGAGCTTCGCCCCGACGGCGCCCACGCCCTCTATAAGCATGCACTCAAAAAGCTTCTCCACGGCGTTCTCGCCCATAAGCTCCACGTCGTTGTTTAGAAGCAGGAGGTATTCGCCCTTCGCGTGCTTCTCGCCGAAGTTATTAAGGGCCGCATAGTTAAATCCTGTGCCCTCCCATCTGACAACCTCTATGTCCATGTCAAATGCTTCGCCCAGGCTCTCGTAGTAGCTCTCAGTCTCCTCAAGCTTACTGTTGTTCTCTATTATGATTACATGGAGTCTTCCGGCCACGCTCTGTTTTTCAAGCGACCTGAGGCACTTATCAAGATCCTCCGCGTGGTCCATATTTGGAATGAGCACGTCCACAAGGGGCGCCACATTCAGGCTCAGGGATACATTTCTGACGCCGTCACCAGTGGCAACGCTTATATCTGTCTCCTCCTTACACATGCCTGTAAAAATGTTTTTGATAAGCTCGTCCACAGACGCATCGCTCTCGCGCTCTGTGACAGTTGTCTCATACCACACGTCAGAGCAGTGGCCGATACCCAGGTCAGCCACGGCCTCTAAGAGGCATGCGTAGGCGTCAGTATTCTCCATGAGAAGAAGGGCGTCGGCCCTGACCATGAACACCTCGCCTATATAGTTGTATGCGCACAACTGCTCCTCGTTAAAGTCAGGCTTAAAGTGTGTGCGAGCCTCGCCGCCCTCCATGACCACGTGATCCGTGTACCACAGAGCGTTCTCAGGCTCATCCTCAGCGCACTTAAGGAGTCTGTAGATATAGTCAGGTGGCAGCACGTCTCCTGCCCTCAGTATCAGCACCCAGACATCGCCGCCGTTGTCCCCCAGGAAGTTCTCCACGTGCGTCCTTATGTGGTCTCTGCTTCCTATCAACACCTTGCAGGGCCTGTAGGTCTGCGCCTTAAGGGATGCCTTCGTGCTCTCGATATCCGCATCGGAGCCGTCCGTGCACAGCATCACCAGCACCTTCGGGCCGTCCTCCTGGAGTTCTCTGTACTCCTCGCGCTGCGCCACAATCTCCTTCTTCACGGGAGCACACAGCTCCTTAAACTCCTCGTAGCTGACAATCCTGGAGCCGTTAAGCTTCATTCCCGCCTGAAATACTGTCCTTCTCGCCAGATAAGCAGCTCCCTTATCCTCCACAATATTTGTAAATTTTTCAACTTTTCCCTTGATGTCCATATATACCCCAACCTTTATATATAATACTTACATTTTACACATGTTTCCCACATTTTACAAGGAAATAAGCAGAATAAGGCAAAAAAAGAAGGCGTGCCATGCACGCCCTCTGTAAAATACTAGTTGTTTGCATCCTGCTGAGCTGATTCAAGCTCTGCCTGTATCTGTGCATCAAGTGACTCCTGCTCTGCCTGAGCCTCTCTGCTTCTCTCAACATAGCTGTTCATCTGCTCGTAATATGCCTTGTAGACGTCAGCAACCACATCAAGAGCCTCCTCGAAAGGAGTAGCACCCTGTGGTGCAGTGATTGTAATATCATCCTCAGGCTCGACTACAGACTTAACTGTAAATGCTGTAGACATCTTGTAGTAATCTGTATTCTCATCAACCTTAATATCACCTGAGAGAACGTAGCTGCCATTCTTCTCGCCCACATTTACAGTTGCATCAATAGTGAGGCCAGATTCCTCTAAGCCCTCCTTGACACCCTCGTAGCCCTCGGCTCTCATTTCAGCGATAAGATCATCCCACTCGCTCATGAAGTCAGCCTTGCTATCCTTCATGTTCTGGATCATCTCCTCATACTCTTCTACGTATGTCTCGATCTCCTCCTTGAACTCAGCTTCAAACTCAGCCTTCTGCTCATCTGTCACAGTCTGACCTGTAATCTTCTCAACATATCCTATAAGCTCGTCGATATAGTTGGTTGATAACTTGTTGAGCATCTCAGGAAGGTTTACTGCCTCCATGTACTCTACATATGTGTCATAAATCTCATCAATGTTTGTGTCAAGCGCGCTTAAGAGGTCATATAAGAACTCTCCGAAGTTGTCGTTGTTGATAACCATGCTGTAGATGCCGTCATCCTCTGTGAGGAAGTCACCTGCTGAAACTGCAAGCGCCACATCGTTCGAAACCATGCCTGAGAGCTTCTCATATGCATCCTTAGCCTCTGCAGGCATAGCCAAATCTGTGCCCTCAACAGGAACGCTGATAAACAGAAGCTTCTTAAGTGAATCCAGGTCTGTGCCTAAGCCTGTAGCCATCTGCTCCATGTACTCCTCTGTGATGAGCTTCTCAGCTATATTGTATGCGTCTCTGATATCAAGGTAAGAAACGCCGTCAACATATGAAGCATTTAAGAACTGTCCCTCGATTGTTATGCCGTCAGCCGAAACGTTGCCTGACAGAGATACTGAACTCTCGCCGTCAGCATTTAACGCGCTGTCAGCTGTGAATGCTCCGCTGTAGCTCTCCTCATAATCATCGTAGCTGTTGTTTACATCAAATGTGAGCTCTGTAGTTGCGTAGTAAGACTTAAGCTCCTCAATCTGGGCAAGCAACTCCATAGCGCCCTCAACCTCAGGTGTGTAGCCGTCAAATACCAGCTCGCCCCCGTTACCAGAAGGAGCCTTCGTTGTCTCCTCCTCAGTTGTCTCAGCCTCTGTGCTCTCAGCCTCAGTTGTCTTGCCGGCTTCGGCAGCATCATTTTCCTTCTCAGCCTTAGTAGTCTCTGCCTCGGTCTCAGTTGTCTTAGCCTCCTCAGCCGTCGTTGTCTCCTTCGTATCCTTCGTATTAGTGCATCCTACAGACATGGAAGCAACCATGCTTGCTGCAAGTGCAATTCCCAGTGTTTTCTTGAATTTAATCATAACTTCTCCCTTCGAAATAAAAAACAAACAAATCAACACCCCGGCATCTTTGCCGTGAAAACGAGGCGATTATATCACGCTATTTTTTTGTTTTCAAGCCTAACAGGTTCACATTAAGGAATCGTTAATATAGTTTAAGACCCCGCTGAGACAAAAAAAGTGGTTTCTCATACGAGAAACCACTGTGTGCGGATGACGGGACTTGAACCCACACGAGCGCAATGCTCACAAGATCCTTAGTCTTGCGCGTATACCAATTCCGCCACATCCGCAAGCAACAAAACGGATTATAGCCTTAAGTGTGACGATTGTCAAGGACTTTTTTCAAAAAAATTTATTAGTTTTCAAACTCGGCAAAAATATAAAATGTGCTGTTGTGTTCCTCCTTGCGGACAACCTTGCCGTGGCGCGACTGGATGCGCTCTCTGGTGGTGTAATTGCCGCTCATGGCAAGTGCCGGAACGATCGTGTAGTAATATGCCATGGGCAGCACGCCCTCGATGATGTCGACCTCGTCGCCAACATTTAGCACATCTCTCTCCATATGAAATCTCTCAGTTCTCATAAAAACCTCCAAAAAATGGCTCCCGCAGGGTTACCCTGCCAGGAGCCATGTAAATTCTGATTATGACTGGCTGTACATCTGCTGGAGAAGCTCTGTTCTCTGTGCAACATACTCCTCCTGTGTGAGCATACCCTGGTTGTACAGTGTCTTGAGCTCTGCCACCTGAGCATTTAACTCGCGGATGCGGGCCTTATTCTCTGCTGACATGCGGCTCTTGCCCATAACAGGCTTAGGAGTCTCCTTCGGCTCCTCAGGAAGTACGAAGTTGACAGGCTTGGCTGTCTCAGCATTAGGTGCCTCCTTGACAGGCTCTGGCGTAACAACAACCTTAGGTGCAGGTGCCGGAGCCGGCTCAGCCTTAGGAGCTGGAGCAGGTGCTGGTGTGACTGCCTTAGGTGCTGGAGCTGGAGCAGGTGCTGGCTCTGGCTCTGGTGTGAGCACAACCTTAGCAGGTGCCGGAGCTGGTGCAGGCTTAGGAGCAGCAGCGCTCTTCTCGAATGGATTCATCTGTGCAAATGGATTGGAATCGTCCACCTTCTTAGTAGGAGCTGCCTTGGCAGTGTTAGGGTTAGTTGTGTGCTTATATGGTGAGCTGAATGGATCATTCATCTGTGCAAATGGATTAGAGTTGTCCACTGCAGGTGCCTCCTCAGGCTCCTCCATATCAATGATTACAGGCTCAGGCTTAGCCTCAGGCTCCTCTGTCTTAAACTTAGGTGCAGCTGAAGGATCCTGCTGATATCCGGGCATCTGATCGTCTGAGGTGAACACGTTCTCCTTCTCCACAGTTACCTTCGGAACATAGTCCTCGCCCATATCGAGCTTAATATTAACTCTGCCGTCATGTGTGAGGGCAGGCTCTCTGTGTCTTCTGTCTTCGCCCTGAACAGTTGATGTTGATGTTGAACCTGGCTGAATTCTCTCAGCATTTACCTTGATAACAGGCTCCTCTGCAGGCTTCTCAACTCTCTCAGGCTGTCTGTTGTCCTTCACAAAATCAGCGATTGCGTCGTCGAGATCAGGCGCAGGCGTAGAAGGGTTCTGCTTCATTCTGGCAAGAGCGGCTGCTCTCTGCTCAGCTGTAGGTCTGTTAGAGTTAGCTGAATCGACATGATCAGGAATCTCCTCGTTAGCGTTAAACTTGCTTGACTTGTTAGAAGGGATCATAGCATAAGCCACAACCTCCTTCATGCTGTAGATACCGTAGAGCACGATTAAAACACCAACGCCGAGCCATGCATATGTGGCAGCGTCAGGCAGACCATTCACAATATCTGTGAGAACAACGCTCTGCTTGGTCTGGAAGAGAGTCTGTGTTGCAGAATAATACTCTCCGGCCTCTGCGGCGTAGTGTTTATCAACCAGCTCGAAATGCTCAAGCACAACAGGATATACCTTCACTCCTGCAAGGGCAAGTGATGCGATGATAACCAGAACGGCCAGCACCTTAAATGCTGTGTTTGCATTCTTCATGAGAAATGCGAGACCGATAAGGAAAACACCTGCAACTACGCAGGCAATCATCCAGCTCTCAGGAATGAACTGATTAACTTCAGGCACTGTCCAGCAAACAATCGGGATTGCAAAATAGATTATCGCGAACAGGATCTTAGGAATAGATACATTAGCCATATTATACTCCTTCTTATGTACCACATTAGAATTTGAGGTCTAAAAAAAATACTTCGCTCAATTACACTATTATAATTACTTTTCCACCAAAAAGTCAATGCACGGCGGGAAAGAAATTAAAAAAAAATTAGAGTTTTATGATAAAAAAATAAAAATCCGAGGGTTCATCCCTCGGATAGTGCAGATGGCGGGACTTGAACCCGCACGAGCGCAATGCTCACATGAACCTGAATCATGCGCGTATACCAATTCCGCCACATCTGCATTCATGTCAAACACGTGAGATTATACAAGCCTTTTAAATGTTTGTCAAGAAGAAAAAGCGCCCATATCGAAGGATATGAGCGCTCATATTCACAACAAGGATTATATTACATTATAACCTTCTTATATACCTTCTTGCCCTTCTTGACTAAGATTCCGCCCGCAAGCGCAGCTGCGTCGTATGTGGCCTCTAAGCCGACCTTCTCGCCGTCAACCATGACGCCGCCCTGCTCTACAACACGTCTGGCCTCACTTCTTGAAGCGCACATGCCTGCCTTAACCAAAACTCCCTGGATGTCAAGCTTGCCGTCCACAAGATCCTCTGCGCTAAGCTTAACCTCTGGAGCGTCATCGCCTGAGCCTGCGCCGAAGAGTGATCTGGCCTGTGCCTGCGCCTTGTTGGCCTCCTCCTCGCCGTGAACCAACTTCGTAAGCTCGTATGCCAAGATTTCCTTAGCGGTGTTGAGCTGGCTTCCCTCCCAGCTGTCCATCTTGTCGATCTCCTCAACAGGTATGAATGTGAGCAGTCTGATGCACTTAAGAACATCAGCGTCAGCCACATTTCTCCAGTACTGATAGAACTCGAATGGAGATGTCTTCTCAGGGTCAAGCCATACAGCGCCCTTCTCAGTCTTGCCCATCTTCTTGCCCTCTGAGTTGAGAAGCAGGGTGATGGTCATGGCGTGTGCGTCCTTGCCAAGCTTTCTTCTGATAAGCTCAGTACCGCCGAGCATGTTGCTCCACTGGTCATCGCCGCCAAACTCCATGTTACAGCCGTATCTCTTGTAGAGCTCCAAGAAATCGTAGCTCTGCATGATCATATAGTTGAACTCAAGGAATGTGAGACCTCTCTCCATTCTCTGCTTGTAGCACTCTGCAGCCAGCATTCTGTTGACTGAGAAGCATGCTCCGACCTCGCGAAGAAGCTCAACATAGTTCAAATCGAGAAGCCAGTCAGCGTTGTTTACGCAGATAGCCTTGCCGTCTGAGAAGTCGATGAATCTGCTCATCTGCTTCTTGAAGCATTCGATATTGTGCTCGATGTCCTCCTTGGTAAGCATTTTGCGCATGTCAGTCTTGCCTGAAGGATCGCCAATCATTCCTGTTCCACCGCCCAAGAGCACGATGGGCTTGTTGCCTGCCATCTGAAGTCTCTTCATTAAGCACAGCGCCATGAAGTGGCCAACGTGGAGGCTGTCCGCCGTAGGGTCAAAGCCAATGTAAAATGTTGCCTTGCCAGCGTTAATCAGCTCTCTGATCTCCTTCTCGTCCGTAACCTGGGCGATGAGCCCTCTGGCTACCAGTTCCTCATAAATCTGCATATCCGTTCTCCTTAAAATATATTTTTCATACATATGCCAAGGCCAAAAGAGGCCCACAATATCAAAAAGCCCCTACAGTCCGAGGACCGTAAGGGCGTTAAATACGCGTTACCACCTTACTTCGTGACAACCTCGCGGTTATCACCTCAACAGGTACAGTCAAAAACGATACCCTGACAACTAACGTATGTCTAACGTCGCAGCCTACTGCCACTTCAGTGCGAAGCTCCAAGATGTATTCACTGTCCAGTCTGTTCTGCGCCTCTCATCTGCCGGCGACTTTCTGTAGGAGTGCTGGATGCTACTTCTTCTCTTCAATGCCTTTGGTGTATGAAATTATGTGTGATTATAGTTTCAGTTTCTTCGTTTGTCAAGAGTCGCGCCCCAAACAACCTGAAAATGTTTATTTTTGCGAGATAAATGCTGCGCTCACATGCCAGTTGCCGTCAGCTCCCACGCTTAAAGCCTTAGAAAAATAAGGGTCCGGCCTGTCAAGCATGGGCTTCCAGCTCGCCCTGATATCCGAGGTTTCCCCAGACAGAGCGTGCACCTTATCCTCTATATTAAGAAGCGCGCCGTCCTTAATGCGCGCCTTCACGCTTGGCACCGTCACCAGCCTGTAGCCGGCCCTCCTGAGTCTGAAGCTTAGGTCTAAGGACTGCATTTGCCTCGTCGCCCCGTCCAGGATTCCGCCGACCTGCTCATATGCCGCAGTTTTGATAAGCATGAAGTCAAGCGACAGTATGCTCACATCCTGCGTGAGCTTGTTGCGGTTTGCATATCCCGCATCGCCTGCAAGCATGCCGCGAAACATGTGGTAAATGGTGTCCCCTGTGTAAACCATGCCCATGGACTGTATGCGGTTTTCGCCGTCCACAATCATTCCGCCCACCGCAGCCACGTCGCTTCTGTCCAAAACGCCTAGAAGCTGCGACAGCCACTCGTCGCCTATAAACTCCAGGTTCTCATTGATAAACAGCATGTACTGCGCCTTCGGCCCGTCCGGAACCTTCTGCCCCGAGAGAATGTAGGTCACGCCGCCCGCAGCCTTCTTAGTCTTCCTGTAGCGAAGCGTGTAATAGCCGCTCTCCCTGAAGCTATCGTCTATCTCTGCCTTAATCCTGCACCTCTTAAGGTGCGCCGCAAGCGCCCTGTAGCCCGCCTGGGTCATGTTCGCCCTATGCTCTCTGTCCCCGGCTGCTCCCCATGGATGCACCCTCTGGTGGTACAAAACCCTCGGAATGTGTACAATCTTAGCCGCCTTCTCGCTGGCGCGAAGCACATAGTCGTAGTCCTGCGCCCCCTCCATCTGAGGGTCAAGCCTGCCAATCTTCTTCACCAGCGTCATCTTTATAGCCATGAGATGGCAGATATAGTTGGTCGAGCGCAGCAGATCCGGGTTGTAAACCGTCTTGAAATGCGGCTCATAGAACACCCTTCCGTCCGTGGTCACCTTATCTTCGTCCGTGTAGACCATGTCCGCCTCAGGGTATTTGTTAAATGTGGCCACAATCCTGTAGAACGCCTCAGGGCTCAGAAGATCGTCCTGGGCGGCAAATGTCACCACATCCCCGGTCGCCATCGCAAGCGCCTCGTTGGTATTTGCGGCCACCCCTGCGCTCTTTTCAAGCACCTTAAACCTGAGCCTCTTCTCGCCGCCCGCATAGCTTCTTATGAAGCCCACAAGCGATATATTATCATTTGAGCCTATGGCCAGACACATTTCCCAGTTCTCGTAGGACTGCGCCTGCACAGACTTGATTAACTGCAGCAGAAATGTCAGATCAGGGTTGTACACAGGCACTAACAGGCTGATCTTCGGGCTGTAGTCAAACCTCTTCGCCCTCTGCACCTTCAGTGCCCCGCTGCCCGGCGTATTCTTCGCGTGATACATCTGGTAGCCCAGATTATCCTTAAGAAACATTGCCCTGTCCCTGGCGCTCTTAAGCTTGACCTTCACATCGAAGGGGTCTATATCAACCTCCTCCCTGTGAGCTCCCGCCTTCATGATAAGCACCACCTTATCCAGCCTGTCAAGCCCTATCCTGATCTCAAAACCCAGATCGTCACACGATGCATCGCCGTACAGAAGCAGGCTCACATCCGACCTGTTAAGTCTCACGACGCTGACCCTCTCCTCGCTCACAATCCTGCCCACGCTGTCCTTCACCAGAAACTCCACCGGCACGCGCTCAGAGCTCCCCGCAAAACCGTTCACAATCAGGCGGTTTCCCTCGCTCCTCACGCTGTCCACATGGTACGTGATGCCATTCTCCTTAATCTCTAAAGCCATAAATTCTCTCCCCTGTTGCCAAAATATTCAAATGCCCCCGCGGTTTAGCGCGAGGGCTGAAATGTTGTGTTAGTTAGTTGATGGTTGCGGTACCACTATCTACAACCTGACCATTGCTGTCAAGTATTTCATATGTTACCGTAATATCTTCATCATTATCAACCGGGTATATATATAAATACTCTCCAAGGCAATTATTATCCTCGGTTATATTTAATTCAGTGGAATTCTTATAAATATCTATTGTTACAGGTATGTAGTAATAGTTGTTTCCTCCGCCGTTCACTCTTCCATACGTTCCTACCGAAATATCAAAATCACTTATAAAACGACTTCTGTTATGAAAAATCTTATCGAGACCCACAGATGTATTCATGGTAAGATAATTACCGCTAAACTGATTAGGCTTAACCTTAAAAGTAAGCTTTACTGTATACCCCTTAAGTGATACACCATTCGAACTCCTTACTTTGATAGAAGACACGCTATAGTATGTGTAAGAACGTCCCTTCTTGGTTATAGTAACGCTTGTATCAGGAGCGTTTGATGCCACAGTTGTAGACTGCTGTCCACTTGCCGTAGTTTCATCTGTTGTATTAGAAGAACTGCCAGACATGCCACTGTTAACACTGGCAACCATATTTCTAAGTGTTATAACCCTGGTCGCTGTATAGTCATCCGTGTTATAGTTAAAATCCATAACCACCTTGACAGAACCCTCTGAAGGTGTACTGAATTCAACATTCTTAAGGTATGTTCCCAGATATACCGCATCTCTAACAGGAGCATTGCCGTCCTCAGTTACCTGATACTTCTGATAATACATACTGTTATCTGACAGATACACCTCATACATATATGAATTGCCATTCTCAACGATATATACATCTATAGATGAGCCATCTTCTGCGATAACAACACTATCGGCATCGATAATAATATCCTCCAGCAGAACTATAATCTCATCAACCTCCTTCTGGAGCTTGATATCTATATTGTCCTTGCCATACTGGTTAGCAACCGTTGTCATGAACCTGAAGCCGGTAAGCATGACTACAGAGAGAATAGCTATGGCGATTATTACTTCTATGAGGGTAAATCCCTTGACTGATCTATTCATAGTCACACCTCCTTATCTTCCTGAAAATACTATTTTTCAAGAGAGTATTTGCCTGTCTCATAGGTTATATACATAACCTTGTCATCCAGCCACATTTGGCTAAGATATACATCATCGCCATCCTTAAGCGGTTCTAACTTACCACTTCTGGTAAATCTTATTGTTATGGTTCCTGCAGTCTTGTTGCCATACGCCTCTGCCATCTTTTCAAAGGATTCATAGGTTGTCTCCTTATTAGCACTCTCGTCATACACCACGAACTTCATAGAGTAGTTTGCGATGCCCATCTTCTCCTCTTCCTCGCTTCCGGACTGGCAATAATAATATTTACCATCAGACCTTAAAACCAGGTCAGCCGTGGCACTCTTACTCATAGAATTAGTTCTCGACAGCGAATATGCCGACTGAAGCTTGTTAAATGCATTGGTCAGTCGACTCTTCTCTACTATGCCGGTGGATAAAATCAACGCTCCCGTCACGGTCGATATGATTGCAATCACGATGATAAGCTCGACAAGAGTCATACCGCTGTTATTAAGTTTTTTGTTTGACCCCTGTCTCTTTTCCATGGATTATTCCTTTCTCCAGTTAGCATATGATATGGTAGCTGATGAGTATCCAAGAGCTGTTGTTGTAGTAACTGTTGTATGTTTTAACACTGCACTCACCGTATTACTGCTAGAAACGTCATCCGCCAGAATATATAGTGTTCCTCCTGAACCATCCTCCGTAACTCTAAATGTTGCAATCAGCGTATTACCTTCCGTGGTATATGATGAATAGGTAAGTGGCGTGTTATCAGCATATGAATATGCATATGTAGTATCTGTAGGTCCCTTCAACGTTACGACCACTTCATCACCAGCCTCATATGATTCATCAAGGCTAATATCACACTTATAGTACAAATATGTTCTGCCAGAGCCCCAGCCCCAGCCCCAGCCACGACCGTGCTGTTGTGAACTGTTGTCAACGTATCCATAGCTTTTCCAGTTGTATGTATAATCCGATACATTTAGTTCTATCTCTGTGGTGGTTGTTGCCGTCTCAGTTCCATCTTTCTTAACGCAAACGCAGGCATTACTTATGGCTGCATCATCAGCTGTGTACTCAAAATTTTCTCTGTAATCATAGTAGTAAAACCAACCAACAGCAGCCACATCCACATAATTATCTGCTATGGAGTTGCCGTATGAATCTGTCAATTTAACCATATATCTGACATCTATATACTGTGTGTCTCTATGATCTCCATCAACAATATCATAATTCAAAACATACTTATCTTTAAATCTGCTTACCGCTGTATTATCAGTATACTGGAAACCATATCGTTCGCTGTATCCTGTGCTTGATACAACTTTTTCCTTCTTCACCTGAGCTGAATTAGAAGTTTGGAATATCTCAGTATATTTAATCCAACCCGCGTCCTCAAGTTCCTCATCTGACAATCCGCTAAGATCTGCATTGGGATCTCCATTTTCCGGTCCAACATATACATACACATTATCGAACAAATCAAGATATTCACCGTTCTTATAATAATCGTAATATGTTTTCCATTTTTTACCACTCGCATATGTCTTATTAACATTGCCACTTAACTTGTCTGCAACATATACATACGGTAACGCCTGATCATATGTTTCACGAGGCGAGTCCGGCTCGTATCTGTCGCCAAGCGTCATTGTAAACTGTATTGCATAAATACTGTCTTTCTCATAAGCCGAGGTATCATAAACCTTATCATTGATATCGCTTGAATGATTGGTCTCCAGAACTGTATTCCATCTGTATGCTTTGTCAGGTTCTCCGGCTGTTGCCCCTGAATAGAGGACAACGATATCTGTTGAAATCTGGCTCTCATAGCCTGTGCCGCTCATATATTTTACAGTGAGCCCTGCAAATGTCACCTGAGTTCCGCTAAGTATCAGATTATTTCTGGTCTGACCATATGAGCCAATAACAACTGTGTCAGTCAGGCCGTTTCCCTTGTCAACTGTAAGTGTTACATAGGTTGAATATGAACCGTTAACTGTGTAAGGTGTCGTCACGGGCTCACTGTACACTATCGAACTAGAGCCATCCACGCTTGTAACCGCCTTAGCTATTGCTCCGATATCATAGCAGTAGTTGTAAATATTACCGCCGGATATCTCTATTCTGTCAGTTGACTGATAAGCCTTGTAAAAATTCTCAATGCTTGTTGAAGAATTAATCTTGTTCCTTATATCAGCCTTAATTTGTTCCATTATTGTCTCGCAGACATAAAAATTATCTGTGGCATTCAGGCTGATATTTTTTACCTTGTAGCTGTTAAGTGCAAGAGCAAGAACGCTTGACACAAGTAAAAGCGCAAACGTGGTTATTACCAGCACATTCAACAGCGCAGCACCCTTATCGTTTAATCTCTTAACGATTATCTTCATCGCGTTCCTCCTTTCGCAAATTCTCTTATCCCCTATTTATTCTGTATTGCAGTTTCTAACTGTGTAACCTTCGTGTCTGAGCTGAAACTCTTGCCAACGGACGAATATATCATGACCGTCACGTTGTAGGTATAGTACTTAGGATTGTCCGCAGCCGTTCCATATGCAGGTCCGTCGAGCATTATAAGCACGTCAAATGTTGAGGAATTATATTCAACATCTGTGATAGCAAAATAGTATTGATCATTTCCCATGCCCCAGTATGCTGTTTTTTCTATGGCACCAGCCGAATTGGCCTTATTGACTACCTGAGTTCTGAATGTCAACGCATCCAGCTCCTCATAGTTTGACACTGTATACCCGTCAAGCGATGTGAGCAGTGGTGTGAAATCCACAGTTGTCTCATCCGTTCCTGCACTTATATCACTTCCGTAGATTGCACTTACCAGGCTCTCCTTCGTCTCTGCTCTGAGTGTCTCCATAAAATTCTGCGCCAGGTCAGTGCCCTTCTGAAGTATTCTGGCCTTCTGATTAATCTGCGCAGTACGAACAAGAGATGTCATAACCGGCACTGTCACGATCCCAAGGATGGCAACAGCAATAATGATTTCAACTAGTGAAAAACCGGCTGTCCTAATCCCCTTCTTTAACAGTCCCATATGACACCTCCTCTCCGATAGTACATATGTGGTTTATTTCATTCGTAGTCATTCTAGAAGCTAATTACCGCTTCACCATTATCTAGTGCTTCTTCTGTCTCAGCGTTCTCGCTGGTCTCTTCTGTATTATCTACATTCTCCTCAGTCTCAGGATTCTCTGTCTCAGGTTCTTCTTCCTGTGCCCCCTCCGTCGCCTCAACCACGGTCTTAAATACATCGTCCACGCCGTGCTCGATGGTGTCTGAATTGTAAGGATCTTCGTACTCCTCAGGCTCTGGCTTACCATCTATCTGGAAGAGCTCTATCTGCATTGATCCGTAGATAGTTACAGGA
>JAILPS010000009.1 GCA_024699325.1 Lachnospiraceae bacterium | reverse complement strand
AGCCATGAAGTCTCAATGTCGTGACCATAGCTGTGAAGGTCGATAATGGAATTCATCTCTCTGTCAAAGAATACCTCAAGTCTGTGAAGCTTCGGATTATATAACTTCTCGGCAACCTCGTTAAATATCCATCTGAGGCGTGCGGCAACCTTATCGTCGCCTGAGACGCGGTAAAGCTCTGTATAGGCCTCTAAAACGTGCAGAAGGGTGTTCATGCTCTTCTCTGCCATAACGCCGTTCTCGGATATCTTCTCGTTGCTCTCCGGCTTAAAATCAACCGTAAATGCTTCGAGGTAACCTATGTCGTCCGTGCAGATGTTCTCGATAAGATTGAAAAGCTCAAAAGCCTGATCGAGAGCCTTCTTATCGCCTGAAGCATCATAATATGAAGACAGCGCATAGATAGCAAAAGCCTGATTGTATGTGTGCTTGATGCTGTCAAATACAGTTCCGTCATAGTTCATGGCCCAGTAGACACCTCCGTTTACACGGTCGATGCAGTATTTTGTCATGAATTCATAGGCGTGCTTTGCGTTGTCAAGCAAAGCCTTGTCCTTGAGAACCATATAGGCATTGCTGTAAAACCATAGGATACGGCTGTTTAGAATACAGCCCTTGACTGCCTGCTTATCAACATTTAAATCGCTGTCGACATAGCCATAAAAGCCACCATTTACGTCATCTCTTAAGTTATTCCAGAAGGGAATAATCTTCTTGGTGAGATGCTCTCTTACTTCATCAATAAACATAGTTCACCTCGAATTTAAGCACTTAAAGGCTGCAGAAACTGCAGCCTTTAGCAATATTTAGATAAAATTATCTGCGGCCTGCGTCGGTGTCATCCCAACGTGTAACGCTGTGCTCCTTGATGTAATCAACAACCTTATCTACCTCTGTAAATGCGAGACCTACATAAGAGTCTGCACATCCGTAGTAGATTGCGATACGTCCTGTTGCTGCGTCGCAGATAGTTGCGCAAGGGAAGGTTACGTTAGGAACGAAGCCTCTCTCCTCGTACCACTCTTCTGGAGTGAGAAGGAAGTTCTCGCATCTGTACTTAACGATTGAAGGATTGTCAATGTCAAGGATAGCGCCGCCGATTGAATATACAAGACCGTTACATGTGCCTGAAACGCCGTGGTAGAACAACAGCCAGCCCTCGCTAGTCTCGATAGGAGCTGCGCCGCCGCCAATTTTAACTGACTCCCACCACTCTGAGCTTCTGCCCATAACGTGGCGATGCTTGCCCCAGTATGTGAGATCAGGTGACTCGCTAAGGAAGATATCGCCAAATGGTGTGTGGCCTGAATCTGAAGGCCTTGAGAGCATTAAGAACTTGCCGTTAACCTTTCTAGGGAATAATACAGCATTTCTGTTAAATGGCACAAATGGATTCTCAACTCTTACGAATGTCTTGAAATCCTTAGTCTTTGCAAGGTGGATTGCTGCGCCGTAGAAGTCGCCGCACCACATGATGTAATATGTATCCTCAACCTTGACAAGTCTTGGGTCATATGCGTAGTTAGGCATGAAGTCGTTACCCTGCTCATCAACGAAGTGAATCTTCTCCTCGTCAAATGTCCAGTGGATGGCATCCTCTGAGTGGCCAAGGTAGATGTAAGGCACACCGTTAACCTGCTCGCCTCTGAATACGCCGATGAACTTGCCCTCGTATGGCATAACTGCGCTGTTGAAGATACGCGCTACGTTCTTAACAGGGTTGCGGCCGATGATTGGATTCTCAGGATATCTCCAAACAGGTGCGTTGGTGAATGACTTAGGTCCCTCAACCCAAGGCATATTAGGTACGTTGTCACAGATAAGCTTTACGTTACTCATAATTATTCTCCTTTTAATATAAATTAAGGGTTAATACCCTAATTTTTGTGTGTCCATGTACTTCTCGGATGAAGCCCTGAACATGACATCTGATGAAATGTTTACCATCTCATAAGGTTTGTCAGGAGTTCTGAACCTGCTGTACAGTGCCTCGGCAAGTCTTGTGCCGATGGTGTGATTGTGAACGGCCACAGTTGTGAGGGCGGGCTCTAGAAGCTCAGCCGCCTCGCTGTTGTCAAAGCCTGTCACCGCAATATCCTGAGGTATCTTGATATTGCTTCGTCTGAATATCTGATATACATCCTTCGCGATATCGTCGTTAGCGCACACAATCGCGTCCGGAATGTAATCGAGCTTGTTGATGGCGCTCATAACCTCATCAATATTGTAATAGTTGTTGATGGTATGGCTTGTGAAATGTATTCTTCTGTCGGGCTTAATTCTTGCAAGCTCCAAAGCAGCCATAAAACCGTCATATCTGTCCCTGATGGACTTACAATATGTTATATCGCCTATGAAGCAGAGTCTCTGAAGGCCCTGGCTTATAAGCTTAAGCGTAATTTCCTTCGTGGTGGAATAGCCCTCCGTCACGATGATGTCGCCCTTCTTAAGATAGATGGAATAGTCAACCGGCGCGTCAAGAAAAACAACAGGCTTGTTGCAGCTGCATATCGCATCTGTGTAATTCTTGTTAAATACGCTTAAAAAGATGACACCGTCCACGCTGTCCTTAAGCTCTGAAGGGATTGTGCAGTACTCCTCCTCGTCATGGCTTACGATGTGAAGCATGAGATTATCACGGTTGGCATTTATAATGTCAGAGATTCCCATGATGATCCTGCTCCAGAAGCCTGAAGGATATCTGTTGCATAGAAGCAGGATACTGTTGGTCTTCTGTCTGAAGCCAGTATCCTCGTAGTTCTCAGGAAATGTAATCTTAATCCTCGGGTAGCCCATCTCAAGCGCAGTCTTGACAACAAGCTTCCTGGTCTCCGGGGCAACTATGTCATCCCCTGAGAGAGCCTTGGATACTGTATTTCTTGAAAGCGCAAGCGCTGCGGCTATGTCCTGTATCGATGTCTTCTTCATATCGTCCACTCCAAAATGCACAAAATGTAAAATGAATATCACGAACGTTTTAATCTGAGTTTAATATACGTTCCCAATGTAAATTTGTCAATGGCAAAATGAACGATTTTGCAAAATATTTATGCACTAATTGCACCATTTTGAGAGTTTTATCAATTCTGTCAATTAAAAACATCACAAATTGCACAATTTATATTGTTGACACATGGTTTGGATATGTTATACTTTGTATCAATCATTTATTGGTTTTTCATTAGAAAGTTGAGGTATATAATATGAGCTTTGAATTCAAGAGAAAACTCCCCTCTCCGTCGGAGATTAAAGAGCAGATTCCCCTTCCAGCAGGTATTGCCGAGATTAAGGCAGCAAGGGATGAGGAGATCAGGAAGGTTATAACAGGCGAGGACGACCGTTTTCTCGTAATCATCGGCCCCTGTTCTGCAGACAACGCCGACAGCGTCTGCGATTATTTGGGAAGACTCGCCAAGGTGAATGAGGAGGTTAAGGATAAGCTCTTAATCGTTCCTAGAGTCTACACAAACAAGCCCAGAACCACAGGCGAGGGCTACAAGGGCATGGTTCATCAGCCAAACCCTGAGCAGCCTGAGGATATGCTGGCTGGTCTTATCGCCATCAGAAACCTGCACATTCGCGCGGTAGAAGAATCAGGCATGACATGTGCGGACGAGATGCTCTACCCTGAAAACTACCGCTATCTCTCAGACATCCTCTCCTACGTCGCAGTCGGAGCCAGAAGTGTTGAGGATCAGCAGCACAGACTTGTTGTCAGCGGCATGGATGTTCCCGCAGGAATGAAGAACCCTACCTCAGGAGATTTATCAGTCATGATGAATTCCATCCTGGCAGGTCAGAAGCCACACCAGTTCATCTACAGAAGCTGGGAGGTTTCCACAACCGGCAACCCTCTCACACATGCGATTCTTAGAGGCGCAGTGAATAAGCACGGACAGACCATTCCAAACTACCACTACGAGGATCTGTTAAGACTCTTCAACATGTACGCTGAGCGCGACCTTGTAAATCCTGCCTGCATAGTTGATGCAAACCACTCTAATTCAGGCAAGCTTTTTAAGGAGCAGATTAGAATTGTGAAGGAAGTGCTCCACAGCCGCACACACTCTGACGATATCAAGAATCTGGTCAAGGGTGTCATGGTTGAGAGCTATATCGAGGAGGGCTCACAAAAGATTGGCGACCATATCTATGGCAAGTCCATAACCGACCCATGCCTGGGCTGGGACGACACAAGAGAGCTTCTCTACGTCATGGCAGACAGATTGTAATAAAAAGGGTTCCGGACTAAACCGGAACCCTTTAATTATCTGTTTTTCAAGATATCCAACAGCTCATTCTTGTCAAAATCAGCCTGGCTAAACTCTGCTCCGAGAATATCATCCGAGAGCTTCTGCTTGTTTTGCTGAAGCGTGAGTATCCTATCCTCTATCGTATCCCTTGCAATCAGCTTGTAGACATTTACATTACTCTCCTGACCTATGCGGTGGCTTCTGTCCGTCGCCTGGTTCTGCGCGGCCACATTCCACCACGGATCGTAGTGGATAACTATGTCGGCAGCCGTAAGGTTCAGCCCTGTGCCGCCCGCCTTAAGGCTTATCAGGAAGAGCTTCGTCTCATCGCTGTTAAACAGCTCCACCATCTCAGCTCTTTTTTGTAGAGGCGTCTCCCCAGTGAGAATATAGTAGGAAATATTGGCCTCCTGAAGCTTAAGGGCAATCTCGTCAAGCATGCTTGTAAACTGGCTGAAGAGAAGTATCTTATGCCCTCCGTCAATCGCCTGACCTATAAGCTCCATGCAGGTGTCAAGCTTGCCGCTACCCCCTGTGTAGTTTTCATACACAAGCGCCGGGTCGCAGCACAGCTGCCTGAGTCTCGTTAACTTCGCAAGTATCTGTATCTTATTCTTCTTCACATCGTCGTCTGACGACGCGCTCAAGCCCTCTAGAAGCTCGGACACCGAAGCGTCGTAGAGTTTCTTCTGCTCGCCCTCCATCTGGGAGTATATAACCTCCTCTATCTTGTCCGGAAGGGATGTGAGCACATCCTTCTTAAGCCTTCTTAAAATAAACGGCGAAATAAGCTTCTTAAGCTTTGCAAGCGCCTCCTCGTCATTCTCCTTAACGATAGGCTGCTCTAGATTGGCCTTAAACATCTGATAGGAAAACAGATATCCGCTCATCAGATAGTCAAATATGCTCCACAGCTCGCTGAGTCTGTTCTCTATTGGCGTTCCTGTGAGCGCAAACTTAGCATCCGCCTCTATCTCCTTCACAGACTGAGCCTTCTGCGTGTTCTGGTTCTTGATAAACTGTGCCTCATCCACTATCTGAAACGCAAAATGTTTGCCCTTATAGGCATCCACATCCCGCCTCAAAACGTCGTAGCTTGTTATCAGGCAGTCGTAGTCCTTGTAATCTCTTATGATATTTTCCCTGACCTGCGCATCGCCTAACACGCACACTGTCTTAAGCGACGGAGCAAATTTTTCAAATTCACACCTCCAGTTGTACACAAGGGATGCAGGACAGCATATAAGGCTTGTGTTTTCATCGGACCTCCTGCTTAGCAAAAGCGTGATAACCTGTATGGTTTTGCCAAGTCCCATATCGTCGGCAAGAATTCCGCCAAAACCGTGCTCTGAGAGTCTCCTAAGCCACCTGTAGCCCTCAGCCTGATAGTCCCTGAGCGTCGCATTTAAACCCTCAGGTATCTCATACTCAGGCAGGTTTTCATCCTCAAATGCCTCGACTAACTCCCTGTATTTATCGTCTGCCTCCACATTTTCATCGTCTAGATCTAACGTGTTAGACAGATAGAATGCCCTGTTTTTGGGAAGATTCACATCGCTTAGTGACTTATCCCTGATTCTTAGGCCGGTGACGATATCTGAGACTTTTTCAAGGGATTCATCCTCGGCGTCAAGCTCCACGAAGCTTCCGTCCTTAAGCCTGTGAAAGCGTCTCTTGAGCTTATAATCGTCTAAGATACCTCTTAAGTCCTCTCCGTCCACGCCGTCACCAGTCACCTTGAGATTAAGAAGGTCTGATTTTACATTCACTCCGACGCTAACCTTCGGGGTTTTTAAAACCTTCACCTTATCAAGTGCATCGGTCACATAGACCTCGCCTAACCGCTTAAGCTCGTCCATGCCGTTTTTTAGAAAAGCAAATATCTGCTCGTCATTGTCGATGAGCAGTCGGTTGTTTTCGTCCTTGAGCTTAAAATATCTGCCCACGAGATTGCCTATGGCCTTCTCCTTGTGGACATCACGGTTTGCCTCCGTGTGGCTTACCGCCAGAGGATTAAACCTCTCCTCGCCGTAGTTAAAAAACATTTCAAGACTAAGAAGCCTGCTTACTGGCATGTCTAGATAGAACTGCGCCTTAAGCGCCTTCGGGATGTACTGCTCGATGCTCACTCCCTCCGTGCTTATATCTAAGTGCTTCTCTATCATAGGGATTACATTTAGGAAAAACGCCCTCACGTCGTCGCGGTAGACATCAATCCTAGTTTTGCCCGTATCCTTCAGGCTGTTCATGGTCTCTAAGAATATACGGCAGTCCTTAGAAAACTCCTCGTCGCAGACATAGAGCTTATCGCCCTTAACTATATAAATGTGTTCCTCCCCGGCAATTATTGTCCAGTTGGTGTCATTTATAACAAATGTCACGCCGTTTTTCTTCTTGTCGTCAAATCCAAAGGAAAGTCTGGGATTCTTCTCCAGAACATGGCAGTCCGTACTCCTGCCGCCGTAGTTAACCTCTATATAATCCCCGATCTTTGGCAGAATTATATCGTCAATCTCTGAGGGGGTGAGCTTAATGCTTCTGTGTCCCTGATATGAAAAACGGTAGTTGATGTTCTTGAGATAGTCAGAGGCTCCGCGGATAATTATGTCAAACAGCACTCCGTCGTAGCCTGTGAAGTTGCTCCTCTCAGGAACAACGCTTAAGGATTTGCCATAGGAAAGTGTTGTGTGATCCTTATATGCGTCGTAGAGATCCTCGACATTCTTAAGGACATACATTTTGCTGTCGCCTATCTTAAATGAGGCGTGAACCGTGCTGCCGCTGACTAAGAGCTGTGGATGAAGGTGCAATAAAGCCCCGTCGTCATCCTCCCTGTACTGCTCGTCAAGCATTTTAGAGTAGCCCTCTATCATGTCCGAAAAACCAGCGTCCGTGGACATGATTTCGTTGTCTGAGAGTCCCTCGTGAAGCTCCAGCCACTTAAGAGCGATTGCCACCTGATGGGCGCACAAACCCTGCCCTGCACGGCCATGCCCGCAGGAACACGAATTGGCTATGAACTGATCCCTGTCAGTGAATATTTTTGCGTAAAATGTCTCGACGCCGTCCTTGACCGCGCCCCTGAAACCGTACTGAAAAAAAGAAATCCGTTCATCACTGAAGATGGACGGATTACCTTCTCTGTATAACGAGGAGCCGCGGGAATAGGAGGCGTAGGCGGAACACGCCGCCAGAATACAACTCTTATCCCATGCCATAATTACATACGCTCCGGCGCATCAAAACCTAAGATATTAATGGCCTTCTCCAGACAATCCTTAACCATAACTATAAGGTTTATATAGCTTGTTTTCTTGCCCTCATCCTCCTCGGCTAAGATCTTAGTCTCGTTGTAGAAGGCGTTAAATGCGTTGGCAAGATCGTAAACCAGACCGCAGATTCTGTGAGGAGCATCCTCAGCATATGCCTGGTCCATGACCTCGTTAAATGTTGTGAGGCATAACATAAGCGATCTCTGCGCATCTGTATAAGGTGCAAAGATGGTGTTCACATCGCTCATATCGCCGCCTCCCTGAACATATTTAGACAATATGGTCTTAATACGGACAATATTATATAAGATATATGGACCTGTGTTTCCGTCAAATGAAGCGAATCTGTCCAGATCGAAAACATAGTCCTTGGAAGCCTGATTGCTAAGGTCGCCGTACTTAAGAGCTGCGAGAGATATCTTCTTACATGTGTCCTCGCGGTTGTCTTCATCGCCCATGTGATTGCTCTCAAGGCTCTTCTCATATACGGAACTGTTGATATCGCTTATCAGAGTCTCCAGGCGCATTACGCCGCCCTCTCTTGTCTTAAACGGCTTGCCGTCCTTGCCGTTCATGGTGCCAAAACCGATGAAGCTTAGGCGTGTGCTCTCAGGCACAATACCCGCCTTCCTTGCAGCGCGGAAAACCTGTGTGAAATGCATCTCCTGGCGCTTGTCAACCACATACAAAACCCTGTCAGGCTTATAATCCTTCATTCTCTGAATTAGAGTTGCAAGGTCCGTTGTGTGATAGAGAGCTGCTCCGTCAGACTTCTGCAACAGACATGGAGGAATCTCCTTCGTGTCGGTATCCTCCTTGACGTCCATGATGAGGGCTCCCTGGCTCTCGTAGGCCAATCCCTTAGCCTTCATGTCTTCAATCATCGGCTCGATATATGGCTTGGCATCGCTCTCGCCCTTCCATACATCAAAAGAGACGTCGAGATTCATATAATTTCTCTTAAGATCCGGGATTGACAGTGCCAGAATGTGCTTCCAGATAGCTGTGTATCCGGGCTTACCCTGCTGCATATAAACTGTGGCATCGTGAGCGCGCTTTGCAAACTCCTCGTCGACCTTGGACTTGGCAGACGCCGCAGGATATATCTCCTCCAGCTCATTTAATGTAAATGGAGCCTCAGCAGGATACTCTCCTGTAAAATTATCGTCAAAATAAACCAGATCCGGCTTTCTGTTCTTGAGTTCCTCGATGATCAGTCCCATCTGAAGACCCCAGTCTCCAAGATGAACGTCCGCTGTCACATCATTGCCGTAGAAGCGGTTTAACCTCTTCAGGCACTCTCCTATAACTGCAGAGCGAAGGTGTCCTACGTGGAGTGGCTTGGCAACATTTGGTCCGCCGTAATCCATAACGAGCTTGACAGGAACCTCCTCCCTGTTACAGCCAAACACCTTGTCAGCTCTCATCTGCGTGAGATATAACGCAAGAAATTCACCGCTAAGGCGGATATTTATGAAGCCCGGATTAACCGCGCTGACCTCTGAAAACTCCGCTCTGTCGCTGAGCTTAGCCACCACATCATTGGCAATCATGATGGGCGCCTTCTTATAGAGCTTCGCCCCTGCCATGGCACCATTACACTGAAACTCGCACAGATCAGGTCTGTTAGAGTGTGTAACCCTGCAGGATGCCTCGCCGTAACCGGCCTCATTAAATGCCTCACCGACTATCTCAGTTATCTTATCGACTAATAATTTCATAAAAAACAACTCCTATAACTGCTATAATATAAACTAAAGGGCTTCGAAACCGAAGCCCGTAGTTCTTAATTCTTAACCTTTAATCTTCCAACACCTTCTGTGTCGCTCTCAAGACCCTTAAGTCTTCTGTACATGCAAACGCTGAAATCCACAACGTAGATCACGGAAACGCTAAGCGCAATGATCTTGGCTAAGAGATCCGGAATCATGAATACGATCTTCCAGATGAAGCCGTCGAAGAAATAGAAGAAGAATAATCCGACGAAGCCCCAACCGATGGACGTCTCCAGACAAATCATGCCCTTGTAGTTAAAAGGCTTCATGGAGTAATCCCACCAGAAACCTCCGAAGAGCTTAATCATAATGTTGGCTGTGATTAGCTCAGCAGATGTTGCGATAATCATGCATTCTATGAACAGAACGAATGGATTAGACATGATTGGCTTGATCGTGAGGGATGCTACAACTGCGCACACTCCGTATATGATACAGAATGGTCCCTTTGTGAAACCTCTGTTTGTGACGATCTTCTTGGTCTCAAAAGAGAGAACCACGCACTCCAAACAGTAGCCAAACACGCTAAAAATAAAGAACCAGTTGATAATGTTATAAAACTCGACATCAAAGAAATCCATAAATGAACTTCTATAGAGATTAAAATAATTACTAAAATATGTCATCATACAAATTCACCCCGTTATCAGGCACTAACCGCCCTTCTCATCTTAAGTGACATCCTCTTAAAAACCTCCGCCGTACAGCAATATTTGTCAGCATAGCATATGACGAAGCCTTCCTTATATCTTGGAGGAATGATTGTCAGCGGCCACATGTGTTTAAGGATTATATCCTTCTCCATCTTATTCAGGTGGAAATACTTCGTGGCGTTGTTAAGCGCTATTCTTGGATGTGTAAAACCATGGAAATGGTTGCCTGTGCGCTTGGTGTAGTCATGCCAGTCGTACAAAAACAAATCGTGTAACAGACCTGCTCTTGCACATGCTCTCGCATCTAAGTCAAACGCCTTGGCCACATTGTAAGCAAAATACGAAACATCTATGCAGTGTGACTTACAGGTTGTGGTGCCGTGCTGAATGTAGTTATCCATGCTAAGAAATACAGGATGTTCTAATATGTCAGCGACACATGCAATATACTCGGGATCTGTGTAGAATGCCTTGACATTCTCCAGATTAACCTTACCATCGTACAGTTTAAGCTCGCGCTTCATCTGCCTTCTCATCTTCCAAGTCAGAGTTTGCATCTTATCCCCTCAAAATGTGTAGTTACATACTACCCCTTTTAATATCAAGGTCACTATACACTATATGTTGTTTTTTGTCAAAGCATTTAAAAAAAATGTAAGAAACGCCCCGGACAAAGCCGGGGCGCACAATCACTATTTATCAGTTGTCTCAAAATTCTTCTTGGCCTTCTTAGCGGCATCAGCTGCAAGAGCAGCCTTCTTAGCGGCCTCTTCCTCAGCCTTCTTGCGCTCCTCTGCGCGGCGCTTGTTCTCCTCCTGCTCGCGCTTGGCCTCCTCGATCAGTCTGTCATACATCTGCTCATACTTCTTAGCTGATGCGTACCATGAGAAGTCCTCTCTCATCGCTCTGTCAACCATGTCGTTCCAGCGGCTTCTGTATCTGTAGAATACCTCCTTCGCATACTGCATGATGTTAAACATCTCGTGTGCGTTGAAGTTGGCAAATGAGAAGCCTGTTCCTGAGTTGTCATATTCGTTGTAAGCCTGAACTGTGTCCTTAAGGCCACCTGTCTCGCGGACGATTGGAAGTGTACCATATCTCAAGCTCATGAGCTGGCTTAAACCGCAGGGCTCAAACAGTGACGGCATGAGGAATGCGTCGCAGCCTGCATAGATGCGGTGTGACAATGCCTCGGAATAGTAAATATTAGCAGAAACCTTATCAGGGAATCTCTTCGCATAGTCCTTAAACATCTGCTCATACTGTCCCTCGCCTGTTCCGAGAACTATGAGCTGAATATCTTCAGCGACAATCTCGTCCATCATGTACTGTATAAGGTCAAAGCCCTTCTGAGCGGTAAGTCTTGAGATAATTCCGATGGTAAATACATCCGGATCCTCTCTTAAGCCCAGCTCCTTCTGAAGCGCCAGCTTATTCTTAACCTTCTCTGTGCGGAAGTTATCTACATTATACTTAGCGGGAAGCGCCTCATCTGTCTCAGGGTTGTACTCTGAGTAGTCGATACCGTTCACTATGCCAACGAGACGATTGCTCTTAGAGGATATAAGTCCGTCAAGACCTTCTCCGTAGAACGGTGTCTGTATCTCCTTCGCGTATGTCTCAGAAACTGTTGTGATCATATCTGCGTATACGAGACCACCCTTTAGGAGGTTGCCGTTTCTGTAACTCTCAAGCTTATCAGATGTGAAATAGTAATCTGAGAGACCTGTCATGTGCTTGATGGTATCCACATCCCAGGTTCCCTGGAACTTAAGGTTGTGAATGGTCATGATGGTCTTAATTCCCATGAAGAACATATCTCCCTGGAAGTTGTCGTTAAGATATACAGGAACTAATCCTGCCTGCCAGTCGTGGCAGTGGATGATGTCAGGTCTGAAGCCTATAAGAGGCAGGCATGATAAAACCTGTCTTGAGAAGAATGCAAACTTCTCGATATCCTCGTACATATTGTGATAAGGCCATGGACCGCCAAAATAAAACTCGCTGTCTATGAAGTAGAAATGTACGCCCTCATACTCCATCTCTAAAACGCCGACATACTGGTTCCTCCAGCAGAAATCTGTATAGAAATGTGTGACATACTTCATCTGGCTTCTGTACTTCTCAGGAATGCACAGATACTTCGGCATGATGACTCTCACGTCATACTGTGTCTTATCGATATATTTAGGAAGTGATCCTATAACATCAGCAAGACCGCCTGTTTTGATAAAAGGCACGCACTCGCTGGCAACATATAAAATATTCTTCATGTAAATATTCCTCCCACCGTAGAAAAATTATAGTGTAATTATATAGCAAAATACACAAATTGAAAAGTCTTTTTGAAGAATTTTCCTAAATTTTCCACAATAATTAGCGCATTTTCAGCTCCTTAGCGCTAATTAATGTATTCTGCGTTATATTGTCACCACCGAGGAGTCTGGCAACCTCTCTGACGCTGTCCTCCTCGCTAAGTTTTCTGATATGTGTGAAGGTTTTATCGTCACTTACGTTCTTCTCAATCAGGAAATGTGTGTCCGCCTTTGCCACAATCTGGGGCAGATGGCTGATGCAGATGACCTGGCTTGTAGTGCCAACATTTCTAAGCATTCTTCCCACACAGGAAGCTGTGATGCCGCTTATTCCCGCGTCAATCTCGTCAAAAATCAGAGTGTCGATATAGTAGGTTTTGGCAAGAACTGTCTTGATTGCCAACATGATTCTGGACAACTCACCGCCGCTTGCAACCCTCTCAAGAGGCTTCAGGCTCTCTCCAGGGTTGGTGCTTATCAAAAACTCCACGTCGTCAGTGCCCTTGGCCGTTGGCTCTATGTCAGAAAATGCTATCTCAAACCTTACATCTAGGAAATTCATCTCGCTAAGAGATGCGATAATCTTCTTCTGAAGGTCAAGCGCTGCAAGTTTTCTCTTCTTTGACAACTTCCTGGAGGCATCCCTAAGCTTGCCCTCTATAAGCTTAATATTTAGCTCTAATTCACTGCGCCTCTCCTCGTAGTCTGTAAGCGCCTGATAGCGCGCCTTAGATTCCTCAAGATGGGCCAGGATATCCTCTATGGTTCTGCCGTATTTTCTCTTAAGCTCATGTATAAGGTCAAGCCTTGACTGGACATTACTTAGAGCCTCATCGTCAACGGTAAGATTGTCCCTGTAATCCGTGAGAGCATTGCAAAAATCAGACATCAAAGCCTCGATGTCAAGAATCTGATCCCTAAGGGGTTCTAAATCCTTATCGTACTCTACTATTCCAAGAAGCTCCTTGACAGCTCTCTCGATTCCCGAGCCTGCGCCGCCGCGCTCATAGCCAACACTTTCATATACGCTGGCGACTGTGTTTAGAAGATTGACAGCATTGGACAGCTTCTTAAAGCTCTCCATAAGCTCTTCCTCCTCGTCAGGGACGAGTCTGGCAGCCTCAATCTCTCCAATCTCAAACTCCAGAAAACTAAGCTCTCTTCTTCTCTCCTCATCATTCAGAGTCATGCCCTGAAGCTCGCGCCTGCAGGAAGTGTACTCCTCATATAATGACTTAACCTCTGATAAATCGCTGTGGGCATAGTCGTCAAGAATGGTCAGATGCTTATCCTTCTTGAGTAGCGACTGGTGCTCATGCTGGCCGTGAACGTCGATGAGCAGCTCTGTGATGGACTTGAGCTGGCTTACAGGACAGGCCTCGCCGTTGACTCTGGTCACAGACTTGTTTTCGTAGATTTTTCTTGAAATAATAATCTGACCTTCGCTAACATCCACGTCAAGCTCCCTAAGCTTATTTAGAAGCTCAGGCTCGGATATATCGAAGGTCAATTCTACAAGGGCATATTCCTTGCCCGTTCGTATTATGTCCTTGTTGGCTCTAGCGCCAAGCGCTAAATTGATGGAGCCAATAAGGATGGACTTACCAGCGCCTGTCTCGCCGGACAGGATGTTAAGTCCATTCTCAAATGTCACATCGGCCTCCTCAATCAAGGCCATGTTTTTAACATGCAGATTAGTCAGCATATCTCTCCTTTAGTTCTGAAGAATCTCACCTATTTTCTTCTTAAGGTGCTTGGCTGCATCTACATCTCTGATGGCACACATGATTGTGTCATCGCCTGCAATACAGCCTACCAGTTCAGGAAACTGAAATGCGTCAAGTGCTGCGGCTACAGCCATGGCGAGACCTGGAGCGGTCTTGATTACAAGAATATTCATGGCAAGATCTGCGGATACAAATCCCTCTTTAAGCACATTGATGTAGTGAACCGGAACTGCATTTGGCTCCGGAATCCAATATCTGTTGAGACCGTCAATGTTTCTCTTTCTGATGCCGAGAATTCTTACATCTCTTGATATTGTGGCCTGTGTTACATAGTAGCCCTCTTCCTTAAGTGCCTCAACAAGGCCTTCCTGGGTAGTGATAGCCTGCTCGTGGATGATTTTTTTCAGTGTGTCATGTCTTTTGTTGTTCATGTTCCCTCCTAAACTGTGTTCATTTTTCTTCTTAGTGTTTCATAAAAACTGGTGTCGTTTAACTTGACCAGTTGTGTAACATAGCTACTCTTACGTATATCAATAACGTCCCCTGGCTCAAGGGAAATGCTGCCCGTTCCGTCAAATGAAACTGCGCAGTATTTGTCGAACCTGTCCGATGCGCCCACCTTGTTCTTCACGGTGATCGATATTATGCTGTCATCCCCGAGAACTACGCTTCTCGAGGTAAATGAATGGGCACATATCGGCGTCATGACAAACATGGACGCGCCAGGATCAACAATAGGTCCGCCGGCTGACAGATTATATGCCGTGGAGCCTGTAGGCGTCGAGACAATCATGCCGTCGGCGTGGAGCTCTGTGAGGAAAGCCCCATTTACAGACACCTCAAAATGTATCAGATGCGTGTGGCCAATCTTGCTGATAACCGCATCATTTAAAGCCCTGTCATGGGCGATAACCTTGCCGTTTCTCACGATATCCACGTGGAGCATCATGTGCTTCTCCACTGTGTAGATGCCCCTGCATATCTTGTCAACTGCATCGTCGACGCTTGCGGCCTCAACCTCTGCGAGGAAACCAAGCATTCCCATGTTGACGCCTATGATTGGAACATTTAATGAGCCCAAATCTCTTGCGGCCTCGATTAATGTTCCGTCTCCTCCGACAGTCACCAAAAGGCTGATATCCTTAGAAATCTTGCCGGGATTCGTGAAGTGATACCTCTCGCCAAGCGCCTCCTGATGGCATATAAAAGCCTCGGCGCCCCGGCTCTCAAAAGCCCTGCACAGGCGGTTTGAGACTATCAGATCCTTATCTTTGTCACGGTTAGCTATAATAGCGACCTTCATAACCCCTCCGTCAGACATTCGAAAATCCCTCATTAACAATTCGCTTAAGGGAATTTCTGTCCATACAAGTGCTGCCCTTCTTCTTCAAATGCAGCAGATACTCTATATTGCCCTCAGGTCCTCTTATGGGGGAATATGTGATATTCTCCACCGTAAAACCTGTGTTTACGCAAAAATCATAAATATTTTCAAGGACGCTTAGGTGAACCTTCCTGTCCTTGACCACGCCCTTCTTGCCGATGTGTTCGCGCCCCGCCTCAAACTGTGGTTTTATAAGGCATAGTCCGTCCATATCTTCCTCAGATATATTATATATGGCGGGAAGGATTTTTGTAAGCGATATAAATGATACATCGCTCACCACCACGCTTATCCTGCGCTCAAAATCAGAAGCGTTCAGGTCTCTTGCGTTAACGCCCTCCATATTGCAGACATGGCTGTTAGACTTAAGCTCTTCGCTTAGCTGGTCATGACCTGTGTCCACAGCGTAGACATAATCTGCGCCGTGCTTAAGGAGACAGTCTGTGAAGCCTCCCGTGCTGGCGCCTAAGTCAGCGCAGGTTTTATCAGTCACATCCACATTAAAACACTCAAGAGCCTTAAGAAGCTTGAGACCTCCTCTGCTAACAAAGGGATGGTCAAGCCCTGTGACTGTGACCTCGTCTTCTTCCTCAACCGTCATGCTTGACTTAGCGGCGGCTTTGCCGTTAACGCTTATGCATCCGCTCTCAATCAGGCTCTGTGCTCTCGATCTTGAGGGGGCCAACCCCTTCTCCACTAAAAACACGTCAAGTCTGCTCTTCATAAGCCAAAAACTCCGTAATCTTATCTGTGATGCTGTCCGCGTCTATTCCTGTGAGCTTCTTAAGCGAAGGAACGTCGCCGTGCTCTATGTAACCGTCCGGAAGACATATTCTGAGCACTCTGGTGTTGATATTGTTGTCCATGACATAAGTGCTTATGCGCTCTCCAAAACCGCCGCTTGAAATATTCTCCTCAAGCGTCACCAAAACCTCGTGGTTTTTGGCCATACGGTTTATCACATCCGTGTCAAAAGGCTTCTCAAACCTCATGTTAATTACACTGCTTTGCGTGTCCATGGAGGCAAGCTTGTCATGAACCTCAAGGGAAGTCTCAACCATGGAACCAAGGGCAAGAAGAGCAACTCTTGATTCCTCTTTTATCACCTCGGCCTTATGTGGCTTGATAGGTGATACATCGCCCTGGGCGTGATATGCGCTTCCTCTCGGATATCTTATGGCTATGGGGTGTTTAAATTCTGCGGCGAATTCCAGGCATTTCTTAAACTCCTCATCGCTTCCCGGCGCCAAAACCGTCATGTTTGGTATGGCGTTAAGATATGACAGGTCAAATATTCCCTGATGTGTCTCGCCGTCAGCGCCGACAATTCCTGCCCTGTCGACGGCAAATATGACAGGAAGATCCTGAATACACACGTCGTGCAGTATCTGGTCGAAGCTTCTCTGAAGGAATGACGAATACACTGCAACCACGGGATGATAGCCCTGTGAGGCCAGTCCTGCGGCAAATGTCACCGCGTGCTGCTCAGCTATTCCCACATCAAAAAACCTGTCGGGGAATGCATGTGCAAACGAGCTGAGGCCCGTTCCCTCCATCATGGCTGCTGTAATAGCCACAAGATTCTGGTGCTTACTTCCAAGCTTGACCATGGTCTGTTCAAAGACAGAGGAGTATGTGATTCCCTTGTATTTTTTGATTGACTTGCCTGTCTCTATGTCAAATGGATCAACTCCGTGGAATTTGCTGGGGTTTTCATAAGCCGGCTTATAGCCCTTGCCCTTCTTGGTTATGACATGCACGATAACAGGTCCCTGAACCCTTCTCGCGCTCTTAAAAGCCCTGATAAGCTGTTCCACATCGTGTCCGTCAAACGGTCCGAGGTATGTTATGTCCATGTCCTCAAACAGCATTCCGCCCTTGACAAAAGCCTGTTTGATGGACTTCTTCGTTCCGCTGATGGTGTTATATAATCCCTTACCTAGTCCGGGGATTTCCTTAATTCCTGCGGTCACACTCTGCTTGAGCTCTGTGTATTTGTCCGAGGTTCTAAGGTTTGATAAAAATGTGCTGATACCGCCCACATTTGGCGATATGGACATTGTGTTGTCGTTTAAAACTATTATGAAATTAGTCTTGAGATTAGATGCGTTGTTGAGCGCCTCGTAGGCCATACCGCCTGTGAGCGAGCCATCTCCTATCACGCTTATGACGCTGTAGTTTGCGCCCCTCAGATCTCTGGCTGTTGCCATTCCAAGCCCCGCAGAGATGCTCGTAGAGCTGTGCCCTGTGTCAAAACAGTCGCAGGCGCTCTCCTTTCTCTTGGGGAAACCGCTCATACCGCCGAAAGACCTGAGTGTGTCGAAGTTATCCTTGCGACCTGTAAGAATCTTGTGCGTGTACGACTGATGGCCCACATCCCATATTATCTTATCTCTTGGAGGATTAAACACAAGATGGAGAGCCATGGTCAGCTCCACGACACCCAGGTTTGACGCTAAGTGTCCCCCCGCCTTGCTGGTCTTCTCGATGAGAAAACTCCTAATCTCTCCGGCCAGCTCATCATACTGTGACTTCGGAATATGTTTGATATCGCCGGCCTTATTAATTTTATCAAGAATCATTACTACTGCCTTCTTTAAACCCTTATTTACTTCTGTTAATCAGAAGATCAAAAATATACCCTAAAAATTCTGTGTCGCCAGGTATCTGTCTCAACAGTCTCTCGGAATCCTCCATGAGGCTTAAAACATCCGCCTGAGCCTTATCAAGGCCGTATAATGACACATAGGTTGTCTTATTATTCTTCTCGTCGCTTCCCACGGGCTTGCCTAAAACCTCTGTGGTGCTCGTGCAGTCCAAAATATCGTCCCTAATCTGAAATGCCACGCCGACCTTAAGGCCAATCTCCTCCACAACTCTTACCATCTCATCAGAAGCCCCCGCCATAATGGCACCAATCATCATGGATGACTGGATGAGCGCTCCTGTTTTGAGCCTGAATATAAGGTCTAGCTGGTCAGCATTTACTGCCTTATCTGTGTTGATAACGTCCACAACCTGTCCGCCAAGCATGCCATAGCATCCTGACTTATCTGCCAGAACCTTCATCGCCCTGGCGCACTTATTAACGTCATCTGTGAGCGGGAAAGCCTTAACTGCTGTCTCAAATGCATAGTTTAGAAGCGCGTCGCCGCACAAAACACCTATGTCATAGCCGTAGGCACTCCATGTGGTCTTCTTGCCGCGGCGGAATTCGTCGTTGTCCATGCATGGCAGATCGTCGTGAACTAAGGAATATGTGTGAATGCACTCCATAGCCGCCATAAAAGGCTCAATCTCTCTGCCGCTTCCACCAAATGCCTTATAGCTTTCCCACATTATCAGTGGTCTGAGTCTCTTGCCGCCCGCCAGAACAGAATAGTTCATGGCCTCAAAAATAATCCTGGCCTCTCCCTCCTCTGACGGAAGGAAGCTCTCTATTATCTTCTCGGTCTCATCAACTCTCTTCTTAAAAACATCACTGTAATCTGTCTTCTTCATCTTCTTCAAGCTCTCCTGTCTGGGTGTTAAGAACGAGAAGCCTCTTCTCAACATCAGTTAGTTTGGCGTTAAGTTCATGGATAAGCTTCATGCCCTTCTCGTAGTCGGCAAATGCCTCCTCGATGGGCTGGTCATCCTTCTCCATTCTGGATAATATTTCTTCTAGCTGTTCAAAGCCCTCATTAATCTTCATTCTTCTTCTCCAACTGTCTGGATATGTCGCCTGTATGCTCTGTGTCTGTCACCTGCGCTCTAAGCTTGCCATCTCTCAGGTAAATGCTTATGTCATCCCCTGTGGAGACGTTCTCCACACTTAAGAGCGGTTTTCCGTCATTCGTCATGACATAGCCGTAGCCGCCTGAAATACGCTTGAGAGGCGACTTCTTGTCAAGCCTGTGAGCATAGTTTTCAAGCCTTCTGGTGTACCTCTCATACTTCGTATTGAGCACAAACATAAGCTTATCACTTATGGATAACAGCTCCTGCCTCTGGCCCGATAGAATATAACCCGGATGATGTATCCTAAGACCGGCCTCAAAATGTTTAAGCCTGTTTCTCAAGTCATCCACATCATCCATAACCGCCTCGTAGAGGCTGTCCTTATAGCCTGCCAACCTGTCAAGCACATCCTTAAGCCTGAACACAGCAAGCTCAGCCGCCGCGCTTGGCGTGGGCGCTCGAAGGTCCGACACAAAATCGGCGATTGTGGTGTCAGTCTCGTGGCCTACAGCGCTTATAACAGGTGTGTCGCATTCATAGATGGCGCGGGCCACAATCTCCTCGTTAAATGCCCAGAGATCTTCTATGGAGCCTCCGCCTCTTCCCACAATCATCACATCTACGCCGATGGCGTCTAGTGCCCTGATGCCCTCGGCTATGCTCTCAGCTGCAAACTCTCCCTGCACCAAGGCAGGATATAGAATCAGCTGAACATATGGATTCCTTCTTCTCGAAACATTGACAATATCCCTCACCGCCGCGCCTGTTGAGGCTGTGACGATGCCGATAGTCTGTGCAAACTCAGGAATCGCCTTCTTGTGGGATTTATCAAACAAGCCCTCAGCATTTAGCTTCTGCTTAAGCCTCTCAAACTGCTCGTAGAGGTCTCCAAGCCCCGCCTTTTCCATGCCTGTGACATAGATCTGGTACCTGCCGGCCTTCTCATAGACGCTCACGCTTCCAGCTGCAACCACCTTATCGCCGTTTTGAAAACGCGTCTTAAGCTTAGCTGCATAGCTTGAAAACATCACACAGTCAATCGCAGAGCTCTCATCCTTAAGTGTGAAATACACATGCCCTGTTGTGTGATATTTGATGTTTGATATCTCTCCTGAAACCCTGACGCTTTTGAGCATGTAATCGCTCGCAAACATCTGCTTAATGTAGTTGTTCACCTGCAAAACAGTCAGGGGTTTAGTGTTGTTTAAAGGCATTTTAATACTCCGCCGAGAACGCCGTTTACGAATGCGCCGGAGTTGTCTGAGCCGTATCTCTTAGCAAGCTCCACCGCCTCGTTGATGGCAACCTGACCAGGAACCTGGTCGTCATATTTCATCTCATAGACAGCAAGTCTTAAGATTGTAAGATCCACGTGGTCCATTCTCGCCAGAGACCACTTCACAGAGTGCTCTGCGATAATCTTGTCGAGCTCCTCAATGTGGGAAACAACATCCATAACTCTTGCGTGGATGTCCTCCTTATCCTTCTCTGTGAGAGGCTCCTCAATGCTGTCAATATACAAATCTGTCTGCTCAGGAAGCTCCTCCTCAGGATAAAAAAATGTCCTGAAAAGAGCCTTGAACGTGTATTTTCTAAGTTCTGTGCGCTTCATAAAACTATGCGATCTCCATCCCTGCAATATGAATATGAACCGTGCTCACTGTAAAGCCTGTCATATTCTCAACTGAATTCTTAACCTTGTCCTGCACCTTCTGGCTGACTGACTTGATGTTACAGCCCTCCTTGATGATGAGAGAAAGTGTTATAGCAACCTCTTTGCCCTTGATGTTTAATGCAACACCCTTGGAAAGACTTCTTATATTCTGCTTAGTGATCACGTCATGTGTAAGGTTTCCGGACAGTGAAGCCACACCGTCAACCTCTGTCGCTGCAAGTCCTGCAATAGCTGCAACAACCTCATCCGCAATCTTAACATCTACCTTGTTATCCATAGTAACCTCCTTAAGAGTATTTATTCATTATATTATAACAGAAACCCAATAATTTTCAACCTCTAATGAATAACTGCTTACTTGTGATATGGCTCATTATTTAAGATTCTGAAACCTCTGTATATCTGCTCTAACAGCACCACTCTCATAAGCTGATGTGGAAATGTCATCCTTGAAAACGACAGAAGCATATCAGCCTTCTTATTCACATCCTCGCTAAGTCCTAAGGACCCTCCGATGATAAATACAATGTGGTCATAGCCCGAAACACATATCTTGGACATCTTATCGGCAAGCTCAGTGGATGAAAGGTTTTTGCCGTTTATGGCTAAGACGCAGACATATGCATTATCTGGAAGCTTGGCCAGAATTCTATCGCCCTCACGCTTTTTGATAAGCTCCTCCTCAGCCTCTGAGGCATCGTCAGGCGTCTTTTCGTCAGCGACCTCGATAATATTCAGCTTACAGTATCTTCCCAGGCGCTTAGAGTACTCTGCTATGGCGTCATTAAAATATTTCTCTTTGATTTTCCCAACTGTCAGAAGTGTGATTTTTAACATAAATGCTCCAAATTATAAATAGCCTGGCAAGAAGCCAGGCTATTAGAATTACTTATTAGACAAAAACTCGTGGATACCTCTTGCTCCGGCTTTACCAGCCTCCATGGCAAGGATAACTGTTGCGGCACCTGTAACGGCATCACCGCCGGCGTAAACGCCTTCCTTGGTGGTCTGTCCGTTAGATTCCTCAGCAACGATGCACTTCCACTTGTTAGTTTCAAGACCCTCAGTTGTTGAAGAGATAAGAGGGTTTGGAGATGTACCAAGTGACATGATAACTGTGTCAACGTCTAAGACAAACTCGCTTCCTGGAACCTCAACAGGTCTTCTTCTTCCTGAAGCGTCAGGCTCGCCAAGCTCCATTCTGACACACTTCATACCGCTAACCCAGCCCTTCTCATCTACTAAGATCTCTGTAGGATTGGTGAGAAGCTGGAAGTTGATACCCTCCTCCTTAGCGTGGTGAACTTCCTCTGCTCTTGCAGGTAATTCCTCCTCGCTACGACGGTATACGATATATGTCTTAGCGCCAAGTCTAAGCGCTGTTCTTGCTGCATCCATGGCAACGTTACCGCCGCCTACAACTGCAACCTTGCTTCCTGCGTGGATTGGAGTGTCAAACTCCTCTCTGAACGCCTTCATAAGGTTGTTTCTTGTGAGGTACTCGTTAGCTGAGAATACGCCGTTAGCGTTCTCGCCGGGGATACCCATGAACTTAGGAAGACCTGCGCCAGAGCCGATAAATACAGCCTCGAAGCCCTCCTCAAAGAGCTGGTCGATGGTCATGGACTTGCCGATTACGACATTGCATTCGATCTTAACGCCTAAGCTCTTAACGTTCTCGATTTCCTTGGCAACAACCTTCTCCTTAGGGAGACGAAACTCTGGAATACCGTAAGTCAAAACTCCGCCCGGCTCATGTAAAGCCTCAAAGATTGTGACATCATAGCCAAGCTTAGCCAGATCTCCGGCACATGTAAGTCCCGCAGGACCTGAACCGATGACGGCAACCTTCTTGCCGTTAGATGTCTCAGCCTTCTTGGGAAGGATGTTGTTGGCCTTGGCCCAGTCAGCGACATATCTCTCGAGCTTACCGATGGAGATGGCCTCGCCCTTGATACCTCTTACGCAGAGACTCTCGCACTGTGTCTCCTGAGGACATACACGTCCGCAGATGGCAGGAAGAGCACTTGACTCAGAGATAATCTGGTAAGCAGCCTCGATATTGCCGTTCTCGACCTCGGCGATGAAGCCAGGGATGTTGATCTTTACAGGACAGCCCTGAACACATCTCGGATTCTTACATTTGATACAACGGGTAGCCTCAAGCTTGGCCTCCTCGTCGTTATATCCGTAACAAACCTCTTCAAAATTAGTGGCACGAACAGCAGGATCCTGCTCACGTACCGGTGTTTTCTTTAATACGTCCATGATATCCTCCTATTCGCAGTGACCGCATCCGCCGTGCATTGTGTCACCTTCCTTAAGCTTGAGCATTGCGCGACCTTCCTCGGTCTTGTACATCTGCTGGCGCTTCATTGACTCGTCAAAATCAACGAGATGACCGTCAAACTCAGGACCGTCAACGCAAGCAAACTTAACCTTGCCGCCAACTGTGAGACGACATGCGCCGCACATTCCTGTACCGTCAACCATGATAGGATTCATGCTAACGATTGTAGGAAGCTCTAACTTCTTGGTGAGTAAGCATACGAACTTCATCATGATGACAGGTCCGATACATACGCACTGGTCATACTTCTTGCCCTCAGCGTACAGATCCTCTAAAACCTTCGTAACCATACCGCTTCTGCCGTATGAGCCGTCGTCAGTTGTGACATAGAGGTTTCCGGCAACTGCCTTCATTTCCTCCTCCATGATTACAAGCTCCTTCGTTCTTGCGCCGATGATTACGTCAACATCAACACCATGCTCCTTCATCCACTTAACCTGAGGATAAACTGGAGCCACACCAACACCGCCGGCGATGAAACAGATCTTCATCTTCTTAAGTTCGTCTACAGGCTTCTCGATAAGCTCTGATGGGCATCCGAGAGGTCCTACGAAATCATGAAATGCATCTCCTGCCTTAAGCTCGAGCATCTTCTTGGTAGACGCGCCCACTGCCTGAAATACAATCGTAACTGTTCCCGCTTCTCTGTCATAATCACAGATTGTAAGAGGAATACGCTCGCCCTTCTCGTCCAGCTTGACAATAATAAACTGGCCTGGATTGCAATATTTAGCAACGCGGGGAGCTTCAACTACCATGAGAGCTGTTATATCTGTTAACATCTCTGCCTTCGTAATCCTATACATAAATACTCCTTGTTCTTCGCCATTGGCGTTTAATAATTTAATCTGCTTGCGCAGTTATTAACTAATTAAGCTCAGGAAAAATATCCTTGAGCGCAGGATAGATCTTGACAAACTTCTGATATCTCTCCTCGTATTTTGCCACAAGCTCCGGCTCTGGCTCAACTGTATCCACTATCTTGACCAGCTTAGCACATGCCTCCTCGACTGAAGCGTACTCTCCACATGCCACAGCTGCAAGAATTGCGCCGCCGTAACCCGGACCCTCCTCAGATTCGATGACATCCACCTTGAGGTTCATGACATTGGCGATAATCTTCTTCCACAGAGGGCTCTTAGCGCCACCGCCGCAGATCTTGGTTCTACTGATGTTGATACCTAAGCTTCTCGCAACCTCTAAGCTGTCTCTAAGGCCAAATGCAACGCCCTCAAGCACTGCCTGTGTCATGTCAGCTCTGGTTGTGTCCATGGTCATTCCTATAAATGTTGCCCTTGCAAGCGGGTCGTTGTGAGGAGCTCTCTCGCCCATGAGATATGGCAGGAAGAATACGTGGTTTTCGCCGAGCTTCTCGATAGCCTTCTGCTCAGATGCGTAATCCTTCGTTCCGATAATCTCGTCCATCCACCACTTGTTGCAGCTGGCAGCTGAGAGCATACAGCCCATGAGATGGAAGTGTCCGTCTGCGTGAGCAAAGGAATGGAGCTTGTTGTTTGCGTCTACGCCAAACTTCTCGCTTGAGATGAAGATGGTGCCGCTGGTTCCAAGGGAAATATTGCACATTCCGTCGCCAACAGTTCCTGTTCCGACAGCCGCAGCGGCGTTGTCACCTGCACCTGCAACTATCTTAACGCTCTCGCTAAGACCAAGCTCACACGCCACATCCTTCTTAAGAGTTCCCACGATCTCGTAGCTCTCATAGATCTTGGCAAGCTGGCTCTTCTTAACTGAGCAGATCTCACACATCTCGTCAGACCATGTCTTATTCTTTACATCAAACAGAAGCATTCCTGAGGCATCAGACACATCTGTGCAGAATGAACCTGACAGCTTATATGCGATGTAATCCTTGGGAAGCATGATTTTGTCAATCTTGGCGAAATTCTCAGGCTCATTGTTCTTAACCCAGAGAATCTTAGGAGCCGTAAATCCCGTGAAGGAGATGTTTGCGGTGTACTCAGAGAGCTTATCCTTGCCGATGACATTATTCAGATAATCGCACTCCTTCGTGGTTCTTCCGTCGTTCCACAGGATTGCAGGTCTGATTACGTTGTCATCCCTATCAAGAATAACGAGACCGTGCATCTGACCGCCAAAGCTTATTCCTGCAACCTCTGACTTGTCAAAGCCCTCTGTCAGTTCCTTAATACCTGACAAAACTGCATTCCACCAATCCTCAGGCTTCTGTTCAGACCAGCCTGGATGTGGGAAATACAGTTCATATTCCTTGGAAACGATATTTCTTATTGTGCCGTTACCCTCCATGAGGAGCAGTTTTACAGCTGATGTTCCTAAATCTACACCAATATATAACATCGCACAATCTCCCTTCAACCCCTTCGGGCAAAAATTTGTGAAAATTATAACACACTCTAATTTTAATAACAATATTTTTTCTCAATAAAGTTGTAAAAGTTTTTGTCCTTTTAAAAGTCCATAAAGAATTGATGTACTAGACTTTCAAACCGCTATGATATATACTAGCAAAAGAAAATTTTTGAGGAATAAGACTATGGCATTTGATGGAATTGCAGTTTCTGCACTTAGAAAAGAGCTAAATGATAAACTTACAGGCGGCAAGATTGCCAAAATCGCCCAGCCGGAGGCCGAGGAGATACTTCTGACCGTCAACAATAACCGCGACAGCTACAAGCTGTTGATAAGCGTCAACGCTTCTCTTCCGTTTCTGTATCTTACATCGGAGAATAAGCCAAGCCCCGTGACGGCGCCAACATTTGTTATGATGCTTAGAAAACACATAGCAAACGGCCGAATTGTGGGCATCACACAGTTAGGGCTCGAGCGCGTGCTCTTCATAGAGATTGAGCATCTTAACGAGCTGGGGGATTTATGCCGCAAGAAGCTCATAATAGAGATTATGGGCAAGCACTCAAACATAATATTTGTAGACGACAATGACAATATTCTTGACAGCATCAAGCACATTAGCGCCAACATAAGTTCCATAAGAGAGGTTCTTCCGGGGCGCAGGTGGTTTTTCCCGGAGGAGCTTAAGAAGGCTGACGCTCTAACGCTTAATGATGAGCAGATTGCCGAGTGCATCAGGAATAAACCGCAGCCGCTGTTTAAGGCGCTCTACTCAATATTTGCAGGTATCAGCCCGCTTAGTGCCCAGGAGATTGTCCACAGGGCCGGGTTGTCAGACAACCGAAGCGTTTCAGAGCTGAGCGAGGATGAACTTATACATTTTTCCAGAACATTTTATAATGTTTTGCAGGATGTCAGGGAGGAAAACTTCGACATCTGCGTCTACTCAGACGGCGAGACCCCGGCGGATTTTTCGGCGATCAATCTGACCATGTATCCTTCATCAGACGTCTCCCACTACACCTCTCTTAGCGAGGTGTTGGTTAACTTCTACGCCACAAGGAACAAAATTGGCGTCATGAAGAGCAAGTCAAGCGAGCTCAGGAAACTTATAACCAACTTAATCGAGCGCGCCAGCAAGAAGCTTGACATTTTGGAAAAACAACTTCGTGACAACGAGGACCGTGAGAAGTACAGAATTTACGGTGAGCTTCTGACCACCTACGGCTACTCCTTAGAGCCAGGTCTTAAGAAGGTTACGCTTAATAACTACTATGACGGAAGCGATGTAACCATAAGCTTGGACCCTGAACTTAGCGCCATAGATAATGCCAAGAAATATTTTAACCGCTATGCCAAGAGTAAGCGCATGTACGAGGCCACAACCGTTCAGGTTGAGCAGACTAAGGACGAGCTTATGCACTTAGAATCCATTCTGATGGAGTTAACCATCGCCACTGACGAGAATGACCTTAAGTTCATCAGGAAGGAAATGCAGGATTTTGGATATATCAAGAAGCACGCCCCCTCAGGCAAGAAGGGCGAGAAGCTTCCGAAGGCCGGAAAACCCTATCACTTTGTCACGGAGGATGGTTTTGATATCTATGTTGGAAGAAACAACTATCAGAACGAGGAGCTGACCTTCGAGTTTGCAGACGGCGGTGATTTCTGGTTTCACGCCAAGGCAATCCCTGGCTCACACGTTATAGTTAAGAGCGGCGGCCGCGAACTTCCCGACCACGTCTATGAGGACGCCGGAGCCCTTGCGGCACATTTTTCTTCTGCGCAGGGCCAGGCCAAGGTTGAGGTGGACTACATTCAGAGAAAACATGTCAAAAAGACTCCGGGCGGCAAGCCGGGCTTCGTAATCTATCACACCAACTACTCTCTTATCGCAGGCAGCGACATCTCACATCTAAGGGAGATTAAATAACAAAACCCTGAGGGCTACTCCTCAGGGTTCTTTAAGTAATTGTCAAGTATTGTGGCAAGCGTTGTCTCGTCTGAATACGAGAATACAAGCGTGTCATAGTAATCGTAGTTTAAGACTATCCTGGCCTTCTGGTTCTGGGTTGCACATTTGGCTGTCCAGACAGCGTCAAGCATCTGTTTTTTAAGCTCTTCGCAGTGTTTTTGTGAGAGCTCCTCGTTAAATGTCTGCGCCATATAGACGATAAAATATCTGTCTCCGGTCTCTAGAATACCGTTATACTCCCCGTCCTTAAGCTTAAACAATATGTCCTTATAGATGTCTGTTATGTCGCTATCTCTTGAATAGTTGGCGGTTATGACCTCGCTTGCGTCGGAGAGTATTTTTAAGAAGCCCTCGCCGTTTTCAAGCTGTTTATAAAACCTTCTGGCATCGCTTAGCCTGTCAAAATAAGCCTCGTAAACGGTGACGACTCTGTACTCTTCCTCGCTGAGTTCACCATCCGTCACAGAGAGATTCCTCACATAGTCGGCCTTATCGATAAGCGTCAGAAATGTATTGACATCTGTTACGCTTGTCTCTATCCCGGCCTTACTAAGCTCTTCGAAACATCTTGCGCTCTCATCACTTATCGCCGCCTCATCCACAACATCATAGCCACTCTCGTCGTAAACCTCGCAGAGCGCTAAAACATTGACCACTTCGTTGTAAAATATGGTGTTGTGCATATATGTGGCATAGTTGGTGCCGCTTGAGGAAACCTGCTCATTCCAAAATGAAGTGCCGTAGATAGGCGCCATCGCCATGTTTTCCTTCTGCATGGCATAGTTGTAGAACAGATTCATAGTTTCCTTGCTAATCTCCATGTCGTTATACACAAGAGCGGTGTTATCTATGTCATATTCAGTTTCGGCAGCGCACCCTGTCAGGATGGCCGCTGATAGAATAAACGCTGTTAATCTTCTCATAGTATCTTCTTAAGACTTCCGTAGACGGCGCTTACAGGGAAACCCACCACGTTGTAGTAGTCGCCGTTTATGGATTTGATGAATCTTGCGGCTGCTCCCTGAATTCCGTATGCTCCGGCCTTATCCATGGGCTCGCCCGTTCTCACATAGTCCTCTATCTCTTCCTCGCTCATCTCGTTAAAAATAACCTCTGTAGAAACATAGAAGTTATCTTCAAGCGTTATTTTGTCATCCTTCACAAGATAGATTGCAACTCCCGTGTAGACCATGTGGGACTTGCCTGAGAGTCTTCTCAACATGCTCATGGCAGTCTCTGTGTTTGCAGGTTTGCCAAGTATCACGCCGTCAAGGCACACAACAGTGTCAGCGCCTATGACAATACTCTCCTCATTCCTGTCAAGCTTGTAGGCCACAGCACCGGCTTTGCGCCTGGACAACTCCATGACAGCGTTAGTGGGCGTGGTGCCCTCAAAAACGCTCTCGTCACATTCGCTGACGATGCATTCAAATTCTTCGCAGATAGTTTTAAGAAGCTCATGTCTTCTGGGTGAGGCACTTGCAAGAATTATTCGTTTTCCCATTCTGAGACTCCAATCTCGTTACGCATTTCCCTGTTCATCAGGCGCGTAAACACCTCCATGGGCTTAGCGCCCTGAAACAAAACCTCGTTGACACCCTCAACTATGGGCATCTCAACGTTGTATTTCTTAGCGAGCTGCAATGCTGCCTTGGCTGAATAAACACCCTCGACAACCATCTTGACCTCTGCCATGGCCTCCTCGTAGGTCTTGCCCTGTCCGATTAAGATGCCCGCTCTTCTGTTGCGGCTGTGCATGCTGGCGCAGGTGACGATTAGATCGCCAGTGCCCGTAAGCCCGTTAAATGTCTTCTCATAACCGCCCATGGCGATGCCAAGTCTGCTAAGCTCAACAATTCCTCTTGTTATGATTGCGGCCTTCGCGTTATCGCCAAATCCCATGCCGTCAGCCATTCCTGCTGCCAGGGCGATGACATTTTTAAGCGCAGCGCCAAGCTCTATTCCCTTCATGTCAGGGCTTACATAAACTCTGAAAAATGTGTTGTTAAAAAGCTCTGCAACCCTATGGGCAAGTGAGCAGCTGTGTGAACCCACAACAACTGTGGTTGGTTTACCAACTGAAACCTCCTCAGCGTGGCTTGGACCTGAGAGCACACAGACTCTGGCCTGTGGAAGCTCCTCCTCCACCTGCTCTGAGAGCGTCTTCATGGTGTTCTCCTCGATGCCCTTGGCAACGCTTACGATAACCTGACCATCCTCCACAAACTCGCGCATTCTGGCGGCAGTCCTTCTCGTGTAAGGCGATGCCACACTTAAAACTAAGACATCTCCAAAATCCACCGCAGTTTTAAGATCCTTCGTCAGAAGAATGTCATCTGCAAGCACGAAGCCAGGAAGATTCATCTGGGTTTTCGTTTCATATAATTCGTCGATCTCCCCACCTATGGCAGACCAGATCATAACATTGTTGCCGTTATCATGAAGCACCTTAGCCAGAGCTACGCCCCAGGTACCGGCTCCGATAATACTGACATTACTCATAACAGTTAATTCCCCTCGTTTTCATCATTAGCCGCATCGGCATTTTTCTTCTTGGAGCCAAACTTATTCTCTGTTCCATTCATAAGTCTCACAATATTGGTCCTGTGACCGTAGAATGTAAGTCCGATCATAACTAAGCTCAAGATTATAAGCTCAACATTGGCGATCTCCGTGAGTCCATAGGCTCCAAAACATGTGCTCTTCACAATAAATGTCAACCCAAGGATGGTGATCGCTGTGAGCGAAGATATTGATACATATCCGCATCCAAATGCGATGCTGAAAAATATAGCCGCGCAGATAAGCGCTACAGGCCAGTCTATGATAAGGGCAAGCATTGCCGTGCAGGCAACACCCTTGCCACCCTTAAAGCCTAAATAGAACGGAAAATTGTGTCCAAGAATGGCGCCAATTCCCGCAAAGAAACAGAATATCTTGACATCAGGCGCAAAGCCCTTAAACAAAAGCGCAGCGATAATACAGGCAACACCTGTCTTAAGCATATCGCCAAACAAAACGATTGCTCCCGCCTTCTTACCTGCAACGCGAAGTGCGTTGGTTGCGCCGGTGTTTCCGCTTCCCTTGTGCTCAAGGTCCGCGTTAGTCATGCGGCTGAAGATTCTTCCTGTCTCTATCATTCCAAACAGATATCCTATAATCAGGCTGATTATTTGACCAAAATAATACATAGCTCTCCCCGGGGCGAAGTTACTTCTCCTCGCCTCTCTCCCTCACGATAATATTGATTGGTGTTCCTGCAAAGCCGAAGGCCTCCCTCAGCTTATTCTCCAGATATCTTGTGTATGAATAGTGCATCAGCTCCTTATCATTTACAAAAACGACAAATGTAGGTGGCTTGATTGAAACCTGTGTCATGTAGAAGAGCTTGAGTCTTCTTCCCTTGTCTGAAGGCGGCTGCTGTAATGAAACTGCCTCCATCATAATCTCGTTCACAACGCCTGTCTTAATTCTTAGGGACTGGTTCTGAAGAACGTTGTCAATCTCCTCGAATATCTTGTTAAAGCGCTGGCCAGTCTTGGCTGAGATGTACATAATCTTCGCGTATGGCATGAAGGATAAGATTTTGCGGATATTATCCTCAAACTCGTAGATGGTCTTATCGTTCTTCTCGATGGCATCCCACTTGTTTACAACGATGATCATGCCCTTGCCGCGGTCGTGAGCGATACCTGCAATCTTCGCGTCCTGCTCTGTTATGCCCTCAGAGGCGTCAATGACCATGAGCACCACATCGGCTCTCTCAACGGCAGTTACCGTTCTGATAACGCTGAAGCGCTCGATGTCCTCGATAACCTTACTCTTCCTTCTAAGACCTGCGGTGTCTATAAATACCATCTTGTGGCCGTTTACTGTGACCTCTGTGTCGATGGCATCTCTCGTGGTTCCAGCTATGTCTGAGACAATCGCTCTGTCCTCTCCGGCAATTCTGTTGATTATGGTAGACTTGCCCACATTTGGCTTGCCGACGATTGCAATCTTAGGGATCTCGTCGTCCGCCTCATCCTCTGCCATATCAGGGAAATGCTTAATCACCTCGTCAAGCATATCTCCTAAGCCCAACTTGCTTACGGAGGATATCGGAATAGGGTCGCCGATTCCCAAGTTATAGAATTCATAGATATCAGGCATCATCTTCTGGAAGCTGTCCACCTTATTCACAACTAAAACCACTGGCTTTTTTGACTTCCTGAGCATGGTGGCAACCTTCTCATCAGAATCAACCAGCCCCTGACGAACATCAACTAAGAATATGATGACGTCCGCAGTCTCTATGGCAATGTTTGCCTGTTCCCTCATCTGTGCCAGGATTACGTCCGAGCTGTCAGGCTCTATACCTCCCGTGTCTATGAGAGTGAATTTGCGGTCCAACCACTCGCAGTCCGCATAGATTCTGTCTCTTGTTACGCCTGGCGTGTCCTTCACAATCGAAATCTGCTCGCCGGCTAAGATATTAAACAGTGTTGATTTGCCCACATTTGGCCTACCAACTATGGCTACTATTGGCTTACTCATACTAACTCCAATCAAATCTCGTCGGGCTCATATGGAGAGTGTCCGACATACTCGTGTTCAGGCAATATGCCAAGGATTGCCTCGACAAAATCGCATCCGTCTGATTTTACAATATTAATCCTTACTTGTAAAGCATTTTCAAGCTCTGTGCGGGTCATGTCATCGAGGAAAACCTCCTCACCGCTCCTGAACATGTTAACAGGCAACATAAGCTCCGTTCCCAAATGTTGACCTGTAAGTTGTTTTTTGAGGTCCTGACCTGTTATCAGACCGCTGACCGTGATGGTAGGGCCGAAGAAATCATTCCTTATGGCGTAGACCTTAACGTGGACATTTGGAAACTCCTTCATAATCCACTGTGTATACTTCTTGATAAAGGGGTAGGCAAGCTTACCTGTGGCAAGGGACACATCCCTCTTAACGCAGGCTGTGCTTCTGTACTTCCTAAGCCCCGGAAGAAGAAGCTTACCCAAGCCCTTACTCTGTATCTTATAGACGCTGTCCTTGATGCCCTGCTTGACCTCCTCGGTCATCATTCGCATCATTCCGACGCCGTTGTCAAGCTGGATATAGCCCTCATAGTTTTCCTCTGCGGGAAGCTCACGCCCTGCAACTATATAGAATTCGTCGCTGGCCTGCACGAACCTGGCGCCGTGTTTTTCATAAATCTTCTTCTGCCAGCCCTCTATCTGGTCGATAACCCTGCCGCACTCCTCACCTGTAAATGTTCTCACAGGATAGAGCTTATCTCTGTATCTCGTGATTCCTATGGGGACCACGCTTAAGCTCTCCATGTGTGGATACATTTCAGACAAATCGCGGATTGTTCTGTCAAGCTCCTCGCCGTCGTTCATCTCCGGCACAAGAACTATCTGGGAGTTCATAGTGATGCCCGCATCCGCTAACCTCTTAACCTTCTTAAGGGCGTCGCCTGCGAATCTATTGTTCAACATTTTGCAGCGAAGCTCAGGGTTTGTGGTGTGTATGGACACGTTGATGGGCGACAGGTGATATTTGATAATCTTATCGATATCGTGGTCGCTCATGTTTGTGAGCGTGACGTAGTTGCCCTGCAGGAAACTAAGCCTGCTGTCATCGTCCTTAAAGTAGAGCGTCTCTCTCATGCCGGGAGGGTTCTGGTCGATAAAACAGAATACACACTTGTTCGTGCACGACCTGTAGCAGTCCATGAGGGCGTTTTCAAATTCAATACCTAAGTCCTCATAGTATTCCTTCCTTACGTGAAGAGTCTCCTCCGTGTGCTCAGGGGTTCTCACAACGCAGGTAAGGCGCGTATCCTGAACCAAGAACCTGTAGTCAAATATATCCTCAACCACTGTACCGTTAATGGAATAGAGTGTCTCCCCGAGTCTGAAACCTGCCTTCTCGGCGGGGCTGTTTTTGGCTATAGAGCTAATCTTGTGACCTCTTAAGCTGTTAAAATTAGACATATATTAATCCTTTTATATCTATGCGAAAACAATATTCTGAATAACGCTAAAAACGCAATTATAACGTAAATAATACCCTTAAAACACTCTTTTTTCAAGTCCTTCATGAATCCTTTAGTTGATACTAAAATAGACTTGACTTTTATAATGCCATCTTTTACAATCAACGTGGTTTCTAAAACCAACCAAATATAGAAGCGAGGTATCGTAATGTCTAATGAATTTACATTTGACAATGTAATTCCTGTTGGCCCACTTAAGATTATTGCTCTTGAGGGTGCTAAACAGTTGGCTGAGGAAGTCGACAAATACATCGTGCAGTTTCGTCAGAATGACGCAGAGGCACTTGAAAACAAGGAGATTTCTCTTCAGCTTCGCGGATATGACCGCGATTCCTACATAATGAAGACCAGCTGTCCAAGATTTGGCTCAGGCGAGGCCAAGGGCGTTCTTCACGAATCTGCAAGAGGTGCTGATATTTTTATTATCGGCGACGTTACGAATTACAGTCTTACATACAATGTTTGCGGACACACAAACCACATGTCCCCGGATGACCACTACGCTGACCTTAAGCGTATGATTTCAACCTCCATCGGACCTGCCAAGCGTGTAACCGTAATACTTCCGTTCCTCTATGAGAGCCGCCAGCACAAGAGAAACAAGCGTGAGTCCTTAGACTGCGCTATGGCGCTTGAGGAGCTCACACAGATGGGCGTCAACAACATCATAACATTTGATGCTCACGACCCACGTGTTTCCAACGCTATTCCGCTTAACGGCTTCGACAACTTCCAGCCGCCATATCAGTTTATGAAGGCTCTCCTCTCTCGCGAGAAGAACCTGCAGATTGATAAGGAGCACCTTATGGTCATCTCTCCTGACGAGGGCGCCATGGGAAGAAGTGTATACTTTGCCAACAACTTAGGAGTTGACATGGGCATGTTCTATAAGAGACGTGACTACTCTAAGGTTGAGAACGGCAGAAACCCTATCGTTGCCCACGAGTTCTTAGGCTCAAGCGTTGAGGGCAAGACTGTCATCATCATCGACGACATGATTTCTTCAGGCGAGAGCATGCTTGACACCGCCAGAGAGCTCAAGGAGCGCGGCGCACAGAGAGTTATCATCTGCTGCACCTTCGGTCTGTTCACCAACGGTTTTGACAGCTTCGACGAATACCACGACAAGGGCATCTTCGACTACGTTATCACAACCAACCTAAACTACAGACCTGCAGAGCTGTTCACCAAGCCGTGGTACATCGAGGCCAACATGAGCAAGTTCCTCGCAGCTATCATCAACACCCTAAACCACGATCAGTCAGTCGCATCTGTAATTGATCCAACCATCAGAATTCAGAAGCTTATCGCGCAGTACAACGATGGCTTAGAGATTGAAGAATAATCAAACAATAAGGAGCAGCCGAGGCTGCTCCTTGATTTATATAAGTTCCATTACTCCTATCTGGTTGCCGCGCTTAAAGCCCTTCACCCTGTGAGAAAACAGCTTATCGCTGTTGCATCTCGTGCAGATATCCGTGACGGTTATGTTGCCCTCAGGTATCCCTGCCCTAAGCATGAAGATCCTGTTAGCCTCCCACAGATCTAGCTGAAAGTGCCCTTCTCTGCCATCTCTAAACACTCTGCCTAACTCCTCCTTGCCTAGCTCCTCTGCAAACTTCTCGTAAACATCCGTGCTGACCTCGTAGCAGTCCTGACAAATCCCCGGCCCAATACCTGCGTAAATGTTTTTCACATCCGCGCCGTACTCTCTTACCAGCGCTCTCACAGTTTCCCCTGCAATATCGCTTACACACCCTCTCCAGCCGCCGTGGCTAATTCCTATGGCATTTACATCGCCTGCATAGAAGTACAGGGGAATGCAGTCTGCAAACGAACAGACCAACGGGACATGTCTAAGGTTTGTCACCAAACCGTCGATATCCTGAAACTCCCTGCCAAACAGTGTTCCTGTGGGGACATCCCCTCTTCTCACAACGTGCACATTATTCGTGTGAGTCTGGTGGCTTGCAACAATATTGTCAAATGTGAACCCGACAGCGTCAAAAAACAGATGCATGTTCTTTTCGTAGTTTTCCCTGCTGTCGTATTCGCAGTTTCTAAGGTTCATGCTTCCAACTACGCCAGAGCTCACACCGCCAAGCCTTGTGCTGTAGGCGTGAAGAAGCGGAAACCCCTTCTCACAAAACCTCTTAAACTCCAGCCAGACAACGCCGTTTTTCTCACGCGTCAGTGTGCTCTCATAATTCTTCTTGTTCCAGACAATCTCCATTTAGCCCCCTAAAAACTTCCAAATGCGTTCTTAATATGGGTTATATCCCCATTTAAGACGCTTACAACATCGAATCTGTACGAACCTCCCCACAAATGGTGTTCCTTCATATACCACTGGGCAGTTCTTAGGATGCGCTGTTGTTTTCTGACTCCCACCGCTTCAGCCGGGAAACCGCTCTTAAGGGAATTTCTGAATTTGACCTCCACAAAACACATGGTTTTGTCATCCCTTGCGATAATATCAATCTCCCCAACCTTGCATCTGTAGTTTCTCTCAAGTATCGTCATGCCGATACCTTCCAAAAAAGCAGCCGCACGATCCTCGTAACGACTGCCCTTAGCTCTGTTATTTTCTTCCATCTAAACTCCAAACTTAGATAGAAACGACTTCCTGTGAATAGGACATATTCCGTGCTCTGTTATGGCCTGCTCGTGGTCCCTGGTGCCGTAGCCCTTATTCTTAGCAAAACCGTACTCCGGATAGAGCTCGTCATACATATACATGAGCCTGTCCCTGGTGACCTTCGCGATCACGCTTGCCGCCGCTATGGAAACACTCTTTGCATCTCCGTGGACAATGCTTACCTGTGGTATCTCAACTCCAGGAATAATAAGCGCATCATTTAACAAGACATCGGGCTTAACGCTAAGTTTGGATATAGCCTCGCGGATAGCGATATAATCAGCCTGTAAAATGTTGACATCGTCAATCACCTCGTTGCCGACAATTCCAACGCCAACGCTAATCGCCTTCTCCATGATAACGTCGTATAACTCTTCTCTTCTGGCCTCTGAGAGCTTCTTCGAGTCGTTAAGATATAGAATATCACAGTCTCTAGGAAGTATGACGCAGGCGGCTACAACCGGGCCCGCATATGGTCCACGGCCTGCCTCGTCCACTCCGCCTATGTAAAACTCCTCGGGATACTTATCCTCGTAGCTTCGCATAAGCTTAAGTCTTAATAGCTCCGCCTCGTATTTGTCATAAACTTTCTGGTATTTATCCAGAAGATTCTGTATGGTTTTGGTCTCCTCGCCCCTGTAGGTTTTGATAACCTCGGGGAGTGCGGCTACATCAGTAGCCTCCAGAATAGCCTTAAGTTCACTGCTCTTCATATTCTACCTACTTGATAGTGCCGAAACTGCTAAATGGCAGGATTCTAAGCCATGCTTTGCCGATAATCTGCTCCTTATGGACAACTCCAACGTCCGCATAGCGGCTGTCTGAGCTCTCGTTGCGGTTGTCGCCAAGCACGAAATATTCGCCTTCGCCAAGGGTTATAGCTTCAGCTGCGATACCTGCGTATGTCATGACATCCTTGCCGTAAACATCCTCTGTAAGCTTCTCGCCGTCGATATAGACATAGCCGTCGATAATCTGTACAGTCTCGCCCGGAAGACCGATGATGCGCTTGATGTAGTGGCTTCCCGAAGTCTTATCGTAGTCAAACACCACAACGTCAAACCTCTTAGGTCCGGCAAATGTGTAGCTGAGCTTGTTAACCAACGCGTTGTCGCCGTCCTGAAGAGTAGTCTCCATGGAACTGCCGTCAACGATAGTTCTCTGAACACAGAAATGTACCACTAAAATGCACAACAGACAGATACATACTGCATAAAGACACAGCCATATAATGTCAAACTTAGATGTCTTCTTGTGCTCCTCGTTAGGACTGACAACCATAATCCTGTCAAACAATAAATCTTCTTCCATCTTCGCCCCTTATTTGGCAGGTCTCTCAAGAGAGATCCTCCCCATTCTACAGTTTCTAAAATCGTCTATTACTATAAGAGCCGTCCTGTCATAGTCAGGCTCTCCGCCCTTTTTAAGGACTAAACGGGCCTTCGCGATATCTTCCAGGATATCCGCCCCGCTTCCCTCGCAGGAAATATTATATCTCTCGGCCACAAGTGCCCTGTCCATAGCGCACAGCTCGTCGATCAACAGCATGGCAAGCTCTCGCTTTTCCAAAATATCGTCGTTAATCGAGCCCAGAAATGCGAGGTGAATTCCAACGCTTGGGTCCTCAAACTTCGGCCACAATAGTCCAGGCGTGTCAAGCAGTTCCACCTGCTTATTAAGCTTAATCCACTGATTAGCCTTCGTGACTCCGGGCTTGTTGCCGGTCTTAGTGCTCGCCCTTCCAGCGACAGAATTGATAAGCGTCGACTTGCCCACATTGGGGATACCGCAGACCATAACCCTCACGGGTCGGTTTAGAATTCCCTTCGCCCTGTCCCTCTCAAACTTAGCCGCGGCAACCTTCATTATGGCATTAACTACAGGTTTCTTGACTGAGCTTTTTCTTGAATCAAGGGCGATACATGTTATGCCCTGCGCTTCAAAATAGGATATCCAGGCTCTGTTTGTGGCTTCATCAGCAAGATCCGCCTTGTTTAAAAGCACTAATCTGAACTTGTTTCCTGCTATTTTATCAATCTCGGGATTGCGGCTACTAAGCGGCGCTCTCGCATCAAGAAGCTCCACCACCATATCCACGAGCTTGACATCAGACTGCATCTCCCGTCTGGCCTTCGCCATATGTCCGGGATACCAGTTGATATTGGTTATCTTATCACTCATATATTAATTACATCCAAATATTATCTTACTATTCCCAGGTCTGGAATTGGATAGATACAAAACCATACCTTGCCGATGATCGTCTCCCCGTCAACAAAACCGAAGTCCGTGTATCTGCTGTCCTCGCCAAAGCTAGGGTTATCGCTCAACACAAAATAAGACCCCTCAGGCACCACCACAGGGCTCTGTGCTATTCCCGGTGTTGATATCGCCCCGATATAGTCACAGCTAACCTGCTGCCCGTCAATCATAATCACTCCGTCAATGATTGTCACGGTCTCTCCCGGAAGCCCCACGATTCTCTTGATTCCCGTGGTGTCATCGCTTCTTGAAAATGCTATGACATCAAAACGGTCCGGCTCAAACAGACTGTAGGAAAGCTTGTCAATAAGCACTATGTCCTGATCGCTTAGGGTTTCCTTCATGGAACTTCCCCTGTTAGTTGTTGTCGCGCCAAAATAATACCAGCAGTATATCGCCACAACGCTCACAAGCGCCAGCTTCGATATTGTTATTATTATAAAGGATAACTGATCATTAAAATCATTCTCGATTAATCTCTTCATGATCCAAACCCTTATTTATAGAATTACAGCATTTATATAGTATCAGTTATACTAAAAAATTACAAGTCTATTTTGCCTGCTCGTTGGTTTTTTCGAGTGCCATAAAGCCCAGAACAAACATCATATTAAGGCCAAAAACCACAGCCGCTGTCACAACAGATGCCAGAATATACCAAAACAGCATTGCCGGCCATGTTGTGGGCACAAGATCATATAATATCACGAGGATCTGACCTGTAAAACACACGCAAAGCGCCATAAACGCGCCGGTCTTAGGGAATTCATACGTCTTCTCGTACTTCTTAAACACAAGAAAATGCAGCAGGGATAAGAGCAAAACCACCCCTGGAACAAACATGAAATGCAGGAAGAAACAGTCAATCTGCGTGTAGAGCTCTGCCTCTCCGTAGATACCTAAACATGTCAAAAACAGACCTAAAACAGTCTGTAAAACTACTGAACCAGCCATCAAAAAATGAAAAAGCGTGAATTTCTTCATATAACCCCCTGATACATAAAAAGGACAGCCAAAGGCTGTCCTTCGAGTGAAGAATTATTTTACTAATTCCTTTACCTTAGCACTCTTGCCTGTTCTCTCTCTGAGATAGAAGAGCTTAGCACGACGAACCTTACCGGCACGTACAACCTCAATTCTCTCTACAGCTGGAGAATGTAAAGGCCATGTTCTCTCAACGCCAACACCGTTAGAGTTCTTGCGAACTGTGAATGTCTCACGGATGCCACCGTTCTGTCTCTTAGTAACAGTACCCTCGAAGATCTGGATTCTCTCCTTCTCTCCCTCTTTGATTCTAGCGTATACCTTAACAGTATCGCCTACTCTGAAGCTGTCTACGTTAGCCTTAAGCTGCTCAGCCTCAATCTTCTTGATGATATCGTTCATCACTCGTCCTCCAGTCCAATGTTCTTAATACTAGCCGAAGCATACCTTTCGTAACAGCGGAACATTGCAAATTATTATCACAAGCTAAACATAGCATGCAACCATAGTACAATATCATATATATTTTAAAATTGCAAGTGTTTTTTATCAATATTTATCCCTTATGTTTTGCAGATATTCAATATCCTTCTTGTCGAGATTGGCATTCTCCAAAAGATCTGGTCTCGACTTAAGAGTTCGCTCTATGGACTGCTCTCTTCTCCATCTCTCGATGTTTGCGTGATGGCCTGACAGAAGCACCTCAGGAACCTTCATCCCTCTGAATTCCTCAGGTCTTGTGTACTGTGGATACTCTAAGAGATTGTCGTGAAAACTCTCAATCTCTGCGGAGCTGTCGTTATTCAAAACCCCCGGCACCAGCCTGCTTATGCAGTCAATCATCATCATGGCCGGAAGCTCTCCGCCTGTGAGCACAAAATCCCCTATGGAAATATTGTCCGTGACGATAAGCTCAAGCGCTCTCTCATCGATTCCCTCGTAGTGCCCGCAAAGGAACACAACATCCTCGTACTGCGCTAACTCCTCGGCAATCTTCTGGTTAAACACCCTTCCCTGAGGCGTCATGTATATGACAGGGCAGTCGCCTGGAATCCTCTTCTTAAGGTCCTCAAAACACTCCACTACAGGTCCCGCCTGCATGACCATGCCCGCGCCCCCGCCGTATGGATAGTCGTCAACCCTTCTGGTTTTGGAGTGGCTGTAATCCCTGATATCGACAGTCTCCACGTCGATAAGCCCCTTCTCGATAGCTCTTCCTGTTATGCTGTTGTCAAGTCCCTCCCTGATCATGTCAGGAAAAAGTGTCATAACATGAAACTTCATATCAGTCCTCCAGTAATCCCTTCATGACATGGACTAAAACCTTCTTTTCTTCAAGGGAAATGTCCAGAATACATTCGTCAATTACAGGAAGCAGAACCTCCCTGCCGTTTTTCATCTTCACGGCATACACATCGTTGGCTCCGGTCTGTAAGACATCTGTGATGACGCCAAGGTCTGCTCCCTCGTCAGTCACAACATTTAAGCCTATGATGTCGCTTATGAAATATTCTCCCTCCTCAAGCTTAACCGCGTGAGCTCTGTCCACATACAGATCGCGCTGGCGAAGAAGCTCTGTCTCGTTCATGGTCGTAAACTCCTTAAACTTGAGAATAACCATGTTTTTGAAATATTTGACGCCCTCGACATGGAGAACTCTCTCGTCCCTGGGCCCAACCATCAGGACCTCCTTAAGCGCAGAAAAGCGCTTCACGTCGTCAGTTGTAGGAAAAACATTGACTTCGCCGTGAACTCCGTGGGGACTTGTGATAACTCCTATTCTGAAATAATCCTTTAAATCTGTCATGCCATACCTCAAAAATAAGAGGCTGTAACTACTACAGCCTCCATTAATTAAAGTTACTGAATCTCCAGTGTAACCTTCTTCTTTTCATTAACAGTTGCGGCCTTAAGTACGCATCTGATTGCCTTGGCAATTCTTCCCTGCTTACCGATAACCTTACCCATGTCAGAAGATGCAACATGAAGCTCGATGATGATCTCATCAGCCTCCTCTGTCTGTGTTACAACTACCTCGTCCGGAGAATCAACCAGTGATTTTGCAATCACCTCTATTAATTCTTTCATCAATTAACCTCCAAATCTGCTGTTTAAAACAGCCCCTGGGTAACCTAGCGATAAATTACTTCTCGATACCAGCAACCTTAAGAAGCTTAGCAACAGTCTCTGTAGGCTGTGCGCCTGCGCCTAACCACTTCTTAGCCTTCTCCTCGTCGAACTTGATTACGCTTGGATCCTTAGTAGGATCATAGTAGCCGATCTCCTCGATGAAACGACCGTCTCTAGGTGCTCTCTGATCAGCAGCAACTATTCTATAAAAAGGTGCCTTCTTCTGACCCATTCTCTTTAATCTTAACTTTACCATTTTGTTTTCCTCCTGGATTTAGAAAATAATATTATTATATGTAAACGTCTATGCGTTTAACTCTGATTAAAATGGAAGCTTGAACTTCCCGCGCTTGCCCATGCCGCCCATCATTCCCGGCAGCTGCTTCATCATCTTTCTGCTCTGCTCGAAGCCCTTGATGAGCTTGTTCACTTCGCTGATGTCAACGCCTGCGCCTCTGGCAATTCTGTTCTTGCGCGAAGGATTGAGTATGTCAGGGTTTGACCTCTCCTTCTTGGTCATGGACAGTATTATGGCCTCAACTCTTGCTATCTGCTTGTCGTCAATCTCAGGGATAGCCATCTTGCTTCCCATGCCCGGCAGATGCTTAAGTATCTCTCCGAGACCGCCCATGTTCTTCATCTGGCCCATGTAGTCTAAGTAATCGTTAAAGTCAAACTGAGATTTGCGAAGCTTCTGCTCCATCTCTCTTGCCTTATCTTCGTCGATTGCCGCCTGTGCCTTATCGATAAGGGTTAACACATCTCCCATGCCGAGGATTCTTCCGGCCATTCTGTCCGGATAGAACTGCTCGAGGTCTGAGAGCTTCTCGCCCATACCTACATAGAGAATAGGTTTGCCTGTGACCGCTCTTACAGAGAGCGCTGCACCGCCTCGGGTGTCGCCGTCCATCTTGGTGATGACTACTCCGTCGATGCCAATCTTCTCGTCGAAGACCTTCGCAACATTTACCGCGTCCTGACCAGTCATGGCGTCGATTACGAGGAGACACTCGTCAAGAGTTACATTCTCCTTGATTGCTACCAGCTCCTCCATCATGGCCTCGTCAATGTGGAGTCGACCTGCTGTATCGATTAAAACTACGTTGTAGTTTTCTGCCTTAGCCTTATTAAGTGCTGCCTTAACTATGTCGACAGGCGCGTGCTCGGTTCCCATGGAGAAAACCGGAACTCCCTGCTTCTCGCCGTTAATCTCCAACTGCCTGATAGCTGCAGGTCTGTAGATATCGCAGGCTACAAGAAGCGGTTTTCTTCCCTGCGCCTTGAGTTTGCCGGCAATCTTCGCAACTGTTGTTGTCTTACCAGCACCCTGAAGACCCATCATCATGATGACGGATATCTCGTTGGACGGTCTAAGCTTAAGCTCTGTGGTGGTCTCACCCATGAGCTTGATCATCTCTTCGTGAACAATCTTGATTACGGTCTGTCCGGGATTAAGTCCGTTTAAAACCTGTGTTCCAACTGCTCTCTCCTGAATAGAACCTATAAACTGCTTAACTACCTTAAAGTTAACGTCGGCCTCTAACAGAGCCATCTTAACTTCCTTAAGAGCAGCCTTAACATCTTCCTCGGTAAGACGGCCCTTGCTTCGCAGTCCCTTAAAAACATTCTGAAGTTTTTCGGTTAAGCTCTCAAATGCCATATTGCCCCTTCTAGCTGTTCGCTAATATATCATCTGCAATGCCAATCATCTCGTCGAGAGTCGCCTCGTCATGCTCTGACTTAAACTTCCTTGCAAGCTCCCGCATCCTTGTGACATCGCCACGTGTCTTCAAAAACTTCTCAACCAGATGGAGCTTATCCTCGTAATCCTCAAGTATCGCGTTACATCTCTTGATCAGATCGTAAACGCCCTGTCTGGATATCCCGTGCTCCTGCGCAATCTCCGAATAGCCCATGTCCTCAAACACAGCCTCCTCGTAAATCGCCTTCTGGTGCTGCGTGAGCAGCTCACCATAGAAATCATATAAAAGTGTCTGTTCTACAAACTTTTCCATATGTTCACCGCCCAAATGCGTCAAGCAAAATCTCTTGACATATCACAACCTCAAGCATAATAGTACAAAACAAAACGTCTGTCAAGTGTTTTTTCTTGACAGACGCGATATTTTTTGCGTTATGGCAGCAAATGCCATTTATAATTGCCTTCGGCAATGGCATTTGCGTAGGTCCCAAGGTTCCCCCGCTTCGCGGTTCCCCTTAGGACATTACATTAAAGGTCTAACCAGCTTCGGCTTGAAACCGCCCTCCTCGAGAGCCTTGATGATCTGGGCCTTGTGCTCTGTGCCGAAGGCCTCCATGGTGATTCTGAGCTCAACTGCCGCATTTCTGTTGATTGAAACGAACTGGTTGTGCTCGAGACGGATGACATTACCATTGTTCTCAGCCACAACGCTTGCAACCTTAACCAGCTGTCCTGGCTTATCAGGAAGAAGAACTGAGACTGTGAAGATTCTGTCTCTCTGGATGAGACCGTTCTGAACAACAGAGCTCATGGTGATGACATCCATATTTCCGCCTGAGAGAATTGATACGACCTTCTTGCCCTTCACATTCAGGTGCTTAAGAGCTGCAACTGTGAGAAGGCCGGAGTTTTCAACTACCATCTTGTGGTTCTCGATCATGTCGAGGAAGCAAACGATAAGCTCCTCATCAGGAACTGTGATGATATCGTCAATATTCTCCTGGATATAAGGGAATATCTTGTCGCCCGGAGTCTTGACAGCTGTGCCGTCTGCTATTGTTGAAACGCTTGGAAGTGTGACAACGCTTCCGGCCTCAAGTGACGCCTTCATGCAGGCTGCATTTTCAGGCTCGACGCCGATAACCTTGATCTTGGGATTGAGCTGCTTGGCAAGTGTTGACACGCCTGTTGCCAGTCCGCCGCCGCCGATTGGCACGAGAATGTAGTCAACCGTCGGGAGCTCCTTAATAATCTCCATGGCGATCGTTCCCTGTCCGCATGCCACGTCCAAATCGTTGAAGGGATGTACAAATGTGAGACCCTGCTCCTCAGCGAGCTTATAGGCGTACTCACATGCCTCGTCGTAGACATCTCCGTAGAGCACAACCTCAGCGCCGTATGACTTCGTGCGGTTAACCTTGATGAGAGGTGTTGATGTGGGCATGACAATCACTGCCCTGCAGCCGTATGCCTTAGCGGCATAGGCAACACCCTGAGCGTGGTTTCCTGCGCTAGCGGTGATTAATCCCTTGGCTCTCTCCTCATCGCTAAGTGTGCTGATCTTGTAATATGCTCCTCGAAGCTTGTAAGCTCCTGTGTGCTGCATATTCTCAGGCTTTAAGAATACCTTGTTGCCTGTCTGTGCGCTGAAATAATCGCTGTATACAAGCTTAGTCTGAACAGCAACCTTAGAAACTATCTCGGTGGCCTCCTCAAACTTATCCAGCGTCAAATAACTGTTGTCCATTTATATGCCTCCTGTATTATAAACTATATTTGTCAAAGTCAAATGTCTTAATATCAAATGTCGCCTCGTCAACAAATACCTCTGTGAGAAGATCCCAGGTTGTATCCTTTCTGAAGAATTCAGAAGAGAATACGTCAAACATTGCCTTAGGATCAACAAGCTCTGCGCTCTCTGAAGGCTCTGTAGTTGCTGTGGCAACCGGCTCTGTGGTCTGAGTAACCTCTGCAGGTGTATCTGCTGGCTCCATAGCAGGCTCCATAGCAGGCTCTGCGACGGGCTCTGTAATCTCCACCTCTTCCTCGAAGGTAACCTCTGTGAAGAGCGCGTCGACATAGGACTTTGCATCAAACTTCTGAAGGTCGTCAATCTGCTCGCCCACACCTATGTATTTTACAGGGATTCCAAGCTCTGACTGAATAGCCACGGCGATACCGCCCTTGGCTGTACCGTCCATTTTCGTGAGAATTATACCTGTAATCTGAGCAACATCCATGAACTCTCTGGCCTGGCTTAGGGCATTCTGGCCCGTTGTGCCGTCAAGCACGATAAATGTCTCGCGAAACGCCTCAGGATAGTCCTTGTCGATGATTCTGTTGATCTTCTTAAGCTCCTCCATGAGGTTCTTCTTGTTGTGAAGTCGTCCAGCGGTGTCACAGATTAAGACGTCCGTATTCCTTGACTTGGCGGAAGCCACCGCGTCGTATATAACGGCCGCCGGATCAGAGTTCTCCTGATGCGCGATAATGTTGGCGCCTGAGCGCTCTGCCCATGTCTGAAGCTGCTCGATAGCTCCCGCTCTGAAGGTGTCAGCTGCCGCAAGAGTAACGCTCTTGCCCTTGGCCTTAAGCTGACCTGCAAGCTTGCCGATGGATGTGGTCTTACCCACGCCGTTAACGCCGATAACCAGGAGAACAGACTTCTTCTCCTCGAAATCATAGGCATTTTCGCCTAAATCCATCTTCTCCTTGATGCTGTTCATGAGAAGGTCCTTAACCATGGCAGGATCCTTAATCTTATCCTCCTTAACCTTCTCCTGAAGTTCCTCTATGATGTCGTTGGTGGTCCTGACGCCAATGTCGGCTGTGATAAGTATCTCCTCCAACTCCTCATAGAAGTCGTCGTCGATTGCGCCGCCGCTAAACAGATTGTCCAGTTTTGAGACCAAACTGTTTCTGGTCTTGGCCATTCCTTCAAATAATCTTTTTAAAAAACCCTGTTTTTTGTCTGCCATATTTACTCCAAATAATTAGTTATCCAGCTCACTCTCTATAAGATTAACGCTTACAAGTGTTGAAACGCCCTTCTCCTGCATGGTTATACCGTAGAGTCTGTCGGCCATAATCATGGTACCTCTTCTGTGAGAGATAAGAATGAACTGTGTGTGCTCTGTGAGCTTGTGAAGATATCCTGCAAAACGGCTGACGTTGGAATCGTCAAGCGCCGCCTCAATCTCGTCAAGCAGACAGAACGGTGAAGGCTTAAGGTTCTGGATTGCAAACAGAAGCGCAATCGCGGTGAGCGCCTTCTCGCCACCTGAGAGCTGCATCATGTTCTGAAGCTTCTTGCCCGGAGGCTGTGAGATGATTCTGATGCCCGCCTCTATGACGTCCTCGTCCTCAACCAACTCCAGCTTACCGTGGCCGCCGCCAAACAACTCTGCAAAAACCTTGTCAAACTCAACCTGGATTCTCGCAAACTGCTCGTTAAACTGCCTGCGCATGCCCTCATCGAGCTCATCTATGATGCCGTGGAGCGTCTTCTCCGCCTTCGTGAGGTCCTCGTACTGGGTCTTCATGAATTCGTATCTCTCAGAGACCTCCTTGTACTCCTCGATGGCGTTGACATTGACACTGCCGAGAGCCTTGATGCTTCCCTTAAGAGATGTGACCGTCTTCTTAAGCTCTGTGGCTGAGGCCGTAATCTCCTCCTCAGGGACAACCGCCTCCGTGGGGCTCATCTCATACTCTATCCAGAAGTAGTTGACTCTCTCCTCGAGATGCTCCTCTAGCTTCTCATGTCTGTTCTGAAGTCTTAAAAGCTCGACCTCCAAATCCTTCTTTCTCTCAGAGATATCCTTCTGCTTAGCGAAGAATTCAGTCTGGTCAGCCATGATCTGTGACTTGTCAAATGTTGCCTGTTTAACCCTTAAAGCCACCTCGTCCTTCTCAATCATTTCCTTATCGCGCTCAGCATTTAAGTCGTTAATCTGAGCGTTAATGCTGTCGATTGAGGCGCCGGTCTTACCAAGTCTCTCTGTAAGGGTTCTCTTCTCAGCGCGAATTCTTTCGAGCTCGTCAGCGACACGCTGCTCGTTTTCAACGGCGAAATCCTTCTTCTGCTTAAGCTTGGAGAGCTCGATTCTGACGGAGGTCAGGCTCGCATTTAACTCCTCGCGGCTGTTCTTCTCCTCCTGAAGCTTTCTCTCGTCCTCAGAGATATTCTTGTCGTAATCGCTGTTTTCGTTCTCAATGTTTGCAAGGCTTGAGTAAACCTGCTCCTTCTGTGAGCGAAGTTTGCCAAGCTCGCCCTCTAGAGAGGCGCTCTCGCCTGTGGCATCCGCCAGTTCGACCATAACCTTGTCAAGCTTGTCAGACACCGCGCTAAGGCGCATATCTATGGCAGTCTTGTCTAGCAAAAGCTTCTGAAGATCGTCAGAGACCTCCTTCTCCTGTGCCTCCAAGCTGTCCAACTTATTCTTAATCTTGTCTCTTGCTGCAACCGTCTCCTTAAGGTTCTTAGAAGCAGATGCTGCAGTTTTTTCAAGCTCCTCTATCTCGTTCTTTCTGCCAAGGAGGTTGCTGGTATTCTTAAATGTACCACCTGTGAGTGAACCGCCAGGGCTTAACAGATCGCCCTCAAGGGTCACAATTCTGATCTGATATCTGTTCGCCTTCGCAATCGCCGTGGCGTTATCGATATTGTCAACCACAAGAGTTCTTCCGAGGAGATGTGATATCAGGTTGTCATACTTCTTATCGTTGGTCACCAAAGTGTTGGCTATGCCTATGACGCCCTTCGACTTAAGGGCCTCCTTCTGGGCAAACACTGTGGCATCCTTATATGCATCCAGAGGTAGAAATGTTGCTCTTCCGAACTTATTCTCCTTAAGGTATGCAATCATCTTCTTGGCCACATCCGTTGAGATGGTGACGATATTCTGTATCGCGCCGCCAAGAGCTATCTCTATGGCTGTCTCGTATTTTTTGTCGACCTTGATAAGATTGCTTACAACGCCCTCGATGCCGCGGCCATTCTTACCCGCATAGTCCATGACTCGCTTGACGCTGTTGCCAAATCCCTCATACCTCTCCTCGAGGTTTCTAAGCTGTTCAGCCCTGGAAGAGGATATCTTATACTCCTGCTCGTACTTCTGGGCATCATTTAAGAGAGACTGATACTTAGTCTGTGCATCCCTTCTGTCGTTCACAACAGAAGTATAATTCTTTCTTCTGACGCTGACAGTCTCTGCGAGCTCCTTCTGGTTGCTCTTTAAGCTATCCTGCTCGGTGTCTAAGTCTTCCTTCTCGCTCTTAAGCTTGATTATTCTGGAGGAAATCTCACCGCGTCTTAAGAGAAGCTGCTGCTCAAGTGTCTCATAGTGGCTTAACTTACTGGTCTCGCCTGTCTTTTCGTTCATGAGGTTTATAAGCTTATTCTTGCTCTCCTCAACGCTCTTCTGATGTCTGGCGATTCTTATGTCAAGTGCCGCAAGTGTGTTGGTGGCGCCGTACTCCTCGTTGGCAAGCGTGCGCTCGCGCTCAGCATTTGCAACCTTATCATTCTGGAGATTCTTCTGCTCCTGGAGGTATTTATTCTCCTCCTCATTAGAAGCGCTAAGTCTCTCGTTCAAATGCTGCTCGTTGGTGTTCTCTGTATTTATCTGCTCCCTAAGGACGGCAATCCTGCCCTCCTTGTCCTGAAGGCTTACGGACAGCTCGTTGAATCTCGCGTTGCCCTCCTCGATGGAAGTGTCATACTCCCTGACCTTGGTGTTGACCTCCTGATACTGTGTCTCAAGCTGAACCTGCTCTGCGTCCACATCCTGAAGGTGGCCTGTGACGATCTCTGTGTTCTTCTGATTCTCCTCCAACTCCCTGTTTGAGGCATCATAATCCAGGGTAAACAGCTGTCTGTCCACCTTCTTAAGTTCGTCTCTAAGGTTTAAATACTTCTTGGCGTTCTCCGCCTGTCTTCCAAGCGGTCCAACCTGCTTCTCAAGCTCGTACAATATGTCGGTAACTCTCACAAGGTTTGCGTGCTCGCTCTCGAGCTTTTTGAGAGTTTCCTTCTTTCTTCTCTTAAACTTGACGATACCAACGGCCTCGTCAAACAGCTCACGTCTCTCGTCGGGCTTGTTGCTTAAGATCTTGTCAATCTGACCCTGACCGATGATGGAGTAGCCCTCCTTGCCTATACCTGTGTCGTAGAAGAGCTCCTGAATATCGCGAAGTCTCGAAATAACGCCGTTAATCTTATATTCGCTCTCGCCTGAGCGGTAGACTCTTCTGCTTACCGTGACCTCCTCGTAGTCGATTGGGAGCTGGCGGTCAGCATTGTCAAGAGTGATTGAGACGTAGGCGTAGCCCTGAGGTTTTCTAAGCTCTGTGCCGGAGAAGATTACATCCTGCATATTAGCGCCACGAAGCTGCTTCGCGCTCTGCTCTCCGAGAACCCACCTCACCGCGTCTGCGACATTACTCTTGCCGGAGCCGTTAGGTCCGACTATACAGGTAACGCCGTTATGAAATTCAAAATTAAGCTTGTTTGCAAAGGATTTAAACCCCTGCACCTCTATACTTTTAAGAAACATTTATTCTTCCCCGTTGCCTGTAATATTTAACTTCTTGAGAGTCTTGTAGGCAGCCATCTGCTGGGCAGCCTTCTTCGTTCTGCCGGTGCCTCTGCCTAAGAGCTTGCCGTCAATAATCACGCCGATTGTAAAGCGCTTATCGTGGTCCGGGCCGCTCTCCTCTAATAGTTCATAGGAGAAATTCTCCACATGCTTATCCTGTATGTATTCCTGCAAAATGGTTTTGCTGTCGTAAAAATACCTCTTATGCTCAATGTCGTTTAAGACATAGCTTAAGACAAATTCTTTTGCGGCCGAAAAACCACTGTCCAGATATATTGCGCCAATCAGTGACTCAAATGCGTCGGAAACTATGCTGTCGCGGTTTCTTCCGCCTGTGAGCTCCTCGCCCTTGCCGAGACGTATGAATCTGTCCAGACCAATCTCTCTGGCACAGAAAGCAAGCGTGGGCTCGCATACCATGCTGGCTCTCGCCTTCGTCATCTCTCCCTCGCTCTGTCCGGGCATATTGTTGTAAAAATACTCGCTGGAGATAAGCTCCAAAACGGCGTCTCCCAAAAACTCTATCCTCTCATTGTGAAATGACTTATCGTTGTGATTCTCATTTGCAAATGATGTGTGTGTGAGCGCGAGTTCCAACAGATTCTTGTCCTTAAATGTGTAACCTATCGCTTTTTCAAGCTCAGTACATGTAAACATAGCTATTCCCCTATTAATAAACCCTAATAGGGGGCCTAAGCCCCCTGGTTATACAAGTAATGCCATTACGGCGTTATATGCGTCAGCAACAGTCAGTATCTCGCTGTTGACACTGCTGTCAAGCTCGATATCAAACTCCTTACATATGTCAATGTTTAGCTGAAGCATCTGTAAACTGTCCGCCCCCAAATCAGAGATAAACTGTGTATCCCTTGTTATGGATGATACATCCACATTAAAACGCTTCGCGATTATATTCTTAAGCTTCTCAAACTCCATACGCACCTCCGCGTCAGCTAATTGCGCCTGAAATCTTCTCAGGAATATTCTGCTCTGAGAAATCTATGCACTGCATGAGAGTGTTTCTGATTTCCTTCGCCTTCGCACTTCCGTGGCTCTTAACCACAAGACCCTTAAGTCCAAGCATAGGAGCGCCGCCATACTGTGAGGCGTCAAACTTCTTGAGCTTGCCCTTGAGTGATGGAAGCGCAAGCGCAGCTCCAAGCTTCGAGCCCACATTTGACTTAAAGCCATCCTTCATGAGCTTTAAAAGAGCCTTACCTGTGGCCTCATACATCTTAAGAGCGACATTGCCTGCAAATGCATCTGTGACAATTACATCTGCAGCTCCCTCTACCAGTCCCTGAGCCTCTACGCTTCCGATGAAGTTGATACCCTTCTCCTCCTTGAGCAGAGGATATGTAGCCTTAACAAGTGCGTTGCCCTTCTCCTCCTCGACACCGATGTTTAAGATGCCTACTCTTGGGTTCTCAACGCCCATGATGTACTTCATATACACAGTTCCCATGTGGGCATACTGTATAAGGTTCTCAGGCTTGGCATCCACATTGGCACCGCAGTCGATTAAGAGTGCTGCGCCGTTAAGTGTTGGAATGATTGGCGCAAGAGGTGTTCTCTGAACGCCCTTAAGTCTTCCAACAATCAGCTGTCCGCCAACTAAAACCGCACCTGTGCTGCCGCTTGAGACGAAGGCCTCAGCCTCGCCCTCCTTAACCATGGTAAGCGCCTTAACCATGGATGATTCCTTCTTGTTTCTGATGGCCACAACAGGCGGATCACCTGTCTCTATCACATCGTCTGCGTGCACAATTCTGATTCTGCTCTCGTCAAATGTGCTTCTGTTCTTCTCAGTCTTGCACGCCTCAAGCTCGCGCTTCACATCAGCCTCACGGCCAACTAAAATAACGCTAAGCTTCTTATCTGTGTCCGCTATCAAAGCGTCCACAACACCCCTTACTATCTCGCCTGGAGCGTTATCGCCTCCCATGGCATCTACCGCTACTCTAACCATAATTATCTCCTATTAACGCAAAAAGGCTTTTCCCTCAGGAAAAGCCCTCATTACCGACATTATTCAGCAGGAATAATCTCCTTCTTGTTATAAGAGCCACAAGCCTTGCATACTCTGTGAGGCATCATAAGCTCACCACACTTAGGGCACTTTACAAGATTAGGAGCAGTCATCTTCCAGTTAGCACGACGCTTATCTCTTCTTGCCTTGGATGTTTTATTCTTAGGACAAATTGACATGATTTACACCTCCTTATTATGAGCGTTATAAATATCTAAAATCTTAGCCATACGGGGATCAAGTACTGTGGTGTCACAATCACATGAACCATGATTTAAGTTGATACCACACTTAGGACATAATCCCTTACAGTCTTCACTGCAAAGGACGCTTATTGGCATGTTGACGAATAATTCATCCATAACCAACAGATCCACGTCTAGGCTGTATCCGCTTACATATGGCGTTTCCTCAAGCTCCTCGGACTGACCGTTCACATCAAACGAACTCTCCAGTTGCAAATCAAATGTCTCATCAACCGCCTCCAAGCATCTCGCACACTTCATGCGAAGCTTAAGTGAGACTGTACCGGAGACATCGATATGGCGGTTCTTAGTATGCTTAATGACAAGTTCAACTGGAGACTTATCACAAATATCATACTCCTCTGCGCCAAACCTAACGCTCGTGGCGTCAAGCTCAACTGACAATTCCTCATGGGAACCATCCTGTTCGAACAGCTTCGAAAGATTAATCTGCATAGTCTACTCCTACTTCCAGGATAAAACCACGCACACCTAGAAGATTATAATCAAGTAATATTTATTTGTCAACAAAGATTTTTAAAAAATTACCTTTTTTGCGGTAATTGCTCTCTTCTCTTCATCAAGAGCTTGTGCCTGAACAGCTGTTATGGCCACAACACCCACGATATCGTCCGCATTACAGCCTCTTGAGAGGTCGTTGACAGCACCTGCAAGTCCCTGTGTGATTGGACCATAGGCCTCAGCCTTAGCCAGTCTCTGAACTAACTTATAGCCCACATTACCTGCATCGAGGTCAGGGAATACCAAAACATTGGCCTTACCTGCAACAGGGCTACCCGGAGCCTTATACATGGCAACCTCAGGAACGATAGCTGCGTCTGTCTGAAGCTCGCCGTCGAGCTTGAGATCAGGGGCAACCTCGTGTGCAATCTTAACTGCCTCCACAACCTTATCAACGTCAGGGTGCTTAGCGCTGCCCTTGGTTGAATGTGAAAGAAGTGCTACCAGCGGCTCCTGCTGAACAAGAAGTCTGAATGTGTCAGCTGAATCAATGGCAATGTGAGCCAGCTTCTCAGGTGTAGGGTTCTGCTCGAGACCGCAGTCTGAGAATACAAATGTTCCGTCAGCACCGTACTCACAGTTAGGCACGATCATTAAGAAAAATGCGGATACTAACTTAGCGCCCGGCTTAGTCTTAAGAATCTGAAGTGATGGTCTGAGTGTGTTGGCACTTGAATGGCAGGCACCTGACACAACGCCGTCTGCGTCACCGCATTTAACCATCATACATGCAAAATACATGAAGTCTGAAGTGAGAAGTCTCTTGGCCTCCTCAGGAGTCATACCCTTGGCCTTACGAAGCTCAACGAATTCGTCGATATACTTAGGAAGATCAGGTGATGTGTTAGGATCGATAATCCTTGCACGGCTAACATCTACTCTCTGACTGTATTCATCAACCATCTCAGGTGTGGCAAGAATAATAAGCTCAGCGATATTCTCCTTGAGAATCTTGTCCGCTGCAACCCATGTTCTGCTGGTCATTCCCTCAGGTAAGACTATTGTTTTGTTCGCCACTCTGGCGCGTTCTTTGATTGTCTCTATAAAGCTCATAATTTACCTCCAAAACAACGATATTAGTCTTATATTAGCATTCCTTTTCATTTTTAACAACACATTTTGTATACAATGTACGTACTTTTATAGAAACATATTGTTAAAAAATTGTTTATCTTTTGCTATTTACAGTATATAATAGAAATGTTTTAACATGGAGGATCACTATGAAATGTGCAGCTATAATCGCGGAGTTTAATCCGTTCCACAATGGACACAAATATATTATTGAAGAAGTTAAAAAACGCACCGGCGCTGACAGGATTATCATAATCATGAGCGGTGATTTTGTTCAGAGCGGAAAACCGGCGATCATCCCGAAGGAAGCCAGAACCAGGCAGGCGCTTCTTGGCGGCGCTGACCTTGTAATCATGATTCCGACCATCGCAGCCACCGCAAGCAGCGAATTCTTCGCCTTCGGAGCTGTCAGCGTTCTTAAGAGTCTGGGGGTTGTCGATTATTTAGGATTTGGCGCTGAGACAGATAATCTGGAATTGTTAGAAACTGCTGCAGACATTTTTTCACAGGAACCTGAAGAATATAAGGCTTCGCTTAGAACATATCTTAAACAGGGTTGCTCCTTCCCTATTGCCAGACAGAAGGCGCTTAAGGATATGGGCGCTGACGCCACATTTTTAAGCGGCTCCAATAATCTATTAGCCATAGAATATCTGCGTGCACTTAAGTATTTTGGCTCAGATATCAAGCCTGTTGTAATCTGCAGAAAAAGTGTAAGCCATATGGACACTGTAGTTAAAGCTGAAGGTTTTGCCTCGGCAACAGCTATCAGAAATTCTGTGTTTGCAGGTGAATTGTCACAGCTATCAGAATTGATGCCTGAAGAAGCCTATGACATATTAAGCAGGGAAGCTATCATGAATCCCGACTGTCTGGTTAATATCTACGCATCCAGACTGTTCTCCTCTGCCGAGGAGGAGTTAAACACCTGCTCAGACAGCACCGAAGAACTGACAAGGCATCTGCTTAAGTGTGTAGTAACAGCAAATACTGACAGCTACGACAATTTTGTCAGAACACTTCAGCCCAAAAACATAACATTTTCCAGACTGAGCAGGTTTTTATGCCATGTCATGCTAGATATCTCATCAGAGACGGTCAGGCTGTATAAGGAACATAACTACCCTTCCTATGTCCGAATACTAGGTTTTAAGAAGGATGCATCAGACATTTTGTCAGCCATAAAAGATAAATCCTCTATCCCTCTTATCAGCAAGCCAAGCTCAGGGAAGAAGATCATATCAGAATTCTATGATGACAATATGGCGCCTCTCATAGAGGAAATATTTGACATGGATTTGAGATGTGGCAACCTCCACAGATTCTTATCACACCTTCAGGCAGGAACCACATACATAAGCGAGGAACAAAAACAAACTATAATCATATAAGAAGACCTACGGCAAACGCCGTAGGTCTTATACTTATTAATAACTCTTAAAACCCCAAACTCTTTAGCAGTTTAGCCATCGTGTTATCAGGTGCCTCTTCGTCAATATACTCTGTAACTGTCTCCTCGATGTCCTTATTCATCGGATCATCTAAATCCTTCATGGAGAGACTAACCTTGCCATTCTCCACTTTCGTCACCTTGACTCTGACCTCCTGGCCCTCCTTAAGTGCATATTTAGGATGAGTGAGTTTCTTGGGATATGGAATCTGGGAAATGTGTACCAGACCGCTCATTCCATCTCCGATATCCACGAACGCACCATAATCCTTAAGCGACTGGACTGTTCCCGTAAATATTGCCCCTATCTGAAGCTTAGCGGCGCGGCCTGCCAAATCCCTCTTCGCAGCCTCCTGCTTAAGCTCGCGGCATGAGAGAATAAGCTTCTCACTCTCCTCATCGACAGTCACAACCAATACCTCTACGGTCTTGCCAACATATGACTTAAGGTCCTCATCCTCCACATAGGATAAATCCAGCTTGGATGCAGGGATAAAACCTCTGATGCCCTCAAGATACGCTGTCACTCCGCCCTTCACTGCCTCTGATATTCTGACGCTCACAGGAGTTTTTTCAGCCTTAAAGCCTGCAAACTTCTCCCAGTTAACCTCATGGTTGGCGCTCTTTGCGGAGAGCAGAATATTGCCTGCGCCGTCATCCGTTTTGATGACAGTTGCAGTTATCTCATCTCCAACCTTAATCTCCTCTAAGATCTGAAATGCGGGATTATCGCTAAACTCCGTCGCATAGATTTTGCCGGGAGCATAGTAGTTAAAATCAAGAATGGCGCTGGTCTCATCGACTGATATTACCCTTCCCTTCACTATGTCGCCGACTCTGAACTTCTTAAACGAAGCCTCCAGCATATCCTTGTAATCGTCCATTGTCTCCATATGTAATTCCCCCCTTAAATAATTATCCCAGCAGTGGATCGTAATGTGCTCTCTCACCGCCAATGTATTTAGCTCTGGTTCTCGCGCAGACAACATGTGCCTCGCCCAGTCTGTCTGTTGAGAGTCTCACAGGAACTGCCACATCCCTAAGATGCATTCCTATAAGTGTATCTCCTATGTCAATTCCTGCGTCAGCCTTAATGTGCTCTACAGCCACAGGATGCTTGGCGTATTTGTATGCCATAGTTGCAAGTGAGCCGCCGGCCTTGGGCTGCGGTACAACATTGACTGTGTCATAGCCCTTTTTCTCAGCAAGCTCCTCCTCGATGATAAGTGCTCTGTTCAAATGTTCACAGCACTGCGCAGCTATGTAAACGCCCGCCTCATCTGCTGCCTGCTTGATGCCCAAAAACAGGTTCTCGGCAACCTCCGGCTTAGAAGCCGTTCCAATCTTCTCACCGCAGACCTCGCTGGTTGAACATCCCACAACCAAAACATTGCCAGCCTTAAGCCTTGCAACTTCAATAAGTTCCTTTGCAAGTAAATACGCATCTTCTCTAATCATTATAATCGCCTCTATTCATAATTGAATTTTCCATCATTTTTCTCCTCGATGGCCTTAATCAGATGGTATGTATATTCGTTATATGGAGTGGGAACGCCAAGCTCCCTGCCCATTCTAACCATAGCTCCTGCGAACATATCGACCTCTGTATGCCTGCCGTTATCCAGGTCCTGAAGTGTTGAGTATCTGGCGCGCTTCTTAACCTTCGTGCCGATAAGAGCCAGCTCGTCGATAGCTTTAATCCTTATGCCAAGCTTAGCCGCCACAGCGTCAACCTCTTCAATCATCTTCTGTCTGAGAAATGCTGCGTGCGCGCTATCAACATATGCGCCTAATCCACAGCCTATAACCGCCTGAATCTGGTTGCTGGGAACGTTAAGTCTGAACTTCCCCCATATCTCAGATATGATGTCATCAGAACATCTCGTGTGCAGCATACTTCCCTCAAACATTTCTGACAGCCTGTCTGTTTTATATGTTCCTGTGCTCAAATTCTTCTCGCCGTATACAACTCCTATGGTTGCCTCTGCATCAAATCTTATGCAGTTGCCACGTCTTTCGCTGGCGATAAATATAAGCGAATGAACTATCCTCTCATAGCCTATCGCCTCAGCGATTATGTCCTCACTGTCCACGCCGTTAATCAGACTTAAAACAATCGTGTCAGGTCCGACTATGGTTTTAATATCGTCCAGGCTCTCTCTAAGCGCAGTGTATTTGACTGAAACTATTAAAAGATCAACGCCTCTGGCCTCAGATGCCGACTTAACGGCAGGATAATACTGCTCGTCGTTGATGACCAATCCCTGGGTTTTAAGTCTTGTAGCTCTCTCGCCCTCTGCGATAACGAAGACTCTAACGTCAGGCTTTGCGCTAAGTCCCCAGAACATATAGCTTCCAACCGCTCCGACGCCAAGCACCGCCACTGTTTTAATCTTGTCCGCCATAAAACGCCTCCATTATAACAACAAAAGTTGCAAAAATACAACAATAATGAAAAATGCAAGTGATACTTTTTCAAATACAATCATAAAATCCCTGCCGCGCCCCGGGTATTCTCTGGTATAGATACGCAGATTGATGACTGACGCAAGCGAGCCAATGACAGTCACCAGTCCCGCGCTGTCAAGTCCATATATAAGCGCCTTCAGGTTTGTCGTAAACGGCCATAACACTATGGACGCAGGAACATTTGATATAATCTGGCTTATGCCTATGCTCCATATGTATTCATGTCCTGCGACTGTTTCTGACAAAAACGCCGCAATAGCCGTGTTTGATGCAAGACTTGACGAGAAAACGAAAAAACACAGAAATGTTCCAAGGAGCGCATAGTCAACTCTTCTGAAAACATTTCTGTCAAATATTAGAAGCGTCACAACCACAAATGCCGTGATATATGGCCAAAACTGTGTCCTTGTTATGATTGATGCGATGACGACAGCAAATAGAACCAGATAGACTATTCTCTTAACTCTTCTATCCTTCTCCCACACATCCGTCGTGCTTGTTATGACTGCTCTGTCCCTGCCGAGAATGTCTCTGTAGATGAACAATATAAATATGGCTATCAGCAGAAAACTTCCCGCGCACAGGGGAAGCATCATAAGAATAAAACTTCCAAAATCTATTCCGCTGTTGGAATACAGAAATAGATTCTGCGGGCTGCCAAAGGGTGTCAGAAGTGAACCTCTTATGGCCGCGATGTTCTCCATGGCGAGGATCGGAAGTATGTATTTCTCTGTTTTGCGCCCTCGAAAAAGCATAATCGTAAGAGGAACAAATATGATGAGCGATACGTCGTTAGTCACAAACATGGACGTAAAAAACACGCCGTATACCAGAAAAAAACTTAATCCAATCTGTGTACCTATCCTGTCCGTAAACTTAATGACCGGCAGGAAGAGATTCTCGCTCTTAAAACCATCGAGAACGCTTAGAAGCATAAAAAGCGTTGCAAGCGTTCTCCAGTCAATCTTACCTATAAGAGCCACGTCTGGCGGTGTGATAAACATTGAGACAACAGCCGCAATGATGGCCACCACCAGCATGGCTTCCTTTTTGACAAACCTTAAGATTCTGTCCATTAATTATAGTCAGGCCTGCCTGTTACTGTAGAACGCAGCCTTCTCCTCATACATAATACTGTCAGCTAATCTGTATAACTCTTCAATATTCAAATCCTTATGTTCAGCGGTTGAGGCTATTCCTGTGGAGATATAGATTGAGTCCACAAGATTGCCCTTGTTTTCCTTGGCATATTCGTTCATTTTGGCAATCTTTTTCTCGACCGCTTCCCTGCTCTCGTTGGAAAGTATAGCAAATTCATCTCCGCCCATTCTGGCCATAATAACAGAATTGCCAAATGCGCGCTTACAAACCTTGGGCACGGTCTGAAGAAGCTCATCTCCTGCCGCATGTCCGAGAGTATCGTTGGTGACCTTCAGGCCGTTAACGTCCATAACAACAATACAGAAATCGTTGTTGTTTTTAATCTCTTTCTCAACACTCTCCAGGAAGAATCTTCTGTTGTAAATCTTGGTCAGGTCATCCGTATAGCTTGCGATGATAACCTTATTGTAGTAATACTCTGTTCGGAAGGAAATATACATGGCGACAAACACGTCCACGATATAAAGCACAGGAAAACGCATAAGGAAGTTCGATGTGTACAGATCCTTCACCATAACATTAAGAGGTGTGTAGAATAAGACAATTAAAAGCACCATAAAATACAGAGCCATAAACAGTCCCATCCAGACGCCAAACAGACTTACGCTAAACATAGGGATGAGAAGCAGCCACAGCGGAGCGAAGCCCTCATTGCCACCCGTTATAGGAAATACGGTGAACACCCCGATAAGAAGCGCGGCCAGCAGAAAAGAGCTGAGCCTTCCCATCTTAAACACATATGCAGAAAACATAGAGATAAGCGAGCCCACCACCAGAATAATGGAGGTAATCATCATCGCCCTCGAATTAATCATCATGTTCTGAACAAGCATGATGGATGCGGCGATACAGATGGTCATGCTAAGAAATGCATATCTCTTACATTTGTTTGCGTTGTCGTCCTTATATTTGAGAGTTATTATTCTCCATATTTCTCTGAATGTTTTCATAATTCCTACCTTCGGCGCTTATCTCTTTTGCGCTTAACTGTATAGTTTTTGTTGTCATTAGTTACGTTGTTTGTCACAGGAACCACATTATCAGCATCCTTCACATGGATAACCGGCTCGTCCTTCTTCATGGTCTCAACGATGGTTTCTGCAAGCGTGTCAACTTCATTATTATCCTCTGTCACATGCTCCTGGCCGTTGACTGTGACGACGAGGTTCTTCTCCCTGAGCTTCTTATCTGTGTATTTAGATATGAGCTCTACACATACAGCCATGAGAGGTATGAAGAAGATCATTCCCACAACACCAAACATGCTGCCGCCGATAACCACTGCCACGAGAGTCCACAGCGCTGATAATCCGACGGAGTTGCCCACAACGTGAGGATATATGATCTGGTTCTCAAAAAGCTGAGTGCATTCGTAAACTATGAGGCAAAGTATCGCCTTCGCGGGGTCGATGACTAACAGCAGCAGACATCCCACGCCGCATGATAAAAATGCTCCCACATACGGTATAAATGCTGACACAGCCGTCAGAAGTGCTATGAGACCCGCGTACGGTATCTGAAACAGCGACAGGGTTGTGAGCATCAGAAGTCCCAAAATCACAGATTCTATAACCTGCCCTGAGAAGAAGTTGAAGTAGGTCTCCTTGATAAGTCTTCCTACATAGCTTATGTTGTGTGCCACTCTCTCAGAAAACATGGCGTAGAGAAACTTTTTAAAGTTTAACTTTAAACTATCCTTCTCAAACAGACAGTAAACAGATATAACGATTGCCACAAATATTGTCACGAAAATGCTGAAAACCGATGATGCAAAACCGAAGATAAAACTTACGGCGCTGCCCGCATTAGTCAGAGCGTTAAGGTCAAATGACGATGTGACCTTCTCGATTATAGTGGTGTCCAGACCATAGGACCTTAACATGGCTAAGAACTCAGGGACCTTAACCTTCAGCATATCATAGAGACTCATGAAGGATGACTTGACCTGTGGAACCAGCAGTCTGATGATAAAGTAAATGATGACACCTATAACCACAAGGGTTATAAACAGACAAATCTTATGCTTGGTACTTCTCTTAAGCTTCTCCCTGAAAACCTTATTCTTATCAAAGAGTTTTTCAAGCATGGTCATGGGAACATTTAACACGAACGCCAGAATAAATCCCACAACTATTGGAAGCGCCAGTCCCAGCGCATGTTTCACAAAATGATATATCACACTTACATGTGTCAGAAGCACATACAGCACTACGCCAAATGCAACAACAAAATATGGTTTCTTCCCCTTAAGCATAGTTCTCTCCCGTAAAAATATTTCGTCTATTATAACATTTATCGATTTATGTTGCAACATAAATAGGCGCAGCCAAACGGCCGCGCCCCTTAATTAATTCTTAAAACTGTGGATTGGTGCGGGAATTCTTCCCTTCCTTGATACAAATGCTTCGCATGAGTTTGTGTTTACAGGCATTACAGGGGCATATCCCAATAATCCGCCAAACTCAACTGTGTCGCCCACGCCCTTGCCGATAACAGGGATGACTCTGACAGCTGTGGTCTTCTGGTTAACCATACCGATGGCAGCCTCGTCTGCGATGATGCCCGCGATTGTTGTCGCAGGTGTGTCGCCTGGGATTGCGATCATGTCAAGACCAACTGAGCATACACATGTCATGGCCTCAAGCTTCTCGATATTTAATCGTCCACCTGCAACCGCATCAATCATTCCGTGATCCTCTGAAACAGGAATGAACGCGCCGCTGAGTCCGCCCACATATGAGGAAGCCATAACGCCGCCCTTCTTGACCTGGTCATTTAACATGGCAAGCGCTGCTGTGGTTCCTGGCGCTCCTACGCTCTCAAGACCAATCTCCTCGAGTATCTCGGCAACGCTGTCGCCGACTGCAGGTGTCGGAGCCAGGCTTAAATCTATGATTCCAAACGGAATTCCAAGTCTCTTAGAAGCCTCCTGGGCAACCAACTGACCAACTCTTGTTATCTTAAATGCTGTCTTCTTGATGGTCTCACATAAAACCTCGAAGTTCTCACCTCTGCATCTCTCAAGGGCGCTCTTCACAACTCCCGGACCGCTGACGCCAACATTGATAATGGCATCGCCCTCTGTGACGCCGTGGAATGCTCCCGCCATGAATGGATTGTCGTCGGGCGCATTACAGAATACCACCAGCTTCGCACATCCAAGGGAGTCATTCTCCTTCGTGGCCTCTGCCGTTGCAACAACCATCTCGCCCATGAGTCTGATGGCGTCCATGTCAAGACCTGTCTTGGTTGAGCCAACATTGATAGAGCTGCACACTCTGTCTGTGGTCGCCAAAGCCTTCGGGATGGACCTGATGAGCAGTTCCTCAGCAGTTGTCATACCCTTGCTGCACAGCGCGCTGTAGCCGCCGATGAAATTCACGCCTACAGTCTTTGCACATCTGTCAAGAGTCTGGGCGATGGTCACAAAATCATCGCTGGTCTTGCAGCAGCTTGCGCCAACCAGAGATATAGGGGTCACAGAGATACGCTTGTTCACAATCGGAATACCGTACTCGTGCTCAATCTCCTGACCTGTCTTGACCAGATCCTTCGCGATTGTTGTGATCTTGTTATAAATATTTTCATTGACCCTATTAAGATCAGAATCGCAGCAGTCCAACAGGCTGATACCGATAGTTATGGTACGTACATCCAGTTTCTCCTGCTCGATCATCTTATTGGTCTCGTTGACCTCAAATATGTTAATCATCTGAAACCTCCATTAAATTCTGTGCATCTTAGTGAAGATCTCTTCCATCTGAAGACGGATTACAACACCTATATTTTTGCCTACAGTCTCAAGTTCGGTGATAATCTCGCCAACTGGCTTAGCTGCACTGTTCACATCAACGATCATCATCATGTTGAAATAACCGTCAACGATTGTCTGGGAGATGTCTAAAATATTGATATTCTCCTGTGCGAGATATGTGCAAACCTTAGCGATGATACCAACTGTATCCTTACCTACAACTGTAATAATTGCCTTCTTCATAATTCCTCCAAATATTTTAGAAATTTAGCAAATGACATTCTAGCACAAAAGAATGATTTTTGCACTATATTTTTAAACTTCTATGATTCTCGACACATTGTCACGCTCTGCGACAAATATATCAAAGTCCCCTGAACGGTATTCGTTGTCTGCCTGATCCACCTCACATTTGACTGCCATGAGGGCAAGGTCGGGATAGTTGTTCTCCTTACTTAAGTGTCCAAGCATGCATGCCTTCAGCTTGTCGTGGAGCACCTCGCTAAGGAGCTGACCACTTCTCTCGTTACACAGATGGCCGTAGTCGCTTAAGATTCTTCTCTTAAGCTGGTATGGATACGGGCCGAGCTCGAGCATTCTGATATCGTGGTTTGCCTCTAACAAAACCGCGTCCAGGTTTTTTAGATTACTTACCGTGTACTCTGTGAAATTGCCCAGGTCTGTGGCAACTGCCACCTTCTTATCGCCATGTTCTATCCTGTAGCCCACAGGGTCCACAGCGTCGTGGGTTATTCTAAACGGATGGACGGTCAGGTCTCCCATGACTATATCCGTGTCCGGTTTAATGCTGTTGCAAAGGGATGCATCCACGTGACCATCGCCCTTAATCCTTCCGATTGTCGCCGCGGTTGCATATACAGGGATGCCGTACTTCTTCGCCATGGTTTTGAGTCCGTTAATATGGTCGGAGTGCTCGTGGGTTATGAATACCGCAGACAAATCCCTCGGGTCCATATTCAGGCCGTGGAGGCTGTCGGTTATTCTCTTGCAGGAGATTCCAGCGTCTATCAGAACCGCCGTATTCTCCCCCGTCACCAATGTGCAGTTTCCGCTGCTTCCGCTGGCTATACTTACAAATCTCATGTCATTCTTCCAATTCTTCCAGGTTTTTGATTGCCAAGTCGATGGCGTTATAGGTGTCAAATGTATCACCGCCGTTTTCAATCACGGCGTCGCATTTGTCCAGAAAATAATCGTCCGTATTCTGTGAGGCTATGATGCTTAGGCACTTTTCCCTTGTGTAGCCGCGGCTCTCCATGAGCCTTGAAATCCTCACCTCGTCGGGGGTTCTTATGTACCAGACCTGATCGCACAGTCCCGAAGCGCCGCCCTCAAAAATCAGGGCGCTCTCAACGACCACATATCTTGTAAGACCTTCCCTGTCAACTATGGCCTCTAGCTCCTGCGCCTCTATTTTGGCCTTAATATAGGCCACAACCTTGGGGTGAACCAGCTCGTTAACCCTCTGTTTTAGGGACGCGTCGGCAAACATTTTAGCAGCCATGGCGCGTTTGTCAATGGTTTTGTCACCGCTTAGCACATCACTTCCCATGATCTCAACCAGGCCGTCATACGTTGGGCCGCCCGGCTCCATCATCTTGGCTGCAATCATGTCTGATATTAGAATTGTGGCGCCGTAGTGCTCCTTAAGATAACCTATCACAGTGGACTTGCCGGCGCCAACTCCGCCGGTAAGCCCTAAAACATAAACATTTTTCATATTATTTCGTCTCATACCATGTAGAGCCCGTGCTGATTCCAATCTCAAGCGGAACCTTCAGGCTGAAGCTGTCGCGCATGTTTTTGATGAGCAGCTCCTTAACTGCCTCAACCTCTCCCTCAGGTGTCTCAATCAGGAGTTCATCGTGAACCTGCAGAATGATTTTGGCTTTAAGACCTGCCTCGCAAAGCGCCTTCTCAACTCTAAGCATGGCAATCTTCATAATGTCCGCAGCGCTTCCCTGAATAGGGGAATTCATGGCAACTCTCTCGCCAAACTGCCTGCGCATAAAGTTAGATTCCTTAATCTCCGGAACAGGTCTTCTTCTGCCGTAGATTGTGGTCACATAGCCGTTCTTCTTCGCGTTTTCAACCTGCATGTCTAAGTATGCCTTGATGCCCGGATAGCTCTCAAAATACCTCTCTATATACTGCGTGGCTTCCTTCCTCGTGATGCTTAAATCCTCGCTAAGTCCAAAAGCGCTGATGCCGTAGACGATGCCGAAGTTGACCGCCTTGGCGTTCCTTCTCATGAGAGGAGTCACCTCATCAAGCGGCACATGGAAAACCGTGGAGGCCGTGATGGCGTGAATATCCTTCGCGCTCTTATACGCCTCGATAAGCGCCTCATCCCCTGAGAGATGTGCGAGAACCCTAAGCTCAATCTGGGAATAGTCCGCATCCACAAACACACAGCCCTCGGCTGGTATGAAGAGTTTTCTGATCTCCCTTCCAAGCTCCATCCTCACAGGAATGTTCTGGAGGTTTGGATCCGTGGAGCTTATTCTTCCAGTCGCCGTTATGGTCTGGTTAAATGTTCCGTGGATTCTTCCGTCAGAGCCTATGTACTGCGCCAGGCCGTCCGCATATGTGGACTTAAGCTTGGTGAGCTGCCTGTACTCTAATATATCCTTCACAAGAGGATAATCGGCCGCCAGCTTATCTAAGACATCAGCCGCTGTAGAGTAGCCGCTCTTGGTCTTTTTGCCGCCGGGAAGGCCGAGTTTTTCAAACAGAACCTCTCCTAACTGCTTGGGGGAATTGATATTAAACTCTCCCTGCGCTTCCTCATATATCTTCTGTGTAAGCTCGTCAATTCTTCCCGAGAGCTTCTCTGAATACTTCTTAAGCTCTTCCTTGACCGCCCTTATTCCCCTGCACTGCATTCTGTATAGAGCGCTGAGTGTGGGAAGCTCGATATCTGTGTAGAGCTCATACATCCCCTCGCTCTTAAGTCTGTCACATAGTACGGGGAAGCTTAGATATGCGCTGTAAGCATTTAACGCGCAGCACCTCTTAATCTGCTCGCTCTGCGTCATGAAGCTTAAGCTCTCTGTGTGTTTTCCAAGTAACTCCTCGGTTCCTGGGATGGTTATTCCTAAATACTGCGCCGCAATCTCCTCGTAGCCGTAGGTCGACTGAAGTGGATTGATAAGATATGCGCAGATTCCTGTGTCGAAATATTTAAACTCCTCGAAACGGGCGTCGCCCTCCAGGTAACTAAACACCTTCTTGGCGTCCGTCCACACGAGACCGCACTTTAGAAGCTCGTAGATGACATCCCTAATCCAGGCCTCGTTGGTGAAGAAGCCGCACTCTATGAATGCCACCTCCTCCTCGCTCTTACACAGGGCTATGCCGTAGATGTTGTCGTCATCGCTTATGACAGAGGCGCCGTAGGGCCTTTCTGTCTCCTTCTTAAATTCCTCTATTAATCCAAGAGCCTCGCCAAAATCCTCATAGACCTTGATATCAGGCTCCTTAAATCCAGTCTGCTTTGATGCGCTTACGCCCTCAAATCTTGAAAACATGGACTTAAAATTGTACTTCTTGATAAGCTCGTATGCCTCAGCCGTGTAGATATTGCCAATAATCGTGTCGTCAAGCTTCACATCTACCGGAGCGTTGAGCTCAATGGTCGCCAGCTTCTTAGACAAAACCGCCTGGTCAAAATGCTCCTCGAAGGCGCGCTTAGCCTTAGGTGGCGTGACCTCGTCAATGTTTGCCATACAGTTTTCGATGCTGTGAAACCTGGCAATAAGAGCGCCCGCAGTCTTCTCGCCAACTCCGGGAAGGCCAGGGATATTGTCTGAGGAATCGCCCATAAGCGCCTTCATGTCGATAAACTCCGTGGGCGTCACACCGTATAACTCCTTCACGCCCTCCTCGTCGTAGACAAACATTTCCGTCTTGCCCTTGCTGGTTTTGGAAAGGAATATCTTCGTCTTCTTCGTGGCCACCTGTAAGAGGTCGCGGTCTCCTGAGAGGATGATGGCGTCATAGCCCTCCCGCTCCGCCATTCTGGATACTGTTCCAAGAATGTCATCCGCCTCGTATCCAGGCTTCTCAAGGCATGTGATTCCCATGGCGCCTAGAACTTCCTTCACGTAGGGAACCTGCTCTGTGAGCTCCACTGGCATAGGTTTTCTCGTGCCCTTGTACATGTCAAACATTTCATGTCGAAATGTTGGCTTTTTTACATCAAAAGCAACCGCCAGATTAGACGGTTGCTCATCCTCGAGTATTTTAAACAGGATATTCAGGAATCCGTAAACCGCGTTGGTGTGCTGACCCTGCGCGTTAGTGAGCATGGGCACACCGTAGAATGCGCGGTTTATGATGCTGTATCCATCAACAAGAATAATCTTACTCATAATTACTCCCTACATCATAAAATCCAAAGCAAATGCTATAATAACAGCGATTATTATAAGCACACAGCCAATGTCGATCATAATCAGGCGGCGTTTTTTGATCTCTGCCTTCTTGAGCTCCCGCTTGGCGTCCTCTATCTTCTTAGAGAGCGCCCCCGTGAAGTCAAAACTCACGTTCTCGTTGGTGGTTAGACCGTAGAGACCCTGTGAGACGATGAACATTACATCAAGCTCCTCGTAGCAGTTTTTGCATGAGCAGATGTGGTCTAAATACTCGCTAAGCACCTGATCGTCGTCTATTTTGTTTTCGATAAAATCGTTGACGAGCGCTGACGCCTCCTCACAGTTCATGCTAACACCCCCGATGTCCTAATTATTTCTCAACAAAAAACTTGTAAACTGTCTGTGTCACAAAATCCGTATCTGCCTTAAGAACAGGGTTCGGGAAGTTGTCGTGGTGGATTGCATCAGGCCAGATATGGCTCTCGAAGCACACACCGTCGTAATCCTTATACACATGTCCGTTCTTGCCGGCATTGTTTAAATAGTTTCCTGAGTAGATCTGGATGCCCGGAAGGTCTGTGTAAACCTCCATCACACGGCCATTGGTAGGATGCTTAAGAGATGCGCATAACTTAAGCTTTCCGCCGTTATCCAGAATATAGTTGAAGTCATAGCCCTTGGCGTTCACAATCATCTCGTTGTCTGAGAAGATGTCCTGACCAAGTGGCTTGGGAACTGTGAAGTCAAGCTCTGTTCCGCGAACATCGATAATTCTGCCTGTCGGAACATTGCCCTTTCTGTTCTCTGTCATGGTTGGAGCGTCGATAAATACCAGCTGATCCAGGCACTTGCCTGATGACTCGCCTGCTAAGTTGAAGAAGCTGTGGTTTGTCATGTTAAACAGTGTGTCCTTGTCAGATCTGCCCTTATATGTGATTACGAGGCTTCCGTCATTCTTAAGGCCGTATGTGATGTAGATATCCATATTGCCTGGGTAACCCTGATCGCCGTCCGGGCTGAACAGATGAAATGTCACGCTGACCTCTGATGCGCTCTCCTTCGTCTCCACGAAGTCCCACACACGTCTGTAATAGTTATTCTCTATACAGCTGTGAAGGTTGCAGCCGCTGTCGTTGTCAGGAAGCTCATAGAACACGCCGTTTATGGTGAAGCTGTGCTCTGAAATGCGGTTAGCATTTCTTCCAACAGGTGCTCCAAAACATACTCTGTTCTCGATATAGCTCTTTAAGTCGTCAAAACCGAGAATCATATCGTCGATATGACCGTCCTTATCAGGTGTCATTATGTCAATGATTACCGCACCAAATTCGCTGACTGTTACGCTCATGCCGTTGTCGTTAGATAAAACATAGTTAAAAATCTCCTTGCCAACGTAAGCGTCTAAGCAAACATCTGCCGGCAGCTCCTTAGGTATCACTCCAAAACTCTTCTTAACAATCTTCATTTCCCTCTCCTTTATCTACTCGTAAGAATCTCTTACGGATATTACTCTGATACTATTCTTAATCTGTTCAAGGCTTATGTCAAGCCCTAAATCATCCTTCGAAATATAAATATTTACAGGTAACTTATCTGTAATGTGGAAGTAGTTGTCGCTAAGCACTGCGTCTAAGCCCTCAAAATCCACCATAACATAGAGTGCGAGGCTCTTGGCGCTAAGACTTATGCAGTAGTTGTCACAAGAATCGCTGACCTTAGTAGTAATCTCAGGATCCTTAAGCTCCATATGCTTGACAGGGGCAAATGTGTGAACCTCAGTCTGAACCCTTCCATCAGAAAAGTTTGTCCTGACCTCCAAGAATACATTGTACAAGTTATCCTTAAGAAGTTCTGCGTAGTCTCTCTCAAACACCTTAGAAGCGTCAAATGCATCGCAGGATGCCAAAACACTCTCGCTGTCAATCACCTCAAAATCAAGCGTTTTAAGGCTTATGGTGATGTCAGCACCTGCCTTGACAAATGTCTCGTTGTGAAGCCATACCTCTACCCTCGTGCCCTCAGCGCAGATGCTGGTAGTCACAGGACTGTAGAACACCTTGGACATATACATGAGAGCCTTCCATCTGCCGAAGTAATCCACGCTTGACCAGCTAGCCACAGGCCAGCTGTCGTTAATCTGCCAGTAGAGTGAGCCCATGCATCTGCCGCGGTTTCTTCTCCAGTGCTCCACGCCGTATTTTATCGCCATGCCCTGAAGCACCTGGCTTATATATATGACGCTCTCAAAATCCTTCGGATATCTGAAGTTTTGTGATATGTAGTGGAGAATCTTAGCATTGGCATAGCCGCTCTTCTGGTGGCTCTCCATAACCCTGGAGAATATGTTCATATCCTCAGGACCTGCAAATGTCTCAATCGTTTTCATGGACGGGAAGGACTGGAAACCAAACTCTGAGCAGAACCTGAAGTAGAACTTCCTGTACTCTGTGAACGGCTTCTCTCCGTGCCAAACCTCCCAGTAGTGCACATCTCCCCTGTCCGGATCGTCAGGGTTGTCAATCCATCCCCCTGATGATGGCGATGACGGCCAATAGAAGTGCTCTGCATCGTTCTCCCTTATAATCTCGGGGAGCATCACCTCAAACATCTTAAGGTAGTCAGCCCTTAGCGCCTGTGAGTGGTCGCAGAAGTTATACCAGTGGGACCAACCCGATTCCATCTCGTTGTTTCCACACCACAGTATGAGGCTCGCGTGATGGCGAAGCCTTATGACATTGTCCGCTGTCTCAGCCGCTATGGTCTCCTTAAATTCGTCACTTAACTCGTAAACATTGCAGGCATACATAAGATCCTGCCAAACCACAATTCCGTTTTCGTCGCACAGATCGTAAAAGTCATCTCCCGGGTAGTAGCCGCCGCCCCAGACTCTGAGCGTGTTATAGTTCGCCTTCACAGCGCTCTTTACGAGATACTCTATGCGTTTTCTGTCAATTCTTGAATACACAGTGTCCTCAGGAATGTAGTCGGCTCCCATGGCGAAAAATTTCACGCCGTTAACACAGAAGGCAAACTCGCTTCCCCACTCGTCCCTGTCCGTACACACTGTGAGAGTCCTAAGACCAATCCTGTAACTGCAGCAGTCAAGCTCCCCGCCTTCATATTCACCAAGAGCGATATCCACGCTGTAGAGAGGATGAGCACCTAAATTATTAGGCCACCAAAGCGCAGCATTGTCAATTTTGGTTTTAAGAATAAGCGTGTGATTCTCACAGCCTAAGTTTTCGATGACGGCCATCTTAATCACAGGAATGCCGTCTGGACCTGTTATAAGAGCGCTTACCTTATAGGTTCCCTGTGTAAATACGCTCACAGGCACCTCTATTGTGAGTCTTACGTCTGTCCCGTCAGCCCTCTTAATATGCTCCTGCTTAAAAACCACATCCCCAAGTCTCGCATCAGAGTAGAATTCAAGAAAAATATCCCTCCAGATGCCGGCGTCAGGAAGCTGTGCGCCCCAGTCCCAGCCAAACATACAGTGAGGCTTTCTGATGTACTGGTCGTTCTTCATGCAGCCGCTGGGAATGTAGTGAATCTCCTTGCCCTCCTCGGCCACATGGCTCTCCATATACTCTATGGGGGACTTACAGATCACTCTTATGGCGTTATCTCCCTCTCTTAGGAAATCCTTTGCCTCGAAACGATATGTTCTATGAAAGTTGTCAGTCTCTGCCACAAGCTCGTCATTGATATAGACCTCACAGATTGTGTCAAGACCTAAGCATACAAGGTCAGCGCAGTCATGTGATAACTGCTCCTTTGTGACCTCAAACCTCTTCTCAAACACGTAGTCCTTCCTGAAGAGCTCCCTCACAGCATATTCGTTGGTTCTGTAGAACGGATCAGGGACAGCCTCGTTTGCAATAAGACCACTTAATACGCTTCCCGGAATATTGACAGGAAGATAGTTTTCATCGTCAACACATTTAAACTGCCACTGACCATTTAAAGAATATTTATACATGTTAAGCCTCAAGAATGTGAATCAATCGTCCGTTAAAATCTCCCCAGAGACCGCCGATGTTGATGCCGGCGTACATTAGAGCTGCGCCTGAGTAGGTTCTCTCCTCGCCCTCTATCCTGTACGTCTTCTTCTCGTCAAGTCCCTTGAGCTTAATGCGCTGGCTGTGAACATTTGGAATGCCCATAACCCTTACAAATGTCACCACTGCCTCGCTCTTATCCTTGGCCACAACTGATGTGCAGTCGTAAGCCTTATTCTCCTGATAAGACGCTATGCGGTAGTAGTCGCCGTTTCTTACAAGATCGTTGTATTTGTGATACATGGCGGTCTGGTCCTTGATCATGTCCATCTCGTAGTCAGACAACTTCGTAATGTCCAGCTCATAGCCAAATGTTCCGCTTAAAGCCACATATCCTCTCGTCTCAAACGGCGTGTTTCTGCCAACTGAGTGGTTAGGGCACACGCTCACGTGAGCGCCCATGGTTGAGAGCGGATATACAAGGGCTGTGCCCTGCTGGATGGTCAGTCTCTCGATGGCGTCCGTGTCATCTGAGCACCATATCTGTGGGCTGTAATATAACATGCCCGCGTCAAATCTTGCGCCGCCGCCTGAGCAGTTCTCAAGCAAGAGATCCGGGAAGTCCGTGATAAGTCTCTCCTGCATCTCATAGAGTGCTAAAACATATCTGTGGAAGAGCTCGCCCTGGCAGTCGCTATCAAGGGCAATGCTTCCGATATCCGCAAGCTGCCTGTTCATGTCCCATTTAACATAGGCGATGTTGGCGCTCTTTAATATCTTGTAAACGCAGTTGTATGCGTAGTCTCTTACTTCCTTTCTCGTGATGTCAAGCACTAACTGGCATCTTGAGAGTCCGGGCTTCCTGTACGGAACCTGAATAGCCCAGTCAGGATGTGCTCTGTAGAGGTCAGAATCTGGGGATATCATCTCCGGCTCAAACCATATACCAAACTTAAGGCCAAGCTTATTCACCTCGTCGACCAGGTACTTAAGGCCGCCCTGAAGCTTCTCTTCGTTAACAACCCAGTCGCCAAGGGCGCAGTTGTCAGAGGAGCGCTTGCCAAACCAGCCGTCGTCCATGACCAACATTTCGATGCCGACGCCTGCGGCAGCTCTTGCGATATCTAAGAGCTTATTCGTGTCAAACTGGAAGTAGGTTGCCTCCCAGTTGTTTATAAGAATAGGTCTCTGCATATCCTTGTATTTGCTTCTTATGAGATGGTTTCTGTAGAGGTCGTGGAAGGTTCTGGACATCTGTCCGATACCCTGTGAGCTGTAGACATTCACAACCTCAGGTGCCTGAAACTCCTCGCCAGGCTTAAGTCTCCATGTGAATCCCTCGGGATTGATGCCCATCTCGGCTCTAATCACATCAAACTGGTTTCTCTCAGTCTGCGCGATGAAGTTGCCTGAATAGACGAAGCTCATGCCGTAAACATCTCCGCGGTCCTCGTCAGCATCGCTTGACAAAACAGCAAGGAATGGATGGTCCTGATGGCCAGATTCGCCTCTTATGGAGGAAGAGCTTGCCCTTCCGTAGGCAATCTCTCTTCTGCACATGTGGCGCTCTCTAGCCCACGAGCCGTGAAGCGTGATCATGTCCATGCCGCAGTCAGGCTTCTCAAAATTGAGCACAGAGGATAAAACCTTCTCGAGATAGATTGTGTCGCTTGATGTATTAATAACCTTCACGCTCTTGGTTATGGCGTCAACATTGCTAAACACGCCGTAGCTTATGATCACCTTGAAGCCTAAATCAGGCTCTATGAGGGTAATATTAAGCGTGTCAGCCTCTGCCCCTGCAAATGTTGCGGGAAGCCCCTTAAGCGCGGGCTTGCCGGAAACTATCTCGTAGGAATCATACTTAAGTAAGCAGACCTCGTGGCCTGAAGTGGTTCTGACCTTAAACGCCGCATCCCTGTAATCGCCAATTCCAGCCGTAGGATACTCCCATGCAAAAGAATCGTAGAATGACAGGGTCTCCCTCTCATTGACAGATGGAACCAGAGGGTTCTCCTGTGTTCTAAGGAGATAGTTTAGGTCGCTGTCCGGAAGACTTCTTCCGTAGTATACCTGTCCAAGATATGCATCGTCCACAACTGCGAGCAGATATGTGGTGTTAGGTGTGTCCAGCTTAAATGTTTTGGAATTCTCGAAATATTTGATTGCCATATTAATCTCCTTAAGCGGTAATTATTGATATTAGATAAAACGGTGCCGTGTCGTTCTCATGAACGCTTGTGAGCTCAATATCAACGGTGTGCTCTGTGTCCTTAAGCCCCTCTGCAGCAAGCTGAAGGTAGAGGCAGTCGCCCCAGTCCTGATCGAAGTTTGCGTCCAGAATTACAGGCTTAGACTTATCGCCGTCGATATACGCGGTCGCGATTGGCGCAGGGTGCTTAGCGCACTTCCTGTACTGTATGGAAATACTGCTACCTCTGACCTTAAAGCTTATACGGTCGCCCAGGTTTGCAGCCTGCCATCCCTCGGCAAAATAGTACCAGCTGCTGAGCTTAGATGTGTAGTCGGCGCTAAAGCCTCTAAGAACAGGCTCACAGTTATAATTCTGCAATCTCACACTGCTCTCAAATCGATTGGCCGTGATAGGTGCAGGAAGCACATTCAAACTATCTGCATCAGAGCTTACACTTCCGTCTGCAATATGTCTTAAAAGGTTTAGCACAAGCTCGGCAACATAGCCGTGACCTAAATCGTTTGGATGCAGGTTATCCACGGTCAGATCCTTGGATGTTAGTATCCCTTCCCTGACAAGCGGCACAAAACTCTCCCTCATGCTTACAGATGGCAGATGATAGTGCTTTGCAACAGGCAGATGCTCATCTTGCGCACTCTCAAACTTGTCATACATAACGTTAAACAGAAGGATGACTGCAGGCCTCTTCTTAGCATTTAAAACCTTCCTCACAAGCCCCTCGTAGGTCTCCATGTAGAATGGTTTGTCGCTGTCGTTAACGCTAAACTCGATGATCAGAAGGTCAGGCTCGTGTGAGAGAATGTCTCTCTCAACTCTCGCCACTCCAAGCTGGCTGTCAGTTCCCCCCACAGGAGCGTTAAGATAGTCGATGGCCGCGCCCTCAAACATGGACTTAAGCCCCTCATGGACGCGGTGTGTGTACTGTTTTTCCTCAGACGTAGCAAGACACCCCTGAGTGATTGAGCCTCCGATAAACGAAACTGTGACATGCTCACCGTTTCTGCATTTATCCAAAAACTTACTCACTGCAGAGGTATCTCCCCTGTTTACGATACCTCTGTCGAGGATCTCGCTTAAATGTTCTTCAACATAATTATTCATAATATCCCTAGTCCTGTGATTTAATCATGAGCAGTGTCCCGCTCTTAAAATCTATAAATGCTTCTTCCTCAGTAATCTCGTTGCTAATTCCAAGCGTTGTGGTTCTCAAAAACCTGGCGTTTTCCACCTCATATGCGACGCCCTTGATATTTATTCCTTCAACAGCATCAGACAGAGGTATGAACGATACGTATTTGCCATATTCAAATTCATGCAGGTCATATCTGTCTGGCAAAAGACACCTTATAACGTTATTCTGGTCGACTATATAGGCCGTTACGCCCTTATTCTCTAATTGCTCTAATAAATATATAACTCCAAGCGTGTGGTCCATTCTGCGGCCTGTGGCGCCAAGTAACACAATCTGTTTTGCGCCTTCGTTAATCGCCACATCACAGGCAAGCTCCGTGTCCGTAAAATCCTTCTTCGCAGGATAGTTGTAAAACTGTGTTTTCGCGTAAAGCCTGTATTTATCTAAGACCTCGCTGTCCACGGAATCGAAATCCCCAAGAATTATGTCAGGAATCACTCCCACGCGGTCACAAACGTTAAGCCCTGCATCTGCGCATATTACCATTGTATCGTCAGACGCTAACCTTCTTAAAACACTTCTAACCACTTCATCCTCGGCCACTCCGCCGCTTATGATGATTGCTTTATCCATTGTTCTTACTCTCTTCGATTGCCTCTTCCATAATCATGAATTTTGAGACATTTTTTTCTACATCGCCTGAAAACACAGCTGTTCCGGCAACAATCACGTTGGCGCCGCTGTCGATTGCGGTTTTGAAATTCTCGAAATTAATACCGCCGTCAACCTCTATGTCTATATTTATGGCGTGTCTCTCGCAGAAGCTCTTGAGTGTCAGCACCTTGTCAAGCGTGCTTGGGATAAGCTTCTGACCGCCAAAACCGGGCTCAACAGTCATGATAAGCGCCATATCAATCTTGTGAAGATAGGGATAGAGAACGCTCACATCTGTGTTTGGCTTGATGGCTAAACCTACCTTCTTGCCTGTGGCGCGAAACGCGTCAATCGCCTCAGCAACGTCGTCGCAGGCCTCGTAGTGGAACGTGATTATATCCGCACCCGACTGTGCAAAATCCTCAGCATATCTGGGCGGATCCACAATCATAAGATGCACATCGATGAGCATATTCGTCTGTTTTCTAAGGCTTTTTAAAACCGGCATTCCCATGGAAATGCTTGGAACGAAAATGCCGTCCATCACATCAAAATGAACATATTGTGCTCCTGCCGCCTCGACTGCAGCAACCTGGTCGCCGAGATTCATGAAGTCTGCGCCCAGAATTGAGGGTGCTAAAATCAGCTTTTTCATATAATTACCCCTTATTTAATATTTGCGCCTGCTCTTTAATTCGTTGTAGAACAAGACGTAATTATCATATCTGTCCTGACTGATGTCACGACCCACGTGCTCCTTAACGGCGCACTGCTTTTCCCCTATGTGAATGCATCCTGAAAACCTGCACTCTGGAATAAACTGAGAGAATTCCTCAAAATAATTCATCAGGTCTTCCGCCTCTATGTCAAACAGCTCGATGCTCGAAAACCCCGGGGTATCTAATACAAATGTGTCACCCTCACAGCACAAAAGCTGCGTGTGTCTGGTGGTGTTCTTGCCCCTGCCAATCTTTTTGCTAATCTCCCCGGTCTCCATTAAAGCCTCGGGGCTTAGCATGTTTATGAGGGATGATTTGCCCACGCCTGAGGGTCCAGCCCACACTGTGGTTTTGCCATATATTTCGGCCTTAAGCGCATCGATTCCCTCCCTCGTGTACGTGCTCACAGGGAAAACCTTGTAGCCTATCTTGGTATAAATATCTGTGATTTTGCCGCAGATATTATCCCTGTCGATATCTATCTTGTTTACGCAGATAATCACAGGAATATTCTGTTTTTCCATAAGAATCAGAAAACGGTCCAGCAGATTTAAGCTGGGCGCAGGATCCTTGACAGCAAATTCAATTAACGCGCCGTCGATGTTTGCCACCGCCGGTCTTATAAGTTCATTCTTCCTGGGAAGAATATCTATCAGGTTGGCGCATCCAGGCTCGTCAGGGAGAAGCTCAACCACACAGTCATCGCCTATAAGAGGCTTGAGACTTTTGTGTCTAAGAATTCCCTTGGCGTGGCATATCAGGTCACCAACATCGGTGCGGACGGAATATTTTCCGCCCACACCCTTGATTATTTTGCCCTTTAAAGTTTCAGCCATTATTCACCTTCAGCAGTTAATGTAGTCTCTGCAGCCTCCGCCGTGGTTGCCTCCTCGGTTACAGGCTCAGTAGTTGCCTCCGTTGTGACCTCCTCAGTTGTAGGTGGCTCAGTCTCAGGCTCAATAGCTTTAACCGAGACAGTTGTGCTTACAGAGCCGTAGGAAACAACTATCGTGTTTTCCTTGGAGCTTAGAGTAGTTGGGCTGATTGTGAAGCCGCTGCTAAGAGTTGAGCCGTCATTCATGGTGATCATAACCTGAAAATCTGATGTCGAAATGCTCTCTCCTACAGCCTTATCACCGCCTACATAGCTTGCTGAAATATCCGTAGCCTCAACAGCAACCGCATATGTGAGTGTCACTGTAGCTCCCTTAGGCGCTGTGGCACCTGCGAGATAGTTACACTCTATTACGGAATTGACCGTAACTCCGGACTTCGGCTGGCTCTTAAGTGTTACCACAAACTCCAGCTTCTCCAACTCCTTCTTCACATCCTGGTAGTCTCTGCCAAGAATTGAAGTAGGTAGCTTGACTGTCTCGATGCCCTTACTTATGACAATATTTATCTTAGAGCCAAGCTTAACCTCTGTATCGGCCTCTGTGCCCTGTGAAATCACAAGACCGGCCTCGATGCTGTCGCTGTACTCCTTAGTCACTGTTCCAAGCTCTAACTCAAGCTCTGTGAGAGCCTCCTCGGCCTCCTCCTCAGTCATTCCCGTAAGGTCTGGCACAACTGCAAATTCCTTGCCCAGACTTATGGTAATGTTGACTCTGGTTCCAATCTTGGCATCGCCGTCAGAGTTAATGTCAACGCCCTCGTACTTGATAACCAAGTCCACCTCGACCTCGTCGTCGTAGTCCTCAGAAACTGTGCCGAGCACAAGTCCTGCATCCTCAAGCGCCTCCTTGGCCTCCTCCTCAGTCATCTCTGTGAGGTCAGGAATCTCAACATATTCCTTGCCCTTGCTCACCGTAACCTTCATCTCGGAGCCGTTCTCCACCTGGTCGTTTACGGCAAACTCCTGGGACATAATCTGTCCCTCCTTATAGTCTGTACCGTCGCTGTACTCCTCCTCGACTATAAGCACGAGCTTCGTGTCGATGGAATCGAGATATGATTCAGCCTTCTCGACTGTCATACCCCTGAGGTCGGGTACATATTTATACTCTATCTCTGGTCCAAGGCTTGTCACGATATAGACTGTGGAGCCCGGCTCAACCTTCGTGCCGCCTGATGGCTCAACGCTTATAACATAATCCGCCTTAACCTTATCGCTGGTCTCTGTGGTCTCAACAACCTCCAGGCCAAGAGCTCTGAGTGTTCTCTTGACATTGCTTGCAAGAGCGCCAACCATATCGTCCTCATCGGGAAGAGTAACCATGGCGCTTCCGCTGCTGACATAGAGCTTGATGCTGATATTCTTGTCTACAACGGCGCCCTCTGCGTACTCCTGATCGATTACTACGCCCTCAGCGACTTCCTCGCTGGACTTATCTATTCTCTTGACGCCGAGATTATTCTTCTTGAGAAGTGCCACAGCCTCGTCATACTCCAAACCGATAACCTTCGGAACTGTTGTCTGCTTATCGCTTATGGTTGTCTCGATTTCAATCTGTGCGCCTGTTGTGGTCTCTGATGTGTCCGCCGTGGTCTCCTGTGGGGTGCCCCACTTCTTTAAGAAGTTGGACAGCAGGAATATTGCAAGGCAGATTATAAGAATACATATAAGAATTCCGCCCGCAAACACAAGCTTGTCAAAAAGTGTGCTCTCCTCCTCGTCGTCATCCTCCTCATCGTCCGGGTCCATAACCTCCTCGACCTCGTACTCTGCGACTTCATCTCCGCTGTTTTTGCCCTCGTCTTCATCATTAATCTGGATGGACTTGGACTGCTTGATCATGGATATCTCGTCATCGCTTATGAGAAGTGTTGGAGAAGTGTTGTTCACAGGAATAACCTTGACAAAATCCTCCTCAGGCATGAGAAGCGCCTTCCTAAGGTCGCTTATAAGCTCTGCTGCAGAGGCATATCTTCTCTCCGGCTTCTTCATGGTGGCCTTCAGAATAATCTTCTCAAGGCTTATAGGAATCATAGGGTCAATCTCCCTTGGCGGAGTCATGTCAGCCTGCAAATGTGCGAGCGCAACCGCAACTGTTGACTCTCCGTCAAACGGAACGCGGCCTGTGAGCATCTCGTAAAGTGTGATGCCAAGTGAATAGATATCACTTCTCTCATCACAGTAGCCGCCTCTTGCCTGCTCAGGTGAGAAGTAGTAAACGCTTCCCACTGCCTCAGAGTTGATGGTCTGGCTGGACGCAATCTTGGCGATACCAAAATCCGTAACCTTAACCTTGCCGTCCTTGGATATGATGACATTCTGAGGTTTGATATCCCTGTGGATAATGTGCTGCTCGTGGGCAGCTCCGATACCCTGTGCAATCTGAATTGCGATGCCAATGGATTCCTTGATATCTAACTTATGCTTCTTGTCGATATACTGCTTGAGGGTAATTCCCTCAACAAGCTCCATGACGATATAGTGAATCTCACCCTCGTCGCCGACGTCAAATATACCAACTATATTTGGATGACTCAGTCCGGCAGCAGCCTGCGCCTCAGCCTTAAACTTCGTGACGAAATTCTTATCATTACAGTATTCGCTTTTTAAGACCTTGATGGCAACCATTCTGTTGAGCTTATGGCACTTCGCCTTATAGACATCCGCCATTCCGCCCGAACCGACTGATTCTAGTATTTCATATCTGTCCCCTAAAAACATACCTGTTCTCAGCATAGTACTCCTCCCACGTTGATCTTACGATCATGGTAACACCATCAGTACGCTGATGTTATCCGTGCCTCCATTTTTATTTGCTGCGTTGACTAACTCTGTGACCTGAAGTTCAACGCTGGAATTCTTTTTAACGATAGAAAATATCTGTTCATCCGTTAGCATGTTTGTGAGCCCGTCCGAACACAGAAGAATTCTCGTGTCCCTGTGCAGTTCGATTTCAAAGAAATCCACCGCAACTCCCGTCGGGCTTCCTATCGCCCTGGTAATCCGGCTCTTCTTGTTGTAATACTCCTCGGAGCCTCGAACCATCTGACCGCGGTTAACCATCTCCTCGACATAGGAGTGGTCCCTGGTAATCTGGTTGATGTGATCATCGATCACATACAGTCTGCTGTCTCCCACATTTGCGACATATAGAATATTGTCCTCTATCGTCGCAAGCACCAAAGTGGTTCCCATGCCGTACATATCCAGATTCTCGTCTGCATATCTGACCAGCATACTGTTTACGAGATGTATGCCCGAGTCTATGGAAGATATCAGCTGAGTGTCCTTGGACTCTGAAAATATCTTCACCAGACTGTCAAGAGTAAACTTGCTGGCAAAATCTCCCGCGGCGTGTCCGCCCATACCGTCCGCAACCATGAACAGGTTTTTAAGCGGTCCGATGGAAGACGTCGTATAGTAGATAGAATCCTGATTGACATTGCGCTCAAGCCCAACATCGGTCATGCCATATGCTTCCATCAGATCACCTCCTCACCTGGTTATAATTAATCTATTGTTTATTCTTTGCTTCGTCCAAATGGTGCTTTCTAAGCTGCCCGCAGGCGCCGTCAATATCCCGGCCCATTTCCCTTCTAATAGTAGCATTTATTCCATATTTTTCAAGCAATTTCTGGAATTCGAAAACGTGCGCGCGCTCGGTCTGGACATAGTCTCTTTCCTTGATCGGATTGACGGGTATCAGGTTTACATGGCAGTTTAGTCCGTGTAAGAGTCCCGCGAGTTCCTTCGCCGTCTCTGCGCTGTCGTTTACGCCCTTAATCAGAGCATATTCAAATGTCAACCGCCTTCCCGTCTTGTCGAAGAAATACCTGCACGCCTCCATAATCTGGTCGATGGAAAATGCGTTGGCTATCGGCATGGTTCTTCGCCTGATGACATCGTTAGACGCGTGGAGCGATATCGCCAGCGTCACTCCGAAGCCCTCATCCGCAAACCTCTTAATGTTTGGCACGATGCCGCAGGTAGAAACTGTTATATTTCTCTGGCTTAAATTCATGCCGTTTTCGTCCGACACCATTCTGATGAATTTGCAGACATTGTCGTAGTTGTCCATGGGCTCTCCGCTTCCCATGGTCACAATGTTTGAAACCTTCTTGCCCGTCTCCCTGGCCATGGCGTATACCTGAGCCAGCATCTCTCCGGCGGTAAGGTTTCTTGCCAGGCCGTCGATTGTGGAAGCGCAGAAGGTACAGCCCATTCTGCAGCCCACCTGGGTTGATATACACACGCTGTTGCCGTGCTTATATTCCATCCACACGCTCTCGATCATATTGCCGTCTGCAAGCGCGTAGAGGTATTTTCTGGTGCCGTCTATCTGTGATATCTGCACATCCGCGATGGTCATGGGGTCGAGGGAAAAAACCTCGCCAAGCCTCTGACGATCCGCCTTCGAAATATTGGTCATCTCGTCGAAACTAAATACAGGAGTTTTGTGAAGCCATCCATATATCTGTTTAGCGCGAAATGCGGGCATATTAAGAGCAGAAACCTCCGCCTTAAGCTCCTCAAATGTTAATGATCTTATATCCTTCAAGATCTGACACCTCTAATTCTAAACATTGCCACGAAGAATCCCTCACAAACTCCAGGAGTTGGAAATATGGTGAGCTCATCGTCCGTATATTCATATCTGTCCATGCAGGAAGGAATGCTAAGCTTAACGCTCTCACAGTCAAACTTCTCTCTGATAAACTTACATATCTCTGAGTTTTCCCCTCTGTTTAATGTGCAGGTTGAGAAAACCAGGAGCCCGTTTTCCTTCACATATCTTCCGGCATTATATACAATCCTGCGGGAGAGCTCTGCAAGCTCATCACAGGCTTCCCTCTTAAAATTCTGCTTGATATCGGGCTTATTGGCAATAATTCCAAGCCCTGAACAGGGCACATCGGCAAGCACGATATCGTACTTCTTATCGTCTGCGCTTAAATACTCTGAAGCGTCTGCGTATTCGATTCTCACATTGTCAAAACCACAGCGAAGAACATTTTCCTCTATCATGGGAAGCTTCGCCTCTGAGATATCGCGGCTTACAACCTCTCCTTCGCCTCCGAGCATATCAAGCAACTGCACGGTTTTGCCGCCTGGCGCCGCGCACAAGTCAAGACATATGTCGCCGCTCTTAGCCCCTGACAGGTACACGGGAAGTGCCGCTGAGGTATCCTGAATGGCAAACAGTCCCTCGTCAAAGCCCTCGATATCCTCTATGCCCTCGCTTCCGCTAACGCTGTAAATTGCCATCTCCTCGCTTATGGTCTTCATGCCATATTTTTCTGCGATGGACTTAATTCTCGAGGCATCTATAAGGCTCTTATTAAACCTTAGGATGGTCGAGTGGTCGTTACTTAGGAAGCTCTCAAGTATCTGAGCATAGTTCTCAGGATACTGCGTTTTAAACAGTTCATAGAGCTCATCGCTTACGGAAAACCTCTGGGCATCCGTCAGCTTCACTTCCTTATAATCCCTGGCAATGCTTCTTAAAACGCCGTTTACGAAGCCGCTTAGATTATCGTAGTGCCTCTTTCTGACAAGCTTCACAGCCTCGTTGCAAACTGCGCTGTCAGGCACCGCGTCCATATACATGATCTGGTAGACGCTGATTCTTAACAGATTCCTGATAAAGGGCTTCATTTTGCTAATCTTAAGCTTTGAAAAATGATTGACCACGGCGTCGATTGTTACTAACCTCTCGATTGTTCCAGAGGATAGTCTCACCATGAAGGCCTTCTCACTTCTCTCCAAATATGCGTATTTATTCAGCGCTCTTCTAAGCTCTATGTGGAGGAAAACTCCCTCCTCGCACACGTCCGTGACTATGTCCACGGCCAGGCTTCTCACATTGACATCAGCCATATATTACCCCAGCTTGTTAGTTTCGAATCTGTAGCCTCTGAGGAAGTCCGCGATATTCATGCGCTTCTTGCCCTCTAGCTGTACGCTGATAAGCCTAAGCGCCCCATCGCCCGTTCCAACAACCATGCTGCCATCATCAACTATGAATTCTCCGGCGCCAAGCCCCTGTGTTTCGGCAAGCTTAGCCTCCCAGATTTTAAACATTTTAGAGCCCACATAGGTGTACGCCGCAGGCCATGGATTATAGCCTCTGACCATACGCTCAATCTTAACTGCACTCTGGTTCCAGTCGATATGACCGTTCTCCTTGGTTATCATCTTCACATGTGTGGCTCTGCTCTCATCCTGTTTTGTAAATGTCACGCTTCCGTCCTCGAAGCTGTCTAAGACCTTCAAAACCATGGGACCTCCCATGACTGAAAGCTTGTCAAACAGCTCTCCTCCGGTCTCAGTCTGGTCAAGGGCAAATGCCTCCTGAAGAATGATATCCCCCGTGTCCATTCCCACGTCCATCTTCATGATGGTGACGCCTGTCTCCTTCTCGCCGTCAAGGATTGACTGCTGGATTGGAGAGGCACCGCGGTACTTAGGCAGAAGGGATGCGTGAACATTGATACAGCCGTATTTGGGCGCATCCAGAATGGACTTGGGAAGTATCTGTCCAAATGCGGCAACAACCGCAACATCGGCTCCCATCCCCTGTATGAGCTCCACATACTCCTGCTCCCTGATTTTGACAGGCTGATATACAGGTATGCCGTACTTGACAGCCAGCTCCTTAACCGGCGGCATCTGTAACTGGCCGCTGCGGCCCTTAGGCTTGTCGGGCTGTGTAAACACCGCGATAACCTCGTGTCTGCTGTCAATCAGAGTCTGCAGGGTATTCACCGCAAAATCCGGCGTTCCCATATAGATAATCTTCATGGATTACTCCTCTTCCTCATTGTTTGTGTCGTAAACAGGTCCGGTAACATGATCTGTATACAATACACCGTGAAGGTGGTCGAGCTCATGACAGATGCATCTGGCGAACAGCTCGTCAGCCTCGACGATTACTTCGTTCATGTCAAGATCATAGTATTTGCACTTTACATGCATAGGTCTTGTCACATCAGCGGCCTTACCTGGATAGCTTAGGCATCCCTCCTGGCCTGTCTGCTCCCCTGATGTCTCGAGAATCACAGGGTTTATGAGCACCAGCGGGCCATCGCCTACATCCATGACAACCATCTGCTTTAGGATGCCAACCTGAGGCGCTGCAAGACCAACGCCGTTGCTCTCATACATTGTCTCAATCATATCCTCGGCAAGCGTTCTGATTCTTGGTGTAACCTCTGCTATGGGCTTGCATTCCTTGCGAAGCACAGGATCGCCGAACTGTCTAATATTTCTTATAGCCATTTTATACCTCCAACATGTTAATTAATAATACATACAATAGTTACAAAACATTTAAAAAAATAATTAAGTTATATCAATTTGAAGGACCAGTTCAGGATATTTCTTAACATTTAGCTCCTCTTCCAAGAGATTCTGCAGATTGATAAGCATATCCACGTCGCCTGAGCCCACAAATAATACTCTTCTATATAGATTGTTAATTCTTCCGATATTGTCAGGGGAAGGTCCTGTGACTGTGCCCCTCTGACCTACGCGTTCGCGGACAATCGCTGCCGCAGCCTCTATAAGCTCGTCCGAGCGCTTCTCCACGGGGTGCTCAAGCAAGAGACTCATGAGTCTCCTGACAGGAGGGTAGCCAAGTCCTAACCTGAAATGTATCTCCCTGTCGTAGAACGCCTGATAGTCCTGCTCGGCCGCGCTCTTAACAGCGTAGTGCTCAGGTCTGTAGGTCTGTATAACCACGTCACCCGGGTTACTTCCTCTTCCCGCTCGCCCCGCCGCCTGTGTGAGCAGCTGAAATGTTTTCTCGGCAGCCCTGTATGTAGGCGCATAGAGTGACCTGTCGGCAACCAATATTCCAACTAATGTCACATTCTTAAAATCATGCCCCTTAACAATCATCTGGGTTCCAAGTAGAATGTCCGCCTCGTGGTCTGAGAAAGCCTGTAATATCTTCTCGTGGCTTCCCTTCTTAGCTGTGGTGTCCATATCCATTCTTAGAATTCTGGCAGACGGAAACTGTGCCGAAACCAGCTCACAGGCCTTCTCCGTGCCTATTCCCAAGCCCGCCAAATACTTACTTCCGCACTTCGGACAGGTTTTTGGAAGCCTCATGGTGTGGCCGCAGTAGTGGCATCTAAGCGTTCCGTCCTCGTGATATGTCATGGATATATCGCAGTTTGGACACATTATTGCCTCGCCGCAGCTTCTGCAGGATATGAAGTTTGCATACCCTCTCCTGTTTAGGAAGAGCATGATCTGCTCGCCCTTAGATAGCCTGTCAGCTATCATGTCGTGGAGAGCACGGCTAAGAATTGACCTGTTGCCGGCCTTCATCTCCTCGCGCATGTCAACGGTTGTGACCTTCGCCAGCGATGCGCCCGCAACTCCTCTGTTTCTCAGATACACTCTCTTATAAATGTTTTTGTCAGCCAGATAAGTGCTCTCTACAGATGGCGTGGCGCTTCCCAAAACAACAAAACCGCCCTTCATCTCGCATCTGTGGATGGCGACCTCCCTGGCAGAATATCTGGGGGCCTGCTCGCTCTTATAGCTGTCCTCGTGCTCCTCGTCGATGACGATCAGCCCCAGGTTTTTAAACGGCGTAAACAGAGCAGATCTGGGCCCTATCATAATATCTATCTCGCCTCTCTCGGCCTTAAGAAACTGGTCGTAGCGCTCGCCTGTGCTGAGGCGTGAGTTGATAATGCTGACCCTGTCGCCAAACCTCTTATAAAACCTCATGACAGTCTGATATGTGAGGGAAATCTCAGGGATTAAAACGATCACCTGCTTACCCTCTGATAAGACCTTCTCGATAAGCTCAAGGTACACCTCGGTCTTGCCGCTTCCTGTTATTCCCTGTATAAGCCAGGTGTTGTTAGCCCCGCTTATGTGGTCACTCCAGATAGCGTCCACAGCCGACTGCTGTTCGCCGTTTAGGATAGTTTTATTGCCATCCCTCTCGATATTTCCCACAGGGTTTCTAAGGGAATATGTAATCTGCTTTGCGATTAATCCCTTGCTCTCTAAGCTCTTAATAGTCGAAGCAGAGACATTCAGCTTATCGCTTACTATGTCAGAGGGAAGCTCTCCGTCGCTAAGCAGAGCGCTTAGAAGTCTCTCCTGCGCGACACCACATTTATTCGACTTAAGATATGCCCTGACTGTATCTAAGTCAGCGCATATTCTTATGATTCCCTTGCTTAAATGCTTGACCGCGCTCTTTACAGGAAGCACAGTTTTAAGGGCTCTGTTCATGGTCGAGCCGTATCTGTTCTTCATCCACCACGCAAGTGTTGTGAGCTCCGGGTCAATATTTAGCTGGCTGTCGTCTAATGAGTCGATCTCCTTAATCCTCTTCTTGTCAAAATCCGTGTCGTCAAGCAGCTCGATGACATAGCCCTTCTTGGTAATCCTGCCGAAGGGCACCTTGACCGCGCTACCGACTCCTATATTCTCCTTAAGAGCTGTCGGAATACGGTAGACAAACGATTTGTCGAGCTCGTCAACTGATATGTCTATTATTATATTTGCGTACTCCGCCATAAAACTCCTTATAATCACAACAATCGCGCAGATACATAAATGCACCTGCGCTAAGTATTAGAATAATCCTGTTATTTTGCCGTTGTCGTCAACGTCGATGGTAAATGCCGCCGGCTTCTTAGGAAGTCCAGGCATGGTCATAATAGAGCCTGTCAACGCAACAACGAAACCTGCACCACAGTTTACATAGATCTCGCGAACGTGCAGATCGAAGCCCTCAGGTCTGCCGAGCTTAGTCGGGTCGTCTGAGAGTGAATACTGTGTCTTAGCCATGCAGACAGGGAAGTTTCCGTATCCCATAGCCTCGATTTTGTCAATCATTTTGAGAGCTGCACCCTCGAAGCTTACGCTCTTAGCGCCGTAAATCTCCTTGGCAACTGTCTCAATCTTCTCTCTAATTGGCATCTCGTCAGGATAGAGAGGCTTGAAGTTTGAAGGCTTGGTCTCGATGGTCTCGATAACCTTGCGGGCTAAATCCATGCCGCCTTCGCCGCCCTTCTCCCAAACTCTTGCAAGCTCGAATTCGCATCCTCTCTCCTCGCAGAAGTTCTTGATGAATTCATATTCCTCCTTGGAATCTGAGACAAATGCGTTCAATGTAACCACAACAGGCACGCCGTACTTCTGAAGATTCTCGATATGCTTCTCCAGGTTTACGATACCCTTCTTAAGAGCCTCCACATTGGGAGTGTTTAAATCCTCCTTGGCCACGCCGCCGTTGTACTTAAGTGCTCTTACAGTGGCAACCAAAACCACCGCATCAGGCTTCAGACCTGCCATGCGGCACTTGATATCGAAGAACTTCTCAGCGCCAAGATCTGCTCCAAAACCAGCCTCTGTGATGGTGTAATCAGCCAGCTTAAGGGCCAGACGTGTGGCTCTCACAGAGTTACAGCCGTGTGCAATATTTGCAAATGGACCGCCGTGAACAAGCGCAGGTGTGTGCTCAAGTGTCTGAATCATGTTGGGCTTAAGGGCATCCTTGAGAAGCGCCGCCATAGCGCCAACAGCCTTCAGATCTCCAGCAGTTACAGGCTCTCCCTTATAGTTATATGCGACGATGATTCTGGCAAGTCTCTCCTTCAGATCCTTCATATCGCGGGCAAGACAGAGTATCGCCATGGTCTCTGTCGCAACAGTAATTACAAAATGATCCTCTCTCACGAAGCCGTCCATCTTGTTGCCAAGACCTATTACAATGTTTCTGAGAGCGCGGTCGTTCATGTCCACGCATCTCTTCCAGATAACCTGTCTGGTGTCAATGCCCAGCTCGTTGCCCTGCTGGATATGGTTGTCAAGCATGGCTGCGAGAAGGTTTGTGGCGCTTGTTATGGCGTGGAAGTCACCTGTGAAATGCAGGTTTAAATCCTCCATGGGAACGACCTGTGCGTAGCCGCCTCCTGCAGCTCCGCCCTTGACGCCAAAACACGGGCCAAGAGAAGGCTCACGAAGCGCGATGATTGCCTTCTTTCCAATCTTTGCAAATGCCTCACCTAAACCTACAGTGATGGTGGTCTTGCCCTCGCCCGCAGGTGTAGGGTTGATAGCTGTCACAAGAATAAGCTTGCCGTCTGGGTTATTCTTGACAGACTCCTCTAATTCAGAGGACAGTTTAGCCTTATATTTGCCATAGAATTCCATGTCATCTTCCGGAATACCTATGGACGCAGCCACATCCTTAATGTTGTACAAACTAGCTTCCTGTGCTATCTCGATATCGCTCTTCATGGTTGGTATCTCCTCCACTATATTAATTATTGCTCAAAAATTCGTCTAATTCTTCCTGTGTCATCAAGACGCCTCTGGGCTTGGTTCCTTCCTCCTCGCCCACAATGCCTGCCTCAGACAGCTGATCCATAATTCTGGCCGCACGGTTGAAGCCAATCCTGAACTTTCTCTGAAGCATACCGATGGATGCCTTCTGAACGCTCACGATGAGCTGCGCAGCATCGTTAAACAGCGGATCATTTTCATCATTGCCCGATGCCGCCTGTGCGCCCGCCTGACCGTCAGTCATGGCAGCGTTGGCTGTCAGGTCAATATTGTTGTCATAGCCGCCACCCTTGACGTCGCCCTGGTTGACAACGAAGTCCACAACCTGTTCAACCTCCTTGTCCGACACGAACGCGCCCTGAACACGGATGGGCTTCTGAAGTCCCTGAGGGAAGTAGAGCATATCGCCCTTGCCTAAGAGCTTCTCCGCGCCAATCATGTCAATGATGGTCCTAGAATCCACACCGCTCGAAACCGAGAATGCGATTCTTGACGGAATGTTGGCTTTGATAACGCCTGTGATGACATTGACAGAAGGTCTCTGTGTCGCAAGAATCAGGTGCATTCCGGCAGCTCGCGCCATCTGTGCCAAATGGAGAATGCTGTCCTCAACCTCTCCAGGAGCAACCATCATAAGATCCGCAAGCTCGTCCACGATTATGACAATCTGTGGCATGATTGCGTTCTTAGGCATGGTGTCCTCCTTGCCCTTATACTTCTCTCTGACCTTCTCGTTATATCCCTTCAGGTCTCTGACATTGTATTTTGCAAATGCCTCATAACGCCTGGTCATCTCGCCCACCGCCCAGCTGAGCGCTCCTGCCGCCTGTTTAGCGTCAGTCACAACGGGGCGAAGCAGATGAGGGATATTGTTATATACCTTAAGCTCAACAACCTTCGGGTCAATCATGATAAGTCTCACCTCGCTTGGCTTAGCGTGGTAGAGAATGCTGACTATAATGGTGTTGATACATACGGACTTACCTGAACCTGTGGCGCCGGCGATTAAGAGATGAGGCATCTTGGCGATATCGCCAACGATATTCTGTCCTCCGATGTCCTTGCCACATGCAAATGCGAGCTTGCCCGACGCATTCTTAAATGCATCGCTCTCGATGATATCGCGCAGATTAACCGCGGAATTCTCTTTGTTGGGAACCTCGATACCTATGGCAGACTTGCCAGGTATGGGCGCCTCAATACGTATATCTGATGCTGCGAGGCTAAGCTTAATATCGTCCTGAAGGCTCACAATCTTGCTGATCTTAACGCCAAGCTCAGGCGTAAGCTCATATCTTGTAACTGCGGGACCGCAGACAATATTTGAAATGGAGACCTTGACGTTGAAGTTATTAAGAGTCTCGACTAACTTCTCAGCTGTGTTCTTGAGCTCTAAATCCCTTCCCGCAGGGCTCTTATATGCTCCGGCGGTAAGCAGATTAATCGGAGGGAATACATACTCCTTGGCAGGAGCTTCAACCTTAATCTCCTCCTCGTCGTCATCGTATTTGGCTCCCGTGCCGTGAGGGTCGCTCTCGTGTCCCTCTGCCTCCACCTTCTTGGTTGCAGTATTTCCAATCTCAGCCCTTATAATCTTGCCGGAGGCAGTCTCAATTATCTTCTCCTCCTCGGGCTCAAGCTCAGGGAACGGCTTCCTTGCAGGCATGCCGTTTATATACTTCTCCTCTGTATCAGACTTCTCAATATCTGAAACCTTAGTCTGCTTAACATTCGAAACAGACTTGATATCGTCAACGCTTACAGGCTCAGGCGCACTTTGTGCCTTCTTCTTGTCGTTCTTATGAACCTCACGGTTAATAATCTCTGTGAGAGCGCCAAGCGGATCATCCTGCTTCTTATCCTCTATAATCTCTCCTGTCTCCACGTCCACAACGTAGTCGTCCTTCTTCTTGAGATTCTTGCCAAGTACAGGCTTGAGAGGATTCTCTATATCTCCCTTGGGGAGGTTGTCAGCGCCTGTGTTTTTGCGCCTTGTTCTCTCTATCTTAAACTTAGGATCATTGACATATTCAGGCTCTCTCTTGATGCCATCGCTATCCGCGCGCTGCTCCTCAAGCTTCATTCTGGCGTCAAGCATTTTCTGAGCATTCCTGCGCCTGTTCTCCTCGAGCGCCTCCTCGCGAATTCTCTGGGTCTCCTCGGCCCTCATCTGCTTGATCTCTCTGCCCGTATCCCTGTTGTCCTTAAGCTTCTCGCCAAGATATCCCATGTATCCAAACAGCGAGAACTCTGTGACTGCGAGAAGGAGTATCACGGTGACAACTATAAATATGAGCCATGTTCCGATGTTCTGGAAAACAGGATGTATAACGCAGACTAAGAGTCCGCCCACGATACCGCCGCCAATGTGTTTGTCCATGGAGGTGTTGTAGTAGGCCATCAGGCCCTCGCCCTCTAGCTTGTCAAACGATATAAGCCACGCCATGTTGCACACAAGCACAAAAATCATGAGCGCGCCTATGAGCTTAAGGACTACGTAGGAATTCTTCCTGTTAAACACCAGGAAAAACATAAACAGCACGAACAGTACGGGAGACACATATCCGAGCGCTCCAAACAGTCCGAATGTGAATATGTTAAAGAATATGCTTGCGGGACCGCACAGATTAAAATTGCTTATAAATGTGAGCACTCCCAAAGCAATAGTTATGATAATTATGATATCCTCTGTGTTTGTAGAGCTCACCTTCTTCGCGCTTCTTCTGCCTCTTGAAGATGTGCTAGGTTTTCTAGTCCCTGTAGTGGATGTTGTTTTTTTCTTAGTAGAAGTTGAACCAGTTGTCCTCTTCTTTGTCGCCATTTGTACTACCCCTTTGTTTTTAGACTATTACATCGTTACAGTATATCAAAAAAAAATATTTCTAGCAACCCTAAACACAAATAAAACCACTTTCAGGGATATAATACACAATATCTTGTAACAGTCAAGGGCGGATGCCTAAGCACCCGCCCCAAAATTAGTTTTTATATACTCTGTTTTTTTCAAACTCCTCTTCTCTCTGCTCGGGAGTCATGTATTTTTCAAAAACCTTCTCAATCAAAAATGTTGCGACTATTGTGTAAGCTGCCGGCACAAAAACTATCAGAACAGGCCAGCTGACAACAAGCAGCATGCAGAAATACATAAGCGCAAACAGCACAAATGACTTGCCAAAGCTTCCCGTCGTGAATATAAGCGCGTTCTTGATGCAGTTTCTCGTGGTGTTCTTAAAACGGCTCATATACGCAAACAGGTATACATTCCACACGATGATTACCACAATAACAGCCATGAGAAGCAGATAAACTCTTCCAAATGCCTGGCCGTTCACGGCGTACAGATACATGGTGTATGTCTCGACGCCAAGCACTATATACACAATCATCATCACAATCCACACTGGCGTCGACTGCTTAAAATTATCTTTAAAAGCCTTAAAATACTCCTTGCCCACGTAGCTTCTGTCGTGACGGATGGCTTTATTCGCCGTGTAATACATGGCGCACATGCTAGAGCCCATGGTGAATATCGGAATGCTTGTGATTATAAACAGCGCCGTCAGATACACAAGGTCCACGCAGACTCTTATGGTATGGAAAAACGGTCCGTCAATGTCGAAGAATTCGTTCATGTCAACTCCTTGAATTGATTAATCATTAACCACTATACCTTATCACAATATTTCATGTCAGGCAATAATAGTTGTATAAAATTTATCTAATCACTTCATCAACACTGCCAAGAATTACAGGCTCGCCGCTCTGACCGGATATCTTCACATTCTTCAGAATCATTCGCTTAACATTGTTTACATATATTCCCTTAAGTGAGCAGGCCTCTACTCCTGATGACATGGCAGGAACGTCCCTCTTAGGATTATCTGAGAAGCTTATGTCAATGTTTTCCATTCTGACCTCATCAATCTTCTTCTCCGGAAGTCCCTCAAGATATGCCCCCGCAACATGGCAGTTGGTGGCCTTGATATTTATAAAATTCAGGCTCTTGATGTGAGGCGTTCCCTCGTCAACAGGCTTACTCTCCCTGCTCTGCACGAAGTCGGTCTTGCCGTCCGGGTCACAGAAGTAGAAGCTGTTTGCCACAAACGGTGTCATGACATTATCCATGTCAAGATTCTTAAATGTGATATTCTCAACCACTGCATCCTCGCCTCTGCCTCTTCTGGTCTTAATTCTAAGGCCTCTGTCCGTGCGCCTGAAGATACAGTCCTCGACTGTCAGGTTCTTAACGCCGCCTGACATCTCGCTTCCTATGGTAACTGCGCCGTGGCCGTTCTCCATAAGGCACTGGTATATATGAATATTCTCAGAGGGTTTCTTAAACTTTCTTCCCATGAATATCTTGCCGGACTTAACCGCTATGCAGTCGTCTCCCAGGGTGAATCTGACGCCCACAATATCAACATTTTTGCAGGATTCAGGGTCTAAGCCGTCCGTATTTGGACTGTCTGCAGGGTTTTCCTCCACGATATCATAGAAGCCCAGATCATCGCTGAAGAACGGATGAATGGTCCACGAAGGAGAATTGCAGAATTTGATGCCCTGTACATAGACATTCTTACAGCCGTTTAGGAAGAAGAGTCTAGGCCTGAAGGCGGTTCTCATAACCTTCGGATTAAGCCACCAGTCCTGCTTGGTGGCGTTGCCATTAAGCGTGCCCCTGCCGTAGATTGTAACGTCGCAAACCTCTATTCCGCTGACGATTCCTGCAAACATAGGAAGTGGATTGCCCTCCCATGTTCCAAGATACATCTCGTCTGTCTCGTCCGTGTACTCTGCAAAAGGCGGGAAGTAGACAAACTTCTCACGCTCTGTAAACGCTCTAAGCTCTGCGCCCTCGCAAAGTTCAATGCTTATATGGCTCTTTAGGAAGATTTGCGTAATCCTGTATACACCTGAAGGAATGAGCACGCGACCTCCCTCAGGACACGCGAGGATTGCAGCCTGAATGAAATGTGTGTCATCGCTTACGCCGTCGCCCTTCGCTCCTAAGTGCCTGACATTAATAGTCAGGCGCTCCTTCTTGGTCCTAAAAGCGCAACTTCCTGCCACCTGCCCGTTAACACACACCTTTACCACATAGTCCGTGTCAGGCATCAGCTCATATAAGCTGTTTATAACCTTCTCAGTCTCTAAAACCTTAGAATCGTTAAGGTAAATGTCGTATTTAGCCGTGACATAGTATCTTCCGCCGTCATTTATGGCAAATGTTACGCTTCTCCCCGTGATTAACAGAGGGCTTATAAGCTTATTATCGCCCTCCTCCAAAGTATCAACAGAATCTTCTTCCAAACAACAAAAGCTTCTGTTTTCTATACTTTCAACACAGGGCAGATACTTGTCATCCCTTAATATCCTGAGCTCACAGGCACGTCTTACTGTAAAACATATATCATCTCTGGTCTCATCGCTTACATTTCTAAGATCAAGCTTAAGCGCAGTCTTGACTACAGTCTTAACCGCATCCCACAAAGCTCTGTAGGTCTCATAGATCTCGGGGCTGGTGTAGTCAAGCGCAGTTACGCACGCCTTCATAAACCTGGCCGCCTCAGTTATGTCATAATATTCCATGACATAGCTGTGAAAATACTTAATCTCCCTGGTCAGCTCCACATAGCCTGCCTTCTTGTTTTCGTTGGTCTCATAATTCATTCTATCCGGCAAATTAGCACACCAGTCATCAAAATTATTAATCACTTTTACCCCTCTTTCTCTTCCAATAGCCCGTCCTATATATGATATAGAGAAGCATTGGAGATAAAGCATTACTTACTACAACTGACCACCAGATGCTGTTGACGCCAAGCTTCAATATCTCCTCGCACACATAGAGAGTGGCGAATCTGAACACCCAGAGTCTTATGACATCCATGGCCATGGTGACCTCCGTGTGACCGCTTCCCTGAAACAGTCCCATGGTTGTGGTCTGAACACCGTTCGTAAATGTAAACAGCGCCAATATGCTTAGATAATCGGCCGCCATCATTATAACTTCTGTCTCGTCTGAAAATATCCCGGCAAGAGCCTCACATATGGGCCTTCTCGACAAAATATAACCGCCAATCGCCAAGAAAACCACAATCATGCGGCATGACAGCCTATAGCTCTTCTCTGCCCTGTCATATTGTTTAGCTCCAACATTTTGCGCCACAATTGTGGAAACCGCGGAGCCCATGCCGTTGGCGGGGAGGGAAATCAATCCGTTAATCTTGTTGCCTATTCCGTAAGCCGCCATAGCTGCATTGCCATAGGTCAGACAGTTTCTGGTCATAAGAAGAAAACCTACCTGCATAAAGCTGCTTCCAAGCGCTGTGGGAAGGCCGACCGTTACTATGGCCCTCATCTTATCCCTCTCAAACTTTAGGTGTTTAAGGTCAAGATGAATCTCCCTCCTGCTATCCTTAAGAAGCACAAATGCGACAACAGCCGGAACCGCCTTTGAAAATACTGTGGCAAGAGCCGCACCTGCGACTCCCCATCCCAAAATCACCATGAGAAGCGGATCAAGAAACATGTTAATAACAATACCGCTAAAATTCAGAAGCATGGGCCTGAAAGCATCGCCCTGTGCCTGGTGCACGGATGAATAGATATTGATACAGAATAAAAAAGGCATGTCCAGAAAGACAAGCTGTAGATAGGTTTTTCCGTAATCATATACATCGCCCGTCGCCCCAAGCCACTTTACAATGAAGGGGGTCGACAGACCGAAGATTATCATGCATGAGAATGCAAAAATCATGGCGCAGGCAAATATCTGTGTGGCCATCTTCTTGGCCTCTTCCACCAACCTCGCCCCGAGATACTGGGCAATCAAAACCGAGCCCGCAACAGTGATACCTGAGCCGAAGTTCAGCACGATATTCTGCATGGGAGTTACCAGGTTGATGGCCGCCAGCTCGTCAGTTCCAAGCTTGCCCAACCAGTAGGTATCTGTCAGATTATACATAGTCTGCAGAAAACTGTTGATCATTACCGGCACGGCAATGGACATTATGGCCTTATACATATTGCCCGACAGTATAAGCTCTTTATTTACTTTAATCGCTTTAGCCATAACATAGTTCCTTAATTATGTAAATGTATCAGACTAACTTAACCTCTTCCTCTGTCCACTCGCCCAATACATCTGCATAAGCTCCGCCGAGTTCCTTAAGACCCCTGGCAATCATTCCGGCAAACACAACTGCTCCGAAATACTTGAGATGTGTGTTGTCGTGAAGACCATTAGGGAAATGCGGATACACGCCCACAGGAATCTCCATATAGAGCTCGAAGGCCTTCTGCTCTCCAATCTCTAAGATCTTCTCACGGCTCATGGTGAACAGGTCGATAAGAGGAACATTCTCCTCCTGTGCCACCTGCTTCATAGCATTTACATATTCTGTGTGCTGGCTGGGCTGAAGAACGCCGTCAGCGTATGACTTGCGCTCAAGAGGTGTGATAAGCACAGGATAGGCATTGACATCTCTTGCGATGGAAATCATATAGCGAAGGTTGTCCTGATAAGCGCCGTAAGGCTCAGTATATCTTGCAGGGTCTGCAATCTTTTCGTCGTTGTGACCAAACTGGATTAAGAAGATATCGCCCTCTTTGATATTCTCAATGATTGGAAGGTGACGCTTCTCATCTAAATAACTCTTGGTTGAACGGCCATTTTTCGCCGTGTTGAATACCTTCACCTCAGGCTTTAAGTAGAGGTTGATAACCTGTCCCATACCTGTCTGAGGATATGTAAGAATACTGTTGTACTGCACGGTCGAATCGCCGGCCCAAAAAATAGTTCTCATAACTCACTCCTTTAACTAAAGGGGTTTGCCCTACGGACAAACCCCCGGTTTAATAATTAATATTATCGTTAAATATTACTCCTTAACAGCTCCGATGTTGACACCCTTTACGAAATACTTCTGAAGGAAAGGATATGCAATCATGAAAGGAAGAATTGCAACGATGATAGCTGCGTTCTTGATGGTGTTCTCGTTTGCAAGAGATGATGATACAGGAAGATCTGAACCCATAACCATATCACGAAGCTTCATCTGGAAGTTGTATAACTGTGAGTCGTTGATATAGAGCTTGTAATGTGTGTAATCGTTCCAGTAGGTAACCGCAAACATAAGACCGATTGAAGCAAGAGCTGCCTTAGACATCGGAAGCACGATACGGATGAATGTCTGGAATGGTGTACATCCATCAAGCGCTGCTGACTCATACATTGATCCTGGAATACCCTCGAAGAAGTTTCTCATAAGTACCAGGTTGTATACGTTAAGTGCCGGGAAGAGAATAACTACCCAAAGTGTATTAACAAGACCTAAGCTAGATAATACTAAGTATGTAGGGATCATACCACCATTGAAGATCATGGTGAAGAGTAAGTAGTTTGCAAAAAACTTACGTCCAGGCATATCCCACTGAATAAGCACATAAGCGCCAAGTGTTGAAAGTGTAAGCGCAAGCGCTGTACCACAAACTGTTGTGAGAACAGATACAAGTAATGGTCTGTAAAGAGAAACCTTACCGAATACCTCCATGTATCCGTCAAAACCAAACTGCTTCGGCCAGAGTCTCATACCATAAGAAGTACGAAGGTCAAAAGAGTCTGACAAAATCTTCCACATAGGAATTATGATAATAAATGCTACGATTATGAAGATAATAGCATTTATTACGTTAAATGTTTTAATTCTGTTATTTGGATTAACAGCTTTAACTTTGTTTGTATTAGCCATAACTATTCATTCCCTCCTTATACGATACCGCGGCCTTCACGGACCTTCTTAGACCAGTGGTTACATACAAGTACTAATACCATACCGATAAGTGACTTGAAGAGACCAACTGCTGCCGTGTAACCATAGTTAGGAATTCTACCAGAGTTGAATGTCTGGTTGTAAATATAAGTCTCAAGAACCTGGCTGGTCTGAATAACTGCGTTGTTCTGTAACACCCAAACAGACTCGAAGAGGTTCATGATCTTAGCAAGATTCAGAATGATAACTGTAAGAATAGTATTTCTTATGGCTGGGAATGTCAGGTATCTCATCTTCTGGAAACGACCCGCACCATCGATTGATGCCGCCTCATACAGCTCAGGGTTGATACCTGAAAGTGTTGCCATAAAGATAACTGTCTGCCAACCTGTCTCCTTCCAAAGGTTGATTAAGAAGTAGATAGGTCTCCACCATGCCGAACTTCCTAAGAAGTAGATATATTCATCTGCTGACTTGATAACACCTATGTTAAGTAAGAAGGTGTTGATAAGACCATGGCTGTTAGGAGCCAGGATCAAAGAGAACAGAGAAGCTGTAACAACCCATGACAGGAAGTGAGGCAGATAAATAATAGTCTGGATAACCTTCTTGAAATGAATGTTGATCATCTCATTTAAGAAGATAGACACAATAACTGCAAAACCTGTTGTGAGTAACAGCTTGAAAACCGAAATCTCAACTGTGTTTAATACAGCATTAAAGAAATCCTTTGATTTAAAAGGATCTGTAAACATTGTCTTGAAGTGCTTAATGCCTACGAAGGTTGCTTCCTTGAGACCGTTATAATCATAGAATGCATAACGAATACCAATCATTGGTAAATAGAAGAAAAACAACGCAAAGATAAATACAGGAAGAAACATGAGATAGAAACCTCTGTACTTCCACATCTTTGTCTTGATTTTTTTCCATTTTGTTGTGGTGGAAACTGCCACAGTTGCGGTTGGAGCCGCGTCCACGTTCTTGCTCATACGTCTTCCTCACATTTAAATATTTTATATAGTTCTAGTACATACTAAACGTCACTTTAGTACATACCAAAACTATTAGCCGAAGCTATCTAATAGAAAATATCCCGGGACTGCGGGAGCAGTTCCCGGGATAATAATCACAAATCAATGTAATTTATGTCTGGTTATTAGTTAAGAGCGTTTAAAGAGTCAACGATCATCTTAGACATCTGATCACCCTTCTGCTCCTTGTAGTACTCATAACCCTGATCAACTGTCCACTCACCTGTAGCAACCTTAGCGATGATCTCGTTCTTGATTGTGATGAGAGAACCATTGTACTCTGCATAAGCATCTGTACTTGGGATCATAGCCTCGTTACGGCAGTTAGCTGTGAACAACTGAGAAGCCTTAACAGCTGACTCAGCGAGTGCGTTAGGATCGTTCTTCAGAGTAACAAGAGCGTCAACAGCTGTGATGTGCATCTTGCTGTAGAGCTTAGTGTTGTCTGACTTCATCTCTAACCAGTGGAATGTGCCATCCTCGTATGTCTTCTCCTTCTCTGTACCTGCAAGAACTGTGCCTGCCTTGTAAGAGTAGTGAACATCCTCTACACCGTATGTCCATAAGAACTGAACCTTATCGCCGTCCTGCATGGTCTCGATGAAATACTTGAAGATAGCCTGCTCACGAGAGCTGTCGTTGTTGCCGTCGTCTACGATACACCATACGTTAGCAAGACGGTTGATGTATGTACCAACCTCGTCGATTGGCTCAAGAGCTACAAGAGTGTTGTCCTCGTCTGGAAGAGCCTTAGCGATGTTGTTCTCAAGGTTTGCTGCCCAGTGGTTAGCCCAGTATGTGAATACACCGTACTCACCTGAAGCCATCTTTGTACGAGCATCTGATGTCTTCTGGTCAAGTGACTGAATGTCGATGAGACCATTCTTAACACCGTCTGCTAATCTCTGCATAGCAGCCTTCATAGAATCTAACTCGAAACCGTCAACCCATGTTCCGTCTGCCTGCTGAACGAATGTAGGATATGCATCCTGATAGAACTCTGGCCAGTAGTTGATGTAAGGAGCCTCAGAACCGATAAATCCTGCAGCACCGATTACATAATCGTCAACTGTGCTAAGTCCCTTGTTCTTGAACTGTGTAAGCATATCGATGTATGCTGCATAGTTTGTGATATCCTCTGCCTTGAGACCACAAGCGTCCAACCAAGACTGACGAACGTAGGTAACGCAACCGCCACCACGCTGCATTGGCATACCGTAAAGCTTGCCGTCCATACGAACTGAGTCTACGTATACTCCAGAGTTCTTAGCATCGTGACGAGTCTTAAGATCTGAGCTTGCATAAGCATCTGTCATATCCCAAAGAATACCCTCGCCTGCATAAGACTGTAAGTATGTAGAGTTGAGAAGGATAACGTCAGGTCTGTCGTTAGAAGCCATAACCTGTGATACGTTATCATAGTAAGATGAGTGATCAGGCTGCACGATCTTGATTGTCTTAATTCCTGTAAGCTCCTGAAGCTTAGCAATGAATTCGGCCTGACCTTCCTCTGTTGTTGCAACAAGTGTACCATCAACCATGATGGTTAAGCTCTCTGGAGCTGTAACCTCTGTTGCTGTGTTGCTTGCCTGTGTTCCGCTGTTGCCAGCTGCTGTTGTTGTTGTGTTTGTGTCTCCGCCCTTATCACATCCGGCGAAGAGACCTGCTGCCATAGTTGCTGACAGTAACAATGGTAAAACTCTTTTTTTCATTTTACTCCCTCCAAGGTTTTTAATAATGTTCCGTGTAAGCACTTTCACATCTGAAATTATAATACCATCTTTTTTTGTGAAAATCAACCATAAAATGATTATTTTTCAACATAAAATAGTCGAATTTAGTACTAATTTTGATGAAAGAACCTTTGTAAGCATTTACATAAACGTTTAAGTTTACTATTTAAGGACTAAATATTGTCTAAACTTTCCCTATATGTTTAATTCAAAAAACGTAAAAATCCCATATATTTTTCACAGTTCTGTCACTTTACAAACAGATATCCTATCCATTATAATGTACGAAAACATTTAAGGAACTATTATATATGGCAGATTTAGACAATTTAACTAAAACTTTCGCGGATTTTCTCAGCAAAAGAGGCATTTCCCTGCACAGCACTCTTCTGATGAGGGGAACGGACATAGTAAATGAACACTACTATAACGGTCACAGCGCGGACGAAGTGCACAGAATGTACTCCATCGCAAAGAGTCTGGTTTCAGTTGCAATAGGCATTCTTATTGATGAGGGACGGCTTAGGCTTGACGACAGGATTGTGTCATATTTCCCGGAGTATGTGCCGGAGAATGTAAGTCCATGGATTAGCGCCATGACCATATATGACATGCTCACCATGAGGACATGTCATAAGAAAACCACCTATAAGGCGGATCTTAGCAAAAACTGGGTTGCAAGCTTTTTTACCACAGCGCCTGATCACGCCCCGAATACAGAATTTAACTATGACACATCGAGCGCACATGTGCTTGGCGCGTTGGTTGAGAAGATAACAGGCGAAGATTTATTTGCGTTTTTAAGGGATAAACTCTCCCCTCTTCGCTTTTCAGAGGGCGCTCATCTTCTGCGCGATCCGTTTGGCGTATCAGACGGCGGCTCAGGTCTAATGTGCACCTCAAGAGACTTGGCCGAATTTGCCAGACTTATAATCTCCGGCGGCAATATAGGCGGCAGACAGATCATCTCTAAAAACTATCTAAATGCCGCATTTACCAACTACTCAGATATTTCAAACAGTACAATAACCGCCGGCAGATGCACAGGCTACGGTTTTATGTTCTGGCTGTCTGAGAAGAACACTCCCGTGTGTTTTGGAATGGACGGCCAGTTCATAATATTTTGCCCCGAAAAGAACATGACTTTCATCACCACGGCTGACTGTAGGGATAAGTTAGGGCCCAGCGTGATAATCGACACGTTTTACGATATGTTATATAAAATGTTTTAAAAAGCCGCGCTCAGACGAGCGCGGCCTTATTAATTATTCAACAAACGAAGTGGTTTTTCTCTCCACTATGCGTCCTGAGAAGATTGTCCTTGCAGGCATCTCCTCTCCTGATAGCACTCCAACAAGAGTTGCCACCAGCTGATGTGTCTGGGTCTCAAGCCTGTTGTCGACAGATGTTATCTCCGGCGTACAACACTCACAGAGTATAGAATCGTTGTAGCCGATAATCTCTAACTCCTCAGGCACCTTGATGTCATTGCGCATGGCATACTTCATGGCTCCAAGCGCCATGGTGTCCTCTGCACAGACAACACCGTTGAACTTAACACCCTTGTCGGCGATTTCCTGAACGAAATCCGCCACGGCATTTACATCGTCCGATTTACCCTCGAAGAAGAACATTCTCTTATCTGCATTAATTCCTCTGTTGTTGAGTGCGGCCTTAAAGCCCTTCATCTTTTTCCTGCCACTGTATGACAGAGAGTTGTACAAATATATGATATCTGTGCAATCTGCATCGAGAAACTTGTTAGTCACCTCGGTCATGGTTCCCTGGTCATCGCACAGGATGCTGTAAACATTTGGATAGTCAAATGCAGCGTTAAGCAACATGATCGGTACCTGCGCTGATGCGTCCATAATGTATTTATTTTCAGCCTCTGTATCTGCGATGAAGTTAGAGCCAACCAGAACTATTCCGTCAACCTTCTTGGAAAGTATCAGGTTTAAATAGTTTTTCTTGACATCTAAATTGTAACCTGTACAGCAGAGAAGCGCCTCATACCCCTGCGCCTGCAACTCCTGCTGTAGATAATAAACCGCCTTGGCAAGGAACAAGTCCGAACAATCTGCACAGAGAATACCGACTGTCTTCAATGATCCGAGTCCCATTCCCCTGGCATAGGCGTTTGGCGTGTAGTCATACTGCTCTATCACGTCGTTAACCTTCTTGCGGGTTGCGGGACTGACATTGCTGCTTCCGTTTAACACGCGGGAAACAGTTGCAATCGATACTCCTGCTTTTTTGGATATATCGTAGATTGTCATTGACATGTAAATACCCCCCTGAAACGAACTATCTCAGATCCTTGTTAGCTACATCATCCATATCTGTAAATGTCTGATTCTCTCCTGCCATGCCCCAGATAAATGTGTAATTTCTGCTGCCTGAGCCTGAGTGAATTGACCATGAAGGAGAGATAACTGCCTCCTCGTTATGCATGATAATGTGGCGTGTCTCCTGTGGCTCGCCCATGTAGTGAACTACGAAAGCATCCTCAGGAATATCGAAGTAGAGGTAAACCTCCATTCTTCTGTCATGTGTGTGACATGGCATGGTGTTCCAAACACTTCCAGGCTTAAGTGCTGTCATTCCCATAACTAACTGGCAGCTCTCAACCTGTCCCGGAAGGATGTATTTGTTGATTACGCGGTGGTTTGAATCCTCCAGGCATCCAAGCTCAACCTTGTTCTCAGGCTTAACAATAACCTCGTAATCCTCCTTAGCCTCACCGTTAAGCTTGATAAGCTTGGTTGGATATGGAGCATGTGCAGGTGTTGAATTTAAGTAGAATTTGGCAGGGCATGCTGCGTCGCATGAAGCAAATACAACATCCTTGGAACCGCGTCCTATATACATTCCATCCTTATGGCCTACATTGTAAACCTTGCCGTCAACTGTGATTGTGCCGGCGCCGCCGATGTTTATAACGCCAAGCTCTCTTCTCTGGCAGAAGTAATCTGCTCGAAGCTCTGCGCCAGCGGTAAGTGTCAGAGGTCCTGCTACAGGAGTAGCTGAACCTGTGATTATACGGTCAATGTGGCTGTAAACAAGCTTGATTTCATCAGGAGCAAACAGTCCCTGGATTAAGAATTCCTCTCTGAGTCTGGCTGTGTCATACCATTTAACATCCTTGGGGGATGCAGCTGTTCTAACTTCCATCTGATGAAACCTCCTATCTCTGAACTCTCGCTCCGGCGCCGCCCATAACTGCCTCAACTTCCTTAACTGAAGCCATGGTTGTGTCGCCAGGTGTTGTCATGGCAAGTGCGCCGTGAGCTGCACCGTAGTTAACTGCAAGCTCTGCATCGCCTGTTGTCATGAGACCGTAAACCAGACCTGATGCAAATGAATCTCCGCCGCCTACACGGTCCATAATCTCAAGGTTGTCATACTGCTTAGCCTTGTAGATCTCGCCGTCTGCCCAGCAGATAGCTGACCAGTCGTTAACTGTAGCTGTCTTAACCTGACGAAGTGTTGTTGCAACTGCCTTGAAGTTAGGATATGTTGCAGCAGCCTCGTTGATCATCTTCTTGTAGCCATCAAGGTTGAGCTTCTGAAGGTTCTCATCATTGCCCTCAATCTTGAAGCCTAAGCATGCTGTGAAATCCTCCTCGTTGCCGATCATGACGTCGACATACTTAGCGATCTCCTTATTAACCTCCTGAGCCTTCTCAAGTCCGCCGATAGCTGACCACATTGAAGGTCTGTAGTTTAAGTCGTAGGAAACGATTGTGCCGTACTTCTTAGCTGTCTTGATAGCTGCTAAAACGGTCTCGCATGACTGCTCTGAGAGAGCTGCGTAGATACCGCCTGTGTGTAACCATCTGACGCCAAGTGTTCCGAAAATATACTCAAAATCAAAATCATCAGGTGTTGCCTGGCTGATAGCTGTGTTAGCTCTGTCTGAGCATCCCTTCGCGCCGCGGATACCAAAACCGCGCTCTGTGAAGTTTAAGCCGTTTCTGCAGACACGGCCGATACCGTCAGTCTTCTTCATGTAGATAAGGTCTGTAGAAACACCGCCCTGCTCGATGAAGTCCTTCATGAGAAGTCCAACCTCGTTGTCAGCAAATGCTGTGATGACAGCGGTCTTCATGCCGAAGCACTTGTGAAGTCCACGGATAACATTGTACTCTCCGCCGCCTTCCCATGCACGGAAATATCTTGCGGTGCGGATACGTCCCTCACCTGGATCCAATCTTAACATTACCTCGCCGAGAGATACGGCGTCAAAAGCACACTCTTCCTTAGGTCTTAAATTCAAATTCATTATCCTCTAATCTCCTTTACAATTGCTGCAGCCTCAGCTGTGAGCTCCTTAATCTTCTCAAAATTGCCTGCCTTAATCAGGTCACCCTTAACCATCCAGCTTCCGCCACATGCCAAGATGCGGTCATACTTTAAGTAGTCCTTAACGTTCTCTGCGTTGATACCGCCTGTAGGCATGAACTTCATGCCAACATATGGAGCTGCGATAGCCTTAATATACTTAAGACCGCCGGCTGGCTCTGCAGGGAAGAACTTAACTACGTCAAGACCAAACTCAAGAGCTGTCTCAACATTGGTAGGGTTGCAGGTTCCAGGTGTCACAGGAATGCCCTTCTTGACACAATACTCAACAACCTTAGGGTTGATGCCAGGGCTTACGATGAACTTAGCGCCTGCGTTAACTGCGCGGTCAACCTGCTCGATTGTCAGGACTGTACCTGCGCCAACTAACATGTCTGGGAACTTCTCAGCCATGATTCTGATGGACTCCTCAGCTGCCGCTGTGCGGAATGTAACCTCTGCGCATGGAAGTCCGCCCTCCATAAGAGCTTTTCCTAAAGGCTCTGCGTCCTTAGCATCATCAAGCACTACTACAGGGATGATACCAATCTTACCAAACTGCTCTAATACTGCATTCATTTTAATGTCTCCAATCAATGATATTTTTTTGCAATATTTTCAATATATTGCCGCGCCATGACAGCATTGTCCGGCGTTGTGTTCTCAAGTGTTGCCTGAATGTACGGTTTATAAGTCTCCGCAAATTCAATAATCTTCTCGTAGTTCATCTCGCCTGTTCCGGCCGCGATGGACACGAGGTTTCCATTCTCCACCTTAAAATCCTTAATGTGAATTATGGCGATTTCGTTTTTAAGAAGCTCCATGGCCTCAGCAAATATTTCATCCCTGCGCTCATAGTTATCCATGCCTAGGAGGTTTACAGGGTCAAATATTATCTGAAGGTTCGGCGATGCGATGGCGTCTAAAACGCGCCTTGCCCTTGCCGGACTATAGACGATATGCTTGTAAACAGGCTCGATTGCAAGAATGGTTCCTGTCTTCTCAGCCGCCCTGACAACCGGCTCCAAGTTTCTTATGAAGGTCTCAAGAGCCGCCTCGCTTCTGTTGGCCTCCTCAAACTTATAGCCCGTATTCACCGCTCCGGTCTCGGTTCCAACAACTGCTGCTCCCAGTATAGAAGCAAATCGAAGGTGTGCCTTATAGACCTCCTGGGTATTCTTAAGCGCCGCCTCATCAGGTGTTCCAAGATTTAAATAGCATCCCAAAACCGCAGTGTCGAGGCCGTTGCCCTCAAGCACATGTCTCACATGCATAGCCCATCCCGGCGTAAGCTCTGGAAGAGTCATCTTGTAAGGTCCTATTTTTGACAGGGCAATGTGTGTGCATTTAAAACCCTGAGCATGCGCAAATGCAGCCCTCTCCTCTAAGGTTCCGGCTGCCAGGTCATGAAATCTGATACCTACCTGCATAGTCACTCCTCTAATCTGAAGTCTCAAGCTCATACAGATAATCCATAAAAGCCTGTATCTGCTCTGTTCTCTCTGAGTTGGCAATCACCACCATGTAGCATGTCTTATCTGACAGCCCCAAAGCCTCAATCGCCTTCGTCCCTGTAAGGTCAACCGCAACATTTTGAAGGGAAAAACTGTCACCCTCGCTCATGCCGTTGCCCTCACTTAACGCCTCAAACTGTGTAATCCTGCTCTCGTAAACAGAAGCCAAATCTCCACTTAGATATTCGCTCACATCCCTAAGAGCGCCGGATTTACCAAGATATGTGACGCCCTCCTCATCTGCAAATACAATATCCAGATGATTGGCGGCGATGTAGATTGTCATGGAGTTATAATAACCCTCAGCGTTCTCATCAGCCTTCACAGACAGATTTGAAAATACGGTTATCGTCTCGCCAGCTTTAAGCTCTAGGCGCTCTGTCAAGTCATCGATTATTCTCTGTGAATTAATCTGCGTGCCATCCAAAACGCCCAGATACAAAGCCGGAGTCTTCTTGTTGATCATGGTGTTTAACAGGGATGCAGCCGCAACAAGCACAATGATTGCCGCCAGGACATAGAATTTGTAATATCCCAAATAATATTTAAACTTCTTGCCGGGGCTCATCTGTTTGACCATTTCCCTGGCCGCCTGTGTGTCCTTATCCATATTAAACACCTCAAATTACTATAATACTACTGTGGCTGCTTGCCGATGTATGCCAGGATACCGCCGTCTACATAGAGGATGTGACCGTTAACAGCATCTGATGCATCTGATGCAAGGAATACTGCAGGTCCCTGAAGTTCTTCAGCCTTGAGCCAGCGGTTAGCAGGTGTCTTCGCACGGATAAATGCATCAAATGGATGCATAGAACCATCAGCCTGTGGTTCGCGAAGTGGAGCTGTCTGAGGTGTCTCGATATATCCAGGTCCGATACCGTTACACTGAATGTTGTACTGTCCGTACTCTGAACAGATATTTCTTGTGAGCATCTTGAGACCGCCCTTAGCTGCTGCGTATGCAGAAACTGTCTCACGTCCAAGCTCGCTCATCATAGAGCAGATGTTGATAATCTTGCCGTGGCCCTTCTTGATCATGCTGGGAATAACTGCCTTAGACACGATAAATGGAGCATTTAAGTCAACATCGATTACCTGGCGGAACTGAGCAGCGCTCATCTCTGTCATAGGAATTCTCTTGATGATACCTGCGTTGTTAACAAGGATGTCGATAACGCCGACTTCCTTCTCAATCTTAGCTACCATCTCGTTGACAGCGTCCTCGTCTGTAACGTCGCATACATATCCGTGAGCCTCAATGCCCTTCTCCTTGTATGCTGCGAGACCCTTGTCAACTAACTCCTGCTTGATGTCGTTGAATACGATTGTAGCTCCTGCCTCTGCGTATGCTGAAGCGATTGCAAAACCGATACCGTAGGAAGCGCCTGTAACTAACGCAACCTTGCCTTCCAATGAAAAATTGTTTACAAAACTCATCTTAACTCCCTCCTTGGTTAAAGATTATTGAGAATTTATAATGTAACGCCCTGTTTAAATATTGCCATGTCGTGGAAGCCTGCAACCTCGGCCTTAACCTTCTTGCCTGAGGCTACCTCCAAAACATAGTCAAACAGCTCCTGACCTAAATCGTCAAGGCTTCTGCCCTCAACTGCAACTCCCGCATTGAAATCAATCCAGCGGTTCTTTCTGTTGTAGAGAGCTGAGTTGCTTGAGATCTTAACTGTGGGAACAGGTGACGCAAATGGTGTTCCTCTTCCCGTGGTGAACAGAACAATGTGGGCACCTGATGCCGCAAGCGCTGTGGCTGCGACCAAGTCGTTGCCGGGTGCGCTCAGCAGATTCAATCCGCTCTCATTAACTCTGTTGCCATAGCCAAGAACGCCGCATACCGCGCTGGTTCCCGACTTCTGTGTACAGCCAAGTGACTTGTCCTCAAGAGTTGATATACCGCCCTTCTTGTTTCCTGGAGAAGGGTTCTCGTAAATCGTCTGATTATGTGACTTGAAATAATTCTTGAAATCGTTGATTAACTCTACAGTCTCTCCAAACAGTTCCTCGTTCTTGCAGCGGTTCATGAGAATGGTCTCTGCGCCAAACATTTCCGGAACCTCTGTGAGGATTGTCGTGCCGCCCTGTGCGACTAAGAGATCTGAGAAGCGTCCAACCAAAGGATTAGCTGTGATGCCTGAGAAGCCGTCGCTTCCGCCGCACTTAAGTCCGACCTTAAGCTCTCCTGCAGGAATGTCCTCCCTCTCAAATGAAGCTGCATAGTCGATAAGCTTCTCGAGAAGGTCAAGACCTGCGTCCATCTCGTCCTCCACATCCTGGCAAACCAAAAACTCCACACGGCCGGGATCGATATCGCCGATATATGGCTTAAGCACCTCGATATTGCTGTTCTCACAGCCAAGTCCCAACACTAAAACCGCACCTGCGTTGGGGTGATTGATGAGGTCTGCGAGAATGTGTCTTGTGTGCTCCTGGTCATCGCCCATCTGTGAGCATCCATAAGGGTGCGGGAATGCCACAACCTCGTCCACACTTCCGTGAATCATGGACTGAGCCGCTCTTGCCATCGCCGTGGCTATATTGTTGACGCAGCCAACTGTCGGGATAATCCAGACTTCATTTCTTACGCCAACCTTGCCGTTGGCTCTTCTAAATCCCTTAAATGTTGCGGGCTTTCCTGAAAACTTAGGAATGCTTACAGGCTCGTACTTATACTCCAAGAGATCGCCGAGGCCTGTCTTAATGTTGTGCACGTGAACCCATGAGCCCTCAGGAATATCCTCCTTGGCAACGCCTATGGAATATCCGTATTTGATGATGTTCTCACCCTTCTTAATATCCCTTAAAGCGAACTTATGTCCCGCAGGAATGTCCTCTCTCATGGTGATGTTCACGCCGTCAACACTGGCTACATCGCCTGCGTTATATGCCTCGATTGCAACTGCAACCAGGTCATTTTTGTTTATCTTTAAAAATTTACCCATACTACTACCAGTCTTTTCTATTAAGCGAAATATTTGTCCAGAGCAGCCTGCATTCCGTTAGCTCTGATCTCTGTGAGATACTCTGTGACAAGTGCTGAAAGGTTAGCCACCTTGCTAAGATCCTGATCCCAGAACTTCTCGTTAGAGAGAACCGCCTTGACATACTCCTCTGTGCTCTTAGAGCTGTTAGAAGCGAAGAACTCCAGCACTGAAGCGTCGTCCAAAATCTTATATTCCTCGCCGTTTCTGCAGCCGATTAACGCCTTGTCGCGGATCTCACTGCCTGTGTAGAATGCAAGTAATGCTGCAACTGAGAATGCCAGATGCTCAGGCGCCTTGCCGGTCTTCTCCACATATCCAAGAAGGCTTGGCATACATCTTGCCTTCCACTTGGAAACTGAGTTGAGGGAGATGGACAAAAGTGCATGCTTCACATATGGATTGTCAAAACGTGTGAGCACTGCTGATGCGAACTCCTCAAGCTCTGCCTTAGGAAGTGTGAGTGTAGGAATAACCTCCTCGTAGATGGTCTTGGTTATGAACTGTCTCATCTGTGGGTCGTTCATGCACTCAAGCACGATATCGTGTCCCTTGAGGAAGCCTGCCAAAACAAATGATGTGTGAGCGCCGTTTAAGATTCTAACCTTGCGCTGCTTATATGGATGGTGATCCTCTGTAAATATTACAGGAAGTCCTGCCTTAGGAAGTGGAAGCTCATCGCTTATATCCTTCTGGCTCTCGATAACCCACAGTGCAAATGGCTCGCCTGTAACGATGAGCTCATCCTTATATCCCCACTCTTCCCAGAGATCCTTATCTGTGTCTCTTGGATAGCCTGTTACGATACGGTCAACAAGTGTCGCTGTGAAGTTACATGCGCTGTCAACCCACTCAACGAACTCCTTCTCAAGTCCCCAGTTCTCACACTGCTTGAGAACGCACTCTCTAAGGTGAATTCCGTTGTCGTCGATAAGCTCTACAGGGAGCATCACGAGACCCTTGGAAGGATCGCCGTCAAACTCCTTATATCTTGTATATAAGAACTTACATAACTTGCCAGGGAATGACTTAGGCGGGCACAGTTCAAACTTGTCTGTCTCGTCGTATGTGATGCCTGCCTCTGTTGTGTTGCTCACAACAAATCTAAGTGTCGGTATCTTGGCTAAATCGTTGTACTTCTCATACTCTGTGTATGCGTCAACTGCGTCCCTTACAGAGGTAACCACTCTGTTTAAGATCTTGGCCTCGCCGTCAACCACACCTCTTAAGGAAACTGTGTACTGGCAGTCCTGGTTGTGGAATCTGTCCAGATTGCCAAACTCGATAGGCTTGATGAGAACGATGTCGCCGTCAAAGAGTCCCTTCTCGTTAGCGATATCGATCATATAGTCTACAAAACCTCTGAGGAAGTTGCCCTCACCAAACTGAACCACCTTGACAGGACGCTCAACCTTGCCTGTCATCTTGACGTTAATAGTCTCCATATTAACCCCTCCGAAATATTGAAATTTTCGTAAAAACAAGCGATATTATGTAACCGCTTACATTCCTTATTTTACACCGTTATAGTGCGTTGTCAATAGTTTTGTTTTACATTTTTATGAAAGTGCTTACATCACCGCGTCTTCTAAGCTCTGTGTAGGCTAAAAGGAACGGTCCCACGCCCTTCGCATCGTCTGAAACAACTGGCTCGCTCATGTAATAAGCGTATGTGCCGTCTCTTCTCTTGGCGCCGCCAAGACCTGCCACAAGGCATATTCCTCCGAGATGTAACTTACCGTCCTCGCCTGTTGTCAGATACTTCTCACAGATACCACTGAAAGCCTTCTCTCCTGCACGCGCAAAATCCTCTGAGAGAAGTCCAAGCCTTACGCCCTTTAAAAGTGCATAGGCAAGAATTGCTGTTCCGCTGGTCTCTAGGTAGTTTTTCTCCATACCTCCGAGGTTAACTAACTGGTACCACATTCCTGACTGATCCTGATACTTCACCAAAGAAGACATAAGATCTATGAAGGCGCCCTTCATCTCGTAGGTTCTGTAGTCATCCCCCGCCTTCTCGATGGTGTCGAGAAGCGCCATGGAATACCAGCCGAGTGCTCGAAGCCAGAAATGTCTGCTAAGGCCTGTGACCTTATCACACCAGTACATCTCCTTCGATTCGTCCATACAGTGATAATAGAGTCCTGAAAGCGGATCCTTCATCTTATGGATAACGTTGTGGAACTGTCTGAACACGTCCTCGCTCAGCCTGTCGTCGTCGAATCTCTTCTCATACTCCAGGTAGAAGGGCTGACACATGTAGAGTCCGTCAAGCCATACCTGGTTAGGGTAAATGTTTTTATGCCAGAAGTTGCCGCCTGGCGTGCGGGGCATCTGCTCAATCTGGGAATAGATCAGTCTGATAGCCTTAAGATACTTCTCCTTGTGGGTGATATCATACAGCTCAAACAGAGTCTTGCCCGCATTGATGTTGTCCAGATTAAGCTCCTCCACTCTGTAACCCTCGATTGAGCCGTCATCTGAGACCTTGTGGTCGATAAAACTATCCGCAAAGTCCAAATACTTCTTATCGCCGGTTATAGTGTACATTTCCATGATTGCCTTAATCATACAGCCGTCAATGTAGTTCCAGCCGGACACATGACCACTTCTTATCTTCTCGATATTCCAGATTGGTCTGTCCGGAGTGCTCTCCTTAAGGAGTTCCTCGATGTACTTTTCGATAATATCCATGCTTGTTAATCCATCCCTTAATTTTAGTTAATTACTTACAGAACTGAAAGCGTTTACAGTTTAATTTTACATCCTAGATACAATTCAGTCAACGTTTCTTTTCATATTTTTTCAAAAATCTGTGCATTTTTCGAGGGAATCTCAAAAATTTTTGTCATTTTTTTCAAAATGATGGTTGTGTTTCCAAAAATAATAATGTATTATGACATTAGCTTGGTGTAAGTGCTTACACGCACATACACGTTAATAGGAGGTATTATATGAAAGATTTTATGACGAAGGATTTCTTGCTCAGCACAGAGACTGCGAAGGAATTATTCTTTAATTACGCATCCAAGATGCCCATCCTGGATTATCACTGCCACATTCTTCCTCAGGAGATTGCCGAGGACAGACAGTTTGACAACATCACACAGGTTTGGCTTGGCGGAGATCACTACAAGTGGCGTTTCATGCGCTCCTGCGGTGTTGACGAGTACTACATTACAGGTGGTGCTTCTGACAAGGAGAAGTTTGACAAGTGGGCTGAGTGCTTAGGTAAGGCCATCGGCAACCCACTCTACCACTGGAGCCACTTAGAGCTTCAGCGCTACTTCGATTACTATGGAACACTCAGCGCTAAGACAGCTGACGAGGTATGGGAGGTTTGTAACAAGAAGCTTCGTGATCCTTCCATGACAGTAAGAAACATTATCCGCAAGTCAAATGTTACCTTAATCTGCACAACGGACGATCCAATCGATTCCCTTGAGTGGCACGAGAAGATTATGGCTGATAAGACATTTGAGGTGCAGGTACTTCCCGCATGGCGCCCTGATAAGGCCATGAACCTTGAGAAGCCTGAATACCTTGACTATATCGCCAAGCTCTCAGACGTGAGCGGCGTTAAGATCACATCATTTGCAACTCTTAAGGAAGCTCTTAAGGTTCGTATGGAGTTCTTCCGCGAGCACGGCTGCTGCGTTTCAGACCACGCTCTCGAGTTCGTTTACTACTACCCTGCAAGTGAGGAGCAGATTGAGGCAATATTTGCGAAGCGTTTCAACGGCGGCGCTGTAACCAAGGAGGAGGAATACACCTTCAAGACAGCCTTCATGCAGTTCGTTGACAGAGAGTATCACAGATTAAACTGGGTTTCACAGCTCCACTCAGGCGCTAAGCGCGACAACAACAGACTTATGTATGACAAGCTCGGCCCTGACACAGGCTATGACTGTATAAACAACTATGGTCCAAGCAGCCAGATGGCGGATTTCCTCAATTCACTTATCGCCACAGATGAGCTTCCTAAGACCATTCTCTACTCTCTCAACCCTAACGACAATCAGGCCATCGGCACCATCCTCGGATGCTTCCAGGATTCGACAGCCGTTGCCAAGATCCAGCAGGGTTCAGCATGGTGGTTCAATGATCACAAGACAGGCATGAGAGACCAGATGATTTCTCTTGCAAACCTCGGAAACCTCTCAGGTTTCGTCGGAATGCTCACAGACTCAAGAAGCTTCCTGTCCTACACAAGACATGAATACTTCCGCCGCATTCTGTGCGACTTACTCGGAGAGATGGTAGAAAACGGCGAGTTCCCTAAGGATATGGACATCCTGAAGGAGATCGTTGAGGGCATCTCTTACAACAACGCAGTTAAATATTTCGGTTTTAACCTTTAATAATATGACTAATCTATATGCAAATGCTTTCTCTTTTCAGGTAATTCTGGCCAACGCCGGCTGGATACCTGATGGGGAGGCTGTGACAATTCATTTAGAGCCCGGAATATACAGAGGTCCGGTTACAATCAAGAGAAACAACGTGACGCTTATGGGACCTACTGAGGGAACTGCTATGTTTACAGGGGATTTGGCGGGTAGCGAGATACTCCCTGACGGACAGAAGCGCGGATCATTCAGAACCCAGACAGTTTTCGTCGACGCGGATCATTTTAAGGCAATTAATATAACATTTGAAAACAGTGCCGGCCCAGGCGAAACTGCATCACAGGCTCTGGCCATCTACAGCGACGGCGATGATATGTATTTTGAGAACTGCAGATTCTTAGGTTTTCAGGATACAGTCTTTACCGCTCCTCTCCCACCTGAGGAATTAGTTTCGGGAGGTTTCAGAGGGCCGAAGGAGATGGCTCCCAGAAGACCGGGAAGACAGTGTTTCATAGACTGCTATATCGAGGGAACTGTGGATTTTATTTTTGGAGGAGCGGTGAGCTACTTTAAAAACTGCGAGATATTCTCCAAGCTTCGCCCTGATGATAAGGTTGGCTACATAACAGCAGCTTCCACACCGAAGGAACAGCATTACGGTTATGTCTTTGACGAGTGCACATTTACAGGTGACGCAAAACCCGGAAGCGTATATCTTGGCAGGCCATGGCGCAATTTCGCACATGTGGCGGTGTTAAACTCCTACTTAGGAGAGGTCATTCACCCCGACCACTGGCATGACTGGAATAAGCCGGATGCTCACAGCACAGTCAAATATTTCGAATTCAACAACCGCGGACCAGGAGCCGCAACCACTCTTCCTGACTTCGCAAGATTTTTAAGCGAAGATGAAGCACGCGAATATGTTCAGGACAAGGTGCTATCCCACCCCTTGCCACCTACAGATAATTCTTTGCCGAAACTTAGGTAAGGGGTACCCCAACCCACGGCACCTCCTGAACTTTTCTAAACATCATATAGACCAAATGAAAATGCCGGAAGTCTCCTAGCTTCCGGCATTTTCATATATTATTATTCTAATAACTTCTAATTACTCCTCGATACCAACGCTCTCAAGGTACTCAACAACATCTGAAACCTTAGATAACTTCATGAGATCCTCATCAGGAACGTGGATACCGTACTCGTCCTCAAGTGCCATAACAAGCTCAAGCACAGAGAGTGAATCGAGCTGTAAATCCTTCTTGAGATCTGCGTCAAGTGTGATCTCATCTGGGTCAATGTCGAGCTTATCAGCCATTACATTCTTAATCTTTTCAAGCATATCAATTCTCCTTAATAATCTTTTGAGTTACATATTAGTAAATTATAATTAGCAATTACTGTGTTGTCAAGTTTATTATTCACCAATAACATTGCGAGCGCAGTAAGGTGTCATGTAGGTGTAGTAATCGATTACTATACCTCGGTGTTCGCTGGCCGCGTGAACCATCTTGCCGTCTCCTATGTACATCGCAACATGTCCGATTCTTCCCAAACTCTCGTTCCAGAAGAATATCAGATCGCCCGGCTGCATCTCCTCGAAGGATACAGGAACACCTGCGTTGACCTGCGTGTAGGATGTTCTAGGTATCTCGATGCCGTAAAGCAGAAGTACCTGCTGGCAGAAGCCTGAACAGTCTACGCCAACTCCAAGTGTTGTTCCACCCCAGACGTATTTGCCACCCACGTAAGACATAGCTGTGTTGATTATCTCAAGTCTTAAAGGATTGATTGCCGGCTCTTCTGGCGGCGGCGGTGTGTATGGCAGCGCTCCAGGCAGCTGATAAGAGTATGTTACAAACTCTCTCGCCACATAACCCTGAATCTCTCCACCAATCTCTATCTTAAGCCAGGACTCGTTGGTCTCCTCGATAACATAGTAAAGTGATCCCGCAGTGATCTGCTGAACAATCTTTGATTCTGTTGTCGGAGCCTCTCTGACATTAAGTATCTGAGCGTTAACCGTAACAGCAGGATAAGCAAAATCGCACGCAGCCTTCTCGGCTATAGCACCTAATGCAACATACTCGTAGTAGATATAGCCCTCGATATCGTTGGAGTTAATGTGATACCACATATTGTCCGCTGACACATCGAGAATGTCGACGCCGGCTCCAGTGTAGAGAATTCCGACGATATCACCGCTTGTTGAAGGCGTTGATCTTATGTGTAAATAGTTGGAAACTACGATAAAACCTAAGTTATTATAGTTGTCAAGAACGCTTCTTCTAGGGTCATACGCAGTTGTAGGTTCCTCTGTTGTAGGCTCCTCTGTTGTAGGCTCCTCTGTAGTTGGCTCAGGAGTTGTCGGTTCCTCTGTTGTCGGCTCAGGAGTGGTAGGCTCCTCTGTAGTCGGTTCCTCTGTGACAGGCTCGGGAGTTGTTTCCACAGCAGATGGTTCTTCTGTTGTGGGTTCTGCTGTCGCCTCCTCGGTTGTAACCTCTGCCGTCTGTTCCTCGCTTGTCGCCTCGGTTGTGGTTTCGTCAACAAACGAAACCGTGATATCTTCGGTGGGCTCTGTCTCATCGCTATCTGTCTTGCCGCTTCCCACTAAAATCAGGAAGGCAATTAAAACGCCGAGCATTCCAACGATGGTCAGGCCAAACCACATATATAACAGCTTATCGCCGCTTAAATTCTTCTTTTTAAGTGAAATATCCTCGATATTATCCTTCATCAGGCTTCCCCCGGAGATTATTTTTGTAACTAGAAAATTATAACAACCAGGCCATAATATGTCAAGTTAACAGCCCAGTTTCCAGTACTCTTTTGCGGCGCGTGTATCCTCTTCTATGGCATGTTTAAGCTCGTCAAAATCCTTAAACTTCTTCTCAGGTCTTCTGTAGTGATATAGGCAGGTTTTGACCTCCTTATCGTAAAGATCACCGCTGTATTCTAATAGAAATGATTCTATTCCAACCGCGTTATTCTCCCCTACCGTTGGCTTGATGCCTATATTTGATATGGCGGGATACTCCCTTCCACCTATGATACATTTTGAAAAATACACGCCGTAGGGAGGCAAAAGTTTCACCTCGTCAAATGTCTGGTTTATGGTCGGGCTTCCAAGATCTGCCCCAATGTGGTTTCCGTGCACCACGCTTCCCTCGCAGAAGTAATCAAACCCCAGAAGAGAATTTACAAGCTCAATATTGCCCTCAGACAGAGCGCTGCGAATATAGGTGCTGGAAATCTCCACCCCGTCCTCGCGCTCCTTCTCAATCCTGTAGAATTCGTAGCCGTATTTGTCGGAAAGCTCGGACAACAGTCTCGAATCCCCCTCCCTGTTATGGCCAAATCTGAAGTCATCGCCTATAACAATCTTGGAAACATGCAGCTTATCCACCAAATACTGTCTGACAAAATCCTCAGGCTTCATGCATCGAACGCTGTCATCAAAAGGGCATTCAACCAAAACGTCCACGCCCTGTTTTCTTAAAAGCTCGCGTTTTTCCGCATCGTCAAACAGATACTGTGCCCTGCTTCCTGTAAGCACGCTTCTTATGGAGAAGTCAAATGTGAAGGCCACTATATTTTCATCATCTCTCCTGTGGGTGCGCATGTATTTAAACAGCTTCTGGTGGCCTCTGTGGATGCCATCGAATTTCCCAAGAGTTATGATGGATTTCTTGTCTGATGCGTAATCGGCGCAGTCACTTATAACTCTCATTCAAAACTCCGTCATATAAAAAATAGTTTGTGTGGGACGAACTGCTCTGCCTCTGTGTCCTGTCTGTAGATGCCTATGAATCTTCCGCTCTCGCTGTAGATTCTTATACATCCGGGCATGTTTTCAGCCCAGTTGTAATAGTCCTTTGAAACGGACTTCTCCACACTAATCCATGCCACATCAAGCTTATTGCCGTTGTAGAGGTACTTGGCGTAGATTTCAGGGCACACCCCTCTGTCCATCCCCGAAAACACAGCGTCCACAGGAAGAAGATAATCATCAATCTTCCCATCAGCCACAATATTTTCAAGCTCGCCAAGGGTGATGCTGTTGTAAATGTCAAAGCTTCCGACCCTGATTCTCTTGAGGTTTTCCATGCAGGCGCTTACGCCTAAGCGCTTGCCAATATCAACGCACAGCGTCCTGATATATGTTCCCTTAGAGCAGGAAACGCTCATGCTGACCCTCGGCAGATTAATCTCTATATCCTCTATGGAATAGATATAAACCTCTCTGGGCTGCCTCTCCACCTCCACGCCCGCTCTCGCGTAGTCGTAGAGTTTGCGGCCGTTGACCTTAAGGGCGCTGTACATGGGAGGAACCTGCATATATCTTCCTACGAAGGATTTAACAGCCTCTAATACAGCCTCAGAGTCCAGATTCTTCCACTCCTCGTCAGTCGCAGTGACGCTTCCCGTCATATCCTCCGTGTCAGTTGCTATGCCTAAAAGCATAACAGCCTTATAAGTCTTGGACTTGTCGGTAAACATGTCACATAGCTTCGTCGCAGCGCCAACGCACACAGGCAGAACTCCTGTGGCCTGTGGGTCAAGCGTCCCGGTGTGGCCAATCTTTTTCTGTTTGAGAATGCCCCTCATCTTGGCCACAACATCGTGGCTGGTGAAGTCGCATTCCTTGTAAATGTTTAAAATTCCGTCCATATAATTACAGCTGCTCTTTGATAAGCTCAGCTAACTTCTCAACAATCTTCTCAGGCTCACCGTAGCCAAAACAGCCGGCAGCTCTCACGTGACCGCCGCCGCCAAACTCTGCGGCAACCTTGTTCACATCCACGATGTATTTAGAGCGAAGGCTAACCTTGTATCCGCCCTTAAGCGCATACATAAATATGGCAACCTCAGTGCCCTCAACCTCTCTGATGGCGTCGATTATGCCGTCCATTTCCAGACTTGTAACGCCGTATTCATTCATCATTTCCCTGGTCACATAGCCGTAGATAACCTTGCCGTCTAATATAACCTTTGCGTCCATCATGACCTTGCCGGTCACAACCATCTGCTTGTAGGTTCTGCTAAAATATGTGTCGTTGATTATCCTAGGGAAGTCAACTCCCTTATCAACCATATCCGCAGCTGCAAGCAGTGTGCTCTTATGTGTGGCAGAGAACTTAAACACGCCTGTGTCGTGAACGATGCCCATGTAGAGCGCCTCAGCACAGTTTTTGCTGACCTTGTCAGCGTCTAACATATAGTATAAAACCTCTGCGGCTGAGCTTGCGTCGGCAACGATATAGTTGACCTTACAGATATTACCTGGGTTAGACACGTGGTGGTCGATATTAAATGATCTGTCGCACTTCTCAACCATCTTAAGACCGCCGGCGCCAATCCTGTCTGCAGTTGAGGCGTCCATTACAAAAACTGTGTCAAACTCCTCGTCCTCCTGGCAGTACTCCTCCACCTTATCCACGCCGTGGATAATGCTAAAGCAGTCGGCAAACTTCTCAAGGTAAACCTTGACCACAACCTCAGGATAGTTGTCAACAATATAGTTGTAGAGACCTACAGTCGAGCCAATACAGTCGCCGTCCGGCTTAACATGGCCGAAGATGGCAACCTTCTTAGCGCCCTGCATCATATCAGATATCTTCATCTCCATCAGTCTCTTCCTCCTCTTCTCCTCTGTTAGCTCTGGCCTCATCGTCATGCTTCATGACCTCGTCAATCTTCTGGCTCATGCTGATGCCGTACTCGATTGATTCGTCTAAGAGAAACGTAAGCTCAGGTGTATTTCTAAGGTTGACTGTGTGGGCAAGTCTGGTTCTTATGAAACCTGAAGAGCTCTTAAGTCCCAAGAGAGTGTTCTTCTTATCCTCCTCTGAGCCCATAACAGACACGTAAACCTTAGCGTATTTAAGGTCCGGGGTCACATCCACATCTGTCACAGTTGTGAACGGATGGATGCGTGGATCCTTGACTTCATAGCTGATAATCTGGCTGAGTTCCTTTAAAACCTCGCCGTTAATCCTTGTGCTCTTAATACTGTTCTTTCTCATATTTTTCTCCAAAAAACGTATGTCAAGCCGCTATAAAAACGACTTGACATAAACATAATGAATTAATTCTACCTGGGCACCTCAACCATGATGTATGCCTCGACCATATCGAGCTCCTGGAAGTCTGTGAAGCCCTCGAATACGAGACCGCACTCGAACTTCTCCTTAACCTCCTTGACATCATCCTTGAATCTCTTGAGAGATGCAAGCTTGCCCTCGAAGATCTGCTCGCCCTCACGCGAAATGCGGACTGAACAGCCTCTCTGAATAATACCGTCCATAACATATGAACCTGCGATCATGCCGACGCCTGAAGCTTTAAACAGCTGTCTGATCTCTGCGTGACCGATAACCTTCTCCTCAAATACAGGATCGAGCATACCCTTCATGGCAGCCTCAACATCTGCGATTGCCTGATAGATAACTCTGTATAATCTGACATCCACGTTCTCTCTCTCGGCGATTGACTTGGCAGTCACGTCAGGGCGAACATTGAAGCCGATGATGATTGCGTTAGAAGCTGATGCAAGAGTTACATCTGACTCGTTGATTGCGCCAACGCCGCCGTGGATAACCTTAACCACAACCTCCTCGTTAGAGAGCTTCTCAAGTGACTGTCTTACAGCCTCAACAGAACCCTGAACATCAGCCTTGACGATGATGTTGAGCTCCTTAATATTGCCCTCCTGGATCTTGGTGAACAGACTGTCAAGAGTGAGCTTCTGCATGGTCTTCTCAAGCATCTTGTTTCTGTCCTCAGCGATAAATGTCTCAGCGAAATGTCTCGCATCCTTATCTGTAGGAGTTGAAACGAATACCTCGCCCGCATTTGGAACATCGTTGAGACCTAAAATCTCTACAGGTGTTGAAGGTGTTGCAGACTCAAGTCTTCTGCCCTTGTCATCCATCATGGCACGAACCTTACCGTAGCAGCTACCTGCAGCGATATTGTCGCCCACGTGAAGAGTACCCTTCTGAACAAGCACTGTTGCAACAGGACCCTTGCCCTTGTCAAGCTTAGCCTCGATGACGAGACCTCTGGCTGTACGGTTAGGATTTGACTTAAGCTCCTTAACGTCTGCGTCTAAGAGGATCATCTCGAGCAGCTCATCGATACCTGTGCCAGCCTTAGCAGACACAGGAACAAATGTTGTATCACCGCCCCAGTCCTCAGCAACGAGACCGTACTCAGCCATCTCCTGCTTAACTCTGTCAATATTTGCGCTTGGCTTATCAATCTTGTTGACAGCAACGATGATGTCAACGCCTGCAGCCTTAGCGTGGTTGATAGCCTCAACAGTCTGAGGCATAACGCCGTCGTCTGCTGCAACTACGATGATTGCGATATCTGTAGCCTGTGCGCCACGAAGTCTCATAGCTGTGAACGCCTCGTGTCCAGGTGTATCGAGGAATGTGATCTGACGACCGTTTATGGATACCATGTAAGCACCGATGTGCTGTGTGATACCGCCGGCCTCTCTGTCTGTCACATTAGTGTTTCTGATAGCGTCGAGAAGTGAAGTCTTACCGTGGTCAACGTGACCCATTACGCAGACAACAGGAGGTCTCTCAACAAGAGTTTCCTCTGCATCCTCTGTGTCCTTAAGTAACTCCTCGATAACATCGACCTTAACCTCCGGCTCGCAGATGATATCATACTCGATGGCGATATTCTCTGCCTGCTCGTATGTGAGGTCTGAGTTGATGGTGTAGATCTCGCCCTTTAAGAAGAGCTTCTTGATAAGCTCAGCAGCCTTAACCTTCATCTTGTCAGCAAGATCGCCAAGAGTGATGGTCTCAGGAAGTGTGATGGTCTTGATAACCTCCTCAACTACCTGTGGCTTATTCTCCTTCTGCTTCTCGGCATTCTTCTGCTTGTTTAAGTTTCTAAGGTTCTCCTCCTTAGTAACTCCCTTGCCGTACTGCTTATTCTTCTCGCGGGTCTCTCTCTCCTTCTTGTTTGTGCCCTTGGAGTTCTTCATATCTCCACCGAAGCCCATGTCGCCGCCGCCTGATGGCTTTCTGGCGCCGCTTCTCTGGCCGCCCGGTCTTCCTGGAGTGAAATCCTTATCCTTGTCCTTATCAAAACCTGCGTTTCTGTCCTTGTTGAAACCGCCGTCTCTGTTAAATGGCTTCTGACCATCTCTGTTAAACGGTCTCTGGCCGTCTCTGTTCTGAGGTCTTCCCTCGCCGTTTCTCTGGCCGTCCCTGTTAAATGGTCTCTGACCGTCTCTGTTCTGAGGTCTTCCCTCGCCGTTTCTCTGACCGTCTCTGTTCTGTGGTCTGGCGTTCTTATCGCGTCTCTGTGGCTTTACAGAGGCTGCGCGAACCTCGTCCATGTTTACGAATCTCTGAACAGGCTTCTCTGGTGCCGGCTCAGCAGGAGCTGCAACAGGAGCAGCTGCGGGAGCCTCGTTAACTGCAGGAGCTGCAACAGGTGTCTCTACAGCTGGTGCCGGTGCCTCTGTCTGAACAGGCTTCTCAGGAGCAGCCGCAACAGGCTTCTTCACAGGAGCCTTGGCTGGTGCCTCCTTCTTAGGTGCCTGTGTTCTGTCAACAGGTTTTCTTGAAGAGTTTCTCTGACCAGGCTTGCTTCCTGACGCAGAGTTCTGAGGACGAATAACCGTAGCATACTTTTTCTTCTTGGGTGCCTCAGTAGCACCGCCCTCTGTTGTATTTACATTCTTATCATTAATATCTGCCATTAATTAAAATCCTCCGTTTCATTGTGATCTACCAGTTTTTTAAGTGCTTTTGCAAAACCATCGTCAAGTATCGCAACCGATGTGCGAACGTCCTTGCCGCAGGCTCTGCCCAGTTCCTCCTTGCCAAAGCAAATCACAACCGGTGTTTTGTAGTAGCTGCATTTATCAGCAAATGTTTTCTTAGAAGAATCGCTTGCCTCCTCGGAGACAAACACAAGTTTTGCATGGCCGGCTGTGACCGCTGACATAACCGCAAACTCTCCGCTCACTGTTTTGCCGGCTCTCGTCGCCAGACCAATCATTGACAGTACCTTCTTGCTATCCAATACTATTCAACTCCTCTCCAAGCTTGTCATACACCTCAGGGGGTATGCTGCATTTCAGAGAGCGCTCGATGGCTTTGGATTTGACGGCCTTCTTAAAACACTCGAGATCTCTGCAAATGTATGCCCCGCGGCCGTTCTTCTTGCCCGCGGCATCCACAACTATCTCCCCTGTGTCAGCCGTTTTAAGTATTCTGATCATCTCGCTCTTGCTCTTCATTTCCCGACAGCCTATGCACTGTCTCATGGGTATCTTTTTCTCTGCCATTAAATGCGCCTTTCCAAATTATTCCTCAGTCTGATTCTCTGACTCTTCAGCATCCTCTGCCAAAGCCTCGTCATCGTAATCCTCCTCGTCGTATTCCTCTGTATATCCCTCGTACTCCTCATCTGTGATTCCGAGTTCGTCATAGAGACCGCTCTCACGAGCCTTGGTCTCGCTCTTTATGTCGATCTTGAAGCCTGTGAGCTTAGCTGCAAGACGTGCATTCTGTCCTTCGCGGCCGATTGCAAGGGAGAGCTGGTTGTCGTTAACGATAACGATGGCAGTTCTGTCCTCCTCATCAGCCCAGACGCCGATAACCTTCGCAGGGCTAAGAGCGTTCTCAATTAAAGCTGCAGGGTTCTCATTCCAGCGGATGATATCAATCTTCTCGCCGCCGATCTCGTCGATTACAGCGTTAACTCTTGCGCCGTTGATACCAACACATGCTCCTACCGGATCGATAGCCTCGTCGTTAGTATCAACTGCCATCTTGGTTCTTGAGCCTGCCTCACGGCTGATAGCCTTAATCTCCACGATACCGTCGTGAACCTCTGTAACCTCCTGCTCGAAGAGCTTCTTTACAAGCTCAGGGTGCTTGCGGGAAACATTGATCTTAGGTCCCTTAGGTGTATCCTTAACTTCGTAAACATAAACCTTGATACGGTCTGTAGGCTCATAATTCTCGCCTGGAACCATGTAATTCTCAAGGAGCATTCCTGTGACGTTATTGCCGAGCTCGATGGCTAAGTTGTTGCCAACCTTTCTCTGAACGATACCTGTGATGATCTCCTTCTCCTTGGCAATGTATGCCTCGTACTGAGATCTGCGCTCCTCCTCGTGAATCTTCTGAACGATGATATTCTTAGCGTTAGAAGCAACGATTCTAGAGAAATCCTGAGTCTTGATATCCTCTCTTAACATATCGCCTGCGCTAAGTAATGGATCAACCTCTCTGGCCTCCTCAACAGAAACCTCCATAACAGGATCCTCAACCTCTTCGACAACCTTCTGCTCTCTGTAAACCTTGTAAGCGCCGTTCTCGCGGTTGATATCAACCACAACATTGACATCCCTGCCAATCTGCGCCTTAGTTGCCTTAGACAGTGCCTCCTCGATGGCTGAGAGGATTACATCCTTCTGGATTCCTTTCTCCTTCTCAAGTATGTCAAGAGCTGCAATAAGCTCTTTGTTTGAGTTGTCAACTGCTTCCTTCTTAACCTTTCTCATGACTAATCTCCTTTAATATATTAGAATTCAAAATCAAAGCTGAGTCTTATAAGGGCAATGTTTTTTCTGTCAAAAACAATCTCCTTATCCTCTGCCACAATCGTGACTGTATCAGCGTCATATGCCTTAAGCTCGCCTACGAACTCCTTACAGTCATCAACCGCCTTAAATGTTCTGACCTCAACATCCTTGCCGAGGCTTCTCTCAAAATCCTTCTCCTTCTTAAGCGGTCTGTCAAGACCAGGGGAGCTGACCTCTAAAATGTAACTCTCCTCGATAAAATCCTGTGCATCGAGGACATCTGAGAGTGCACGGCTTACGACCTCACAGTCGTCAATGTTTATGCCTCCCTCCTTATCAAGGTAGGCTCTCAGATACCATGTACCTGCCTCTTTGACAAACTCGACATCGACAATCTCTAGGTTGTTTGCCTGGGCGATAGGTTCAAGGATTGCAGTCGTTCTGGCTTCATAGCTTTCTGACTTCTTCATTGTCGTTCCTCCAATTTTTGCAATAAGAAAGTGGGATGCTTGCGCGTCCCACTTACCATCATTCGTTATTCAATTCTTGATTATACTAACACCTTAAATGTTTAAAAGCAAGCGATGTTTGTATTTTTTTAGATACAATTAGTGGTGGAACAGTCTGAGACCTGTGAAACACATGGCAATTCCATACTTATTGCAGCATTCGATGACATTGTCATCTCTGATTGAGCCGCCTGGCTCAGCGATATATTCAACACCGCTTCTGTGCGCTCTCTCGATATTGTCGCCGAACGGGAAGAATGCATCTGAGCCAAGGCTTACTCCTGTGAGCTGGTCAAGCCATGCTCTCTTCTCCTCGCGTGTGAATACAGGAGGCTTAACCTTAAATGTTCTCTCCCAGTCGCCTAAAACATCCATGTAATCGTCGCTTATGTAAACGTCGATTGCGTTGTCTCTGTCGGCACGGCCGAGCTTGTCAACGAACTGAAGGTTTAAAACCTTCTCGTTCTGGCGAAGCCACCAGTTGTCAGCCTTGTTGCCAGCGAGACGTGTACAGTGGATACGGCTCTGCTGTCCGGCTCCGATACCGATAGCCTGTCCGCCCTTGACATAGCATACAGAGTTTGACTGTGTGTACTTAAGTGTGATGAGGGAAATCATGAGGTCGATCTTGGCAGCCTCTGGAATCTCCTTGTTGTCTGTCACAACATTTGACAGAAGGAAGTCCTTATCGATGTTAAGCTCGTTTCTTCCCTGCTCGAAGGTAACGCCGTAAACCTGCTTCTTCTCGATTGGATCAGGAACATAGTTTTCGTCGATCTGGATTACATTGTAACCGCCCTTCTTCTTGGCCTTAAGAATCTCAAGAGCCTCAGGTGTGTAGCCTGGAGCGATAACGCCGTCTGAAACCTCTCTCTTGATGAGAAGAGCTGTGGATTCGTCGCAGACATCTGAGAGTGATATGAAGTCGCCGAAGGAGCTCATTCTGTCAGCGCCTCTGGCTCTCGCATAAGCATTTGCAAGAGGTGATAACTCGCCCATATCGTCAACCCAGTAGATCTTCTTCTCAACATCTGTGAGAGGAAGGCCGACTGCAGCACCTGCAGGTGAAACATGCTTGAAAGATGTTGCGGCAGGAAGACCTGTGGCCTTCTTGAGTTCTTTAACCAACTGCCAGCCGTTAAATGCATCTAAGAAGTTGATGTAGCCCGGCTTGCCGTTTAAAACTGTGATTGGAAGCTCTGCGCCGTTTTCCATGTAGATTTTGGATGGCTTCTGGTTAGGATTGCAGCCATACTTTAACTCTAATTCCTTCATGATAATCTCCTATACATTCTTATTGACAATTCTTGTCTCGTATTTGCCTGTCTCAATCTCGATGAATCTTGTGAAGAGAGAAACCTTGTTGTCAGGATCTAAGCTGTTCCATACAAGTTCTGTGAACTCGTCGATACCGCCCTCGATCTCCACAAGTGTGGGCTCGCCCTCGAAGCTTGGAAGTGGATTGCCGTCGCCCATGTATGTGTGGATGAAGCGTCCCTCGCCAGGCTTAGGTGCATCTACTGTAAATGTGTTTCTAAGGCAGCAGGATGGATCGCCGTTGTTGCTCTTTAAGATGGACATTGCATAGTCAAACTTGCCATTCTCAACGTGCATGATGCCTGAGATTCTAGGAGTGAAGTTAGGAGCGTCCGGCTCAAACTCACGTGTGCGAAGAGACTGCTCGAATGTCTGTCCAGCCTTCATAAGGTCATAGATTGTGTCTGTCTGGTCGCCGTTGGTAACGATTGTGTCGTTTCCAAGGACTCTTACAGGTGCGTAAATGATGAGGCTTGGATCCTCAAGCTTGCTGGGATCAAATGCCTGTGTTCTGATGCCCTCGCCGTCCTCTACAAAAACACGGTTGCGGCTGTTTACGCTTCTGCCCATGATGAAGTAAGCGCATACTGCATACTTGCCGCAGGCGCAGGTGCCGATAATGATACCTCTGCCCGGGTAGGTAGTACTGCCAAGTTCCTTAGCCAAAGAAATCTTATTCATGATATCCTCCAGAAAATAAATATATATTTAGTCTTGCGACTAACTATCAGATCAGTCGATTATAGATACAGCAAACAAAGGGTCCCTGTAGTTATAATCCCAAATACATATGCCGTAGGTCTCGCTTGCGGCATGGATGATTTTGCCGTTGCCGATATACATGGCGACATGTCCTAAATACTTAATATTGTTTGAATAGAACAACAGGTCTCCGGGCTGTAGCTCACTGAGCTCAATCCTGTGGCCCTGCTCTGACTGTCCTGCAGGCGTATATGACAGTGTGTAACCAAAATTCTCATACACAAGATGTGTGAAGCCTGAGCAGTCCGTTCCTGTTATAAGGCTTCTGCCCGCGTGAACATAGGGGTTGCCCTCAAACTGAAGGGCGTATGCAACTATGGCATTGCGAAGGGCTGTCTCTGCATCAATCTGCGCCTGGATGGCCGCTGCCTGTTCCTCGGCGAGCCTCTGCGCCTCTGCCGCCGCCTGCTCTGCCGCTAATCTCTCGGCCTCCTCGGCTGCCCTTAGCGCTGCCTCGTATTCCTCCTGCGCCTTCCTTGCGGCCTCCTCGGCTGCCTGCCTTCTTGCAATCTCTGCCTGCTCTTCCTCAAGGGTTATAGCCGTGTCAAACTCGGTCCAGATGTCCAAACACTCTGCATACACATAGCCTGTGCTTATGGCGTCCGTCTCAATCTTGGCAAAGCCATCCTCGGTGAGCTCAAGTATGGCAACCTCCGTGCCCGTTCTGTAATATGTGACAACGTTGTCCAATGTGTTAAGGTCGGGTGTTGACCTGACTCTTAGATAGTCGTCGACAACGCGACCCTTCTTAACTCCAACCTGCTCCTTCATGGCCTCGGCCGCATCTCCCACTAAGAAGAATTCAGCCTTAATATAGCCCGTGCAGTTGCCGCTGGTCATTAAAAACCATTTGCCTCCCTCACCGTCAACCTCGTCCATGATGGTTGCGGCACAGTTGTTATATATCTTGCCCACGATATCATATTCAGTCGATGGGCCGGTCCTTACATTGACATAGTTTGGAACCACGGCAAGCGCCGTAAGTCCGATGCTTGGAGATACGGTGGTCTCCTCCTCAGTAGTCTCCTCAAGAGTCGTGGTGACCTCTTCTGTGGTCTCCTCGCGGGTCACTAATATCCTCTCGCTTTCCTCTTCCTCAGTGCCCTGCAGGTTAATCACCGCGCTGGTCTGTGGCGCCGTGGTAGTATAAGCGGAAGTGCTCTCATCGACATCAGAATTAGAGCATCCCATGAGGATGCACGCAACTGCCATTAATGTCAATGTTTTGCGCTTAACCATAATAACTCCTTATAAGCTCCAGTCAGGGTTCATCTTCTTACAAAAATCAACGATATCGCTGTAGCTGAATCTGCTGCTGCCAAAACAGTACGCGTTTACATGTGCCGGCAAAAGGTCTGAAACCTTAAACACCTTGAAGTCGTATTTGTCAGCCGCGTAGTTGATTGCAGATACAAATGTGAAGTCAAGATCCGCCTTCTCGATACTTACGCCGCCGCCATCAACCCTTAAAGTGATGCAGGCAAGCCCGCCCACGGGTCTCGGGAAAACATTTTGAAATGCTATGAAGTTACCGAGGGAATAGTAAACAGGAACGCTTCTTCCATCCTCTGTCTCTATGTACTCCATGGGCTCAACCACATGTGGATGTGTTCCAATGATCAAGTCGGCACCTAAGTCTGCGATGGTCTTCGCATACTCCCTCTGCTCTGATATGACGCCCGTGTAGTACTCCCTGCCCCAGTGGCAGCATACAATCACGAAGTCAGCCTCCTGTTTAGCTCTCGTGATATCCTCCGAAAGCTTGTCCAGATCCCCCAGCAGATTCACGCTGTAGTCGTATTTGACCGTGACGCCGTTTGTTCCGTAGGAGTAATCTAAAACTGCTATTTTGACGCCCTTAACCTCTATTATCGGGGTCTTAATGCTGTCCTCATAGCTTGAATATGTTCCGGTTGTTAAGACATCCGGATAATTCTCGTGCAGATAGTCAAGTGTGTTTACAAGCCCCGCATAGCCCTTATCCAGGCAGTGGTTAGTGGCAGTTGTAAACACGTCAAAGCCTAACTTGGCCATGACGTCAAGCGCCTCGTGTGGCGCGTTAAATGCGGGATAGCCCGAAACTGTTGTTCCCTCTCCGGCGCAGGGCACCTCCTGGTTTATTATGGCCAGATCGGCTTGTTGTATATATTTCTCAATGTAAGAAAAAACCTCCGAGAAATTATATGTCCCTGTGCTCTCATCATAATACGAATTATAATAAGACATGTGAACAAGATTGTCCCCGGCAGCCACTATGTCAATGTAGCTTACGGTCTCTTCAACATACTCTGTGGTTGTCTCACACTGTGTTGTCGGCACCTCAATATAAACTGTCTCAGCGTATACATCTGCCTGCGGTCTGTGTGTGCTGCTCTCAGTCTCCGCCTCTGTGCTCTCTATAGTCTCAGGAGCGGTAGTGGTTTCTACAGAAGTCTCCTCTTCGCTCTCCTCTAAAGAAGCAGAAGCACTCTCTGCCTCAGCGCTTACAAACTCGCCAGTCGTCACATCAGTCTTGGCAAAAACTGTGTCCAAATCCTCCCTTCCAAAATCCAGAAAGTAGAGGCTGACTCCGATAGCGCCCGCAAACATTATCACAACAAAAACCAGCAATACATAGACTAATCCGACACCATTTTTCTTCTTTTTGTTCAAATTCGTCACCCCACCGGGATATTTTTACATACAACCCCAGTTAAACACCATTAAAACACATTTATAATACTTTTTCAATCCAAAAATGCATTTGCATATTTTTTAAAATAGGTTATACTCTTCATAGACATTCCAGTATTTTTCAGTCCGGAAAGGAGAATTATGCGTTCATTCGTAATCAAAAACCAGAAGCTGTTTACGGCTAAGCTCTTTGCGGACACATTGTTTGACAGTTTCCTGCTCTGCGATGCCACATTTATGACAAACCAGACCTACAACATAGACGGTCACGTGCTGACTGACTACTATGACAGCGAGTCGGATAAGCCAGCTGAAACCTACACCACATGGGCAAACTCCCGCCCTATCTGTTTTCAGATGATCAAGGGCAAGCGCCTTCCAGTGTTTTTTAAGGTGGTTTTGACGGTGTCATCAGGCGCTCTCAAAAAAATACTTGCAGATTCGGGCTGCGCCATCTCTCCCACAGATGTGGAGGGAGTTTATCTGAACATCCACTATAAGGAGGGCACTCTGTTTTGCACAAGCGGAATATCCCTCAAAACATTTTCCATGGACAAAACATTTCCAAACTACTGGGATGAATTAGTCAGCTCATTCTTTGTTAAAAACGGCTTCGAATTTGAAAACTAGTTTATAAAACTTTTATTAGCACTCAGATTAATTGAGTGCTAATTTTTATTGACTTTTTCTGACAACCGTACTAAAATACCGTTTATGAAATGGCTTAAGCCAAATATGTTGAAAGGAAGTTACACAATGGAAACTAAAAAAGGCAATTTATCCATCAATTCGGACAACATTTTCCCGATAATCAAGAAGTGGTTGTATTCTGACCACGATATTTTTATTAGAGAGCTCATCTCCAACGGCTGCGACGCCATCACCAAGCTCAAGAAGCTTAGCATGATTGGCGAGGCTGAGATAGCTGACGGCGAGGATTTCAGAGTTACAGTTATCGTTAACCCTACCGAGAAAACTATTAAGTTCGTGGACAACGGTATCGGAATGAGCGCTGAGGAAATCAACAAATACATCAACGAGATTGCATTCTCAGGCGCAGTTGATTTCATGGAGAAGTACAAGGATAAGGCGAGCGATGACCAGATTATCGGCCACTTCGGCTTGGGCTTCTACTCTGCATTCATGGTTGCAGACAGAGTCACAATCGAATCCAAGACATTTAAGGATGAGCCTGCTGTAGGCTGGGAAAGCGAGCAGGGCCTCACATACGAGATGGGCGAGTCTGAGAAGACCACAAGGGGCACAGAGATTACTCTCTACTTAAACGACGACAGCACAGAATTTTGCAATGAATACAGAGTTCGCGAGGTTATCGAGAAGTACTGTTCATTCATGCCTATAGACATTTATCTTGAGGATGAGACCGCAGGTCCCAGAACTCACGAGATTAGCATTCCGGAATCAGAGGTTATGGAGGGCGACGAGATCATAGAGCATCTCAAGGACGAGAAGACCTCTGCAAACAAGGAGGGCGACGAGGGCGATGCAGATGCTGAGCCTGAGGTTGTGGTTCCAAGAGTTCGCGTTAAGCGCCCTGAGGTTCCTAAGCCACTTAACGACACCACTCCACTCTACGCAAAGCATCCTAACGAATGCACCGACGAGGAGTATAAGGAGTTCTACAGAAAGGTATTCAACGATTACAAGGAGCCACTGTTCTGGATTCACCTGAACATGGATTATCCTTTCAACCTCAAGGGTATCCTCTACTTCCCTAAGATCAACATGGAGTATGAGACCATCGAGGGCAAGATTAAGCTCTACAACAACCGCGTCTTCGTGGCTGACAATATTAAGGAGGTCATACCTGAGTATCTGCTTCTCTTAAAGGGTACCATCGACTGCCCTGACCTTCCTCTCAACGTTTCGCGTTCCGCTCTTCAGAACGACGGTTTCGTCAAGAAGATCAGCGACTACATCTCCAAGAAGGTTGCCGACAAGCTCTCAGGCATGTGCAAGACAGACCGCGAGAACTACGAGAAGTATTGGGACGACATTGCTCCATTTATCAAGTTCGGATGCATTAAGGATGAGAAGTTCGCAGAGAAGATGACCGATTACATCCTCTATAAGAACTTAGACGGCAAATATCTTCTCTTAAATGATGCTCTTGAGGAGAACAAGGAGAAGAACCAGAATAAGATTTTCTACGTGACCGACGAGGTCGCACAGGGCCAGTACATCAAGATGTTTAAGGATGCCGGCACAGATGCGATGCTCATGAACACCAACATCGACACTCCGTTCATCTCCTTCATGGAGAACAAGAATAAGGATGTGAAGTTCGTCCGCATAGACTCAGACCTGGAGGATTCGTTTAAGGATACACCTGACGACGAGGATTTCAAGAAGAGCGCCGAGTCCCTCACAGAGATTTTCAAGAAGGCTCTAGGAAACGATAAGCTCGACGTCAAGGTTGAGAAGCTTAAGAACGACAAGATTGCAGCCATGATGACCATGAGCGAGGAAGGCCGTCGTATGCAGGAAATGATGAAGATGTACCAGATGTATGGCATGAACGACAACATGTTCGGCGATCTGCCTCTCACCCTGGTAGTCAACGCAAACCACCCTCTCATCTCCTACATTCAGGCTAATCCGGAGGGCGAAAACACCAAGACAGTCTGCGAGCAGGTTTATGACCTGGCAGAGCTTAGCCACGGTTCACTTCCGGCCGACAGAATGACCCGCTTCATCGAGAGAAGCAACGAAATTATGCTATTGTTAAACAGATAATGTTTTTCTGCTATGATCATACACAATAACTTCATCCCGGGGCAAAAGTTATGTAACTGCTTATGCTCCGGGATAAGTTATTTGTAAGTTTGGTTTATAACCTATCATCCAAATTAATCTTCATTGTAGCCATCCCATATAGCTGCGGTGTATGCGTAGCTGCAATGACTGTTTTTCCCTGTTTATTAAACTTTTCAAGAATATCTATTATAATCCCGGCATTCTCAGAATCAACCGACGACGTAGGCTCATCGGCAATTAATATACTGCATTTTTTCATAAGTACTCTGGCCAGCGCTAATCTCTGCTGTTCTCCTCCGGAGAGCATATATACCTTCTTATTCTCATAACCGCTAAGTCCTACCATCTCGAGCGCCTGCGACATAGTGATCCCCGAAAGGTTTTTCCCCGCAATCACATTTAAATTAGCTTTGACTGTCTTATTTTCCATCAAAACATAATTCTGAAAAAGAAATCCCAAAGTATCGCAATACAGCTTCTCCCTTTCACGGATTCTATCTATACTATGTCCGTTAATCACTATACTTCCGCTATCTGCACTCTCCAGTCCGCCGATCATATGCATCAGAGTAGATTTCCCCGAACCGGATTTCCCTGTTATGACTAAAAAACAACCATCGGGGATGGTAAGATTATAATTATCAAACAGCTGTTTTTCTTTAAAGCTCTTTTTAAGATTATTTATCTCTATCATATCTTAATACACTTAATCATGATCTCCTTTCAATAATAAACTCAGATTATTACTGTAAAATTTTACAGAATATAATATTGTAACAATACTACCCGGTACAGCAAATACAACTCCTCCTAATACTGCTTTTTTCCCACTTATATCACCGCCCGGAAAAATATAGGCTAAATAAGCCGCTAAAACAGTGCTTGCAGCAACAATGATCAAAGGCGTCGAAATAGATTTTATAAACGTTTCACCATTAATCCTACGAATAAGAATTTCTTTAGTTTGAAGTCTGAATATCTCCTTCAGCAATTTAAAAAGGACAAGAGCAATAAACAGAACTGAAACAATCAAATAAAAAATAGCTCTCCTGCCGTTTTCAATAGTTTCCCTGTTCCTGCGCTCGTATAACTCACTAAGTTCGGTTATGGCTGCATTCTCCTTTACATAATCCGGAGATGCTTCAGGCACTCCCCTTATCAGATAAGAATACATATAGCGGGAAGCAATTCCAGGAAAGAGCTGATCTGCATAATCCGTAAGCTCCTTACGCATATCAACTATGATAACAGGATTCGTATACCAGTTAAGTCCATCAATAAATGCTCCGTTATTACAACCGCAGGCCTTGATATCTCCAGAATAATAGACCACCTCCGGTGTATATTCCGGAGGATTAAGTGCATACCATTCGTTGAAATATATTCCATCTGACCTTCTGCTCTCAGGTATAAGAATAAACAGTTCACCTTCTGAAACATTCTTCAGAACGGGATATTTTTCAGAGAGCCATTCATAAGAACCGGCATCGTAATACAGTTTTTCTCCCGCAGCATTGGTGAGATCTTTAAAAAGAGCAGTTATATTTTCACGCGTACCCCAAATATACATATCATCAGATACATCACACACTCCAATATTTGAAACATAATAATCTTTAAAATCATTGTAAAACTCTCCTGAGCGCTGCAATCTAAGATATTTAGAGACGCTGTCATAACTATAAGAGGCGTTTAAAATCCCAATCATCAGAGTAAACGTCAGAATTATCGTCATCACTACAGACATACCCGGACTCCCCGAAGTATCTGACCACATGATCTTATAGTATCTTCCGAGAATAAACATATATATTGCAACATTAATCAGCAGAAATATCAGGAATGAACAGATAATCATTTCATGTGCATATATACATGTCGATATTTTAAGCACAGAGAAAATCAATAACGCAAGTGATGTGTAAACTGCGATATCATATAATATCCATTTCAGGATAATTATTTTTTTACTCTGACCTGTCGTTATTCGAAGAAATAATTCCTTCTCCATCTCAACTATATCAAGTGATGAGAAAAATACAGCAAGCAGCAGCCACAACACACAGGCAACACCAACCAGATCCCTAATATTTTTGTCGTCTTCCCCGGCGTAAATATTATAACAATGATCTCTTATCCATTCAGCCGAAAGTGTCCTGAGCACATTATCATCCGAAATGAGGCTTACCGTGATTCCGTTTCTTTCATCATTTAACAGTCCGCTCTTCTCCAGAGTGTCAAATTCACCAAGCGTACCTTTTCTGACTGTATATTCGCCCGAAAATACACCTCTTAAACTGAGCCTGTCATACCCTGCGCAACAAATATACTCATTAACGGCATAATCTGTTCCATAGATATCGATTACTCTTTGTCCGTTCTCCCATGAAATGTTTTTGACACATATATGTATATTCATATCTGTCAGTTCACTCTCAAGCAGCGATGTATCTTTTACAATCAATGTGTCATAATTAATGTACGGATAAGGATTCCTGGCTATAACCTGTTCCAGACATTTATCGCCCGTCAGTATAGAGATTACGAGACTGAGAAAAACGAACATGATAAACCTTGATGAGAATATCCTGTCCGTCAGTCTGCTATTTATGCTGTTATTCATAGAAACCCCATTCCTGCTTGAACAGATTGTATATTTCTTCTATCTTATCCTTATATTTATCATATAATTCCAAAGTCAGAGCAGATGGATTATCCTCAGCGAGCTTACAATATTTATCAACCTCTACATGAAAATATGTAAGATTCATCATATCGTCATAATATTGCAGATTAATCCTGAGATTATCCGGACCGACAAAAGGATATATATGAACCGTAGCAATAAAACCGGGTTCATCCGCAGTAGCCCGCTTTGAAATATCTGCATTTGACGCCAGCTTCCACCATTTTTGAACTGCAATAAAATATATCATGTCATTCTTTTGGCATATATAACCGCCATCAATCTCTTCATATCCGGGTAAATGAGCTAATTTAACTATTTTATGGTGAAAATATAGTGAATATCCTATCCTGAAAGCAACAAGAAACATCAGCAATATAAAAAAAGAAACAATAATTTTAATTTTAGTTTTTTTCTTCATCTCAAACTCCAATCTTTTTTTCTTAAAACGTATGCAAATATTAACCTTGCTCTCGCATATACAAAAACTATGGAATCCACTGACCAAATACTACTCTGAAACTTGCCCATCTTCCTGAAGAATGTACCTTAGAAGCCTTAGAGGATGTAAAATACCCGTATGCAAGATCCGTAAATGCCGGAGAATTATATCCGTCATATGCAACCGCATAACAGCACACTCCCTGCGATGATAACTCTGTGATTTGACATGTGTCATAGTCCGTGAAAAGATTATCTTCATAACAACATTTAACAGTGGCATAATATGTAGCCGCATTTACATGAACAGCGCTTGCATACCAGTAATGAGTTTCAGAATCATTCCCTAAAGTGTTATAATACATAAAATCAAGATCAGCCGCAGTTATAGCTGCACCGCAATAAACCGTACCCATATGGTCTTCTATCGATAAGCCCGATCCTTCTGTGACTATTTCATCCTCCAAAACATCGGTATCGCAATCTGCATATGAAGTCTGCGCAGATAATATCACAGACATGGCTACAACTCCAAATTTACGTAAAATATTCATGATTTCCACCATATTATGTACATAGAGCCCTATACATCTTCTGTACAACATATATTCTTTCTTATACTATATAATTTTATTCAATAAATATACTTATATCATAATTCTTATTGTTATTCAAGGTTTTTCAGTCTATCAAAGAATTCCCCTCTGTCTGACAATCTCATAAGCTAAAACACCGCACGCCACCGAGGCGTTAAGGGAATCTATGTCGCCCTTCATAGGTATGGAGGCAATCATGTCACACTTATCTCTCACAAGTCTGCTGACGCCCTTACCCTCGTTGCCTATAACCAGGCCAATGCCGCCCTTAAGGTTTAAGTCGTACATGGTTGTTCCGCCCATATCGGCACACACGAACCATATATTCTTCTCCTTAAGCTTCTCTATAGTGGCAGCCATGTTGGTCACAAGCGCAACCGGCGTGTAGTTGATTGCCCCGGCGCTGGTTCTCGCAACCGTCGCGGTTAGTCCCGCAGCTCGGTTTTTAGGAATAATAACGCCGTGAGCGCCGCTAAGGTTTGCGGTTCTTATGATGGCACCTAAGTTATGCGGATCCTCTATGCCGTCCAGCAATATGATAAACGGCGCCTCGCCCTTCTCGTCGGCAATCTTCAGGATATCCTCCACATCTGCATATGTGTATTCTGCGGCAAATGCGATAACGCCCTGATGCTTGCCGGTCTCGCTGATCTTATCGAGGTACTCCTTCCTCTCGCGCTTCACTAAAACGCCTGACTTGGCGGCTAGCTGTTCAATCTGCTTAACTGCGCCTGACTTGCCATCGCCCCTGTCATCACCGTCCGCAATCACAATCCTGTCAATGCTTCGCCTGCTCCTAAGAGCTTCAAGGACAGCATTTCTTCCTTCTATTTTGGTCTCTCTATAACGATTATTCTCGCTCATCTAACAACTCCCAACCCCTGACGATTATGTCAACGGCCCTCTCAAACTGTTCGCTTAAATACAAATATCCCAACAGGCATTCAAACCCCGTGGCCAGATGATACTGTGTTGCAGTGGCAGACTTGGGAATGTTTACGACCTTGGCATTCTTGCCGCGCTTCACAAACCTCTCCTCCTCCTCCGTCAGGAAATGTGTCTCCGACAGAAGGGTAACCATCTGTGCCTGCGTGGTTGCCATGGCCAGGTTGTTGCCCTGCTTGTTAAGTTTGCCAACCTGCATGTTGGCGGCGCTCACAACCTTCGTTCTTATGATCAGCTCATAGACTGCATCCCCCATATAAGCAAGAGGAAGCGGCGAATACTGCGCCGCCTCCACCTTACTGATATCAAGTTCATCTCTCAGCCATTCGTATGCTGTGGTAAGATTTATTTTCTCTTCCATGTGACTCCCGCTCTCGTGTCCTCAAGAATGATGCCCTTCTCTAAGAGCTCATCTCTTATAGCGTCAGCTCTTGCGAAATTCTTCGCTTTTCTGGCGTCTGTTCTCTCCTGGATAAGTGCCTCGATTTCGCTGTCGAGAAGCTCTTCCTTCTTCTCAACAATCAGTCCCAAAACATCTGAAAGTCTGATGATTGTGTCCTTCACATATGCGATGAGAGCGGTTGACGATTCCTCATTGACAGATGTGTTGGCAAGCTTAACCAACTCAAATATAGCTGAGATACCGTCAGCAGTGTTGAAATCATCGTCAAGCGCTGCCTCGTACTTAGCAACTAATGCGTCTGTATCGGCCTTAATCTGCGCCTCGTCCTCTCTTATATCGCCCTCTGCGCCTACGAGAGAGTTAAGCTTTGTCACGGCTGTCGTGATACGCTCCAAACCGTTCTTAGCTGACTCCATCAGGTCAATGCTGTAGTTCATAGGGCTTCTGTAGTGGCTTCCAAGCATGAAGAAACGAAGCACCTGAAGGTCATACTTACCTGCGATGTCTCTGACTAAGAGGAAGTTGCCGAGTGACTTGCTCATCTTCTTGTTGTCAATGTTTAAGAATGCGTTGTGCATCCAGTATTTAGCGAATTCCTTGCCGTTAGCAGCCTCGCTCTGCGCAATCTCGTTCTCGTGGTGCGGGAACACTAAATCCTCGCCGCCTGCGTGAATGTCGATCTGCTCGCCCAAATATTTGCGGCTCATAACAGAGCACTCTATATGCCAGCCAGGTCTACCGCAGCTCCAGGGTGAGCACCAGTATGGCTCGTTGTCCTTCTTGGGCTTCCAGAGTACGAAGTCTAAGTTGTCCTCCTTCTCATCGGCACCGCTAACCTTGAGCTCTCTAAGACCGCTCTGAAGGTCGTCCAAGTTCTTGTGTGAGAGTTTGCCATACTCCTTAAACTGGCGTGTTCTGTAATAGACTGTGCCGTTCTTCTCGTATGCAAATCCCTTATTCATGAGAGTTGAAATCATGTCAATCATGCCGTTGATTTCCTGCGTAGCGCGGGGATGAACTGTGGCAGGCTTGACATTCATACCCTCCATATCCTTCTTACACTCTGCAATGTATTTCTCAGCTATCTCGATGGCTTCCTTGCCCTCCTCGTTGGCGCGCTTAATAATCTTATCGTCAACGTCCGTGAAGTTGGAAACATAGTTAACCTCGTAGCCCTTATACTCTAAGTATCTTCTGAAGCTGTCGAAAACAATCATAGGTCTCGCATTGCCAATGTGGATCAGGTTGTAAACCGTAGGTCCGCAGACATACATGGATACCTTTCCGGGAATTCTTGGAACGAATTCCTCTTTTCTTCTGCTGAGTGTGTTAAAAATCTTCATGACAAATCTCCCTAATGAATTATAATATCGTAATCTGCGTAAAATTTCTCTGCGACGCCCAGGCTTACAACGCCCTTCTTATCCTTAAGCTCGCCGACAAATCCATAAGCTGCAGCGCGGCCAAACCATGGCTCAAGACATATAAATGGGGCATTCTTCTTGCTCCATATTCCGTAGAATGGAAAACCCGGAGCCTTCACAGTGACCTTATCAACGCCGTCAATCTTAAGTGTTACGGTGTCAATCATGTCATCCTGATAGATATACACACCCTTGTCAAAATATTCAGCATTTAGCTTGGTTATTCCGCCCACAGTCTCCAAATGATATGGCTGGTCATCAAAACAGCAGCCGCATCCAGGATCCTCAATCCTGTAATATGTCACAGGCTTATCTGTGTGAAGGTCAAGCTCAACATCAGCAAATGTTTTGCCCTCTCCAAGCGTAAAAGCAGGGTGTGCTCCGATGCTAAAGAGCATCTCCTTATTGTCATTATTTACAACCTTCCAGCTTACATGCACAGTTCTGCCCTCAAGGCGCTGTGTCACCAACAGCTTAAATCTGAATGGATAGTTAGCGCGAGTCTCTTCGCTGTCTGTCAGCTCATACACAACGCTCTGGCCATCATTTGACACAAATGTAAAATCCGTATCTCTTGCAAATCCGTGCTGGCCCATCTTGTATACTGTGCCATTATACATATATTCGTTGTTATATGATGCTCCTACAAAAGGAAACAGGATTGGCGCATGTCTTGGCCACCACTTGGGATCAGCGTTGTGAATAATCTCACAATCGTTAACCTTATCATAGATTCTGCTAAGCTCTGCTCCGCAGTCAATAATCTCAACTCTCAGCTCATTATTCTCTAATACCTGCATTTTAATCTCCTATAATCAGTCCAGTTCCGGAACCTTCTTAACCCAGGCAGCTGCTATGGCGCCAGGTCCAATGTGACATGAAACGCTAAGTGACAGAGGATTGATAATGATATCCATGCCAGGGAAGATGCCAAGAAGCTCCTCCTTAAGCGCTAATGCCTCCGCGTCGTTTTGTGTGTGGGCAATGTCGATGTGATAGTATTTGCCATCGATACCGCCTGGAACTCTGTTGGTTATATCCTTGACTATCTGGTCAACGATAACCTTCTTGGCCTGCTTGATGCCGCGAACCTTCGCAAACGAATCAAGCTTCTCGCCCTGAATCTGAAGAACCGGCTTAATGTTAAATACTGATGCGATTGCCGCAGCTGCAGGAGTCACACGACCGCCCTTCTTGAGATATTTGAGAGTGTCAACCATGATATAGATACCGCTCTCAAACTTCTCTCTCTCTAAGATGTTGCGGATAGCTGCCGCGTCAAAGCCCTTATCAGCGAGCGCTCTGGCGTCATACACGCTTCTTCTCTGGGTTACGGAGATTCGCTGGTTGTTTACAACCTGAACCCTGCCGTCGAAATCCTCAGCCAAGAGTCTGGCTGTCTCACATGAGCCGCTAAGTCCGCTTGACATAGGAATGTGAACAATCTCGTCATACTCCTTAAGAAGGTCGTTCCACAAATCGAGAATCGTGCCCACTGCCGGCTGGCTGGTCTTAACCTCCGCGTCCTGACCGAGGAAGCTGTAGAAGCCGTCCTGATCCAGGTCTATATCCTCCAAAAAAGGCTGCTCGTTGATGGTGAAAGGCATAGGAATGACAATAATGCCGTTTAGCTCCTTCGCCTCTGCCTGTGTGATACCGCTATTGCTATCTGTAACTACTGCAATCTTTTTCATACAAAATCAAATCTCCCTCAATGCTTTAACTGCCTGTGTGGCAAAAATAACCTTAGAATGCTCTGTAATCAGAGAAATCTTGGCGGGCTTGTCGGTGACGTACTCCCCATACTCCAAAAGCCCCTCACATAATCTTGCGTAGGCAAGCTTATCAAGTCTGCCTCTCTCAACGACGAGGTAGTACACGCCGCTTGCACTCTCATACATGAGCTTACTCTTAAATGTGTTCTCCACATTGATATTGCTGACAAACTCCTCCACAGCCTTAAATGAACCAAAAGAATACATTCTCGGCTTATTAAAACCGTCGGAGGTTTTGAACTTCTTATTCTGAGACTTCTTATCGCCCTTGTTATCGTCGGACAATTCACTAAAAAGCTTATCAACCTCTGCCATATATGCGTCGGGATTAGACTTGTTGCCAGCTCCTGCCGCCATATGTCCTGCAATGTTCTCAGCCCCTGAAATCTCAGCCGTGGCCCCAACAATCTGTTTAAGCATGTTAACCAGATCGTTGGTGTCCGGAACAAGCTTGTTGGACAAAACCAGCCTCAGGCCATCATTTGGAAGCGGCGATATCTGCATAGTCATCACGCCTCCTTCTTCAGGCTCGAAATCAATCTCGTCTCCACCAATCTCGACAAGCTTGTGAAGAAATTCTGAAACCTTCTCCCTGTTTTTCATAAAATCCTCTAAGGAGATGTCAAACTCTTCCAAATCTTCCTTGGTTAGTTTACATTCGAAACTATTATTATCTATTTTCCTAAATTCCATATATCTCCTTTGTTATTATTTGCTGGCGCAGGCGCGCCATAAACAACATAAAACACAATAACGCAACCTATATAGTACCATAATAAATACTTTTTTTCAACTCTAAACAACAAACAAGAGTGACGGTTATTCCGCCACCCTTGTGCATCTCACTGCTAATCTGTTATATGTATTTGGAACGCAGGTGAACAGTGTCATGTCCCACTCTCCCTCATACATTTTAGCTATTTCATTTCTATGGAAGGACTCCTTGTTCGACACAACGTATCTGTAAACCACACCATTTACATCTGTAAATGTGAGCTCGTCCCCCACATTCAGATTCTTGATAGTTCCAAAATGTGTTGAATAGTTGTGCGCGAGAAGTATCAGATTCCCCTCCGCGATCGTGCCGTCATATCTGCATGGCGATATGTCAAGCTGCTCGTTAGACCAGCCCCACTGGATTGGAAGCGACAGACCAAGCGCCGGAATGTCAAGAATTCCAATATATGTGTAGCCCTCAAGCTCGACAAACTCCATATCAGCAGGCTCTTCCTGTGTAGTCTGCGCCTGCGTCGTCTCAGGCTCAATAATCTCCACATTTTCAGAAGCTTTGGTAACTTCCGATGTCTCTTCATCAGGGGCAGCCGTAGTAGCCTGCGCTGTCTCAAGATTATATGACAGATCATCATCTGAATCTGTGCCCTCCACAGCCTCCTTCGAATCCATGGTTGGCGCAGATTTGATAAGGTCTGCCAGCTGATTTACCACCTCTTCAGAGGTGTCTCCGACTATTTTCTCTTTGTGACGATTATACAAAAGAAGGGACAATGCGCCTATCAACATCATTGCCCCCAGAATCATCATAATCGTCCCTCGTCGGATATGATGCTTCTTTTTATCTTTCAATTATTTATTTTCCTCTGACTTTCTACGCTTATTGTCGTAGTAACCGATTGCCAGGAATACTAAACCAAGTGCGCTAAAGATTGAGATTGGCCATACAACCATACCTGTTACAGGAAGATGTCCCTCTCCGTTATCGCCCTGGGCTCCGCTTCCGCCACCTGTGATGGTGTTTGAATCGCCCTCAACAGCAGTTGCAACTGTGGTCTCAGCCTCCGTTGTGGACTCAGCCTCTGTGGTTGTCTCCTCAGCAGTAGTCTCCTCAGCTGTTGTTGTCTCAGCCAATGTAGATGTCTCCTCCTCGGTGGTCTCCTCAGCTGTGGTTGTCTCTTCAGCTGTAGTCTCCTCCTCGGTAGTTGTCTCCTCTACAGTTGTCTCAGCCTCTGTAGTCTCCTCAGCTGTGGTTGTCTCCTCAGCTGTGGTCTCCTCCTCTGTAGTTGTCTCTTCTACAGTTGTCTCTGCCTCGGTTGTTGTCTCTGCCTCTGTAGTTGTTTCAGCCTCAGTTGTCTCTTCAGCTGTTGTTGTCTCCTCTACTGTGGTCTCGGCCTCGGTGGTTTCCTCAGCTGTTGTTGTCTCTTCAACTGTGGTCTCAGCCTC
>JAILPS010000003.1 GCA_024699325.1 Lachnospiraceae bacterium | reverse complement strand
TGTCGATAAGAGGAAATTAAATATTTAAATACTGCCCCGCCTGAACACGCCACATTTCAGCGTATTTGCCCTTGCGTGAGAGAAGTTCTGCGTGGCTGCCTTCCTCGATAATTCTGCCCTTTTCAAGCATATATATACGGTCGGCAATTCGTGTCGTTGAGAGCCTGTGTGAGATAAACACGACCGACTTGTTTTCCGCCGCTGTCAGCATTGAATGATTGAGATGATACTCGGCAATAGGGTCAAGTGCAGAGCTCGGCTCGTCAAGGATGATAAGGTTAGCGTCCTTGTAGAATACACGGGCAACCGCAAGCTTTTGTCCCTCGCCACCCGAGAGGTTCACGCCGTTTTCCTCAAATTCAGTAGTGAGGTTGGTCTGAAGTCCGTCAGAAAGCGTTTCAAGGCGCTCCACAAAGCCGCTCTTTTCAATAGCCTTGAGCACATCCTCGTCCTTGCCGCTTTCCGCAAAATCAAGCAGTACATTTTCCTTTACCGTCGCGGCAAAAATCTTGAAGTCCTGGAATACTGTGCCGATTTTCCTGCGGTATTCCTCAACGTTGTATTCCTTGATATTCACTCCGTCAAGAAGAATTTCACCCTCATTCGGGTCATACAGACGCATTATCAGCTTGATAAGAGTTGTCTTGCCCGCGCCGTTATAGCCTACAATAGCTATCTTACTGTACGGGTCAAGCTTCATGCTCACATTATTGAGAATGTAGCCGTCCTTTTCGTTGTAGCCGAAAGAAACATTGCGAAGCTCAATTCCCGTAGGCTTTTCGGGAAGCGGCTTTTTGTCAGTGCTGACGATTTTCGGCTCAATATTAAGAAAATTCTTCATTTTCTGAACATACATACTGATTTCTTCCATTTTAGGGAACACGTCCGAGAACTGACGCATACGGTTTTTCATTCTGTTTGCCGTACCACGCATTACAGCAACGTTACTGTAGGAAATTCTGTGGAGCACCGCCGCACAGTACACAAGATAAACCATATAGACAACGTCAATCAGGAAGTTGTTGCAGATGTAATCCTTGAGAAGCTGTAAGCCGAAGCGTTTGCCCGCATTTTTCTTGTCGATTGCAAGGACTTCGTCGTTTGTTTCGTCAAAATCCTTTAACAGTTCGTCCGAAACCTCGGTATTAAGGCGCACTTCCTTTGCGTAATCGTTAAGGTAGAACACACGGTTCACATAGCCGAGCTTACGTTCGTGGGGATTTTTCTCGTTCCTGATTCTGAAATTCAGCTTGTTGAGAGCTTTACCCGACCATAAGGACGCTGCGAAGGATATAGCGATAAAGATAAAGGAAACAGGGTCATTTCCGATAAAGAATGCACCCGACAACACGATTGAAACAAGTCCCGTACACAGGTTCGTGATAAGGGTGAAAATTCGTTCTATCTGATTATCCACCTCGGAAACAGACAAAACATAGTTGTTGTAGAATTCGGGGTTATCGTAACATTCAAGGTCAATTTCCTTTGCCTTGTCAAACATCATCTGTTTTATCGCTTGCTTGATTTTAGGCTGTGCCTTCTGCTGTAATTTCTGGAAGAGATATGCGTTGAATAAAAGTCCCAGCATTACAAAAGCAAGCAGACTAACAAGGAAAATTGCCGCTGTTTTAAAGGGTCTGCCGAACTCCGCACATTCCAAAACAAAGTTCAGTGCCAGCGTAAATTCAAGGAATACTACAACCTCGTTTCGTATTGCCTCAACTATATAGCAAATCATATACGAGGGCGCCGCCTTGTAGCAGATTTTAAACAGCCACAGATTGTCGGCTAACAGCTTTTTGAACTTTTTCATGCTGTAACCCCCTCTCTGTAAGTTTCGTCGGCAAGATAATTCTGTGCCTGCTTTGTGAACATCTCGCAATATTTTCCGCCCATATCCATAAGCTGATGGTGCGTGCCCTGCTCAATAACAGCACCGTTTTCAAGCATAAACACCTCGTCTGCGTCCTTGACGGAAGAAAGTCTGTGGGAGATGAACAGCGTGATGTGTCCCTTGCTCTCATCCATAATGCCCTTATATAAATCGTATTCGGCAATAGGGTCAAGGGCGGACGACGGCTCGTCAAAAACCTTAACAGAAGCCTGTTGTGCAAATGCACGGGCAACAACTATCTTCTGCTGTTCGCCGCCCGAAAGCACAGCGCCGTCATTGTCAAACTCTTTTGTCATGATGGTGTTCATTCCATTCGAGAGGGAGCTTACCTTGTCCCATACTCCTGCACATTTCAGTGCACGTTCTGCTGTTTCATCGGGATTGTCGAAAGTCTCACCCATAAGCACATTATCCTTTACGGACATCGCCATAACTTTATAATCCTGGAATGCGGCGGAGAACTGCTTACGGTATGCCTTTAGGTTGTACTCCTTGATATTTATGCCGTTGACTAAAATCTCGCCGCTTGTGGGGTCGTAAAGTCTGAAAAGGAGCTTGATGATGGTGGATTTACCTGCGCCGTTGTGACCGACAAGCGCGCAGACCTTATCACCCTCAATCTTAAAGGAAAGATTATTGATAACAGGCTCGTTTTCTTTATATTCAAAGCAAACGTTCTTAAATTCGATGGAGCGTATCTTTTCGGGAATGATGCCGTCCTGGTCTTCAGGGATTTTCTCTTCGTATTCCATAAAGGTGCGGAAGTATTCAAGGAACTGACCGTTCTTCAACGCCTCTGTGAAGTTGTTGAAAAGACCGATTAAAATCCACGACGAGGTTGACATTGCTGTAAACATAATCGCAAGTTCCGCAAGGCCCATAGTCTCTGACACTATGGTTCTATATGCAGCATAAATCATAATTCCCTCAAAGACGAGTGCAAAAGTAGTGACGTTCTGCGCCCAGGTGTATGCGATAGCTTTTCTGCCATATTTGTCGGCAACCTTTGCGTTACCGTCCATAGCGTCATTGTAGCGTTTCATCATTAGCTCGTGAATGCTTGAATAACGAATTTCCTTTGCGTATTCAGCGAGGTGCATTACACGGTTTACGTACTCGGCGATACGGTTGTTTTTCACTGTATCAACATAGCGTCCGCCCCAGATTTTATTCATAAGAGCCCCGAAAACAAAGTTGCCGATGATAGGTGAAATTACGAACAGCACAGACCAGGGATCTATCGTGAACATCGACCAGAATGCCGCCGCTGCCGCAACAACTCCGAATACAACTGAAAAGAAACAGTTTACCGAGGTCGTCATTTTCTGTGCAGAGCCGTCAAGCGCCATTGTATAGCGGTTGTAGAAGTCTGCGTCCTCAAAACAGCGAAGCTCAACATTACGAGCCTTTGCATAGAGTTTACGATAAAGTGTGCGGTAGATTTTGTTGTCTGTGTACGGATAAATCACTGCTTTTGAATAGCTGTCGTACATCGCAAGCATAAGAAATGCAACAAAGCATATTCCTACGAAAAACAGAATGTTTTCAACGGGCGCTTCATTTTCAATTGCGCCGATAACATAGCGTAGGAAAAATATGCTCATAAAAATCCATTCCACATATCCGATAATAGAGCCGATTGCGGTATGCATTACACGGCTTTTGCTTATATCCCACACGGTTTTCACAGCGTAGGCGTTATTGGCAAATATGCGGAATTTGCTCTCTTTTTTGTCTTTCATTTTTCCTCCTTTATCTATGAAAAAAATAAAAAGCGTGCATTTCATACAGAAATGCACGCCTTGAATGCAATATAACGCATTATCAGATAATACGACCGTGAGCAGACAAGAGTTCATTTCCGAGTATGAATGTTGTTGATGAATAATGCCAACGCTTAAACATATTGTCTGCCTCTTTTAAAAATTTAATGTCTCATTAGTATAGCACCGCAAACGCAATTTGTCAAGGTTTTCCGTGAAACTATCAATTTTGAGCACATATTATTATACCAAGAAAAAGCCCACCCCAGAGGAAAAAATTCCTCGAGGTGAGCCTTAAAACTATGCTATTCTCTTACAATTACTTGCTAATAAACGCCTTATCTGTGCTGCCAGGAGCGCCGTAGCCCTTGAGCACGAGTCTGATTTCGATGGACTCTACTCTGTAGCCGAAACCACTGGTTCCGCAGCTCTCGCCGTTCTTAGCCCAGCCTGTCCAGCCGACGTTCTGTGCGTGAACTCTGTAGTAAATGTCGTAGCGGACAGCCATCATGCCTGTGAGACGAAGCTGGATTGCCTCAAGTCTCAGGGCTCTGCCTGTTGTACCACTAAGTGTACCGTTAGAAGCCCACTCGCTCTCCCAACCGATGTTCTGGATGTGTGAGCGGTACTCGATGCCACCATCAAATACAGGATTTACTAAATTAATCTTCAGAGCCTCCATTCTGAGACCGCGTCCTGTGGTTCCAGCTGTGGCACCGTTCTTAACTGCGTCCATCCATCCAATGTTCTGTACGCTTGCGCTGTATGAAACGCCGGATGTGTTGTTGACAAACTTATTGTCTGTGCTTCCAGGTGCGCCGTGTCCCTTGAGGACTAACTTCACCTCAATACCCTCTACTCTGTAGCCGAAGCCGCTGGTTCCGCAGCTCTCGCCGTTCTTAGCCCAGCCTGTCCAACCGATGTTCTGTGCGTGTACTCTGTAATAAATGTCATAGCGGATAGCCATCTCGCCTGTAAGTCTGATCTGGATAGCCTCCAGACGAAGATTTCTTCCGATTGTTCCTGAAAATTCTCCGTCCTTAGCCCATGTGCTCTCCCAGCCAATATTCTGGATATGTGAGCGGTATTCAATACTTCCATCAAACACCTGATTTAACAGGCTCATCTCCAGGCATTCCATTCTGAGACCCTTGCCTATGGTACCTGCTGTAGCGCCGTTATCGGCTGGATTCATCCAGCCAATACTCTGAACATTAACTGCATAACCGACACCTGATGTATTTTCGATAAATGTATTGTCTGTTGCGCCAGGAGCATCTAAGCCTTTTCTTACAAGCTTAATCTCCACAGCCTCAACTCTGTAACTAAAGCCTGCTGTACCACAGCTCTCGCCGTTCACTGCCCAGTCTGTCCAGCCGACATTCTGTGCATGTACTCTATAGTAAACGTCAAATACTGATGCGAGCTCATCTGTAAGTTCAATCTCTATAGCCTCTAATCTCTTGTTCTCACCTTCAGTTCCGGCAATGGCTCCGTCACAAGCCCAATCCATCCAGCCATAGTTCTGAACATGTGCTCTGTAACGAATTGATCCATACTCAGACAGACTCTCAGGAAGTGTAATCTTAATAGCCTCCAGTCTGAGACCCTTGCCCACTGTACCAATTAAGTCACCTTCTGCGGTAACGTCTAACCAGCCTTCTTTCTGAACATAGGCCTGACCTGAAACCTCTGCATCCAAAATATCCATATCTGCATAGGCGATATTGTTATCCTCAGCATATGCGCGCGCGTCTGTCTCAGGATTACATACAATCACAAAACCATCAACTGCGCCATCGCTGTTATAACCTACAGCCTGTTCACCAATACATACATTATCTGGAACCACAATATTGCTAAGACCTGTTGACAGGAATGCATAATTACCAATTCCAGTCAGACTGTCAGGAAGTGTTACATCATAAAGGAAACTGCAGTTATTAAAAGCGTAAGGTTTAATCTCTGTTACGCTGTCAGGAACTACAAAACTGAGCCCAATATTCTTAGTTGCAAGTATCAGAGTGCTCATATCCTTGGAATAGAGCACGCCGTCAACCTCACAGAAGTAATCACTCTTCTCGTCAACCTCTATTACAATCAACTCAGACATATCTTCAAAAGCATTTAATGCAATATCAGTGATTGAAGCTGGAATATACAGTCTGGAAGCTGTGCAGCCATTAAATGCATTGTCGCCAATCCTTACAACATCTATTCCCAGTATAGTGTCAGGAATTATTAACTGCTCATGTTCACCCTTGACTGATACGATTTCTATACCACTGCACAGTTCGTCAGTAAATGAATAATCAAAAGGATTTCCCTCTCCAAGTGATACGAAGTTAATTCCGTACTGATTAGCATATGTCTCTGCTGCAGAATATGTGTAACCATAGATTGTGAAGCCTTCAATTGCTGTATAATTACCTTCTACATCCGAAACCACACCAATAGAACCGTCAACTATGTAACACACACCATCAGGAATAGTTATGCTGGTAAAGGCTCTGTTTTCAGTATAATTACCTGAATAAATACTATAAACATATTTGCCATCTATAGTTTCAGGAACAACAATATCGGCACCGTCTCCATAGTAATTGGTAACTGCAACAATTGACAATGGCGTGGCAGATACCGCATTGCCATCATCATCAAACCTCCATCCATAGATATTTTCATAAGTAAATGGTTCAACCTCTCCCATAGAGACGAAGTCAAAACCGTTGTCCATAGCATATCTGTATGCTGCTGAATTCGTATATCCCTTGATTGTTAATCCTTCTACCTTCTCATCACCACAATAGCCAAATGCTCTGTATCCTATTGTCAATACACTGGCAGGAATAACAACCTGTTGCAGATTCTCCATATATTCAAAAGCATAATCGCCAATATATTCAACTGTATCCGGAATGACAATACTCTTAACCATTGGATTGCTTCTGAATGAACCCCATTCTATATACTTAACAATATTTCCATCGATTTCAGAAGGAATAGTTACCTCTTCATACATCAATGCTGCCTTAGTTATTGTAGCAATCTTATATTCGGTAATAATACCATCTTCATTTGGTATATTTTCTTTGGTTTCTATTATAGTGTATGGTTTTAATTCACCGATAGATACAAAATCAAAACCATTCTCCATTGCATATCTGTGTGCTGAAGAATTGGTATAACCCTTGATTACAAAGCCGTCGATCTTAGTGTACACAATTTCATTAGTGTCTGTCTCCTCGTTATAAACATACTCATAATCATATCCGAAACTGTAATCATTCAAATAGCCCACGCATGACGGAATTGTAATCTCTGTTATTCCAGTATATGCAAATGGTCTATCGTAATATAGTTCTTTTTCAGGAAGCGTTATGCTTGTCAATGAAGAACAGTTATAAAATGCTCCACAAACCACGCTTTCCAGACTGTTAGGCAGTTCAACATTTTCAAGATTGATGCATCCCTCAAAAGCATAACTTTCTATAGTCATAACTCCTTCCGGAATAACAACGCTCTTAATGGTTGTATTATTATAAAACGCATCTGAATTTATACAATAAACAGGATAGTCCTCAATCTCTGAAGGTATCACAACCTCTTCATCGCAGTGGTTATATTTTGTAATGAAAACCACAATGTCACCATTCACTTCTCCAACTCTATAATTATAAGCGGGCAGTTCACCTATGGATTCAAATGCAAAACTGTTCTCTGTAGCATATTCATCTACATTTGAATATCTGTAACCCTTAATAGTAAAGCCACCAACCGGAATGTATGTATCGCAGAGCGCTTCCTCATCCCAAAAAGTGATATAGCCTAATCCATATTCAAAAATATCGCAGTCAGATGATTGTATTTCAACCGTAATTAAAACCGGACAATCACAAAACGCATATTCACCAATACACCTTACATTTTCTGGAATCACAACACCATCAAGCTTCATACTACTTCTAAAAGCACTATTCGATATTAACCTTAAAGAATTGGGAAACTTAACACTTTCAAGGTTATCGCAGTCAGCAAATGCATAAGTATTTATGTATAAAACTCCTTCTGGAATAACCACGCTTGTCAAAAAATCATTATCTTCAAAACAAGAATCACCAATACCAATCACAGGATAGCCATCTATCTCAGATGGAATCACAACCTCAGCGTCAATACCTCTGTATTTGTCGATTCTTACTCCTGTAATCTCTTCGCCTTCAGAACTATAATCTGTTGTCACGCTGTAATCATAAACAGGAAGTTCTCCAACAGACTCAAATTTGAAGCCATTTTTCATGGCATACAGATATGCCTCTGAATATGTGTATCCCTTGATGATAAAGTTTTCATTTTTCGCGCGATACCACTCATCTTTTTCCTCATCGTGGTAATAATTATTCGAGTAGCCAAGAGCCTCTCCATAAATTATACCTACTGTTTCAGGGACATACACACTGTTAGTCCCTCTGTCTCCATATACAGCTAAAGAATTGATTTCTGTAACGGGATACCCCTCAATCTCAGAAGGAATTTCAACCTTCTCTTCATCCCAAAAATACTCATCAATCACGACAAAATGGCTGATATGATCATTGCCCTCATCATCAAATTCATGTCCCTCACATATCCGATACGAGAACTTGTCCGCATCACCATCAGCCTCAAACTTTAAGTTATTATCCTTGGCGTACCAATATGCATTTGAATACTTAGCTGCAACTATGGTGATGTCTTCATCAACGACATAATCATAGCTATCTGTATCAGGATTATATACCGACTTATACCCTATACTATTTTCACACAAGTATGTCTTTGCATTTAAAACAGTCACCTTCTTTAAGTTTTCGCATGAACAAAAAGCTAAATCACTCAAAGAGTCAACACTTTCGGGAATTATAATCTCTTCGACATAGGGATTGCTTTCTATTGCCCCAGACCAGACAGATGTCACGCTTTTTCCATTCACCTCCGATGGTATCTCAACTACAGAATCATCACCTATGTATCCTGTAAGACGTAATACAGTTATTTCAACCTCATCACCAGAAGAATAATCCCATTCAATATTCTCTTCAAACGTGAATTTATCCAACTCACCAGTCGCTTCAAAACTAAAAGCGTTATTCTTGGCATAATAATATGCCTCTGAGTACTTTAAGCCCTTAATCGTCAGTGGTGTCTCGTTCTTGACAGCTACGTTTTCCCCTAGATCAGGATCATATACCTCAGAATATCCAACTGCATAGTTATCGATTATGTCGACTGAGTTTGGGATATCAATCACGCTTAGGGATGTACAGCCATCGAAGGCAAAGGATTCGATATAACCAACACTATCTGGAATAGTGACACTGGTTATTTTATCACAGTTGATAAATGCAAATCCAATAATATACGCTACAGAATAACCATCCAACTCTGATGGTATCTCAACTTCTGTGTCAGAACCGTTGTACCTGACAATTCTGGCAACATCTACATCAATCCATTCTTCAATTTCACCATCCCAGTAAGATTTTGAAAAGATCTCATAGTTGTAATCTCCGGATACCTTTAATTCCGGGTCGCCGTCCTCAGCCATAGCCGCTACCGGGCCCAAATTAAAAAATGATGCAAATGGAATTCCCATAAGCACATTTTGCATTATCACGGCCGATGTCAGAGCACATGATAAAGCTTTTTTGCCTGTTTTCACTTTCATTAGTTTCCCCCTTGCTTTTTATTTGTTTTATTTTACGCTTAAAGAAAGTAAAATTATTACATTATAATTATACAATTAAGAAGACAAAATACAATGCAATAAAACACTATTTTTTATTAACATTTCCTTACTATGAGGATGACAAAAAAAACAGACTGCATCCTCATGCAGTCTGTCAAAAACTATTTCTCCACGCCGTCCTTGAGCTCGAGCCTGAGCTGTTTGCTTACAGGATATGTGTCAATTCTGTCCTGAATGTCGTATTTGGACTTGCCGCTGTCCTTAAGCATGCCAACCTTCTTCTGGTAGAGCTTCTTAATCAGCACTCTGCTTGCCCATTCACTTAGAAGAACCAGGATGCCCAAAACCAGAAGTCCCGTGGACATGTTGCCAAATCCTATGTTGTTTAACGCCACGTTGATGGCAGCTGATCCGCTCTGCCCTGAAAATGCGACAAATATTGCAAATATCAGCGTGGGGATTCCAAGCGCCGCAACCTTAGATAGTATTCTGTCCATATGACCTCCTATTTGCCTGCAGCGGCTCTGATCTGCTCAATAAGCGCAATGGAATCGGCTATCATGCGGTCACAGTGGGGCTTCTTCTGGCCTCCCATCTGTGCATTTCGCCTAAGCAGATCCATACAGTCTGTAAGTCCACCGTGGTTTTCCTTCATGGTTCTGATAAACAGCCCGACACTCCTCGGGTCCGTGATACCAAGTGCTCCCAGAATGGCCACTCCACTTGTGATGGCGCCACAGGTCATGCCGCTCTTCATGCCGCCGCCGAAGTTCGTTCCGAGACTCCTCGCAACCTCCTCGCTAAGCCCCAGCTCCTTCGCATATGTCAGATATATGGTCTCTGCACAGTTGGGGCAGATACCGCCTCTTAGCTCCATAGCTCTCTCTACATGTTTGTCCATAATCTCACCTGCCAAACTAAATATTAATAATCTGACTTTAACACAGTTTTATGACAAACTCAACCAAAAACTAAATTGCCAGAAGAAGAAGCGGAATGCCTAAAATCATAGCCATAACAAAAGTCATGAAACATAATAACTCGATAACCGGATGCTCTGCTCTATTCATAATTATACTCCTCCTTAGATGACCTGTCTGTTTTGTCATCTTATATGCGGAGTATAGCACTAGCTTTTCTCAGATTATTGGGAATAAGAGTGCCATTTTAAAATTTTTATGATATTTATTCCACAGTTTTGCCGTTTAGCTGGTCTTCGATCAGATGCACGTCAAATGCTGCGTAGCCGCACAGGCGCCAAGCACTAGAGATAACACCAACGCAAGCCCCGTAACCGCTCCCACCCTTCGCTTAATCATACAATTCTCCTCCTGAAATATTTACCAAAATCCCCTGGTATCGCATACTAATATGGAAAATCTGCGCTGTCGATTAAGGTTATCTTACAATACACATATATAATCTGTAATTCAGACAAACTGTGGCACATTTATGACAGAATTATTTCCAAATTTCGGAGAATTCTTGTGGCGAATATATTAATATTGTTATATAATAGGAGGCATATATTTATGAATACAGAGGTTAATTCTATGCAGTCAACAATATACATCGCAGATGACGAGAAAAACATTCGTGAGCTCATCACAGATTTCCTGGAAAGTGACGGTTACACAGTCAGGGCATTCCCCACAGGTGACCTGCTTTTTGACGCTTTCAAGGCGCATCCGTGCGACTTGGTCATCCTAGACATCATGATGCCTGGAACCGACGGCCTCACCATATGCAAAATGCTTCGCGAGATAACCACCGTCCCGATCATTCTCCTGACAGCGAAGGATTCGGAGATGGACTATATCCGCGGCATAACCACGGGAAGCGACGACTATCTGACGAAGCCATTCAAGCCGACCATGCTTCTCATGCGCGTCCACGCACTTCTAAGGCGTGTTTTACTTGACCGACCTGAGGAGAGCAAGTCGGCTGATAACAGCAATGAGGACATAGTTTTCGGTGATCTGCGCTACAGCCCGTCATGGAACGCCATCTATATCGGCAATTCGGAGATACCGTTTACACAGACAGAGCTTAAGCTCCTCTCCTACATGATTAAGAAGCACGACCGCAGTTTTTCAAGAAATGAGCTTCTTGAAAACATCTGGGGGCTCTCTTCTGATGCAGAATCAAGGGTTACGGACGAGACGCTCAGGCGTATCCGCAAGAAGCTTCTCACCGCCGGCAGCAGTGTCTACGTGGAGACCATCTGGGGCTACGGCTACAAGCTCACATTTAACGGAGATGATTTATGAAACATATAGGACTTAAGATTGCTCTTGTGATGATTGTATCGCTGACAGTCTGCTGCTCCATCTTCTTATTCGTCTTCCATATAAGCTTCAGCAAATATTTCGAGGGTGAGGCGCAGAAGGAGATTGCTCTGCTTCAGGGCTTCTATAAGCTTGACCTGAGCACTCTGACAGAGGAAGACTATTTCAACTACTTCTACGACGACAACAACATCTATGCAAGCTCCGTGAATTATCTCTACACGAACAACAACTACGAGCTCTACGCAGATTACTACGACTGGGCTAATGTGAGTAACGCAGGCGCCGACAAAACAGTTGCAGAGTTTGCCAAAAACAACGCCGCCAAGCTTTCGCTTGGAGAGATAATGGTGCGCCAGAGTGCCAGCTCCCACTATGTAATCGGGCAGCTGCCGTCCTACGACGAATCAATCTGCGTGGTATACATTGACATCACATCCATGGACAGGCTTGCAAACCGTTTCTCTGTAATCGCCATCATCCCCATGACCATCATAAGCATTATCATGGTCTTCGTGGGCATGAATTTTGGCAAGAGATTAGAGATCGCCAGAGCCCGTCAGACCACGTTCTTCCAGAACGCCTCCCACGAGCTTAAAACTCCTCTCATGTCCATCCAGGGCTATGCGGAGGGTATTCAGACAGGCGTTATTGAGCCCGGCAAGGCCGCCACAGTCATCATGGACGAGAGTCTCAGAATGTCAGGACTTGTGGAGGAGCTGCTTGACATATCCAAGATTGAGAGCAGCCAGATGAAGCTTGACCTCGAGCCATTTGACCTTAAGGAGCTTATCTACGATTGCCTTAGAAGTCTCGAGCCCGTGGCAGCCAAGAAGAATATCAACCTCAATGTGGACTTTCCCGACGAGCGAATAATCTTGACAGGCGACGAGGTGCAGATAAGGCGCGCCATATCAAACCTCTTAACCAACGCTCTAAGATACGCGCAGTCAAGCGTTGATGTGGCGATCAAGCAGGGCATTTCCCAGACCATAATCTCCGTGTTAGACGACGGAGATCATCTGCCAAAGGACGTTCTCTCCCACATATTTGAGCGCTTCTACACAGGTCCTAACGGAAACACTGGCATAGGTCTTGCCCTGTCGAAGGAGATAATCGAGCTTCATAAGGGCACCATAACCGCTGCAAATGTGGCTTCGGGAATAGAATTTAAGATTAATCTTCCATTTTCTACGACAAAAACATATTTTTAACACATTTTTAGCTTAATATGTGGTATGATACAAACGATTTCACAAGAACGAAATATATGGAGGAATAAATTATGAGAAAATTCAAGCTCATAACCCGCAGAGCGAGCGTGACCGCCCTTGCGGCTCTTATGGCAGTCGGGCTTGGCGCCTGCAACCAGGGCACAGACCAGACAACAACCACGGCAGGTGACAGTGCTAAAACCACTACTACCACCGCTGCTGGAAGCGACAGCACGGACCAGACAACAACCGCAGCAGGCACTGAAGAGACAGAGGCCGTGACAGTTGAAGTCACAACCGTGAGCGATGACACAGACACGGAAAACACTCCAACATTTACAGACAGGGATATGGAGCAGGAGGCTGATGTAAGTGAGGCCACCACCTTAACTGTCGCTGACGGCGAGGATGTAAACATCACCGCAGAGGGCGTGTATGTGTTGAGCGGCACAGCCACAGAGTGCCAAATCATCGTGGACTGCGCAGACGACGCGAAGGTTCAGTTAGTGCTTGACAACTTAAACATCACTAACGCTGACTCTCCTGCCATCTATGTGAAGACCGCCAAGAAGGTTTTCGTCACAACAACAGCAAGTTCAACCAACACGCTGTGCTGCACAGGAGAATTCGTTACCGACGGAACAACCAACACCGACGCGGTGATCTTCTCCAAGGAGGATCTGGTTCTTAACGGCGAGGGCACTCTTCAGGTGACATCCTCAGACAACGGCATCACATGCAAGGATGACTTAAAGGTCACAGGCGGAACATATGTGATAAGCGCACAGGGCGACGGCTTAGAGGCCAACGATTTAATTGCCATCTGCGGCGGCACATTTACCATCAATGCTGATGACGCCATCCACTGCAGCAACGACGACGATGCAACTCTTGGCGCTCTCTACATAAGCGGCGGATTGTTCGATCTCACTGCACAGGACGACGGACTTCACGCCCAGACAACAGTCACTATCGACGGCGGCGAGGTAAGCATTAACGCCGGCGAGGGCATCGAATCCACCAATATCACATTTAACGATGGAACTGTCTCAGTGACAGCAAGCGACGACGGCATCAACGCCACAGATAAGAGCAGCGCTTTTAGCATCTGCATAACCGTAAACGGCGGCACGGTCAATGTGACAACCACCACCGCGAAGGCAGACGCATTTGACAGCAAGGGCGACATCATCGTCACAGGCGGCACAGTCAACATAACAGCCACAAGCGCCTTCGATTTCGACGGCTCAAGCTCACTCACGGGCGGCGAGGTTTATGTCAACGGCACACAGATAACACAGATTAAGGATGCATGACAAAACAAGCCTCCGGAGGATATCCGGAGGCTTAATTTATGCTTAGATTTATTAGAATTTGGGGAGTATAAGACGCTTACTCACAACCTCTGTGACCAGCTGAAGTGTGGAGTGAAATCCTGTCTTTTGCAGAATATTCTTGATGTGAAACTTCACAGTGTTGGTGGAGATATAGAGCTGGTCCGCTATCTCCTCGTACTTAAGTCCGAGCGTCAGCGCTCTTATAACCTCTACCTCCCTGTCCGTAAACTCCACGCTGTCGATGTCGCCAACCTTAATCACAGGCTTCTCCATCGGCCAGACATGCTCTCCGTTCATGGTTCTGTCGCAGACATTAATAAGGTCCTCTGAGCCGTACTCCTTATACCAGAAGCTCTCAACCCCTGCTGCCCTCGCCTTATCCATGAAGGAAACCTCGGGCATGGAGGTCATGATGATGATCTTGATGCTTGGATACTTCTGCTTGATATCCGCGGCGGCCTCAAGCCCCGATTCATCTCCCGCAGTAACCACGTCCATAAGTATCAGGTCTATCTTATTCCTGACGCAAATGATGGCCGCATTGGCAGCATTTTCTATCGCCGCGACCATGTTGTAATCCTCGGACTGGGAGAGCATTCTCTCCACCATGTCCTTAGCTATTTTTGAATCCTCAACTACCAGCACATTATACATTGTCCGTCCTCTTCAGCTTGAACGATATTACGACCTGCGGCGCGTACTCCACATCCATAAAACCGCCCTCGCCCTCTATTCTCTTCTTGAGATTGCTCAGACCACCGCCCAGGGTGATTTCTCCCTGTGGTGGATTGCCGTTGGAAGCTATGGTAACCTTATACCACAATTTATCCCTCGTCACTCTGACCTTGAGCACATCGGCATCCGCGTGTCTCACGGCGTTAGTCAGCGCCTCCCTGATGGCGGCATAGTATATCTGCATGGTTCTGGGCTCTACAGGGTCGCCTCCCTCAAACACCAGCTTGCAGCCTATTAACTCTGCGGACTGGATGAGCTCCTGGCGCTGCTCGCTGCTGAGCTTCGAGTTGTCGCTGTTTTCACTTCCTGAGGCGCTTAGCGACCTGATGGCGCCCTCCCATGCCTCAAACAGCTCCTCGATATCAGCCCTGGATTCCTCCTCAAACAGAGCCTGTTTTGTTGCCAGAACGCAGCCTCCGAACTTATCGTGAACCCTCATCTTGGCCTGTAGTAGCTCCTTATCTAAGTTCACCTTCGTGATTTCCTTAAGGAGTTTCTTCTGTCTTACGTGTAATTCCCTGGTTCTAAGCGTATTCTGGTAGAGCTTCTCTCCCAGACGGTACTGCTCAGTCACATCGTCAGCCACGCCCTGCAGGAAGCTGTCTTTTTCGATGTTTATAACCTTCCACGAAAACCTCCAGATATGCTTGTCGTCCATTTCAAAATAAATGGCTTCCTTGTACTGCTCGCCAATCCTCAAATAGTCGATATTAAACGACATGGGATAGTCTCTTCTGGCCTTCTCCAGCTCCTGCCATGCGATCCTCGCATTCATGATGGTGTGCCCCACCAGCTCGTTAAACAGCTCGTTCATGCGGCGGTTTACAAGTATTGCACGCCCGTCCTCATGCGCAAACAGCAGTCCTCCCGGATATGTCTCCACGGCATCCCTGATGGTCTGCAGATACCTCTTCCTCTTGCTTGTCCAGAAAAACATCAGACCATCACCTCCTCTCGGAGATAAACGGCGTATCCGTTCTTCTCATCCTCAATGCTTGTCGCGTATTCCTCCGTGAGGCCAAGCCACTTATGTCTTGGAATCTCCTTCTTAATCCTGATCTCGCAGGACGCATCGTCAAGGAATAGGACAGTCATCTCCTCTATGTCAAAATGTTCATTCTCCATGATGTTTTCAATCACGTCAAATGCATAGATGTAATAGTTGGGGTCGTGCTCCCCCGCCACGCTGAAGCTAAGAGACGCGGGAATTCCGCATTTCCTGGCGTTGTTCATCATGTCTTCGATGCTTATGCGCACGTCCTCAGCGCTAAGCTTACCTGTCTCCAGATGTATGAGACGAAGATTTAATCTTCGCTTGATATAAAGTCCTATTATGATAATCTTCTTGTACAGAACCTTCTTATCAGTCTCAGTTTTTCGATAGCTGATAAGCGTTTTTAACAGATATAAGCTGGGCTCAATCTCTGTCGACAAAGTGTCATAGATTTCGTTCTTGGTGGCGATATTATCCTTCTCGCCGCTGACCCTGAGCTCCTCGTTTAAGAGGTCGCTCTCGGATTCCAGAAGTGTGTTCGTGGCCTTCAGATCCGCGATGATATCGTTAAGATCCCTTATGTCCTTCTCCCACACCAGATAGTTGTTGTCAAACTCGTGAATGTGAAGCTCTGTGTTCATATCACGGAGGATGGTCCCCTCCTTCGCCAGTTCCTCAAAAGTAATCCTTCCAATGGGACGGCTGTTGTCAGATGCCACAACGACCTTGCCGGACTTGTCAAGTATCTGCATGGACAGGCTGGAGTTTTTAAAAACCTCCTCATAGTTCGTGTTTGTGGGAACCAGACCCGTTATGGAACACAGCTCCCAGAATATGGCGTCTATGAAAAACACGCCGACCGTGAACTCTATAATCTCGTACTTAACCACGAAATTCGACAAAATATAGGGCACGGCAAATATGAGAAGCAGCACAACCTCCGTGAACGGAAACAGTCTCATTCTCAGGCTGTCACCGCCGTATGAGCTGTTTCGCATGAAGATTATTCCAACTCTTCCGATTACCAGCAGAAGCGCCCAGGCTATCAGCAGGTAGAAGCCGATATTTGGATGATATATGGTGTTTGGCTGCGGCTCGCTTGGATCTATATAGAATATAAAGTGATGGAAGCGGTCCGTAAGCGCCAGAATAGTAAATATACCTGTCACCAGATTGGTCCAGCGCATCCTGCGGTTGTACTTCTTCATGGAATTTCTTCCAAGCGCCAGCGCCGCATAGAGTCCGGCGTGGGGAATAAACAGAGCCTCGTAGAGAATAATATAGCCCGTCCATCGAAGCGCCGCTACATTGCCCACAAGGACGGTGTCCTGAAGCAGTCTCACCGTAACCCACACAAACATCATGAGGTCTATGACTAACAGACACTGTTTTAATATGTCGGACGTGACCTTGTCAATGATTCCAGATGCCCACCACACCATCAGAAGGACGTATGTGGCGTACATAATAAACGGTCTAAGCGAATCAAGCGACCCATAGTTGATTAAGCTGTACTGTCTGTAGATGGACATGAGCAGCAGAAATGCGGTGGCTATTAAGATGTCATACAGTCGCTCGCGCGCCTCATTCATGTCCAGATCCCCCCTAAAGTGTGATGCCACTCTTAATATTAGCACAGCAAGTCAACTAATTCTATACAAAATAAAAAGATTGCTGTGAAATATTCACAACAATCTTTTGCTTGCGGTTTTTTTGAAGATTTTTATCTTTGGTATCTTATCGTTCGTATATAATGTAATCTTTAGTAAAATGTCTTATCTTCAAAACCTCTTCATTCGTAAATGCTATCTTATGTATTATATGATGTAATCATTAGTAAGCGTAATCATTAGTAAAATGTTATCCTTAGTGATGGCTGTCATTAGTATGTGTAATCATTAGTAATAGTCATCATTAGTATCTCCGTGCTTCTTCCCCCAACACGTATCCCATAGATGTTATCCTCTGTATGTATTTATGATATCACAGGTTTTTTAAATTACTACCACCCAAAAGGGTAGTTATTCACAGAAAAAACACAAATTCGTCACAAATTGGGAACTTCCATTTCACATTTACTACAATCTTAAAACAAGAATTAAACACAATTGTGAATTAACCTATGGTTGTAACATCAATCAACCACAAACACAGAAATTAACGGAGGTACATATTATGAGAAAGCATAGATTAATAACCAGGAAAGCAACTATCATCGCATTATCAGCAATCATGGCACTTGGAGTAAGCGCATGCAACCTATCTTCAGTCATAAGCACAGGTTCATCAACATCTACTTCAACATCCACTAAAACAACAACTACTACAACAACAACTACTACTTCCTCTTCAGGCTCCTCATCAGCCACAGCTACAACTGACGAGAGCGAGATCTTCTCAGACAGAGATCTTGAGCAGGAGGCAGACACATCAGACGCAACATATATCACAGTTTCTGACGGTGAGGATGTGACCATCACAGAGGCAGGCGTTTACGTTATAAGCGGATCTGCAAGCGAAGTTACCATCACAGTCAACTGCGAGGACGAGGACGCGAAGGTTCAGTTAGTGCTTGACGGAGTGACCATCACAAACAGCGACTTTCCAGCAATATATGTAATCAGCGCTGACAAGGTATTCGTAACTACAGCCACGGGTACACAGAACACTCTCACAGTTACAGGCACATTCACAGCTGACGGCGAGACAAACACAGACGCAGTCATCTTCTCTAAGGATGATCTGACACTTAACGGCGAGGGAACTCTCACAATAGTTTCTAAGCAGGGCAACGGCATCTCAGCTAAGGACAATCTGACCATCACAGGCGGAACATATGTCATCACAGCAGCTGAGGATGCAATCGAGGCAAACGACTCCATCGCTATTAGCGACGGAACATTCACAATCACAGCCGGCAAGGACGGCATGCACTGTGAGAACGACGAGGACTACACGGTCGGCGAGGTTTACATCTCAGGCGGAACATTTGACATAACAGCAAGTGACGACGGCATCCAGGCCACAACATACTTAACCATAAACGGCGGAACATTTGATATCACAGCAGTTGAAGGTTTGGAGGCAACTCACATAATCATTAACGGCGGCGACATCACCATAAGCGCAAGCGATGACGGCATCAACGCCACATCCAAGAGCTCATATGTAGACGTTGTTTTAGAGATTAACGGCGGAACCATCAACATCACCATGGGAAGCGGCGACACAGACGCCATCGACTCAAACGGCAATCTCTACATCACAGGCGGAACCATCAACATCACTGCCTCATCAGCATTTGACTATGACGGAACAGGTTCCTTCACAGGCGGCACCATCTATGTAAATGGTTCACAGATCACTCAGCTCACCAACTCAATGATGGGCGGTGGCATGGGACAAATGACCGGTGGCATGACTGGTGGCATGACCGGCGGTATGACCGGCGACATGGGCGGCAGAGGCGGCAGATAAACCTCCGTTTGCATAACGGTTTCTCATAAAAAAAGCCTTCCGGGGTAAAACCCGGAAGGCTTTTTGCTATTCTTCTGTCTCCAAACTGACCGGAGCTCCGCAGTACGGGCACTTCATAACCGTGCCGCTCACGTACTCTCCGCTGCAATATTCACACTTAATCTTCTTGTCATTTGCCCTAAACTCTGAGGCCTTGCTGAGCTTCCAGTTCTTGTTTAACACAACCTCAAAAAGAATCACACCGATGATTATGGCAGTTATAAGACCATAGATCAGATAACTCTCAACTAGTTCCTCCTCCGTGACCGTCATGATAACATTTGAAAAATAGCCAAACGCATCAGCAAATGCATCTCCCACATCCTTCTTCAGAAGATAGTCGTTAAATGTCTTGTTAAAAATATCAGCCTTGGCCTCTGTGAGCACAGAGTCTGTGTCATCGCCCTGCATGCCCTCCCAGTGCCAGTCGTTAAAATTACTGTCCGGGTTGGTGGGCTCAGAGTAGACTATCAGCCAGTGGTATTCGTCGCCTCCAAACATATCCACGTACAGATTGTAGGCGTAGTCCTCAAGCTGACTGCTCTTGCTGCCGGAAAACCATCCGTCGCTATACCATGTCTCGTTGTTCACTGTCACTATGGCAACCTTAATTCCTGACACAGCCGTGAATTCGTTGACAGCGCTCAAAACCTCGCGCTCGTTGTCTATAACATCCGCATAATCATAGATTTCTGAATTATATCTGCAGTTGTCATAGATTGGTGACGGCGGCTCATCCGCAGTGACGAACGCAAACACCATGAGCAGGAGTAACGGTATGGTAATCGCCAGCGTTGTAATCATGGTCTTGACAGGATTAACAGTGCTCACGTCATAATTAGTGTAATAGTATCTCGGTATATGCCTTCTTCTGTCATAATAAACATATCTTCTGGCTCCCGGAAAATATGTATTTCCTACACGGTGGCTCGGTCCGCCTCCGCTTCCTCCGCTACCTCCGTGAAATCCTCCTCCGTGGCTTCCGCCTCCCGATGAATGTGGCATATCTCCCCTCCTGATTATCTGTTCTTAATATCCAGCCTGTCTCTATGCAAGCCGTCTGTCAGCCATAGTTTTATCACAAATTTTCTCCAAAGTATATTCCTTATCATCAATTCATATCAATCTTCACAGCTTCTGTCTCAACCCAGGTCGGCTTAAAACCGCTATTTAGCGCGATATTTTGCGATTGAACATTGGCAGATGCGGTGCCATAAAATGGAATATCTCCCATTTCAATGATTCTATTCTTCAATAGAGTCACCAGATAAGCGCCTATTCCTCTGGAGCGATATTCTGGCAGAACATCGATTCCAATCTGCATCCAATGTGGTGCATCCTCTGAACATCCAGCCATACCCATGATATCACCTCCATCAACCGCAACCACAACCATTCTGTCTGGGCGTACCGGACATGGTTCAGGATATGAAATCGCATTAGGAAAATGCGGATTGCCGTAAAACTGACTGATCTCACTGTCATATAACCACTTTACAGTAAATCGCTCTTCTGCAACAACATTACGGCTTGGCAGAAACATATGATGTGTTGGATTCATCTCGTAACCATAAGGTTTAATCGCATCATTTAGTTTCAGAAGATTGTCTAATTCGAAGAGATGATGTCCCTCCACATCCCTGACAAATCCGCGAAGGAATTCATGTAGACATTCATCTGCCATAATAACAGTATTCCCGCCGGCACTCACCATTTGTAAAAATGGCATTCCCGGGCTATAGCTTCGCCTACCATCATTAAGCTTAGAAGTCGTTATGATATTTTCCTTCGCCCGAAGATCATCAGGAGTACAGTTATAGTCAATCGATAACTGTTTTAGAAGTTTCTCGCAGTAATACTTGAACATAATTCTCACCTTACGTTAATCAATGGTCAGGAACCATATGAACTTACGGGGCTCTCAAACAGATAACCTCTAATCAGTCATTCTCAAACAGTGGCGTTGAAAAATATCTCTCCGCTGTGTCTGGAAGAACTGTGACTACGGTTTTGCCCTTGCCGAGTTTTTTGGCAAGCTTTAAAGCTGCGGCCACGTTGGTTCCTGAGCTGATACCGCACATTATGCCCTCCTTGCGGGCGAGGTCCTTCGCGGTCTGGATGGCCTCCTCATCCGTCACTATGTAAATGTCGTCATAGATCTTCTGGTTTAGATTCTTCGGGATGATGCCGTCGCCGATGCCCATCTGAAGATGTGTTCCCACTGTTCCGCCGGCAAGGATTGCCGCGTTCTCGGGCTCAACTGCCCATATCTCGATGTCTGGATACTGTGCCTTCAGAGTCTCTCCTATGCCGCTTATGGTTCCGCCTGTGCCGATACCTGAGCAGAAGCCGTGGATGGGGCCTGCAACCTGCTCGAGAATCTCGAGTCCTGTGTGGTGCTTGTGAACCTTAGGGTTGGCAGGGTTTTCAAACTGCTGTGGTATGTAGACTCTCGGGTCCTCTGCCGCCATGCGAAGAGCGGTCTGTAAACACTCCTCTATGCACGCTCCGATGTCCCCTGCGTCGTGAACCAGTATCACCTGTGCGCCGTAATGCTTGACGAGAAGTCTTCTCTCTGCGCTCACGCTGTCCGGCATGATGATTCTGGTCTCATAGCCCATAACCGCGCCGATAAGCGCCAGACCGATGCCCTGGTTGCCGCTGGTTGGCTCCACGATGATGGTGTCGTCGTGGATTAAGCCGTCCTTGATGGCGCGCTTAACCATGTTGTAGGCAGTTCTTGTCTTGATGGAGCCGCCCACATTTAATCCCTCATACTTAACCAAAACCTCAGCCGCCTCGGGATCGTTCATGCGGTTTAAACGTATCATGGGCGTGTGCCCGATATATTCCAAAACATTGTTACAGATCATTTTAATTCCTCTTTCACCTTACTTTTGCAAACTTCAACCATCATACTACCAATTTAAAAAATCCGCAACTGTCAGGGGACATTTACATAAAAAAAGCGCTAGGCCACAATGGGCTCATAGCGCTTGGAACCAATAACCTCCAGCATGTATTTGACAGGCGATATGTCGCCCTCGAAGACCATGTTGAATAATCTTGGCGATGCTCCGGAGACGAGGGCCACACCCTGCTCATTATACATGACGGGCTGCTGCTCGTTTCTGGCTCTCACGTTCCAGAAGATGACCTGTGGGAGGTGGTAGCCGGCTGCCTCAAACTTCCTCTTAGCGTTCTCGAAGTTGGTGGCGCCTGCGTTCTCCACGCAGAGGTCAAACTCCATGTCGGAGATTATGTAGAGTTTGGATGGCATCTCCTCCTGCTTGGCGTTATGCTTAACCGCCGCCTTCAGAATTAAGTCAAAGACAGCCTGAAGGTTTGTGTTGGCAACCTCGCTAAATGTGAGCAGATACCTGAGTTTTTCTATGAAGTTCTTGCCCTTAAGCCTGATGAAATGCGGCTTTTCGGAGAATTCCATAAGGTAGTCCTTAAACAGGCCCTTGTTCCTCTCCGCCATGTATAAGCCGAGGGATAATGCCACGGAAGCAGCTGACATTCTCTGCGCATCGTACATGGAGCCTGATGTGTCCACCACCACCAGCGCATTTTCATCGCCGCAGTAGTCAGGGAGCGCGTCCCACATGGTGTTTAGCGCCTTCTCCTCTTCAGGGCTTAAGCTGTCCTCCTGATAAGAATACGGGCTGTAGCCACCTGCTAACACGCGGTCAACGAACTCGTAGGGTGCTAGATTATCCGTGTGCATCTTAGCATCGCCTGAATTGACCATGTCGAGGTATGCCAAATAGCGCTCGCCGTCGTTTCTGTAAAACGCCTGTCTGTACTTAAACATGGCGCCTGATGGCTGCGCTTCATAGTCGAAGCCATAGTCCTTCTCTCGAAGATGGTTTTCGATTATGTCAATGCGCTCTCTGAGGGCGCTGAGCGCCTTCCTGTAGTCACATTTGCTTAAGCCTAGGCTGCCTGCTATTATGGCCGCATTACGTTTACTTTTGGCGCTTGACGCGTTGATGGACGGAAGCCACTTGGCGAGAAGTGATATGTTGCCGCCTAACACAAGCGCTCTTCTATCAGCCTCGAATACGGTTTTTATATAGTCAAGCGCCGCCTCCTCGCAGGGAGAACCTATAAGCGCCAGCAGATCGTCATATCTGCCGTACTCAGCGATGTATGGAATGTTTTTAATTACAGATGCTCTATGGCTAAATGCAAGCTCCCTGAGAATATTCCTGAAGATTTCTCTCTCGCCAAGACCGCCTCTTACATCTCTGGCAAAGAATAATATCTTCATGGCCGTGTCAGAATCCTCCGCATACGCGCGGATAAATCTGTCTGTCAAGAGCTTGTTTCTGCCCCTCATCGCCCCGATGGTGCCAAACAGGTTGACACAGTCGTTTCCTGTGCTCACGAGTGTGGCAGCTCCATTTTCTGTGTATGTTTTATTATTCTCCTCTGCTAAATAGTTAATCATGATATTCCTCCGTGAAAAAACGCGACCCACATGTATGTGATACAGTGGGTCGGGTGACAAGGCACTATTTGTATTATTATTTTAAATGTTACTTTAAAATATGCTTTTAATAAGCTAGATCATTTTCCCTCAAATGATTGCTGTGCGTGCCTTTACAATCGGTTTGAATTATTATCTCCGTCCGATGTAGCCATTCTATAGCATGTACGCGGTATATTCACGGAAAAAAAGTTGCGAGGTTTAAAGATTCACACGCTCCTCTGCCTCATAAGCCTCTCTCTTATAAGCTCCACAAACTCCTTAGGCTCCACCACATGGATTACAGGGCCAAATGAGAGGATTCGTATGACCATCTCGGCCTCGTCGTCGCCGTCGTAGTGGAGGGTTACTCTGTAGTTGTTATCCCCTAAGCGCTCCACCTCCTTCTTAAGGTGTGCAAAATGCATGAGCACGCGCTCGAGAGCCCGCCTCTCGTCGGTAAGTTCAAATGTCACGCTCCTGTCAGGAGTTCCGGCCATGTCCACGCTGGCCTCGCTAACACGTCCGTTCACACGCTTGCAGCTTATGATGCGGCCCAGATTGTAGGCGCCAGGGTATGGTTTTCCGCTCGTTATGAGCCTGAATTTGTCATCCTTCTCAGAGTATTCTAAATGCCAGGGGCGCACAATCTTGTCATACCTGTTGCCGCGTCTGTCACAAACCTTGAGCCTCAGGGGATAGCGGTTTTTGATGGCGTCCAGAATAATCCTGAAATTCTCCCTGTAGTTTTCGTCGCCGTAGTCATCGCCGTCCAAAAACCTGTCAAAAACCTCCACATCCTCCTGTGTAAACAGCGGCTCAACCTCCGGGAAGAGCTCTGTGTCATCGCCAAACAGCTTCAGTCGCCTGTCCATGCTTATAGCTCTAAGCCACCTCTTCTGTATGGTGGTTAACGGCATGGCTGGCTCGTGCTTTAGCACGCTTATGCCATCCTTGATAAGCGGCCAGTCGCCGTTTTTTAGCGCCGGCTCAATATTTAAAACACTCTCCGTGAAGGCGTGTTTTTCTATTATCTCTCTAAGCTTCTCATCGCTTATCGCCCCGCCCTGCGCCTCGTTTAGGATAGCCGCAACAGCGTTATAATAAGCGCTATACAGTTCGCTAAACATCATATCATTCACCGTCCCCCACGCCGTACATCTCATACATGCTTAGAAGGTCACTTCTAAACTGTTCCTCTAACTCCTGATTAGAAAAATGCACATCCACGATTCTGCAGATAAACGTTCTGATCCACGGTATGAGCTCGGAGGAATCGTAGACCTCACAGCTGAATCTGGCGCTGTTTTTGTCAAGCCTCTCCACGCGACCTACCCGCTTCTCCCTCAGAAGTCTTCTGTAGATAAACTGCTCATCGTCTGAGTATCTAAGCGTAAACTCCACGCGCTCTAACTCCTCGCTTCCACGGTTTTTAAGGCTTACGCCCCAGATTCTGTCACTGATGCGGCTTAGCTCCTCGCGGTAGTTATCAAACTCAGGGCACACCTCGCCCGCCTTCACCTGGGCGATATTGTCCAGCCTGTAGGTCGTTATCTTCCCAAGCTCTGCGCTGTACGCCAGAAGATACTGCCTGCCGCTCTGTGCGCTAATCATAATCTTAAGAGGCACAATCTCCCTCAAATACTCCTCGCCGTGTCTTCTGTCGATGGTCTTAAGTGTGGCGAAACATTTCCTGCCCATGCACAAAAACAGCTCACACAGGACTTCAGAATCCATGGTTCCCGTGATGTAGTGGTGCTTAAATGTGGTAATCTCCCTGTGAGGCTTTCTCTTGTCGAGAAGATATGAGCCGATAACGCCGAGCGGAGCTACCTCAGAGAAGAAGTCAAGTGCCTCATCAGACAGCGTATCCGATGCCTCACACAGGCGATAACTTACGCTTCTGCCCTCCTTCTTCATAGAGATAATCCCGCACTCCACATACTCCTTAAGCTTCTTTCTTATGGTGGATTCGTCAAACATTTTGTCGCTTCCATACTGTGTCAGGTAGTCATCAACCTCCTCCACAATCCTCGAAAACAACACATCCTGGCCGCCCGACAGTATATCCATAAGGATAAAGTGCAGCGTGATGTCGCCGTCCGTGAAACTCTTCGCCTTCCAGGCCTTATAGAGCGGATTGTGGTAATACGCCCTGCTGTCTATGGAGAAGAACACATTTTTGCCGTCAGGGCTGCGCCTGAAGCTCATGCAGTCGCCAAGCCAGCTCTCCACCCTTCTTCTCTCGTTGTCGTAGGAGCGCGCACTTCCCACCGTGAACTGCTCACGGCTCTTAAAACCGTAGACATAGAATTCACGCATGTACTCTCTTATTCTGTTAAAATTCTTGATAAGCTCGCTGTATGCCATGCTCCCACCTCCTTAAAAACCTATTTTACTAAACCACGGTGGAATACTCAAGAACACTCTCCAAAAAAGTTGAAAAGAATTGCTATTTTTGCTATAATCTAAAAGATTGTGAAGCACCATATTTCAGGAGGTACCCCACATGAGTAAATTCAGCAACAGATTACACAGCATCATCCTAAAACTGCCGGGCATTTTCGAAAAGATTGTCGCCGGCATTCTGGTAATCGGCGTAATCTACAGCGGCTACGGCCTCGTGCGCCAGGCTTTTAACTTCACATTTACGGACTATTCGACATATCTCGAGAACCTGTTAGCCGCGGCCTTCAACGTGATCATCGTCTTAGAGTTCATCAAAATGTTAGTCAAGCACTCCATGAACACTATCGTGGAGGTTTTGATCTTCGCCATCGCGAGAGGTCTCGTCATCGGACACGAGGACCCCACACAGGCCCTGCTTCGCATCGCGTCCATCGCGTTACTGCTGCTGTGCAGGAAGTATTTATTTAAGGATTTCGACTTTAAAGAAGAGGAGTGACATGCGTCACTCCTCTCGTCTGTCTATAATCAAAACTAATCACTGAAACAGTGGTGTGGAATAATATCTGTCGCCGCTGTCCGGAAGCAGAGCCACGATAACCTTGCCCTTGTTCTCCGGGCGCTTGGCAAGCTCGATAGCGCCGTAGAGCGCTGCTCCCGATGATATTCCGACAGAGATGCCCTCGCGCTTAGCCAAGAGCTTCGCAGCCTCAAAAGAGCCCTCTGCAGGCGCCTTATACACCTCGTCATAAATCTTCGTGTTTAAGACCTCGGGCACGAAGTTGGCGCCTATACCCTGAATCTTGTGAGCTCCTGCTCTGCCCTCGCTAAGAAGCGGCGAATCTTCAGGCTCAAGTGCCACGATCTTCACATCAGGGTTCTGCTCCTTAAGATACTCTCCGACTCCTGTAACAGTTCCGCCTGTGCCAACTCCTGCGATAAATATATCAACCTTGCCGTCCGTGTCGCGCCAGATTTCAGGTCCTGTAGTTTTTCTGTGTGCCGCAGGGTTTGCAGGGTTTACAAACTGTCCTGCGAGGAAGCTGTTAGGTATCTCTCTTGCCAGCTCCTCAGCCTTATCCACAGCGCCCTGCATGCCCTTCTTGCCCTCTGTGAGAACTATCTCAGCGCCGTAGGCCTTAAGTATGTTTCTTCTCTCAACGCTCATGGTCTCAGGCATGGTTAGGATTATTCTGTAGCCTCTTGAGGCTGCAAGGGATGCCAGACCGATGCCCGTATTACCTGAGGTTGGCTCGATGATGACTGAGCCCTCCTTGAGAAGTCCTCTGGCCTCGCCGTCCTCAATCATGGCCTTCGCCACGCGGTCCTTAACGCTTCCAGCAACATTTAAATACTCAAGCTTAACCAGAACGGTTGCCTCAAGACCTAACTCCTTCTCAATGTTAACCACCTCAACAAGTGGTGTGTTTCCTATAAGATCCAATGTTCCCTTAAATATTCTTGACATGACCAATCCTCCTATAATTCCTTATATTTTAATAATTCATCAATGTATGCCTGTCCGTAAACAGACAGCACACCTCCCTTTCTGACTATATAGCCAATGGTCAGAGGATCCTCCTCCTTGAGCTTGATGGAGACCATTCCCTTGAGTATGGCTTGATCGCCTGAGAGCATGCCCGAGCCTATGGAGTAGCCGTGAAGGTCTGAGAATATCTCCATGGTGGTCGCGCGGTCGTCGGACTTGATCATCTTCTTAAAGTTATAGTCCGCCATGGCCTCCTCCACCAGATAGAAGTTGCTGTCATCGCTCTGGTCAAATGACACGCAGGGATAGTCAGACAACTCCTCTATGGATATCTCCTTCCTATCTGCAAACTCGTGATCATTCCAAAGATAAACATATGTATCCCTTCTCATGAGAGGCGTAAACTCCAAGCCGTACTCCTTCATAAGCTTCCTGATCAGGTCCTCGTTGGCGCCGGAAAACGATATGATTCCCACCTCGCTCTTAAGAGTCCTGACATCCTCCAAAACCTCCCTGGTCTTGGTCTCATGTATGGCAAACACATATTTGTCAGGGCTAAACTGTCTGATTACCTGTGTAAATGCTCTGATAGAAAAATTATAATGCTGTGTGGACACGGAAAACTTCTCCTTGTCACTGTCCTTCGACAGATATCTGTCCTCCATTATCTCATACTGCCCCACAACCTTCTTGGCGTAGGTCACAAACTCCCTGCCCTCCTCGGTCAGGCTAATTCCCTTATTCGTCCTGTCAAACAACAGGATTCCAAGCTCATCCTCTAACTCCCTGATGCTTGTAGAGAGCGCAGGCTGGGAAATATAGAGTTTCATGGCCGCCTCCCTTATGGAAGATGACGCGGCAACTGTAAGTACGTATTTAATCTGGGCAATGTTCATATGCATTCACCTCCACACATTTTCTAACATATTTTACATTTATAGCAGGAAACTTACAAGATATATTTGCTGTTTTTTTTGTTATTCCTGAACCTGTTTAAACATTCCTGATGACAGATATTTAGCTCCGCCGTCAGCCATCATAACGACAATGTTTTTGCCGGAATTTTCAGGTCTTGAAGCCACGATTTTGGCGACGGTCAGAGCGGCGGCTGAGGACTCACCTATAAACACACCGTCAGACTTTGCAACCTCTCTGCCCACCTCGTAGGCCTGTGCGCCAGTCACTGTTATGACCTCATCGAAGTTGAAGCCGTACTTCTTATAGAAGATTGGCGCCAACCCCTCAGGAACGCCTGAAACCATCATTATGCCATCAATCTGCGGCTCTGTTTTTCCGGGAGCCGGAAGAGAAGCCGCATCAGGCTGTGCCAGAATTATCTGTACATCAGGATTCTTCTCCTTGAGATATCTTCCCACACCGTGCAGAGTTCCGCCTGTGCCAGACATAGTTATGAAGATGTCCACCTTGCCGTCAAGCGCCTCGTAGATTTCAGGAGCAGTCCCCTCATAGTGAGCCTTGATGTTTGATGCGTTGTCGCATTGATTTATGTAGTAGTAGCCATTCTCGCTGGCGTATTTCGCCATAGGGGCAAGCAGCGACTGAAATGTAGCGTCGGGAGCTGATGCAGCCTCAGCAAGTCCCGGTATATCCACCAGCTCGTGAAGCTCTGCGCCGTATGCTCTCATAATCTGATGTCTCTCAGGAGACACGCCCGCCTCTATAGCAATCACAACCTTATAACCTCTCGGCACCCCAAGCGCTGCAAGGGATATTCCTGTGTTGCCGCTTGTGTTGTCGATTATTGTATCTCCAGGGTGGATAAGGCCCTCATTTTCTGCATCTAAGATCATTCTCGCCGCAATTCTGTCCTTAACGGAGCCCGTAGGGTTAAAATACTCCAGCTTGCCATAAATATTTGCCTTAAGAGAATTATTCTTCTCGAAGCCCTTAAGCTCTACAAGTGGTGTGTTTCCCACTAAATCTATCAATGAATTATATGTTCTGCTCATAATATTATCCTCTTCTAAACAATGATTTATATGGATCCTCAAGATATGGCGCGTAGTCTTCTGAGCCGGACAGATACTGGCTCAGTGTGAGAAGTGACGACGCACATCCTGCGCTTCCTAAATACAGTCCTGTGTATGCCTCGGACTTAAACGGCTCATGGCGGTTCCAGGATGTGTACCATTTTCTCAGACCGTCAAGATATGTTGACTCACCTATTATGGTCTGCGCCGCATCGTATGCTGCATTTAAATATACTCTGTCATGCGTGAGCTTGTGAATGTTTATGAAGTGCTCGAGCATACCCGGAGCACCGCAGCAGTAGCAGTTGGTATGCCAGTAGCCGGCGGAGTGTTTAGAGGGCGCTCCCGCCACTAATATTCCTCTGCTCAGTTTCTCCACGAATTCCCTGTAAGCATCCTCGCCTGTGATTTCATAGAGTTTAAAAAACAGTCTCGAAGTTCCAACAGGTCCCTGACAAACCCCTAAGTAATACAGGTCTGTGAGATATGTGTCGTTGTATCTCACAAGTGCCGCCCTTGTGTCGTCAGTGTAGTCCGCCAGGTTAGTGATGTAAGTCGCAGCGCCCTTCGCGATATCCAAAAACTCCTCGTTGCCGGTGTAGCTATACACGCTTGCAAGGATGTAACCGCATCCTGCCGCGCCGTACTCAAAGCCCGGGAAGTAACCGCCCTTCTTCCTGATAGTCGGGAAGTTTTCAGTCGGCATAGCGTACCATCTGTACCCTCCGACAGGGGCATTTTCCTTCCTGCCAGCGATGTATCTGGCTGCCTTTTCAGCGGCTTTAAGATACTCTGGGTTTTTAAATGTCTCATATGCATCGAGCAGATACAGTATCAGTGAGCCCTCTCCTATGATGCCGTATGTGCCATACCATGTAAGCGCTCCCTCCTCCTCGTGGGCTGCGCTTATGAGGTCGTCAGTCACGCTTATGGCGTAATCGCGGTATCTGCTCTCTCCTGTCACCTCGTAGAGCCTGCTCGCCACATAGGCGCCTCCCGCCGGACCATTTAGAAAACCTATGTCGGCGCCCGGAAGGAATTCGCTATTGCTCTTAAAATTCTCTAAGCCGTTATACCTGCCTATGACATAATTTATGCCACCCTCAGCTCTCTTAAGCCATCCTTCTTCCCCTGTAGCCTTATATAATCTAAGATAAAACAGGGCTATTCCTGCTGCTCCGGCATATATGCTTGTATCCCTTAACAGAAATGTGTCCTTACAAACATCAGTCTGGGGAAGAACATCCCACCATATTCTGTCCTCCACCTTGTGGGAATATTTCTCAAGCCATTCGTGGGTTTCATACACAGTTTTCAAGAGTTTTTCGCTGTTTACAGGTCCAAAAATCTTAATCAAATTCACACCGTTCATACTGTACCTCCTTTTGTGATAATCTTAGCATATAATAAATTTCCTGAATAATCCTTAACTTTTATCATCTGTGATAACTGTTGACTATAATAAAACCCTGTACAGACCGGCCATGTAACCAGTCTGTACAGGGTTAATTAATCGCCGCTATCCGCACAGCGCCATAATGACCGTACCCAAAACCATGAGCACAAGCCCCGCAAGCGCCCGAACGCTTAGCTTCTCCTTAAAAACTATGTATGAAAATATCACAGTCACGACAATGCTCAGCTTATCTATGGGCACCACAATGCTCACCACACCGTTTTGTATCGCGTAGTAATAGCACAGCCAGCTGCCTCCCGTGGCAAAGCCTGAGAGGATGATAAATACAAGCTCCCTCCTGTCGATGTTTTTAAGGGCGGACTGTTTGCCCTTGACAAAAACCAGCAGCCACGACATGGCGAGCACCACCCCTGTCCTTATGGCGGTGCCAAGATTTGATTCAACCCCCTCGATGCCAATCTTGGCAAGAACAGAGGTTAGCGCCGCGAATACCGCAGAAGCTATCGCATAGAGTATCCATGTGGATTTCTTCTGCCCCGTGCCCTGCGTTTTTTTGTCTATCATTAAGAGCACTCCAACCATCAGAAGCGCCGTGCAAATGAGCTTGACGGCGAGATGGCTTGTCTCCCCAAACAAAACTATGGCCAGCAATATGGTCAGAACCGTGCTCGACTTATCAATCGGCACCACCTTGTTTACATCCCCCATGGAAAGCGCCTTGAAATAGCATATCCAGCTCGCTCCGGTCGCCAGCCCTGAGAGCACCAAAAACAGAAGTGCCTTGGGCGCAATACCTGCCACATTCCTGTAAGAGCCCACAATCAAAACCATGGTCCACGAAAACAGCAGCACCACCACAGTTCTAAGCGCCGTGGCCACATCCGAGTCCGTTTTCTTGATGCCACATTTGGCCAGTATGGACGTAAGTCCTGCAAACAGCGCGGATAAAACCGCCATGATTAACCACATACTCTAACCCCCGTCTCTTTTTATAGACCAATTATAGCATTATTCCAGATTAATTAAAGATGCATTACAAAAACGGCGACAACCCGAAGGTTGCCGCCGTCTGATTAGTTATTATATCATGTTTCGAAGGTCATCTCCATCTGCGGAACTACAAGTGTCAGTGTAAATGTCAATGTCTTATATGTTGCAGTGTCTGCGGGTGTGTAAGTAACCGTAAATGTGAGCGTCTCGCCAGTGTGATTGGTAATGTCATCATCTGCGTACTGACCTGAAACACTCCATGAACCGTCGTCAGGGAAATATACATCGTCAGAAGAAAGCCCTGAAGATGAGACATATGGATAAACCATACACTTGATAATTCCCTCTACAGTTGATTCCTCAAAGTAGAACATTTGCTCGGTGTCAATCGTCACGCTGCTGCCGCTTATGGTAACACCGTCAGTCTCTGAAGCAAGCTTAACGTCAACCAGGATTACCTCTTCCTTCGTGTGGCTTGGATCGTTAGCACATGTCCAGACCTTCTTGCCGGCCTTCCAGCCTAAGCAGTTCTGGTATCCATAGCCGCTGTCCTCCATGATTGGGCTGGCAGGAGTTATTACAGGCTCACCCCAGTTATGTCCGGTTGCTGCTATAGCAACTGTCTTAGTCTGGGTTGCAAATGCTGAGTTTGTAAATGTAGCTGTGTAAACGCTCTGTCCGGCCGCCTCGCAGGTTGCAGGTGTTGTTGAAACAGAAGCTGTGACAGTCTCTGTCTCCACATGTGATGCATTCCTCTGGCAAACTCTTGTGGCCGTACATGTGGTGTTGTCTGCTGACCATGTGTAGGTCACAGCACCCCAGCTATGTCCAAGTGCTGCAACGGTCTTGCCCTTACCTAAGTAAGCGCCACATGAAGAGCAGTACATATCGCCCTCGTAGCCTTCCTTATCGCAGGTAGGAGCTGAAGCATTTCTATACTCCACATCACCGTCGTGGTTGTCAGGATCGATTGCTATCTCCTCAGTTTTGGTCTTGTCGCAATCTGTACATGTGTACTGCATCACTCCTGTAGAGTGGCAGGTTGCAGGTGTTATAACTACGCCCTCGCCCCATGTGTGCTCATGCTCCTCAAACTGTGGATAGAGCGTGATGTCTTCATATGGTGGATAATCGTAGGTGTTTCCGTCTGCGTCAGCCCAGCCTAAGAAGTTGTAGCCGCGTCTTGTGATATCCTTCGGAGCTGAAAGTTTTCTTCCAACCCAGTTAGATGTTGTGACGTCACCGTCGTCGTACTTCCATGTTACATTTACCATCACAGGAGAGCGCTGGATGATGTATGTCACGTCGCCTGCGCCAAATACTGTGCTGTCTGTAACTGCCTCCCAGTTAGATATCTGGCTCTTGACACTGCTCTCGCCGTTCACTCCAACTCTGTAGTAGCTGTATGTGTAGCGCTTGTCGCTTAAGTAAGCCTTAACTGCATCAGGGATGTTGTCCATGACCTTATCTCCGGTCTTGGTCTCCTGATATCTGTAATCGCTGCTTATTGCAGCAGTCTTCTTGTTACCTGTGTCGTAGAGTATCCAGTCATACTGGTAAATGTATGTTCCGTAGAGTGTAATGTCGCTGCCTGGCATAGCATAATCGTTGCCGACAGTTGTTGTGATATCGCCCTTGGAGGTTGTCCAGTTAACCTTCAGTCCGTTAAGTGAATATGGACATGAGCCAAGTGGATTGGCTCCAATAGTTGCGCTTGTTGTCTTAGTCTCACCCTCTAATATCCAGGTGACCGTATACTGCTTGGTACCTGTGAAATGCGGATAGAGCACCAGATCCTTGGCCGGCATGAACTTATACTTATTGCCGTTTTCATCTGCCCAGTAGTCAAACCTAAAGTCTGTTCTGCTAGGAATCGTGCGCTGTCTTAACAACGCTCCGTACTCAACCTGTGTGACAACATCGCCGTCGTCGTACTTCCATGTGACTGTGTATGTCTTAGGAGTTACAACCGCGAAGAATACTGTCTCCATAACCGGAATAACAGTGTCCGCTGTAACCTCAGTCCACAGTCTCCTGTTTCTGATAAACTGTGACAATGCAGGCATGTAGGTTACATCAGCCTTGTATTTGCCATCTTTCAAATCTGCATCGGAGGCAAGTTGTATATCAAGAGCCTGTCCAGTCTGACCACTTCGGACATTCATAGTGCCATCTGCTTTGTACATGTACAGCTTGTATTCGTAGCCCTCACCTAAGTTGTTTAGCTTATTCTTAATAGCTGCAGGCATGTTGCTAAGTGCGCTGTAACCAGGCGCGATTGCTGCATTATACACCTTCTCCATAGGATTTGATGTGTTCAGCCTCTGATCCAGAACATACCAGTCAGTGTTGGTTGTCGAATAGTTGAAGAACATGTTAACCTTAGTAGTTGGAGCATGCATCATACAGTAGACAGCCTTATCATGGGAATCTACCACAAGCCAGCCTCTGTTGTCAGTTCTATTCTTATCATATGTAGAACCGTATATTAAAACTCTTGTAAACTCTATAAGCAACTGTAGGAAATTCATATCCTTGCCGTGATACTTAAGTTCCAAATAAGCCACAAGCGCATCCTCTGAATATTGCTCCTCAACGAGATTCAATCTCATGCCAGGATATCTGTCTGCCAAACCATCCATATCCATATAATATGCCACACCGTCTAAACCGTCAAACTCTATGGTCTCCTTCTTGGTGTAGTAATTCTTGATATTAGAGAAGTTAACATCAGCGTTTTCGAGGATGCCTCCACCTCTGCTCTTGCACAGATATACGTCAGCAGTACCCGTCACAGGTGTGCCCTTCCAGTGAACTCTTACAGTTCTTGAGATAACTCTTGTGTTTAATCCAAAACCTGCGCCATAGTTTAACAGCGACTTGGTCTTAGCAGGTCCACCCTGATACCATGTAAATGTAAACTCGCCCCACAGCTCTGTGTCCATTACTGAGTTAGGCTTAGCGTAGATTGTGTTGTTTGAAGGGTTATATACGAATCCACCCTTGTTGACATCGCTTGTTGTAGCCTTGGTGTAATTCTTGCCGAGAGGTGTGAACTCCACATGGAAATACGTCTCGTCATACTGTGTATGCTTAACTCCCATGGCTGTAAATGATTTGCCACCGTTGTTGACAGAAGCGTTACTGTCCATGTTGTCGCTGTCGATTTCTCCTGTGTCGATCTCTAAGAAGTTAACCTCGAACAGATCGTCCGGAACCACCGCAGATGCGCCCTTCGTGATGTCAATATTGAGCTTACTGCTGTCATCCTCTATGGCAAAATCCAACGCCACGAATTCATCACCTAGGGACAGTAGCGGGAACCGCACGTCGTATAGGTCTATGGATTTGGACGCCTTGCCGTTGCCCGCCTGGGCCAGGAAGTTGATGTCTAGGTAAACACCAAACTGCAGAAGCAATGAGCCAAACATTTCCGTGCTCGAGCCCTTGCCGCTCTCCCATTGATAGCCCACATAGAAGTAACCATAGAATTCCAGATAAACTCCTATCTCAGCCGTTATTCCTATGGATGCCAGCTTGGTTGAGATAACGCCAATTCTGAAGTCAAACATGAAACCTACGCGGATGCCAACCATACCGAAGATGTAGAAGTCCACTCTGAAGTTAGGTGTCTCCAAGTCTCCGACAGTTGATGAGCTGTTTGGATGGAATACCGTGAAGTTTGCTGATATCTGCTTGGCATTGCCGTATGTCAGGGAAACGCCCAGCATAACATTTAACTTAAATCTTACTACAAAACGAATTCCAAGGCTTATCGCTACAAGATGCAGAGGGTCGCCCTGAATAGGGATGGTTGTCAGCTCTCTGTCGACAAGAGGAACGTACTCAGCGTCGCTGTCCTGGATGAAGGAAGCGTACTTCTCCTCGAAGCTTCCGCCCACAGAGTTGTGCATCTCCTGCATGTTCTGAGGGTTGTTATTCTGATCAGTTGTAGTCTTCTGCTTGGTTCCGTCAGGAAGTCTTGAGATTCCTAATCCGTCCTCGCCAACCTTAGCCAGCTTGGCAATCTTTTGCAGGCCGTCGCCAAACTCTCCGATGTTAGTCAGAGCTCCGGCCTTATTCGACGGTTGTTTCTTCCGTTCCTCGTTCATGAAGCTTGAGATTGCGGGCTCATCCTCGTCGCTCTCAGCTGTCTGGGTCTGAACTGTAACTGTGATACCTGCGCCTACATAGATACCTGCGTGAAGTCCAACTGTACCGCTGATATCGTAGATGTAAGGGAATATCCAGGCCTTGCGCCACTCAACTTCCCACTTGATATTAAGTCCGAACGCAACCTCTACCTCGATGAGAGCCACAACATTAATCTTAATGTCTGCCTTCTCTGTGAGGTGGATGGTTATGGTCATCTCGGCAGCTGCCTCCGCCCTGAGTCCTGTTCCCTCAAAATGCTGGAGTGTAAAGCCAAGGGCAAATGAAAGCTTAGGCGGCCACTCGACCTCAACCTTGCTTCCGGCTGCCAGCTCTCTGACCTCCTCGAGGGTGATCTCGCCGCCGTCATCTCTCTGGAATGTGACATCTGTGAGAGATGCTGAATACTTATTCTCTGGAAGCGCTGCGTCCTCCTCATTGCAAATGAGGTCCTTAATATACTCCGCAGAATCCTCCATGAAGCCGCTCTCCTCAACGTCCTTCTCAAGCTGAGCAGCTATCTCGTCTAACTCCTCCTCTGTGAGGGGAACGTCGACATTATCCACATGCATGTACATGTCTGATGAGAGCTCGAGGGTCTCCTCGCTCACAACATCATAGTGTACCTCTAAACCGCTGCCACTCTGTGTAACGCTTGTGATGCAGCCGTAGCCTGTAAGCGCTAAACTGTCAGGGTTTGCCAGATCACCTGTGTAAACAGCGATAAAATCGCCCGCCTCAACAACTGTCTCAGCGTCAAGACCCATGGTAGAATACATCTCTGAGCTGAAGTTGAGCTGATCAGCGCCAACACTTATAACGCCGTCGTCAAAGCTTCCGTCGTCCTTCACAGGAATGACGTCAGCCACAAACACAACATTTGCAAACTCAGCACCCTTATAAGCGTACTGGTTGTCGCCTAAAACCTCTGTAATCTCGAAATATCCAACTGAGCCGTCAACTGTGTTGTCAGCTCCAAGTGTTCCGTTGTAAACCGCAACTGTAACACCAACGCCAAGCGCCTGGGAACCTGTGTAGGTTAAGACACCTGTGTCGTCGACAGCCTCAACGCTCATCTCGCCGTCGTTTGAAGCGTCAGCCTTAAACAGACCGCCGTCAAGCGTCACGCCTGTAACCTCACTCTGTGGCAGGAAGATAAGGCCTGAATTTAAGCGCATGTTGTTGAAATCATCCTGATGAACAGTAATGTTGTAGTAGACGATATACTGTCCGGTCTCCTCGCCGTCGCGCAAGAAGCGCAGACTCTTGGTGTCCTTAATCTCTACCTGGTGAAGGTCGCCTCTCTTCCACTTGCCGCCTGCCGGGCGAACAATATAGTAAGCTGTAAACAGGCCATCCTTAACCTGCTCATAATAATCCTCTATGTTTATGACAGTGTCAGCTGATGCGCCTAAAGCCTCCACATCTTCTATGTCAAGGAGACCCTTCTCCTCCTCTGTGAGGATGTTAAGCATCTCCCCAACTGTGACAGCTTCAGGGTTTAATCCAGCCGCCTCAGCACGATTCTTGAGCTCAAGAATCAAAGAAGACGGACTCTGCGCCGCCTCTGCAGGAGCGTAGTAAGCAACAATATCTGCGATTGTCTTGCTGTCAATCACAGGGTCCTCACCCTCTGGGTTAAGCGCCTCAAGGGCATCTGAAAGAGAGCTGTTCAACTCACCTGACTGAGCCAACAGTGCAACCTCCAAAGCCTGACTTCTCACGTCTTCATCTGCGATGAGTGCCTCTAAATCAGGGGCAATCTGCTCAAGCACGAATTCCTCCGCGCCCTCAACCTTCGACAGATCTGTAACTGTGAGCAGTGCCTTAACCTGCTCCGTAGTAAGACCGTGGGTGACAACTGTAATCTCAAAATCAGGCTCAACATCAAGCGTAGAAATATAGTTGATCTGACACTCTGTGTCATAATTCTGCGCCTTCGTGAAGGATGGATAGAGAGTTGTATTCTTCTCAACCGCATCATAGCCATCCGCCGGTTTAGTCAGTGCCGCGTCGTAGTACCATCCGTTGAAGCGGTAATCGCTTCTTGTGGCCTCCTCGATAGCGCAGACAAGCGTGCCTGATGGCACTAACTCTGCCTCCGGAAGAGTGATGGTCTCCTGTTCCTCTGCCGTTGCCTCTGAAGGCATAGCAAATGAAACCTGAACATAGCCGGTCGTATCATCGCCGATTATGTTATTCGCCTGATTATCCGCAGTGGTCGTCTCTGCCGCAGTGTTATCAGCTACCGTAGTGGTCGTTCCCGAATCCTTCTTCGGGGCACATCCGCCAAAACAGCCGATAACCATGGACAGTATAAGCATTCCCGCCACGATCCTCTTAATTATTAAATTATTCTTCATCTTCAATCTCCCTCAATGGGAGCATCGAACACCTTATCAATTAGTTGCTATCGGCAATGGGGTCCGATGCTCGTACCAAGTAACTAATACAGTTCTTTGATAGTTTCTATAGGCGCCGCCAGATTAAGGTTCTGCGCCTTCTCGTAGGTTCCTGTGACCATGCCTATAACCTCTCCGGCCTCGTTAAACAGCGGTCCACCGCTGCTGCCTCCGGATACAGGCGCGCTAAACAGGAGCCAGTCCGCCTTGCTGGTGTTCCACCAGCCACAGACATTGCCAGTTGTCACAAGATTCGTAAGCCCAAACTGGCTCGCTATAACCAGACAATCATCACCCCGACATGGTGAAGAAGCTGCCACAGTGAGAGCAGTAAGAGCTGCATCCTCCGGCAAGAGGCATATAGCTACATCAGCGTCATCATTTACATTAATCACCTGGTCCACACGAAATGACGTCCCGTCATCTCTCCACGCGATCATGTAATCCATGTTGACGATAACATGCTCGGCTGTGACTAGCACTGCAGGATCACCAACAGCGAAGCCGCTACCTGTTCCTAAGCGGTCACCGTCATCCTCGTACACCTCAAGCCTCACAACAGAAGCCGCCAGTTTCTCGATATCGCAGGTTACGCCACCTGCGCTATTCTTCGCGGTTTCATATGTCTCGCTCGCCAAAATAGCATCTGTTTGTTCAGTCTGCGATACCGTTGTCTGCGCCTCGGAAGTCCCATACTCCATCCTCTGCCCAGTTCCTGCGCAGCCGCCCATAAGAGCAGCCCCCGCCTGAAAGAATATCGCAATTCTTGTAAATCTTTCTCTGTTCATAATCCCCCCACTTAAAAACCGGGGACTAAAAAACAAATTAGTGGCATGTCCAGACTCTCCCCGTTCTATAATGACAATTGCTGTCTAAAACTATATCTGACTATATACCACTAATCTAATTTTATAAATATTTTATATTTTGTTAAAGTACTAAACTTACGCAAACAATGCGAATTCTTCGCACAATATATCCATGACCTTATATCTAAATTGCGGCGGTGTCAATTCCTGTGTGATTCATCTCTAATTATTATTCCTCCGCCAATCAAACACCCCTCTTCGTCATAAAACACAGCTGACTGGCCGGGGCACGCAGCCCTGACGGGCTCCTCAAAATGTAGCACAGCCGTGTCGTCATTTATCATAGTCAGTCTGGCGAGCTGTTCTCTATGATGGTAACGTATCTTGGCGTTACAGGGAAGTGAAGCCCCTGACGGCAACTCCCTAACTCCCATAAAACACAGGTTAGCACAGTATACCGTGTCTGTGTAGAGACTCTTCTCATCCCCCACCACGATGGTGTTACTATCCGCTCTTATCTCCTTCACGTATGCGGGATAGCCAAGCGCCAGATTAAGCCCTCTCCTCTGTCCCACAGTGTAGTGTATTATGCCGCGGTGGCGCCCGATAACGTGCCCCGCCTCATCGATAAAATCGCCCTCTCGAGGAATCTCAGATCTCGCATTTTCAACTATGTAATCCGCATAGTTTCCCTCGGTCACGAAGCATATTTCCTGCGAATCCGCCTTGTGGGAGACGCTGAGGGATGCGGTCTGCGCTATCTCTCTCACCTCGTCCTTGCGCAGTTTACCCAGGGGCATTATGGTTCTTGACAACTGCTCCTGGGTTAGTCTGTATAACATGTATGTCTGATCCTTTTCGGTGTGTACGGCCTTCTTAAGAGTATATCTGTCGCCATTTCTCACAACCGTGGCGTAGTGACCTGTGGCCACGTAGTCGGCGCCAAGTTCATCCGCCATTCTAAGCATTTCGTCCCACTTGATGCTTCGGTTGCAGAGCACGCAGGGGTTTGGCGTAAGGCCGCTTAGATAGCTGTTTGCAAAAGGATTGGTGATGTATTTTTCGAATTCAGCGACGCAGTTTCTGACGTAATATGGTATGCCTATCTGCCACGCAGTATTTCTCGCCTCGTCTATCTCGCAGCACCTGCTGTATCTGCCATCCGATGCTATCCACGTCTTAAGCGTGACTCCGATCACATCGTGCCCCGCCGCCTTAAGCAGATAGGCGCAGACCGCACTGTCCACGCCTCCGCTCATGCCAACTATTATCTTAGCCATCACTGTCTGATTGCGGCAAAACCGTTCTCAAGGTCAGCGATGATATCGTCGATATGCTCCGTTCCGATGGAGAGTCTGATGGTGTTCTGATAGATGCCCTGCTCAGTTAACTCCTCTTCGGTAAGCTGTGAATGTGTGGTTGAAGCCGGATGGATTACAAGGCTCTTCACATCAGCCACATTTGCAAGGAGTGAGAATATCTTCAGGTTGTCGATAAACTTCCAGGCTTCCTCTCTGCCGCCCTTAATCTCAAATGTGAAGATGGACGCGCCGCCGTTTGGGAAGTACCTCTCATAGAGCGCGTGATCAGGGTGCTCAGGAAGTGAAGGATGATTGACCTTCTCAACTAACGGGTGGTTCTTGAGATACTCCACAACCTTCTTCGTGTTCTCTGCGTGTCTGTCTAAGCGGAGTGAGAGGGTCTCAACTCCCTGCAGAAGCAGGAACGCGTTAAATGGTGAGATTGTTGCGCCTGTGTCTCTTAGAAGAATGGCTCTTATATATGTCACAAATGCTGCAGGTCCCACAGCGTCATAGAATGAAATACCGTGATAGCTTGGGTTTGGCTCTGCAATGTTTGGATATTTACCGCTGGCCTTATAGTTGAACTTGCCAGACTCCACGATGATGCCGCCAAGCGTTGTTCCGTGGCCTCCGATAAATTTCGTGGCTGAGTGAACCACGATGTCTGCTCCGTGCTCAAACGGTCTGATAAGATATGGTGTTCCAAATGTGTTGTCCACAACCACCGGCAGGCCATGCTTATGGGCAATCTCGGCTATGGCGTCGATATCAGGAATATCGCTGTTTGGATTGCCGAGGGTCTCTAAGTAGATTGCCCTCGTGTTATCCTTAATAGCCGCCTCAACCTCTGCCAGATTATGTGCATCCACAAATGTCGTGGTGATGCCGTACTGTGGAAGCGTGTGTGCTAACAGATTGTAGCTGCCACCGTAGATGGTCTTCTGCGCAACTATATGTCCGCCGCCGGCAGCGAGTGCCTCAATCGTGTAGGTGATGGCTGCAGATCCTGATGACAGCGCCAGCGCTGCACTACCGCCTTCAAGTGCTGCAAGTCTCTTCTCTAACACATCCTGTGTGGAGTTTGTAAGTCTGCCATAGATATTGCCAGCATCAGCCAGGCCGAAACGATCAGCCGCGTGCTTACTGTTGTGGAATACATATGATGTTGTCTGATAAATCGGAACTGCTCTTGAGTCCGTCGCAGGGTCAGCCTGCTCCTGTCCTACGTGTAACTGTAATGTCTCAAATCTATAATCGCTCATGGTGTTTACCTCCTGTTTTTTGGATGGCTTAATATTAACACCATGAGCGATTATTGAAAAATGCTTATGTTTTATTGTGGGCGATAAGAGATGGTTATCACATTAACCTACTTCACATCCCTCTTCCTAAAATCCTCATCAATCTCTTCCTTCCAGTCGCCGCCTGACAGTGCGGAGCCCACTTCTGCAACCTTGCAGCGTCTCACTCTGCTCACCGCCTTCTCAAGGACTGTGTAGTTGAGGGCTGTTCCCATAGCGTCGTTGTGGAAGTTGGCGGCGTGGCTACGGCTTATTCCTATGCTTCCCGCGACATCCACAGCGTCAATGTTTGCGCCTAAGAAGATGAACTCCCAGTGGTTCTTCTCCTGCTTCTCGCCAATCATTTTCTTGATTCTATCGAAGCTGTAGCGCCTGCTGGAATTCTCATAGCCGTCCGTGGTTATGACAAACAGTGTCTTGGCAGGTCTGTCCTCTTCCCTCGCGTACTTGTGAACATTTGCAATGTGGTGAATGGCGCCGCCCACAGCGTCTAGAAGCGCCGTACCGCCTCCGACATAGTATTCCTTATCGGTCAGGTTCTTCACTTCCTTAATCGGCACCCTGTCGTGGATGACTTCGCTTTCGCTGTTAAACAGCACGGTGGAAATGACGGCCTCGCCCTCCTCCTTTCTCTGCTTGTCAAGCATCGCGTTAAATCCGCCTATGGTGTCTGTCTCTAACCCTCCCATGGAACCGCTTCTGTCTAAGATAAATACTAACTCTGTCAAATTCTCTCTCATCTGATTACCTCCTGTGTCAGTTGTGTTTTCTGTTTCTGAGGTAATTATAAAACTGGCGGGGACCATTTTGGTCTCCCGCCAGGCGACTTTTATTTAACTGTATTGGTCAGCTCCCCTATGTGCTCAATCACACATCTGACCGTATCCCCGGCCTTCAGATACACAGGGTTTTCCATACCCATGGCTACACCTCCGGGAGTGCCTGTTGCAATCACTGTGCCGGCTCTAAGAGTCATGCCCTGTGAGAGCTCTGCAACCGCCTCGCTCACCGTTGTCAGCATGTATGAGGTGTTGCTGTCCTGCCTCTTCTCGCCGTTTACGAAGCACTGTATGTTTAAGTTTCCTGCGTCCAATTCGTCCGCCGTCACAATGCACGGCCCCATAGGCGCATAGCCGTCGAGGCTCTTGCCCCTTAGCCACTGCTGGTGCTTAGCCTGCAGGTCTCTCGCGCTCACATCATTTATAATCGTGTAGCCGAAGATGTAGTCTGCAGCGTGGTCAACATTTACACACAGGGCATCCCTGCCCATGATTACGCCTAACTCCACCTCGTAGTCGAGCCTCTCGACAAAATCGTAGGCCGGAATCACGCCGTCAGGGTCGTTACATCTGTTGACTCTCTTGGAAAAATAAACCGTCTCCGCCTTCTTCGTAAAACCTATGGCATTCACGGTCTCCTTCATGTGTGAGCCGTAGTTAACCCCTAAGCAAATGATGTCCTGAGCGGGCTCCGGTATCGGCGCGAGTATCTTACAGTCCGTTTTGTCAACGCCGGCTGCTGTGTTCTGCTCTAACCCCCTGACAATATCCCCCTTAAGCGCATCATATCTTCTGATAAGGTCGTTCATGTCGGAAACATTAACGCCAAGCTCACTCAGTCTCACGAGCCTACCAGCCGCATTCTCAACCGCAACCTCTTCCCTGCCATCAATTCTAATCGTATATAGTCTCATAGTCATACCTCGCGTGTAATCATAGAATTGTGATTATTTTCTCACGTAAGAGGGAATTTTTCAATAGTAAGCGCTTACATTCTTCTGAGAAGCTCATCAATTATGTTGTTTCCCCAGAACATGCCGTCATTTGTGAGAGAAAATGTTTTTCCGTCCATGACGATAAGACCCTCGCAGGCAAGTCTGTCCAGAATATCCCTGCAGTCTGTGTAAATATCCTGCCCGAGAAGTCTGCCATATTCGTCCAAATCCACCTTCATGCGCTGTAGCTCGTTGATGAATCTGTCGATAACCATGTATGTGTCGCTTTCAACAACGCCCATGGCGCTCACAGGCGCGTCATCCCCCAGAAGCGGTGCGTTAAACATGTTGTAGTAGTGATAACCTGACAGATTGCCGCCCGCGCCGTGACCTATCGCAATGCAGTCACCCCCGGAATGTCTCACGCCAACATAGTCGTACCTGTCCAGACCGTCCCTGATCATTTTGGTGAGCTCGAAGGGCTTATATCCTACGCCCGCCAGCCCGCTCATAATCATATCAAACTGTTCCTTGTCCCACGCGGTCTGCCCCATTCTGGCCTTATCCTGCTCAGTGACACTGTAGTAGAGAGGCGTTTTTTCGTGGAGCATCAGGGAATAATAGCTAAGCCCCGCAAGCCCCAGCTGCTTAATTCTGGCAATGTCCTCCCTCAGAATATCAGGCGTCTCACCCGGCCAGTTGTAGATTAAATCTATGTTCAGGTTTGTTATTCCTGCGGCCTTGGTTTTCATAAGTCTGTCAGCTGCCGCATCGCCGCCTCCGCGCCTTCCAAGCACCTTCCTGCCATAATCGTCAAATGTCTGTATGCCCACGGAGAGGCGATTCACTCCCCCGCTTATAAGGACTTCCGTCATCTCATCGCTAAGCTCTGTGATGCTTGTCTCCACGCTGATCTCAGCATTTTCACGTATGTCAAAACTATCCTGTATCTTCCTGAGGACTCTCGCCATCTGCTTAGGCTCAAGAGCCGTGGGCGTTCCTCCGCCAAAATACACGGTGTCAATCGGCCCCTTCATGTATTTGTAGCCCGAAATCCTGTCAATCTCCCCGATAAGATAATCGTCATATCCGTTTCTCTTTAAGACATTTACCTTGTTAAAAGGACAAAATGTGCATATCTTCGTACAGAAGGGAACGTGCACATAAAGTGCACGTTTAGCCCTCCCCTCGTGATTTAAAATATTTTCAACATATTCTCTCTTGTCCACATTTTGCCTGAAGCGCTCCTTCACGCTGTTGTAGGCGTCGTGGTGTGATTTCAGTCGCTTGTCATATTTCATTACTCAAACGAAAACTCCTTGTCAGGATATAAAACTTTTGCCAGAATCTGGTATGCCTCGGCGAATCTGCTGTTTGGCTTGTTGTGGAACAGAAGCTTGGACAGATAATAAATCTTGTCATTTTTAACGGCAGTGAGCTCATTCCACACAGGATTGTTTGCATATTCCTCAGCAATAATGGTTTTGGCCTCCTCCTCGCCGCCGTGGCACTGTATAAGGATGAGCTCAGGGTCAGCCTCATAGACAGTCTCTAAGTTGATATCCAGTCTCTGTGCGCCCTCAGGGTTGTTCCATGAATCCACGATATTGACTGCTCCAAGTGACTGCGCCATCTCTCCGAGAACCGTCTGTGAAGTGTTAGCCTGAAGCGCGCCCGATACAGGGAACATGATGAACACCTCAGGACCGCCCTCCTCGGGAACCTCCATCATGACATCCACCACCTTATCCAGAGCGTTAAGTCCGACGCTCTCCCACAGATCCTCGCGCTCTGTGAGACCTGTAAATACGCGGTACCACTTCAGATAATCCTCAAAACTGTCGTAGCTGATGGCGATAACAGGGATATTTGCAACCTCTGCAGGTGAAGAGATAGACTTGTAACCGCTAAGTGCTGTTGAACAGATGATTAGATCAGGCGCGCCTGCAACTATGCTCTCAGCGCTCCACTTAGAGCCGTGTGGTGTGGTTGCGAGCACTTCCATGCCCTCGTCAAGCGTAATGTCGCGGCCAATGTATTCGATGTAGTTTTCAACGATTGCCTCGCCGCCAAGCACGCCCGCTGCCACTCCCCCAGCCTCGTACCACAGCGTTGTGTAGCTTGCATAGAGGTTATAGACCTTCTGCGGATTCTTGTTGATGGTCAGGGTCTGTCCGTTTGCATCTGTAAATGTAACTGTGTCGTCACCTATTACCACCTCATTGGCCTGCTCTAAAAATGCTTCGCGTATGGCTTCTCTTCTGGCCTCATCCTCGCTTACAACATTTGTCTCCCCAGCGACTGTGACATCAGTTGCTGCTGTTGTAGTCGCTGCCTCCGTCTTCTCAGCCGCGGTTGTATTGTCAGCCGCGGCTACTGTTGTCTCATTGACGTTATCTGTCTGACCACTGCAGGCACTCAGACACATAACGGTTCCCAATACAGCCAAAATAAACTTGCTCTTCTTCATAATTCTCCCTTCTACCCTAATGTTTTTAGCGGAATGAAATACGGACAGTTGTTGGTCACATCCCTATAAATTTCCGCATCAACATCAAATATTTTCTTCATTCTCTCTCTGGTTACCATCTCGTTCGGACAACCCTCACAGCAGATATTGCCATTCCTGATTGCATACAAATCATCCGAATATCTGGCCGCCAGATTCACATCATGCAAAACCATAATTATTGTGGTGCCCATCTGCGTGTTCATCCTGCGAACCAACTCCAGAACATCTATCTGATGGCCGACATCCAGATATGTTGTGGGCTCATCGAGTATCAGAATCTCAGGTTGGCGGCACACTGCCATGGCGATCCATGCCCTCTGCCTCTCACCCCCTGATAACTCAGACATCTTCCTGTCCTTAAGCTCATTAAGTCCCGTAAAGCTTATGGTATCATCCACAATCTTATAATCTTCCTTCGTAAGTCCTCTGCCAAATCGCTGGAATGGAAACCGCCCATACGAAACCAGCGTTTTGACATCCACATCCGGCGGCGCCTCGTGCACCTGCGGAAGATACGCTATCTTCTTCGCCAGCTCCTTCGAGCCATATGATTTCACACTTTTCCCGCGATAATAAACATTACCGCTGCTTGGTTTGACAGCTTCAAACACAGTTTTTAACAGGCTCGATTTACCGCAGCCGTTTTTTCCTATGAGCGTTGTAATTTTCCCCTGTCGTATATCCAGGGACATATCTGTAAGCACATTTTTTCTGTCATATCTGACCGACAGAGCCTCGAAGCCAAAATATCCCCTGTTCATCTAGCCTTTTACCTCCCCTCTACTTCTGAGCAGATACAGGAAAAATGGTGCACCAATGAATGACATGATTACGCTGACCGGCACCTCAGAAGGCGCCATGACTATTCGCCCAATCGCGTCACACATCACAACCACAAAAAACCCCAGAAACGCCGATGCCGGAAACAGTTTTCTGTAATCCGAACCGACCATTAACCTGGCCAAATGTGGCACCATAAGCCCGACAAAACTAATCATTCCGGCAGCCGCAATCGCAGCCCCAGCAAGAAGCGAGCTGATGCATATCAGGATGAAACGAAATCTCTCCGTCTGCAGTCCTAAAGAGTTAGCTGTCTCATCCCCCAGCGCCAGAATATTTAGCCTGGCAGGCAGTATAAATGTTGCCAGTATACCCACAACCATATATGGTAGGAGCATTCGCACCTCGTCCCAGACAACGCCATTCAAGCCTCCAACCAGGAAGCCGACTGCGTCGCCCAGTTTGTCCGCAAATACTGTGCGGATCATATCGTTAAACGCTCCAAACAGTGACGATACCGCCATGCCTGAGAGTATCATTTTGACAGGACTTACGCCCTTACGATATGCCAGCGCATATATGAGGAGCGTTGTTGAGAACGCTCCCACAATTGAGCCTATGGGCAGCAGGTGTGCACTAGCCGGAAAAACCACAAGGGTCATATATCCCACAAAACTGGCGCCGCTCGTCACTCCTATCGTGGACGGTGACGCAAGAGAATTTCTCATGATTCCCTGAAGAATACAGCCCGAAAGTGACAGGCATACTCCGACCATTCCGGCCGCAAGAGTTCTTGGAAACCGCAGTTCAAAAATAATCAGCCTGGCCTTACTATCGGCATCAAATATAGCATTTAAAACTTCTAAATAGTTGTACTGCACGGCTCCAACGCCGACGCTAAACAAAACAGCAATCGGACACATAATCGCAAGCACTGCAATAATCAGATTTCTAAGTTTCATTCTATTCTTCCCTCTGTTATAATTGCAACTCTGTCGCATATTACAACTGTGGAACACTTTTGTCAATGACTTTTGCAACAGTTTTGCAATTATTTTATATTAAAAAAACGCAACCCCGAAGGATTGCGTTTTTGTTGATAAATATTATCATTTACCATCCTCTGTCAGTCAACAGTCCCTAGGCCCCCATCTGGCCTGAAACCTCTGTATTCATGACGATGATATCGTCCATGGTGACGCCGAAAACAGCTGCGAGAACCACCAGGTTGTCAAGGGTTGGCATGGCTGTGCCGTGCTGCCACTTGTAGATGGCCTGAGGGGTTGCGAAGCCGAAGGTGACCTGAAGGTCTCTGACACTAAGTCCTGCTCTCTCTCGCATATTTGCAATATTTCTACCAGTCGCCACCATATCGATGACTGGAATGCTAATCATTATGTCCTCCTGTTCCGGCATGTGGCCGGGACAGTGTCTCAGTCAGATGCCTTAAAATTATAGATTGGCTTCATCACGTCGATGACATCCACGGACTCTCTGATGACATCTATGATGTCAGAGAGGCTCTTGTATGCCATGGGCGCCTCGTCCAATGTGTTCTCGTTGATTGAAGTTGTGTACACTCCCTTCATGGTCTCCTGATACTCCTCCATGGTGAGTGTGTGTCTGGCTTTGCCCCTGCTCATGAGTCGTCCTGCGCCGTGGGGTGCGGAGTAGTTCCACTCCGGGTTACCCTTGCCGACGGCAAGCACGCTTCCATCCCTCATATTAATTGGAATCAGCACTTTCTCTCCACTGTGGGCCGCTATTGCGCCCTTTCTCAAAATCATTTCATCTGTATCAATATAATTATGAATGGTGTGGAAGCTCTCGCCGGCCTGGAGGCCTGCGCGGTTTGTCAAAACCTCGGCCATGATTTCGCGGTTTCTTCTTGCAAATGCCTGGCAGATGACGACATCGTGAAGGTAATCCTCCATGTATTTTCCTGACAGGAAGCACAGATCCTCCGGCATATCTAACTCGCCCTCGTAAACCTCGGCGTGCAGGGCTCTAAGCGCCGCTTCAATCTCAGTCCTTCTGCCCTGCTCCTTGTAGGTCCTGATTATCTCGTCTCGCTTAGCGAAATACTCCCCGTAGCCTCTGTGCAGGTTTATGGCCAGTCTCTGATAAAACTCCGCCACCTGTTTGCCCAGATTCCTAGAGCCTGAGTGGATTACCAGGTATTTGGTGCCATCTGTGGCCTCGTCAATCTCTATGAAATGATTGCCTCCGCCGAGCGTGCCGAGAGACCTCTCGAGTCTTCTCGAATCCTTAAGCTCTCTGTAGCATCTAAGTCCTGTCAGGTTGAAGCGCTCCCTTCTGCCATCCCACACGTTAATGCCTGAGGGGATGAAGTGAGCCGCCTCGTCAACCTTCTCAAAATCGATATCTGCCCTGCCAAGATTAACTGTGTACATGCCGCAGCCTATGTCGACGCCAACCACATTTGGAACAACCTTATCAGTAATTGTCATGGTTGTGCCGATGGTGCAGCCCTTGCCTGCGTGTACGTCCGGCATAATTCTGATCCTTGAGCCCTCCGTCATCTCGTAGTCGCACATGCGTCTGATCTGCTCAACAGCCTCATCCTCAATAACCTTCGCATAGCAAATCGCACTATTAACTTTTCCCTTAATCTCTAAAACGTCCATGATTTCCTCCACAAAAAAACCGCCTGCCTCATACAAGGTAAGCGGTTGCAAAACATGTTCATATGTCTTCCACTACAGGAAGCTTCCTCAAACAACATTTACACATAGACTTAGACTTATATGAGCGCACCAAAAACAATCCTCATTCGTTTTCTTATCGAATGATGATTCTGAGCAATCGCTATATAAACTGTATAGTCTGTTGAATGCTGTCATGATTGTCCTTTCCGGGCACTTAGCCCCGCTTATCTTGTTCGAGGGTATAATATCACACATTTGAAGATTTGTCATTATACTTGTGGTATAAAAATTTGATCCACAGACAACCGAAGCAGAGAATGATCTGCAGGATGGTCGAGCAGGGCGTTGCGAGTCCTATGTGGAAGAGCGAGACAGGCTCCCATCTGCTCATGATAAATGACACCGGAACTCTCACTGCAAATGCTCCGATGATGCCCTGTGCCATGACAAATGTTGTAAAGCCCATGCCGTTAAAAAATCCTATAAAACAAAACAGGAAACATGTCAGGAGGCAGTCTATGGCGTAGGCCTTCAGATAGTCCGCTGCCGCAACGATTACCGCCGCATCCTTTGAGAAAATCCCTGAGAGAATATCTCCGTGGAAGAACGCCAGATAGAACATCACCACGCCGAAGCAAAACGATATCGCGACGGCTGATTTGAAGCCCTTGATTGCGCGGTCGATTTTGCCGGCACCCCTGTTTTGCGCCACAAATGCTGACATGGACTGCATGAACGCGGCAGGCACCAGCATGATAAATGCGCACACCTTCTCGGCTACTCCTATGCCCGCAGACTCCGTGAGACCGATGTCATTTACAATCGCCAATATCACGAGAAATGATATGCCGACCAACAGATCCTGCACGGCGATTGGCGTGCCAAGCACCATGATTCTTCTGACAATCACGCCGTCCCATCTGATCTTCTTCCTGCTAAATTCAAACGGCAGCTTCTTCCTAGAGATAAGCACAAATGATATGACCACGCTTATAAACTGGGCCCCCACTGTTGCGATGGCTGCGCCCTTCGTGCCCATCTTAAATCCAGCGACCAACAGAAGGTCACCTGCGATGTTGCAGATGCAGGCTATGAGCACGGTTACAAGCGGAGTATTTGAATCTCCCAAACCTCTGAACACGCCGCCGATAAGGTTGTAGGATATGATGACCACGGCTCCGGCGCCGCAGATTCTTATGTAGCTGACTGTAAGGTCAAACGCCTCTGTGGGGGCGTTCATTATGCCTGCAAGCTGTGGTGCAAGGATGGGGAGTAGAACCGTCAATATAACTCCTATCAAACCAAACAGCAGCATTCCGCTGCCGATAATCCTTCCGCCCTCGTCAGGCCTCTTCTCGCCTATCTTCTGTCCCAGAATTATGGTCATGCCCATGCACAGACTGCTTATAAGGTTCGTGATGGTCATCATTATCTGCGAGCCCGTGGACACCGCGGACACGTCTGCCGACTCGGCGAATTTACCAACTATCAGAAGGTCCACCGCGCCGTACATTGCCTGTAAAAACAGGGCTAACAGCACAGGACCCGCAAACTTTAGAAGCGGCGCCACAATTCTGCCGCTTGTAAAATCAATATTTCTTTCCATGACACTCTCCTATTCACCCACAAGAAAAGCTGGACAAGAGATCTGGCATCTCAACCAGACATCTTATCCAGCTCGTTATTTCACATGAATAACTCACCCTCCGATGAACGAAAGTATCTTAACAACATTTGCGCAGAATGTCAAGAACCAAGTTCGTATGATGCCATCATAAGCTTCTTCTCAATCCTAAGCATCACCTCTAAATAGTATTTTTCGTCGACAGGTGACATCTCAGTCTCATCGTACTTATCTGCCTTATCTGCAAAATCCTGATATTTGGCCATCATGTCAAAATACTCTGTCATCATGCTCATGACATTGTTCGGATCAGAATTGTATCTTTCCAAGAATTCTACATATTCATCCATAAATGCTTCATAGCTGTCAAGAAATGCTTTTAATTCAGGGGTGACCTCAGTGGGCGAAACTATTGTCTCTGGTTCGGTCTCCTGTGTCGGCTCCTCTGTGGGTTCCTCTGTTGGAGCCTCCGTTGGTGCCTCTGTAGGAGCCTGCGTAGGGGCCTGGGTAACCTCAGCTGTGGTCTCCTTCTTGTTATCCCTCGCAGTCTCCTTCGGCGAATTGTTTGCTGTATCAGCGGTCGTAGTATTCTCATTCTGCTCGTTGTTTTTCACATAATCGCTGTACTTCATGGCGCAGCCGATTAAGAGAACCACCACAATCACAAGCATGATGCAGCCGCCGTGTTTCTTGCTCTTCTTGGCTTTTTTCCCCTTCGGAGCTACCTGCCATCTGTCATAGCCATCATTTGCATAGTTATCATTCTGATTATTCTTTCCAAACATATCTACTTATCCTCCTGTTTTCTAGTTTCTTCATCCGGCCGTATCACCTTATAACCGTGCTGTTCAAGGGTTGCGATAACGTCCGGCGTGATGTTTAGGCTTAGGTCTGCACTTCTCACATCCGCCCTGTCAATGACCCTGTGCAGATCGTCCACAGACACGTTCATAATCTCCGAAAGTTTTCTCAGATTGTCACGGCTCGGAAGGCCTCCATCCTTCTCCCACTTGGCGATGGCCGACTTGGAAACGCCTAATTCTTCGGCCAGTTCCTCCTGCGTAAGCCTCATGAACTTCCTTCTCTCAGAGATAAAGTGTCCCAAACTGTCTCTCATTCGCAATCACCTCCCTAAGGATATGTTAGCAGATTTTAAAAACAAAAATCCCCACCAAAATGGTGGGGAAATCTACTTAGCGTAAACTTTTGTTATTCAGTTGTAATCCTGTCCATGCCGTGTTTTAGCAGCATTTCGTCTATGTCATAGAGGTTAAAAACCCTGTTGTTAATCGCCACGATAAGCACTGCATCCCTGGGATTTTTGGCGTAGAGCTCGCTCATCCCATAGAGCTTAAGCGCCCTGTTTGTCTCGTCCCAGCTGAAATGTCCCGCTATGCACAGGCGGATGATTAAGTCCCTGTCCTTCGTGTGTTTTTCCATGGTCACAATCTTGCTGCCGTAGGATTCTGTGACTCCAGCAAAGGAATAGACGTCCTTCAGCTTGATATTCTTCTCGTCGAGCACGTCCTTCATGTAATAGTAGAACGCCTTCTTTTCATCTGCCATGTATTTTTCGTTGTCCTTAAGATACGTTTCTAACCCTGTAGGCTTCACATTCTCCAGAAGATCGTTTAGTTCGTCCGTCGATTTATTCTGCATCATTCTCCTCCAAGCCCTGTAGCGCCTCTATCAGGTCCGTGACGCTAATTCTCTCCTGCGCATCCAGACAGATGCAGCGCTCTATTATATTCCACAGCTTCCCTGTGGCTCTCAGCTCCTTAGGAAATCTCCCCGTGGTCATAACATTTAGCAAAACGCCTAAAGCGTAGACGTCTGACTTGGCAGAGGAGGCAGTCATGCCGTAACCCACCTGCTCAGGCGCCGCATAGACCCTGGTTCCCAGATACCTTGTGTCGTCGTTTTTGTCAGGGTCGAACCACTTCGCCACGTTCATATCCAGAAGATACACATCGCCCTCAGGCGTAATTATGATGTTTGACGGCTTGATATCCCTGTGGATGATGGGCGTTTTAAGGCCGTGCATAACCTCTAGTATCTTACATACATCTATGACAATGCTTAGCGCAAGCTTCTCGCAGATGGCTCCGCCCTCAAGCATCTCCTCCACGGTTTTGCCCTCTATGAAATCCTCTATAACTATCAGGCAGTTGTCGCTCTCATACAACTCCAAAACCCTGGGCATGTGCTCTATAGGATGCTCCAAAATATAGTCAAACACGCTTCTGTTGTAGGTGGTCAGGAGCTTCTTCACATATATGTGGCCGCTCTCCCTGTGCCTGACCTTAATGACATCCATATGCCCGTCGATGTGCTCAAGCTCCTCGTAGGCAGACAGCGCAAGCACCGCCTCATCGCTTAAGCCCCTGTATGGATTATTCTTCTCAGCCTGATATTCGTCCTCCGACATGTACAGCTCTCTTAAGTCAATCCTGTTGACAAAACCACACTCCCTGCAGGTCCACTCTCCGTCGTTGTCGGCAAAGCCCTCCTGAATGTTTAGCATGGCACCGCATTTGTCACACACCCAGGCGATATTGTCTGTGTCAAGCTCAGGATTTATGAGGAGCTTCCCACAGCCCTTGCAGGTCCAGAACGGAAGGTCGTTGCTGTAGCCCTTCTGAAGAGTCAGATTCGCATCACAGTTTGGGCAGTATTCGTACTGCTCATCCTCAGGCTCGACATTCTGACTGTTATTCTTGAAAATTTTATCCAAAAGATTCATCTTTTCCTCCGTGGCAGGGATAGCAGGTTTAAGTCAATAGTAGAAATATACTATTTTATTTCCCTTCCAGTCAATATCATACGCCAAATTTTTGCATACATCCGCACTTTTCTCGCCAGAAATAAAAAACTGCAGGAATTACCCTGCAGTTTAATGTCATGTATTTAGTTATGCCTACACCCCTGAATATGCTGAGAAACCGCCATCCACAGGAAGTGTAACACCTGTGATGAAGCTGGCAGCATCGTTGTTAAGCAGGAATAACAGTGCGCCGGCAAGCTCCTTCTCGCTGTCGCCAAAACGTCCCATAGGGGTTGCGGCGAGAATCTTGCCTGTTCTGGCTGTTGGCGTACCGTCAGGGTTAAACAGAAGCGCTGCGTTCTGAGCTGTCGCGAAGAACCCCGGAGCGATCGCGTTGACGCGAATGCCTGACTTGCTAAAATGCACCGCCAGCCACTGCGTGAAGTTTGAGATGGCAGCCTTCGCGCCTGAATATGCAGGTATCTTGGTGAGCGGACGATAAGCGTTCATGCTGCTGATGTTTAGAATGTTGCACCCCTCTCTTCCCACCATCTGTCTGGCAAACGCCTGGGTTGGAAGAAGCGTTCCGATGTAGTTTAACATGAAGACGAACTCCACTCCGCTCTTGTCGAGGTCGAAGAAGGATCTTGTGTCGGCCTCGATATCGCCCTCCTCATAATACTCCTTGTCGGTTGTGGCGCGAGGGTTGTTGCCTCCAGCTCCGTTTACAAGTATATCACATGGTCCGAGATCAGCCATCACCTGATCAGCCACGAGATAGCATTTCTCCTTGTCTAAAACGTCGCAGTAATACGCCTTCGCAACTCCACCCTCGCTCTTAATCTCCTCAGCGAACTTGGTAGCGTTATCAACATTTAAGTCAAGCAGGGCAACCTTAGCTCCCGCTCTTGCTAATATCCTGGCAAAGTTAGAACACAGCACGCCGCCGGCGCCTGTTACAACCGCAACTTTTCCTGTAAGATCTGTGTCAATCACGTTTTTCTGCATATCATAATCCTCCGTTTTCGCTCTTATCTATGGCTTCCCACAGTCCATTTAAATATGTGGCTCCGAGCGCTCTGTCGTACAGACCGTAGCCCGCTCTTCCCTGCTCATCCCAGATCATTCTTCCGTGGTCAGGGCGTATGTATGTGTCAGGGCATGTCTCATATATGGCCTTCATAATCTCGTACATGTCCAGGTCTCCCGTGCTGCTCAGATGCGCAGCCTCCCTGAAATGGTGATATCCGAGATACTTGACATTTCTCACGTGCATGGCGCCAATTCTGTCCATCTGTCCAAAATGTCTGATGATTGCAGGCACATCGTTATCAGGGTTGCTTCCCAGACTTCCCGTACACAGACACAGCGTGTTGGCAGGACTGTCGTGGAGCTTCACCATGATATCAAAATCCTCCTGGCTGTGTGTTATTCTTGGAAGATTAAAAATCGGCCAGGCAGGGTCATCAGGATGGCACGCCATCTTAACGCCGACCTCCTCACACACAGGGATAACTGCGTCTAAGAAATATTTAAAATTCCTTCTAAGGTCGTCAGGGTCAATGTTTTCATACTGCTTAAGCGTTGTCTCAAGAAGCGCAAGTCTCTCAGGCTCCCAGCCCGGAAGTGTGAAGCCCTTACTATCCTCGGCTGTTTTTCTGACAATCTCCAGGGGCCCCATATTGCCCAAATCCTTCTCGTCAAAATACAGGCTGTTGCTTCCGTCCTCCTCTATCACTCTTGCCAGATCAGTCCTCAGCCAGTCAAACACAGGCATGAAGTTATAAACTATAACCTTCACGCCATGCTTTGCGAGCATGCGGATGGTGGAAATATAGTTTTCTATGTATTTATCCCTGGTGGGAAGTCCAAGCTTAATGTCCTCGTGGACATTTACAGATTCTATAACCTCAAGCTCAAGTCCAGCGTCGTTTACCTCCCTTTTAAGCGCCACGAATTCGTCCTCCGGCCAATCCTCGCCTGCCGGCTTGTCGAGAAGTCCCATAATTCCGCTCATTCCCGGAATCTGCTTAACATACTTTAGTGGTATGGGGTCTATATCGCTTCCATACCAGCGAAATGTCATCTTCATATATCTATCACTCCTTCTTTACCTTTTGAAGCGCGTAATTGATTGCTGTTATCAGCTCCGGCTAAACAGCGTTGGAACCGGTCTTTATCATATACAAACTAATTATATCACAGTTTGAATATATTTTTATTGTATTTTTTGCAACTGTTTTGTCGACAAATTGTTTCCCAAACATATAAGTGATTTCTTTCGCAAAGGTTCTCCTTTGATATTCGCTTATTGCTGGATTAATGGTTTTTAGGAATCAAAAACTGCAGGAATTACCCTGCAGTTTTGAAAACATATTATTATGACTTGAAGATTAAATCTGTGTTACTTTCTCTTTGTAAATCTTGTAATTGTAGCTCCTGTAGCCGTATAGACATATTCGTAATTATTATTGCGAAGGTATGTAAATACAGGCTGATACAGAGGACAAATTGCAGCCTCTGAAAGAATTATTTCCTCCATTTTAGCCTGAGTCTGAATGCGCTTCTCCTCATCTAGAGCCAGCTCGCCAACAACCTTTTTATAAAGCTCATTGTATTCCTCATTAAACCAATTCTCGTAATTCAGGTTGGAGGTCTCAATCCACATATCAAGATATGTCGATGCATCCTGATAATCTGCGTACCATCTGGTAATACCAAACTGATAATCACCATTACCCATGTCTGCCAGTCTCTGATTGTAGGATGTCTGTCTGAGTGTAACAGACATTCCCGGAAGATTCTTCTGCAGCTCAGACTGAATATATGCTGCAACAGATGCTAACTGGCTATCTTCGTTGTATAGAAACTCCACACTGATGCTATCAACACCCAGTTCCTTTTTAGCCTCCTCCCAATAAGTTGAAGCGGCTGCCAAATCATAAGTATTGTATGTAGGATTGCCGATATTTTCACGGAAAGTAACTCCCTTTGAATCCTTAGCGAAATCCGCAGGAATTGCATAATCAGCTGCCACGGAGCCATCACACAGAATACTGTCTACAATTACAGACTTATCAATGGCTGTTGACACTGCCATACGCAGGTTCCTATTAGAAAAATATTCATCTTCGCAGTTGAAGGCGATAAAGAATAGTCCAGGGTAACCAAATTTATATAAGTCAGGATCTGAAGCATACATAGAGATGAAGTCGCCGCTCAACTGAACCTGATCAAGTTTTCCAGACTCCCATGCAAGAATCTTCTGCTGTGCATCAGTGAGCAATGTGTAACGGATACTGTCTACAGACACACTGTCAGCTGCATAGTAATTAGGATTCTTTGAAAGAAGGTATGTTGTACCACCAACCTCCCATTCGCTCATCTGGAATGGGCCACAGTAAATCGTATGCTCCTTATCCAGGGCAAACTGATCACCACAGCTTTCCACATATGACTGATTGACCGGCATAAAATAACTTCCTGCTGCGAGAAGGTCATTGAAATATGATCTTGGCGCATCTAACTCTACCACAAATGTCTTATCATCAGGACAGCTGATGCCCAAATCATCAAGCGGAGCTCCCTGATAACAAACTGCCATGGCATTCTTGACACCTGCCGTGATTAACATGTATGCATAAGTACATCCCATGTCAGGGTCAGCCAAACGTCTCCAGCTGTAATAGAAATCATTGGAGGTAACCTTGTCACCATTGGACCAATATGCCTCATCACGGATTGTAAATGTGTATGTGCAACCATCCTCACTGATATCCACATTGGAAGCCAAACCATATCCAATGGTTCCATCTGCCTGATAGGCCATTAATCCTTCATAACAGTTGGTAATCATTCCCATGCTTGTGGCGGAATAATTTGTGTTTGGATCCAGAGAATTTAATTCCTCTGTCACAGAATACTGAAGATTAATGCCATCAGTGGTTGTAGCAGTATTTCCCTGTGTTGTACCTGTGGTACCTGCTCCTGCTCCTGCACCGCCACCCTCATTTCCACAGGCAGTTAATCCAGCCACCATTGAAAGACTGACAAGAACACTCGTCGTTAATCGCTTTACATTATGTCTCATAAGCTCCTCCTAACCCTGTCGCCTGAAAAATTTGGGCTGTCGCGACAGTCTCACAGCCTGTATATACCGCTGCTATCCGTAGATTTCTCTATAGAATTACCGCGAATATAACCACATTTTATTGCCGGCATATTTACCATACATGCTAACTCTGCATCCATGCCGCCAGCTCTTCATCAGTTGCAAGAACCATATGACTTTCTGTCAAATAATTCTTACTGCCCTTAGTGTAATCCACTCCCATCTCATTCTTATCGTAAACCACCAGTTGTCTATCGCGCTCTGTGATAGGATTTGGCTCAGGTATGGCCGATAACAGTGACTTGGTATAGGGATGTACGGGATTGGAGAATATCTCCTCCTTGGTTCCCATCTCAACAAAATGTCCCAGGTGAATTACTCCTATATAATCGGAAATATATTTAACCATTGCCAGATCATGTGCGATGAACAGATAAGTAAGCCCCAGCTCATCCTGAAGATCCTTCATAATATTTACCACCTGCGCCTGTATAGACACATCCAGCGCGCTGATACATTCATCAGCTATAATAAGCTCCGGCTGCATAACGATTGCCCTCGCAATTCCAATACGCTGTCTTTGTCCGCCTGAGAACATGTGGGGATATCGATTGGCCTGCTCATGATTCAAGCCAACACGCTCAAGGATTTTATAAACCTTCTCCTCCCGTTCCTTGCGATTTTTACACAGATGGTTGGCATCTAATCCCTCCGCCACAATATCGATAACCTTCTTGCGGGGATTTAAACTGGCCATCGGGTCCTGAAAAATCATCTGCATGTGTTTGGTGAGATAATCCTTCTTTTTGTGGGTCATCTTTCCGCTGATTTCCTTACCTGCCAGAGTAATGCTGCCCTGCGTTGGATCATAGAGGCGAATAATAGAGCGTCCTATGGTTGACTTACCGCTGCCCGATTCTCCTACAAGTCCGAATGTTGTTCCCCTTCTCACCTGAAACGAAACATCATCAACCGCCTTGACCACGTTGTGGGAGTCCACTGGGAAATACTGCTTAAGTCCCTTGACTTCAAGGATTACCTCCCTCTCCTCCATGGGGATTTTAGTTTTGGTTAACGCTGCGTTTGACATTTACCCCACCTCCTTCTTCATTCGGTCAATGCGCTTTTGCAGCTCCATCGGCATCTCTACCTCTGGCGCATCTTTATGCTCCAGCCACGAACTTACCATGTGAGTTTTGCTCAGCTCATAAACCGGCGGTTCCTCCTCATAATCAATATTCAAAGCATATCGGTTTCTTGGTGCAAATGCGTCGCCGACTATTTTGCGCAACAGATTTGGAGGCGTTCCTGGAATAGCATATAAACGCGCATCTGTTGTGTTCAGGTCCGGCATGGCAAGCAGAAGTCCCCAGGTGTAGGGATGACGGGGTTCATAATACATTTCGTATGCAGTTCCCCTCTCCACAATCTTGCCGGCATACATTACACAGACATAATCAGCAACCTTGGCAACCACACCTAAGTCATGTGTGATATAGATTACCGAAATATTTCTATCCTTCTGGATCTTCTTGATAAGATCCAGAATTCTCGCCTGTATCGTCACATCAAGAGCAGTGGTCGGCTCATCGCAAATTAAAATATCAGGATTGCATGCAATGGCAATCGCGATAACTATACGCTGTCTCATACCGCCTGACAGCTGATGAGGATAATTCTTCATCGTAAGCGCTGGATTTGGAATACCAACTTCTGCCAGAAGCTCCTCTCCCTTCTTCCACGCCTCTTCTTTGCTCATGTTAAGGTGCAACATCATGCCCTCAATAACCTGTGCCCCAATCGTAAGCAGAGGATTTAATGCGGTCATGGGATCCTGAAAAACCATGGCAATGTGTTTACCATTGTAATTGGCAATCATTTCACGCTTTGAAAACTTTAACAAGTCAACGGTTTTCTTCTCGCCATTTTCCTCGTATGTATAAAGAATTTCACCGTGGTTAATTCTCTGATTGGAACTGCGAATTCCCATAACACTTTTAACTGTCACAGATTTGCCGGAGCCTGATTCTCCAACTATGGCTACTGTTTCGCCCTTGTGCAATGTAAAATTAACACCTCGAATTGCATTTAATGTACCTGCGCTTGTAGTAAAAGAAATATGTACATCCCTCACATCTAGTACCACATCATCTTTGGACCACTCTACTTGGGATAAATTGTTAACTTTCTGACTCATAAGCACACCTCCTTTAGCTTCTGCGCTGCTTTGGATCTAAAGCATCTCGAAGACCATCACCACACAGGTTCAAGCTGATCATCAGAATTGCGAAAAATACTGCCGGAATAGCAAGCTGGAAGGAATACATCAACATGTGATTATAGCCATCACTGATCAAACTGCCCAAAGAAGCCTGTGGATTAGGAATGCCAAGACCCACAAATGACAGGAAGGATTCCATAAATATGGCTCCTGGGACTTCCATCATCGCCATAACTATTACAGAGCTCAGGAGATTTGGAAAAATCTCGCGAAACAGTATTGAAGGAACGCTGCTTCCAAGTGTTTTAGATGCCATAATATGTTCCTGCTGCTTTAGTCTCAGGGTATTAGCTCTAACCAGACGAGCCATGCCTGTCCATCCGTTGATGGCCATGGCCACGATGATGGCGGTAAGCCCCGGCTTTAGAATTACCACCAGCAGAGAAACAATTACTAAGGATGGAATACCATTGATGATTTCAATAATTCTCATCATTAATAAATCAAGCTTGCCGCCGTAGTATCCACATACCAGGCCATATGAGACGCCAATCACTAAGGAAAGCAGCGCGGATATAACCGCTACGATTAAGGATATACGTGTACCCTGACAAAACCTTGTAAAAAGATCTCTTCCCAGAGCATCTGTACCAAACCAGTAATACTCCTCAGTCGCCCCCTTCAGTTCATACATGTTAGCGCCATTTAATGTTCCATCAAAAATCCCAAGCTTCTCTAACCCTGGAATTCTCGGGGGCATGTTCGTCCTTGTCATCTGAATCTCATCATATGTGTAGGAATTAAAATTCGGTCCCCAGATGGCTAAAACCACCATGAATATTACAAACAACAGACCGAATACTGCACCTCTATTCTTGCTAAAGATAATTATTGTCTCTTTCCAGGAGGGATTTCCGGCATATACATCGTCGCGATAAATACCATCCTGATTTGCAAATGAATATCTACCTAAACTTGCCATCACTTTTTACCTCCTGCTAATCTAATTCGTGGATCAATTACTCCATACAGCAGATCAATAACCAGAAGTGTCACAATATACATCATGCTGAATATGAAAGCCAGTGTGATCACCACGTTATAATCATTTGCCTGAATTGCTGTAATAAAGAGTGAACCGATACCCGGAATAGCGAATATCTGCTCGCATACAGTCGAACCGGTCATCAGGCCCATCAACATAGGTCCCAGGGTTGTGATTAGCGGTATCAAAGCATTCTTAAGGCCATGTACAACAACCACCCTGAACCTTCTGACACCCTTGGTTTCAGCCAGAGTTATATATTCTGAATCCATCACCTCAATCATTTCATTACGAGTGTACCTGGCAGTCATTGCCATAGGTCCTATGGATAATGCAATGGTTGGAAGAATAGATGACAAAACCGGCTGAGCGGAGCTGTATGTCAGCGGGAACCAGCCACATTTGTATGCCAGAAAAAATACCAGTCCCAGCGCTAATACGTGGGAGGGAACACTTGAGCCCAGCATGGCAAATATAGTTGTTCCTGTATCTAGCGGTCCATTATGGTGTAGCGCTGCAATAATTCCAAGAATTAATCCAAATATGATTCCCACAACAAATGCCTGCAATCCCAGCCTGATTGTGGTCGGGAACTTGGTTGCCAGCAAATTCGCAACCGGATAGTTTTGCTGGATGTTATATGACACACCAAAATCACCGGTAATCATGTTTTTTATGTAAATCACAATCTGCAGAGGAAGCGGTTTGTCCAAACCGTACTTTGTATTTAATACTGCAATCTGATCGGGGGTTAAACGCTCGTTATTAAATGGAGAACCTGGCATTAACTGCAGCAAAAAGAACAGGATTATGATTATAATCAATGTCGTAATTGCCGCCATGCCAATTCGCTTTAAGCAATATTTAAGCATGCTCCATCCCTCCTTTTCTGCTCTTATTCCAGAGTTGCGCCTGCTGTGGTATAGAGGCTTTGCTTATTCTTAGCCGCTTCCTCCAACACTTCACTGCCAAATCGCAGAATAAGATAATTTTTAATCATAGCTATGGCCCGGTCCTCTCCAACACGGTCCATATTCAAAGTCATGTCGTAATTCACGGGATTAGTCCAATAATTACCGCCTGTATAATACTTGTAATAATCAGCTCGGTACTTATCGGTCTTCTCGATTAATGTATCAGCCTCATCTGCGCTGACATGCATTCGACTCATTATTCGACTTCTGCAATAAGGCCTGGGAGCCTCAACATATAGCGCCACCACATTATCAAAATCCTTCAGCACATAATCTGCACATTTTCCAATAATGATACAGGATTCAGTCCTCGCCAAATACTTAATAATATTGCACTGTGTCTCGAAGATTTCCTCGTCAGACTCGAACTTTTTCTCCACAGGATTAGGTTCCCTGTGCCCTGGCATCTTTCGCAAAATGCTGTTCATTATACCTTGACGAAGTTTTTCATCAATCTCGATAAGTTCGGCCGTCTCTTTGCCGGTAATCTTGGATGCGAGAGCTAGAATTCGATTTTCGTAGCAGGCGATTCCAAGTTCTTCTGCCAGTCTCATTCCCAGCTCTTTTCCCCCAGAGCCAAAGCCTCTGGCGATAGTAATTACAAATGGATGTTCCTCTACATGGTTAGTTTTTAGAACCTCCGCAATCTTTGTATCTTCCATCCCAAGCACCCCTTTCTATAATTTTCTATGTGCCTGTTCCTAAGCGCTAACGCTTTCAGACTTCTTAAGCTCAGCAATGATTTCGGTAATGTTCTTGATAAACAGCTTGCAGTTTTCCATGGTGCTTGTGGATACACGGTTTGCCCCGGCCTGAGCGCTCATAAATATTCCTCTCTCCATCATCTTCATGAAAACCTCTGATGGATCCACATGAGGATCAAAGAAAATAAAGTTTGTCTCAGAAGGATATACCTTACATCCAAGCTTGGCGAGCTCTGTCTCAAGATATTCTCTAGAAGCTGCATTTAACTCCTTAACCTTTGCGAGATGTTCAGTATCCCTGATAGCTGCAGCTGCTCCAACCTGAGCCATCTTGTTTAGCGCAAACTGTGTTCCGCACTTTGCAAGCTCTGCAACTATCTCAGGCTGTGCCAATATGTAACCTGCTCTCACGCCGGCCATGCCAAAACACTTAGACATCGTCTTAAGAATGACAATAGGCTTATCCTTAAGCTCCTTCATGGTTTCAACCATTTCCAGACAATCTGCAGACTTAGAAAATTCTATATAAGCCTCGTCGTACACCTGGATTACATGGTCAGGACACTTCTCAGCGAATTCTCTAAGCTTCTTGTATCCTATGTACGTTCCTGTTGGGTTATTTGGGTTACATATGTACACCATCTTGGTGTGTTCGTTGATCTTAGCGAGCATCCCATCCATATCAAGCTTAAGTTCCTCGGTGGTTGGGACAATAACCGGGGTCGCACCATTAGTCTGTGCCGTATCAATAATCGCCGGGAATGTAGGCATACACAAAACAACTTCATCTCCCTTTTCCAAAAATGCTGTTCCAAGGGCATCTGTTAAAGCACTTGAGCCACAACCTGTCACAATAAAAGATGTATCCACACCAAATCTTTCTGCAATAGCGCCCTTAAAATCCTTCTGTGTCCAATCACCATAGTAGTTGCCAGCTGCAGCTACAGAATTCATGGCTTCCACAGCCTTCGCAGACATGCCAAATTCATTCTCATTTAAGCCCATATGAATTAACTTGCTAAAATCGATATTACCCAGCTTTCTGCTGGTACGCTTGGTTTCAGGCTTCTCTCGTAAGTTTGTACATAATAAACTCTTTACCATCTTCTCTTCCATAACTGACTCCTCCTAATATCTTTAATTATTATAATTCCCGGGTTTATACCCCGGACTTACTAAACCACCACGCTGGTTGGATGACCTGCTCTCCAGTTTAAGAAGTTCTCACATCCAATGCGAATGCTGCGAATTCTGCTTTCTACAGGTGCCCATGCAATATGCTCCGTCAAGCGCGTATTTGAACATTTCATAATCTTGGCCGGCTCCGTTAATGGCTCGCCGGTTAGAACATCTAATCCAGCTGCATACACCTTACCGTTTTCAAGATTCTCTATCAGAACCTCTTCATCGATAATAGCGCCTCTGGCGGTGTTGATTATGATAACGTCATCCTTCATCTTCTTAAATGCATCTGCGTCTAAGAGATGTCTGGTGCTTTCTGTCAAAGGACAATGAATAGAGATAACATCACTGCGTTCCAGCAATTCATCGAAGCTAACCTGTTCAATAAAGTCGTATTTTTCGCCTTCCTTTTTGTGTCGGCTGTATGCGATAACCTTCATACCAAATCCCTGTGCAATCTTTGCTGCGCAATAGCCTATATTTCCAAGGCCGACAATTCCAAAGGTTTTTTCATATAATTCAATCTGCCTGGTCTTAACCAGCATTCGCTTTCCATGGTTTTGCGGCAACCATTTCTCCCTGCGATAATAGACATCGTTGGCGTGTACGTCATGACATATATCCATCAACAGTGCAAATGCATATTGGGCAATTGTGACATCTCCATACACTGTGTTTGTCACAGTCAGATTGTGCTTACGGACAACCTCTGGGTCAATATATCCAAAGCCGTGGGCCAGTGTTGAAACATAATGTAAATGTGGATGTTTCTCCAACAACTCCTCGCTCAGCATGTTATCCACAATCCATGCTCCGATGATGGCATCAAAGTCTCCCGCCGCCTGATCAAAATCCCGCATCTGTGAATACTCCAGCCATACCACTTCATCCTCAGTAGAAAGATGGTCCAGCAAAGATTCCTTCCAGAGATTTTGGAAGAATTCTGCCCCGTATTTTGGTCCATAGACATCACCCATGGAACCGCCACCTACAACTCCGATTTTCATGCTGTTACCTCCTTTGCTTTAGCAGTCGGACTTACGCGAACCAGCGCCTTCTCCTGCCATTTGCCACTGAGAAATCTGGTGATATTGAAGAGACCTCTTACCAGCCAGTCAATGGTCATCGCGATCCATACACCAAGAACTCCAAGTCCAACATACTTTCCTAAAATATATGCAAAACCAATTCGGAAGATCCACATGCTTCCAATGCTGGTCCACATGGTAAACTGAGCATCTCCTGATGCCTTTAAGGCACTGGAAATCGTAAATGCTAACGGCCAAATTAACATGGCGCATATTGAGTGATATCTTATTAGCTGAATAGCTATCACTGTAGCTTCAGGACTTAAGTGATAGAGTTTTGCCAATATTCCTGCTATCAGGAACAGGAAAGCATTTAGCATAATCATGAAGACATAACATATTTTCAACAGCTTTCCTGTGTAGTGCTTTGCCTGACCAAATTCTCCAGCGCCTACGCACCTTCCCACCACAGTTACAAGTGCCAGTCCCATGGCCGCTCCGGGAATGTCCGCTAACATCTCAATGGTGGCTGCCAAAGCATTTGCAGCTATTGAAGCTGTTCCAAAGCTGGTGATTAAGCGCTGGGTAATCAGTTTTCCTACCTGAAACATTCCATTCTCCACGCTCATCGGAATGCCGATTGCGAAGATTTTTTTGATGAGATCAGGTTCGAAACCTAATCTAAGTTTTTCATCTATATGGACTAAAAGGTTTGGATTACGGATTAACACCAGAAGATAAACCGCTGCAACCGCTCTGGAGAGCAGCGTTGATATTCCGACACCAGCTACTCCCATGTGGAACACAAGCACTAAAACTGCATTTCCCAGGATATTGATTATGTTCATCACAATGGAAACGTTTAGCGATATCCTTGAGTTTCCCATAACCCTGAACAGTGAAGCCCCTGCATTGTAGGTTGCCAGAAATGGGAAGCTTAGTGCGGTTATATAGAAGTAAATAATCGCATTCTTCATTACCTCTTCTTCCACCGCGCCAAAAATTAACCTCAACAGCGGTCTGTTAAATACTAATGCGATGACCATGATGACTGTGGAAAGCAGAACACATAGAAGCATCTCCTGGTTAGCACCCTTGCATGCCCTCTTCTTATCTCCTGTTCCGATCAACTGGGAAACTACTACGGAGCCCCCGGAAGCCATGGCTGCAAATACCATAATCAACAGTACATTGATGGAATTGACCAAACTAATTCCGGACACCACCGCATCGCCGCTGTCACCAGCACTTCCCATAGACACCATCATGGTATCTGCTATACCAACCGTAACAGCTAAGACCTGCTCTATAACCATGGGGAGTATTAATTTTTTCAAATCTTTTCCAGAAAACATTGGAGTCGATATTTCACTACTCATACAGATAACTCCTTTCCTCTACCAAACCCTAAAACAAAAAGGACGCCATCTATGTAAGATGACGCCCTTGTCTTCTGGGGTGTAAGAAGAGCGCTATCAGTTGATAGCGCCCTTGCTCTTGGTATCTGTGTTTGATTTGTTGTCGGTCATTGTAAGGGATAACCCCCTATCCGTCAACAGTTTTTTTCGCTGTCGGACCATCTTTTACATATCCTTTAAAAAAAGCCCAAAAGCGCACTTTCAAATTGTGCACAATCACTATTTTGTCAGACAATTAGCACGTTGTCTGAATTTTTAAAGTCAAATTTTACATTTTTATGCTATTGTATTTTAAATATTTCATCCACATTCACGACTTGACAGTGCTACCAAAACATGCTAAATACTTAGTCTATAAAGAAGAAACATTGATTCACAGTTGTTATCTGGCATATTTTTAACCTGGCAAAGGGGCTTGCAGCGATGCAGGTCCCTTTTTTGTGCAAAGGAGCTATTGTATGAATTTATTCGATGTTATAGGTCCAATCATGGTTGGACCATCAAGTTCTCACACTGCCGGCGCAGTAAAAATCGGCAATGTCTGTGCAAAACTGCTAAATGAAAAAATCGCGCGGGCAGATATATTTCTGCACGGATCATTTCTCGCAACAGGAAAAGGGCATGGAACAGATAAGGCACTTGTGGCGGGTCTCATGGGAATGAAAGTAGATGACCCAGACATCCCACATAGCTTTGAAATAGCTAAGGAACAGGATTTCCACTACAGTTTTCAGGGGATTGATTTAGGAGATGCACACCCTAACAGCGTTAAGATTACATTAGAAGGTATCAGTGGTAAACACCTAGACGTTGTAGCCTGCTCCGTAGGAGGAGGACGTATTACAGTATGTGAGATAGATGGATTAAGCGCTAATTTTAGTGGAGATTATCCTACTCTCATCGTTCACAATATAGATCAGCCTGGGCATGTCGCAGAGGTTACCTCTCTTCTACAGCATAAATCTGTCAATATTGCCACTATGCAGCTATATCGTTCAGGGCGTGGCGGCAATGCTGTAATGGTCCTCGAATTAGATCAGGAGCTTCCACGAGAGTCCATCGGTTGGCTTGAACATCTCGAGGGTGTCGTCAAAGTGACCTATTATAGTCCTATGGAGGAGGTATAACATGTTTCACTCTTTAGAAGAAATCAAAACACGTTGTGTGGAGGATAACAAATCTTTTTATGAAGTAATTGCATTAGAAGACGCCAAGGAGCAAAACTGCAGTTTATCAGAGCATTTTTCACATATGAAATATTTCTATGGGGCGATGAAGGACTCTGATTTGCAGTATCAGGCTAATCTAAAAAGTCACAGCGGACTAGTTGGAACGGAGGCGGAAAAAGTTAGAAAACGCCGCACCGAGAATGGCTTATTGTGTGGTGAGTTTACAGGTCTTGTCATGGAAAAAGCACTGCGCGTAAGTGAATCAAACGCATGCATGAAGCGAATTGTGGCCGCTCCCACCGCAGGTTCATGTGGGGTGGTCCCAGCCACATTGGTAAGTTTTCAGGAAACATATAATACATCAGAGGCTCGCATGGTTGAAGCTCTGTACGTTGCCGCTGGAATTGGCGGTGTGATTGCGTCAAGAGCAACCCTCTCAGGGGCTGAGGGGGGATGTCAGGCAGAAATCGGCTCAGCCTCTGCAATGGCAGCAGGCGCCCTGGTATATCTGATGGGCGGCGATGCCAACCAGATTATCCACGGCGCTGCAATCGCTTTGAAGGGGTTACTTGGCCTCGCGTGTGACCCGGTTGCCGGTTTAGTGGAGGTTCCCTGTGTTAAGCGCAATGTAATCGGCGCCATTAACGCTGTATCCAGCGCTGACTTAGCTATGTCAGGTGTATTTAGCAGGATTCCCCCGGACGAAGTTATTGACGCGATGAAAAACATTGGGCGAAGCATGAGTCCGGCCATTCGCGAGACAGGCGCGGGCGGTTTAGCTGCTACCCCGACAGGTCGCAAAATAGCAGCTAAACTAATCTAGTCTGCCTCACAGGCAATCATCAGGTGTTCATTTGCAATGTCGTTATACACCCTGCACTGCCTACCTGAGACATCATAGACATGAATTATATCCTTGAGGCCTTCGACGTCCTCAAATGTTCCTAACAGGTCGGGGCACCGTTTAAGAATCTCCGTATTAAAATGTATCGTGTGAGAGTTCTTGAACACCGCGGTATAGAGTATCTGCGCCTCAACAAGGTCCTGGAAAATGTGGCTTCCGTAGGACAGCTCAGGATTGTAACCAGCTTCAGTTTCCTCGGTCTCGCAGATAATCTCGAATTCGCTTATGTCGGAAAACGAAGTGGGAACTCCAAGTTCCGGCGATGTGGTTCCTATGCGTCCGGGAACAATCAACATCATGTGTTTTCCCATATCCCTGTAGTGCCAGTTGAGCCTGCCGATAAGCCTTGCCACAGCGTATTTGTCCCTGTAAGGCATATTGTAGTAGTTGACAGAGTCCACATACACGATTATGTCGATGTCAGTCGTCTTGGACATGCCCATGGACGCTCCCCTGCTCTCAAGGAAAATGTGTTCCTCGCTGATATCATCAGGAATCACCGTTCCTGAAGAAGTCTTCTGTATCTGAAGCGGACGACACTGCAACAGATCAACCGAATAGTCGCCGTTATCAGAAATGTTGATTGTAAACTCCGTGTCTACAGGATATTCATATTCGTCCTGGATGCAGCGAAGCATCCTCTTCATCTGCCCCATGAGCTTACTGTTGGAGACAAGCCCCTTGCAGGAAATAAACTTGACAGGTCTTGGGCTTCCCATTTCCCTAAGTCTTGATTCCGCCTCATAGTCGTGCTCAATCAGGATGTTGTCAAGGTATCTTGGGATTGACGTTTCAAGCTTATCGTAGGTTAGTTTTTCGAGCATGTGCTCTCCAATATTTATAACCTCAGCCTTGCCCTGAGAGAACCTGTGTTTATCCGCGGAGGAGGAATATGAAGACCTCTGTGGGTCGTCAAGATTGACGATGCGTGGGTACGAGCCCTCCGTTCTGTCAACCGCTGATGTTCCAAGTCCCATGACAAGCCTCAGCATTCCTGCCGCGGGGTCTGAATCCCTCATAACCCTGTAGGGGCTGTAGGAATAGCCCACGCCAGCAGCGCACGGCATGTAATACGAGCCATAATATGAGCCTGAAACTCTCTGAATGAGAAGCGACATCTGCTCATCTCTTTTGTCAAGCCCTCTCCTCTTCCTGTAATCCAGCGCGGAGAGACTCATGGAGCTGGCATACACGGTCTTGATTGCGTTCTCAAACTCGGCAAGCCTCTCCTCCAGGGTGCCTCGGTTAACGCAGAACACAGATTCATATTTCCCGGCAAATGCATTGCCAAAGCCGTCCTCTAGAATACTGCTCGACCTCACGATATAGGGGTCCTGACCATAGTATTCGATGATGTGAAGGAACTGCTTGCGCATCTGCGAAGAAAACTCTCCCTCCATAAGCTTATCGGCAAATGTGTCCGCCAGGGTGAAATATTCCTCCTCGGTTCTCTGCCTGATGCGCAGATCCCACAGGCCGTTATCCACAATGTATGTGTAGTAAAAATCCGACCCCACATAGAAGGAATCATGGGGCTCCATACATTCGTATATATCGGGCTCCCTGTTCCTTATAATCGCCCTGGCAAGCAGCATACCACAAGCTTTTCCGCCTATAAGCCCCGTGCCAATCATGTGATCCCTCACCGCGAAATAGTCATCAGGCGTGAAGTTGCTCTTCACCATCTGCCTCATCTTCTCGTCACGCGTCATCATGATATTGCACATGCGCGAGCATTTGTCGCCTATATCTGCTCCGTTTCTATACAGCATTTTGGTGTTGTTAAAGAACAGATCCCAGGAATCTGAGAACTGCTCGTCAGAAGATCTCTGCACATGCCCCAGAGCCTGATAAAATCTGCTTGACTTAACGCCGTCAAGTATGGGCTTAAACGCGCCGGTCTCCGGCTCGTATGTGTGCGGCAGAAACATCGTGGACGAATCCCTGTTCCAGACTTTCTGCGGACGCACATAGATATTTCTGTCATCTGAATAAACATCCAGAAACAGCTGAGTTGTCTCAAGGATCTTGTTGATGGCATGAACAGAATGTTTGCCCCTGATCACAGGAAAGAAAGCCACAGTATCTAGCTGAAACAAAAACGGACATGTGACTTTAAAAAAGTTTCCCATCATAAGATCCGTAGCCCACGCAGCCTGAAGTTCAGACAGACAGTCAAATACATAGAAGGCATCCAAACCCTCACGGTCTATAATATTATGGATGTCCACCGTAAATGTCTCAAATCTGTGGGACAGCGCAATATTTATTGTTTTCACCTCAGGGCGGTCTTCTACAAGCGGCTCGTGGCTTGCGAATCTAAAATATATGATGTTGCGCTTATCCCTAATCGCCTGCTCAAGATAGGGCTCCATAAAAAGCTTAAACTGCCCGAGATCTGACACACGCCACACGACGTTGTCGCCAAGACGTATGTTATCCAGCGCCGCATCCATCTCAGGAATCCCCGACTTAACTCTGTCAAATGCTGCCATAATCTGTCACTCCCTTCCATATACACGAAAAAAGGCGCCTGAAGTAATCTTCAAGCGCCGTTGCTTATAAATATTTTAAAATAAATGTGGCTTTATTTCAAGACAATTCTTGACAAACTGCTCTCTTCTATGCAATCTGCCAATTCTCTGCCATCTCGCGAATTTTCACAAAATTCGCATACTTGCCTCCGAGCTTTACAAGCTCCTCGTGTTTTCCTCTCTCGGCCACGCGTCCGTCATCTATAACCAGAATCTGGTCCGCAGACTCTATAGTCGCCAATCTGTGGGCGATGATAATGACCGTCTTTCCCTTGGACAAATCCGTTAGCGCCCCCTGGATCAGGTGCTCATTTTCAGGGTCGATGCTGGCAGTCGATTCGTCCAATATGATGATTGGGGCATTTTTCAGTATTGCTCTGGCAATCGACACTCTCTGCTTCTGGCCACCTGAAAGTGTTCCGCCGCCCTCGCCAATCACAGTATCATAGCCATCCGGAAGTTCCATGATAAAATCATGGCATCTTGCTTTTTTCGCCGCCTCTATCATCTCTTCTTCCGTGACATTTTCCCTTCCAAAACAGATATTTGCCCTGATAGTGTCGTTGAACAGATAAACATTTTGGAATACCATCGAAATGTTTGATAACAGGCTGTCCAGGCTGTACCTGCGCACATCCACACCGCCAAGCGTAATCTCACCCTTGGTGACGTCGTAGAATCTTGCCACCAGATTACAGATGGTTGTCTTGCCGCTTCCCGACGGACCGACAATCGCCGTTGTGCTGCCCTCAGGAATCGTGAACGTGATATCCTTCAAAACCTTTCTGTCTTCGGTCGCTTTTGCGTCTGAATAAGAAAACTCCACATTGTTAAATGTGATGCCGTAATTCTCAGGCTTGATATCCTCGCCCTCTGCGTCTAACAGCTGTGCGTCTGAGAATATCTTCATTTTGTCAAATGCGTTGTTGATGACTGACAAAACATGTGCGCTGTCCGCGATAGGCTCCACGGAGTTGAAGATTGACATGGATAGAAATGCTACTATTAGCACCATGGACAACTCCAGTTTGCCGCTCATCCCCGCATACATAACCGCCAATATCATCCACACGCTCGCCGCCTTCAGTGCGAAGATGTGCAGACAGTTGTATGGAATGAAGCCCCACTCAATCTTGAGGGCAATCTCTCTTCCTCTTCTGCAGGCATCCTTAAAATCTTTTATCGACTCCCCGTCCATTCCAAAAGACTTAACGATCGGAAGTCCTCTGGTATATTCAAGAGCTGCTCTTGTAAGCCTCTCATTTTCTTCGCTCAACACTTTGGTGTTCTCTCTGCTGTGTTTTGATATCATCAGAAGAAATACGAACGACACCAAAACGCCGCCCAGCGCTATCAGCGCACACTGCGGAATTATGCCAAACAAAAACAGTAGGATGCAGAGGAAATTCAGATAGCCGCCGATAAAATTGTCCACCATTCGGATGCCCATGTTTTCCAGCGTCGCAAGTCCCGTCGTGATGGCGTTTAAGATTGCGCCTGTGTCATTGATCTGAAAATATCCAAGCGATACGCGCTTTAACGCCTCGCCAATCCACAAGCGGTCTCTGGCCACCAGTTCATATCCAATCTTCTCATGACATCTCGCCTTCAGATAGTCGAAGAGAAACCTTGCAAGCACCATAACTGTAATCAGCCCCAGACTCTTATACCACAGCGAAGGATCGATTGCTCTTCCGCTCCTGATATCACTTACCACGCCGGCGATCACATAGCCTGCATATGCTACCGGAGCCGCTACCGCCCAGGATGACAAAAAGGAAAATATGAATCCGGCAAACAGGCTTTTCTTAAAACCACCGCACCAATCTATGATTCTCTTGATTGTTTTAAACATTATCGCATCTCCTTTCCGTTGCCGGCTGCCCAGTTTCTTGCCCCGATGTGAGCCTGCCACATCCTGTTGTACAGTGCAGACTTTTCCATGAGTTCCTCCTGGGTCCCCTGTGCCTCTATTATTCCGCCGTTTAGCACAACAATCTTGTCCGCCTGCTTGATTGTCGACAGACGGTGTGCAATCACAAGCAACGTTTTACCCTTGGTAAGATTGGCGATGGACTCCTGCAGTTTCGTCTCATTTTCAGGGTCTGTAAATGCTGTCGCCTCATCCAGGATAACGATTGGCGCATTCTTAAGCATCATTCTGGCGATAGCTATTCTCTGCCTCTCGCCTCCTGACAGACGTTTTCCAGCCTCTCCTGCGGAGGTGTTATAGCCATCCGGAAGTTTCATAATAAACTCCTCACAGCACGCCGCTTTAGCCGCCGCCTTCACTTCCTCGTCAGTTGCCCCGGGTCTTCCAAGCCTTATATTTTCCATGATGGAGCGTGAAAACAGGAAGTTATCCTGCGTCACGAAGCTTACGAGATCCGCAAGAGATGTCACCTTCATGTCCTTAATATTTACTCCGCCGATTTTAATGCTTCCGCTCGTGACATCCCAGAATCTGGCGATTAATTTGGCCACCGTTGATTTGCCGCCTCCGCTAGGTCCAACAAGCGCTGTGAAACTTCCCTCCTTCAGCTGCATATCTATGCCTCGGAGCACCTCTTTATCATTTTCATCGTAGCTAAAATGCACATCCTTAAGCTCTATTGAATAGCCCTCCGGCTTATGCTCCTCCTCCGGCTCAGGCAGGATTTTAATGTTTAAGAGTTTCTGTATCTCCAGCACGGTGTACTGCATCTGGCGAAGTCCGTTTGAGAATATCTCGATCTTAGCCATGCTGATAACCATGGACATCGCAAGCATTACAGACAGCGCCATCTCTGATACGGTTATGCTGCCATCTCCTATCAGCGCCAGGCACACAGGCACCACGCCCAGAAGCGTTGCCGGCATGAACGCGAACGCCAACTTCATGGTTATCCATGTGGATTTCATCCACTCAATTACAAAATCCTTATACTCTGATATGGAACCCGCAAATTTTTCGTAGCTCACCCCGGCCTTGCCAAATGCCTTGATAACCTCGATGCCCTCCACATATTCCACGATAACGCTGCTCATATGAGCATTAGCCTCCTGATATTTAGTAAGGCTTTTCCCGCTGATCTTAAATGTCAGTATCATAAATACAAATCCCAGAGGAAATGCGGCGAGCGCCGCAAGCGCAACTCTTATATCCACCATGGCGAGCGCGACGAAGCTGATAATCGGGAGAAGAATATGTCCTGCTCCCTCAGGCACAACATGTGCAAGCGGCGGCTCGATATCTTCTATCTTATCCACTATGATACTCTTGATTTCGCCGATAGAATGCGAGTAGACCTCTCCCAGCGGTGCTCTCATAAACACATCCGCAACCTTCAGACGCAGCCCCTCCAACACATGAAATGCGACGAAATGTGAAATCCCTGTCGACAAGCCAAAAAAGAGAACCTTGATAAAATATGCTCCCAGCATAACAACACACCAATATATTACGGACTCTTTTTGCAGATTTCCTGCAAGATGCATATCAAGCATCCTGTAAACGCAGTAGAACGGAACAATTCCGGCCGTAAGGCTTAGCATGGACAATACCACAGAGCCCATCAGCCTTCCTCCGCTTCCCTTGGCGTACGAGAGCATAGTCCCGAACCAGTTTTTTTCATTCTTTAATGCTTCTTCATTCATATTTTCTGCCCTTTCTTTTTGTTAACAAAGCATTATTTTTGTTAGCTAACGTCCTAAACAAACTCACCGCCTGAACTCCATAAGCGGAGCCAGACGGTGATTATAATTATTATTTAATTGATGTCCCGATCAGCCCTGAAAGCCCATCAGTTTCTTCCACCCCGGCAGGAAAAACTCCTCCAGAGTTTCAAGTGCGCCCATCGCTTCCTCATACGAATAATTGTGCACGACAGGCTCAAACAATGCTGTGATATATGCGGTCAGCAGAAGATGGAGCTGTGAAGCCGTAATCAGAGGAATCTCATGCCCCTGTTTGCGCAACACATCCATGAAATCAAGTATCCTCTCCTGTGCCATCTGTGTCATGTCATTCAGGAAATTCTCGTATTTTGTTCCCTTGGAACAGACAATCAGAAGATAATAATCTTCCATATTGGGATACACAATCTCCCGCATCATATCGATATATGAATCCTTCCACATCAGCTCCTCATGTATCTTTATCGGCGCCTCATATCCCGCCATGTGTCTGTCAGCCCACTCGGCAAGCCTCTCCTTAGCCGGAGCGACCAGCTGATAAAACAAATCTTCCTTGTCCTTGCAATGCCTGTAGATGCCTGCGGCCGTAATCTGACATCTATCTCCTATGCTGCGCATGGACGCTTTTTCATATCCCATCTCGAGGAATTCTGCTCTGGCTGCCGCCATGATTTTGATATGATTGACAGTCTTATCTCTTGGCATGACATCAACTCCTTATAGTCTCTTTTGTATCACATGCGGTTTGTTAACAGCATTAGCTAACGGCCATATACTATCATTGACTTTGCGTCTTGTCAAGCAGAAAATGCCATATCTCCCGGAGAACATTGAGATGTACGGCAACAATTCCAGGAAGATTACCTGCGATTATTACATCGATGATAAAGCCGTGTTACCGGCCATGGTAAATGCTTAGAGCTCGCCGCTGAGGGTGAGCTCTTTGTGTTTTTAACTTCCAATGGAACTACCATCAGCGTTTCATTTCTTCCATTCATTTATTGCGTTAGATATTCTGATATCCAGCTCTTCTCTTGTCTTTCTGCACTCCGCCGGATATTCTTTTCCTGCTCTGAACAGGCGGATAAACAGACTGCTGCCTATAGGAAGGATCATTTTTAAAAGGCTCTCTGGAAAAATAAAATGAGTTCCATGCTCATAAATGAGTATTTCCGCTATGCACTCATGTTCTTTCTCTTTGAGCCTTGCTTCCATCCGCCTTATATACTTTGCCGTATCCCACAATACATCATCTTCGGCTCCGATAAGAAGCAGTTTCCCTTTTATCCTTTCGACTTTAATTTTCTCTTCCTCTCTGACAGGATGAAGTCTCTCGGATTCATCGAACATTTTTCTTGAGGCGACAAAATCCCCACCCGCTTTAGATTCTTCCCTAATCTTCTGTCCATACTCGGGATGGCGATATGCATACGGCAAATACGGCAGAGGCTTACCCTGCCAGGTCAGGGTAGACTCGTTCTCACCCGGCCACTCCGTATATCCGTCCCTTTTACCCTGATAAAAACCCTCCATGATAAAGTCGCTGGGTGAAAGTGCCATCGTTAGCGTTATCTCCGGATAGTAGGACGCTGCCACGAGAGAAAGCATACCGGTAGTAGATGCTCCGACGATACCAAATTTACCAATCCCTCTTTCCCTCATATATTCGATGGCATTACCGATACGTTCCAGTGGCATATTGTGATGACCATAATCCTTATGTGCCGGAGACAAGGTCATCACGCTGACACCGAACTTTTTGTGTATCCATTTTACCGCCGACTTTGCCATATAATCCTCGCAGTCATCTCCCAGCATGGCGATGATTGCTGCATGCGCCCCTTCTA
>JAILPS010000007.1 GCA_024699325.1 Lachnospiraceae bacterium | reverse complement strand
AGGAAGGGAGGTTGGACTATGGGAGATAGAAAAAAGAAGAAGATGTCGACTGAGGAGATCCACGGTCTGACCTATAATATGGTGACGCATGCGCTGTGGATTCTGTTTATGGTGGTGTTTGCGCTTGTGATTGTCTATGGGGCGAAGAAAGCGTATGATTTTGGTTATGCGGTATTTTCGACCAAGGACAGGGCTGTGAGGGGCTCTGAGGTGACCATCAGTATTCTGGAGGGCAGCTCGGTTATGACTGTGGGCAAGCAGCTGGAGGCGAATGGATATTTGGATAACTATTATGTTTTCTGGGCGCAGAGTGTGCTGTTTGACTATGAAGTGAAGCCGGGAGTTTACACATTTAATTCTAAATCATCTTCAAGGGCTCTGTTGGAGCTTTTTGATAAGGGACCGGAGACCGCGGATGAATAATATTGACAAAGACAGATTGGATGTTTTTTTGAAATCTATTAAGAGAGCGGAGGACCAGGTGCTCTCAGATATCAGGCTTGAGGCACTGGAAGACGATGTTCCGATCATCAGGGACGAGATGGCTGACTTCATGAGATTTCTCATGAGGGTGATTAAGCCGAAGAGGATTCTGGAGGTTGGATGTGCTGTTGGGTACTCCGGGATTGTCATGCTTAAGGAGGCGCAGGAGGCGCACCTTACAACTATTGAAAACTATGAGAAGCGAATTCCCGTTGCGAAGGAGAATTTTGTGAGGGCGGAGGTTTCTGACAGGGTTACGCTGTTGGAGGGCGATGCCGGAGAGTTCCTTGGCAGGTTAGAAGGGGAATTCGACTTTATTTTTATGGACGCTGCCAAGGGGCAGTATATAAACTGGCTTCCGGATGTGCTGAGGTTACTGGGGCATGGCGGAGTGTTAGTTACGGACAATGTGCTGCAGGAGGGTGAGATACTTGAGAGCAGATATGCGGTTGCGAGACGGGACAGGACGATACATGCCAGAATGCGGGAGTATCTGAGGGCACTTAGCGATACGCAGGGGCTCACCACAAGTGTTGTCAGCGTCGGCGACGGTGCGGCACTTAGTATTAAGGAGTGATTATGAGAGGTAAAGTGGAACTGCTGCTCCCTGCGAGCAGTCTGCCTGTGTTAAAGACCGCGGTGAGGTATGGCGCGGATGCCATATATATAGGCGGCGAGACATTTAGCCTGAGGGCAAATGCGAAGAATTTTGATATGGACGAGATGAGAGAGGGCATAGAGTATGCTCATGATCACGGAGTCAAGGTTTATGTGACGGCCAATATTCTGGCCCACAACGGCGATTTGCCACAGGCGAGAAAGTATTTTGCACAGCTTTCTGAGATTAAGCCGGATGCGGTTTTGATATCGGACCCGGGACTGTTTTTGACGGCGAGGGAAGTGATGCCTGAAATGGAGATACATATTTCCACACAGGCCAACAATACCAACTATGGGACGTTCAACTTCTGGTATCAGCTAGGGGCTAAGCGCGTGGTCACGGCCAGGGAGTTGTCGCTGTATGAGATCAGCCAGATAAGGGCAAATATTCCTGAGGATATGGAGATTGAGAGCTTCGTTCACGGAGCGATGTGCATATCGTATTCGGGAAGGTGTCTTCTTAGCTCCTTCCTCACGGGAAGGGACGCAAACCGCGGAGCGTGCACACATCCCTGCAGATGGAAGTATGCGCTTGTGGAGGAGACGAGGCCGGGACAGTATTTCCCTGTGGAGGAGAATGAGAGGGGAACCTATATATTCAACTCCAAGGATCTGTGCATGATTGAGCATATTCCGGAGATGATCGAGGCGGGCATAGATTCGCTTAAGATCGAGGGAAGAATGAAGACAGCGCTGTATGTCGCGACGATTGCGAGCGCGTACAGAAGGGCGATTGACGACTATTATAAGGACCCGGAGCTCTATAAGAAGAACCTGCCGCTCTACCATGAGGAGATCAGGAAGGGAACCTTCAGGGAGTACACCACGGGCTTCTTTTTTGGCAAGCCGGACGTGAATGCTCAGATATATGACAACAACACATATCAGAAGAGCTTCAAATACCTGGGAACCATCACAGAGGTGGATGACGGCTGGGTGACATTTGAACAGAAGAATAAGTTTAGCGTGGGCGAGGAGATAGAGGTTATGAAGCCAGGCGCCGAGCCCATTGTTATGACGGTTACACAGATGAAGAATGACAAGGGTGAGGACATAGACAGCTGTCCACATCCGGGCCAGATTATCAGAATATATGCCCCGGGCGCAGAGGTAGGAGATATCATGCGCCAGAGGGAAGAGAGTACGGAGGAGTGATTATGAACATACCATCAACCTACAGGCTTGTGGAAAAGAGAGAGATAGAGGAGCTTCAGGCACAGGGATATCTGCTGTCGCATGTTAAGACGGGCGCCAGAGTGCTGTGCGTGGAGTGTGATGACGACAATAAGGTGTTTAGTATTGGCTTCAGGACTACGCCTGAGAGCTCCAACGGTGTGGCTCATATTATTGAGCACACGGTTTTATGCGGCTCTGACAAATATCCTGCCAAGGATCCTTTTGTGGAGCTTGTCAAGGGTTCGCTCAACACATTTTTAAATGCTATGACATACCCGGACAAGACTGTGTACCCTGTTGCGAGCTGCAACGATAAGGATTTCAAGAACCTTATGAGCGTGTACATGGATGCTGTGTTCCATCCAAACATTTACAAGACCAGAACCTTCTTCGAGCAGGAGGGCTGGCACTATGAGCTGGAGGATAAGGATTCTCCGCTTATATATAACGGCGTAGTTTATAACGAAATGAAGGGCGCATATTCCTCAGCAGACGATGTGCTTCAGGAGGAGGTTAAGCAGGCCCTCTACCCTGACAATGCTTACGCATACGATTCAGGCGGCGCTCCGGATATCATTCCGTCACTTACCTATGAGCAGTACATAGAGTTTCACAAGAGATATTATCACCCCACAAACAGCTACATCTATCTGTATGGCAACTGTGATATGGAGGAGAGACTCAACTGGATTGACGAGGAGTATTTGAGCAAATACGACCACATAGAGATAGATTCCACAGTCAAGCTTCAGAAGGCCTTCGACGAGCCTGTTCTTAGAAGGGCGCAGTACAGCATCACTGAGGACGAGAGCGAGGAGAATAACACATTTCTGTCATGGAACAGGGTTGTGGGAGACACCTCAGATGTGGTTGACATGCTTGCATTTTCAATCCTCGATTACGTCCTTATGGGGGCGCCGGGCGCACCTGTCAAGGAGGCTTTAATCAAGGCGGGCATAGGCTCAGATATCTACGGAGGTTACGGCGACAGTCTCCGCCAGCCTCTGTTTAACATAACCGCAAGGGAGGCCAATGCCTCTGACCTGGAGAAGTTCGAGAAGATTATCATGGATACTCTTAAGAATCTCGCAGACAACGGCATCAATAAATCAAGCCTTCTCGCAGGCTTAAACAGCGCAGAGTTTCGCGCTAAGGAGGCGGATTTTGGCGGATATCCCAAGGGACTTATCTACGGTTTAGACACGCTTAGCACATGGCTCTACGACGATAACGCCGCATTTAATTCGCTTTGCTATCAGCAGTTCTATGACGAGTTAAGAAGAAGGCTCGACGGAGATTATTTTGAGAGGCTGATCCGCGACAAGTTAATCAACAACCCTCACGGAGCGACTGTTGTCATGACTCCTAACAGGGGCTTAAACGACAGAAGGGATAAGGCGACGGCTGACAAGCTTGCCAAGATTAAGGCGGGCCTTAGCGCAGAGCAGATTGAGGAGATTGTAAAGCACACGAGGGAGCTTAAGAAGTTCCAGGAGACCCCGTCATCCGAGGAGGATCTGGAGAAGATACCGCTTCTCACTGTGGACGATGTAAGTAAGGAGGCCAGGGAGCTATATATTGACGAGAAGGAGCTTGACGGCGTCAAGGTCATCCACTCAGATGTGTTCTCATCAGGCATATCATATATCAACATGAGCTTTGACATGTCAGGTCTTACCATCGAGGAGATTAAGTATGCTTCCCTGCTAAGCTCGCTTATGTTGCAGCTCTCAACAGAGAATTTCACATATTCAGAGCTTGGAAGTGAGATCCTCATAAAGACCGGCTCCATCAACACGGGAGTCAATATTTTCAACAGAAACAAAGAGGTGAACCTGCGCTTTGAGGTTGTGGCGAAGGCGCTTCTTAGTCAGCTTGACGATGTGGCAAGCCTTATGGCTGAGGTCGTTTTCAGAACCAGGTTTGATGACAGGGACAGAATTCACGAGCTCATCATGGCTGACAAGTCAAGACTTGCGTCTGCGATTATGGAGCGCGGCAATTCCATCGGAAGTGTGAGAGCGGCCAGCTACTATTCTGACGACGCATTTATGTCTGACACAATAAGCGGAATAGATTACTATCTCATGCTCGATTTGTGGGACAAAAACTATGATAAGATGTATGAGGAGATAGTTGATAAGCTTCGCGCGGTTTCAGACAAAATATTTAACAAAAACAATCTTATCATCGGCTACACAGGCACCTGTGAGGATTACGAGGGCTTCTCGTCATCTGTTAAGACATTTACACGTGAGCTGCCCGTGACCCCTGTAACAAAGGTCACATGGATTATCCCTAAGGGCGCTAAAAATGAGGGCTTTAAGACCGCTTCACAGGTTAACTATGTGTGCAGAGCCGGAAGCTTCCTCATAAATCACCCTGAAAACAGCTACAGCGGAGCTCTTCAGGTTTTGAAGGTGTGGCTTGGATTTGAGTACCTCTGGGTCAACATAAGAGTCAAGGGAGGAGCATACGGCGCATTTGCCGCGTTCTCAAGGCTTGGAGCGGTGAGGTTTTCTTCATACAGAGATCCGAAGCTTTCTGAGACCAACAGCGTGTTTGACGGCGCGCCTGAGGCAATAGCTAAGCTTGACATATCAGAGCGCGACCTGACGAAGTACATATTAGGCGCAATCAACGAGCTCGACACACCTATGACTCCTTCAAGGAAGGGCGACACATCCTTCAGGGCATATCTGTCAGGCCTGACCAGGGAGAAGATGCAGCTTGAGCGCGACCAGGTGCTTGGCACAACGGTTGAGGAGCTTAGAGCTCTCGCCAAGCTTATAGGCGATGCCCTTAAGGATAACTACCTGTGCGCCATCGGCAATGCCTCACAGATAGAGGAAAACAGCGCAATGTTTAAGACCACCATCAATATTTTTAAATAAGGGATTTTTATGGAAAAACAGCTAAAGAGCGGGTTTGTAACCCTGATAGGAAGGCCAAATGTTGGCAAGTCAACCCTGATGAACCACTTAATCGGCCAGAAGATCGCCATCACATCCAACAAGCCCCAGACCACGAGAAACCGCGTCCAGACCGTCTACACGGACGAGAGGGGACAGATTATCTTCGTGGACACCCCGGGCATTCACAAGGCTAAGAATAAGCTTCAGGAGTACATGTCAGAGGTTGTGGATAAGGCGCTCGAGGGCGTGGATGTCATACTGTGGCTGGTGGAGCCGGAGAAGTATATAGGCCCCAGGGACAAGGAGATTGCAGAGAGACTGTCAGCGCTTAAACAGCCCGTGATTCTTATAATCAATAAGGCCGATACGGTGCCTAAGGAGAGAATAGGCGAGGTGATAAGCGCCTACCGCGAGGTGGGGCATTTTGACGATATCGTGGCCCTGTGTGCTCTAAGGGGCACCAATGTGGACATGGTTTTGTCAAGCATTTATAAGCTTCTTCCATATGGACCTATGTACTACGACGAGGATACCGTGACCAGGCAGCCCGTGAGGGATATTGCGGGGGAGATAATCCGCGAGAAGGCGCTTAGGTGCCTAAACGACGAGGTTCCCCACGGAATAGCGGTGGAGATCATCAAATTCCACGAGAGGGATAACGGTTTGGTTGACATCGACGCAAACATCATATGCGAGAGGGAATCCCACAAGGGAATAATAATCGGCCGGGGCGGAAGCATGCTCAAAAAAATAGGCACGCAGGCCAGAAAAGACATAGAGGAACTAGTGGACGGACAGGTCAATCTCAAGCTTTTTGTGAAGGTGAGAAAGGACTGGAGGGACAACCAGATGCTCCTTAAGAGTCTGGGATACGATAAAAAGGATATCTATGAGGGAAACAGTTGAGGTAACCGGAGTGGTCAGCTTTTCGGCTCCCACAGGTGAATACGACAGAAGAGTTGTGATAATCACGAGGGAGCTTGGAAGGATAAGCGCCTTCGCCCAGGGAAGCCGCAAACCCACGAGCCAGCTCGTGGCGGCCTGCAGGACATTCACATTTGCCAAATTCACGCTGTATCCGGGCAAAACCGCCTACAGGGTTTTGGGGGCGCAGATTGTGGAGCCGTTTGACGGGATGAGCCAGGATCTTGACGCCATGACGTACGGGGCGTATCTGCTGGAGCTGGCTGGTTTTTTCACAGAGGAGGGAGTTGAGGCAGGAGAGGTTGTAAACCTTCTGTATCTGTCGCTTAAGGCACTTCTCAACAAAAACCTGGAAAACAGGCTTATAAGAACCATATTTGAGCTTAGAATTCTGGCGATTAACGGCGAGGCGCCACAGGTTTTCGAGTGTGTATACTGTGGCAAAAAACTCCTAGAGGGCATCTTCATAATGAAGAAGCACGGGATAGGGTGTAAGGACTGCTTCCCGCCCATGGAGGGGGACACATGTCTGGACGCCTCGGCGGTGTACGCCATGCAGTATATTGAGAGCGCGCCGCTGTCTAAACTCTACACCTTCAAGCTGAGCTCCAGGGTGTTAGCTGACATAGCGGATGTCATGCGGCGCTACTACAGAGTCTATATTAATCACACATTTAAGACACTGGATATGCTGGACACAGATTTGTTTGATTGATTTTCAATAATCCAAACAGTTTTTTAATCATTTTGTAACACTAATAGTTTATTCTGCTCTTGAATTAAAAAACGAAATAGTGTAGAATGCACTAGATTCCATTCTGTGCCTGGCACAGGATGCGTTCGGAGGAGAGAAATGGCAGCTAAAGCAACTAGAAAAAGCAAAAAGAAAAAGTCAGGATCATCATTTCAGCCTAATATCAAGCTCATTGCCGGCATAATTGCGCTGGTGGTTGTAGTTGTGGTTATCGTGGTGCTGGCTATAGTTTTTAAGAATGAGGGCGGCGGTGATGTGACTGAGACCACCACTACCAGCGATTTTAAGGAGCCAACCACGGCAGAGAAGATTATTGAGAACTATTCGTTCATCATAAGCGACACTTCCGTGTTTGTAAGAAGAGATGGAACCGTTCTCGCTGCAAATGTTGAGGATTTCTCAGAGGATTACTACGATGTGAACGAGTTTACAACGGAGTGGTTAGAGCCTGAGGTTAAGAAGTATAATTACAGCACCTGCGGAGTTGAGGAGGCATATGCCAAGGATACAACCACAGCGCTGAGCGCGGCAATCAACAGCCTGACACTTAGCGGCTCATCCTTAGTTCTTCAGATGGACTTTGCAACCACTGCTGATTATCTCGCATTTAACAAGCAGGTGGATGTGTATTTTGCAAACTGGAAAACATTTACAGTTGTGACCATAGCTGATCACGACATAGAAGGTCTCACACTTCTTGACAGCGAGGGCAACGAGGTTTCCTACGCGTCCGTCAAGGAGGCAGACAGCACGCTTCACATGGCAATCGTGGATTTTGGCGGAGCAGTGCCCACAGGATTTACGGGCAAGTTTGCGTTTGAGGGCGCAGTTAAGTACGTCTCAAGCGGCATTAGCATCACAGATGACAATGCAGTTCGCTTGTATGAGAGCGATGGACTGCAGTACATCATATTTGAATAATTGGTAATTTTTGGAGGATATCGTATTATGGAAAAGACGATGGAAAAAATCGTAGCTCTTGCCAAGTCAAGAGGTTTTGTATACCCTGGTTCAGAGATCTATGGCGGTCTCGCAAACACATGGGATTATGGTAATCTCGGCGTTGAGCTTAAGAACAATGTCAAGAAGGCATGGTGGAAGAAGTTCATTCAGGAGAGCCCATATAACGTTGGTGTTGACTGCGCCATCCTTATGAACCCTCAGACATGGGTTGCATCAGGACATCTCGCAGGCTTCTCAGATCCTCTTATGGACTGCAAGGCATGTCACGAGAGATTCAGAGCTGACAAGCTCATCGAGGACTATGCTGCAGAGAATAATGTGACTCTTGACGGCTCAGTTGACGGATGGTCAAACGAGAAGATGCAGGATTTCATCAAGGATAACGGCATCTGCTGTCCATCATGCGGCAAGAAGGATTTCACAGACATCAGACAGTTTAACCTTATGTTCAAGACATTCCAGGGCGTTACCGAGGATGCCAAGAACACTATTTATTTGAGACCTGAGACTGCTCAGGGAATTTTCGTCAATTTCAAAAATGTTCAGAGAACATCCCGCAAGAAGGTTCCTTTTGGTATCGGACAGATTGGTAAGTCATTCCGTAACGAGATCACACCTGGAAACTTCACATTCAGAACCAGAGAGTTCGAGCAGATGGAGCTCGAGTTCTTCTGCAAGCCTGACACAGACCTTGAGTGGTTTGCATATTGGAAGCAGTACTGCATCGACTGGCTTCAGAATCTGGGCATCAAGCCTGAGGAGATGAGAGCCAGAGACCACGAGAAGGAGGAGCTTAGCTTCTACTCCAAGGCCACAACAGACTTAGAGTTCCTCTTCCCATTCGGCTGGGGCGAGCTCTGGGGTATCGCTGACAGAACAGATTACGACCTTACAAGACATCAGGAGACATCAAGCCAGGATATGAGCTACTTCGATGACGAGACCAAGGAGAAGTATGTTCCTTACGTTATCGAGCCGTCACTTGGCGCTGACCGTGTTACTCTCGCATTCTTATGCGCTGCATACGACGAGGAGAACATCGGAACAGAGGAGAAGCCTGACGTTCGTACAGTTATGCATTTCCATCCTGCACTTGCCCCTGTTAAGGTTGGCGTTCTTCCGCTTTCTAAGAAGCTTAATGAGGGCGCTGAGAAGATCTTTAACGAGCTGTCCAAGATTTACAATTGTGAGTTTGACGACAGAGGCAACATCGGCAAGAGATATCGCCGTCAGGACGAGATCGGAACACCTTACTGCATCACATACGATTTCGACAGTGAGACAGATAACTGCGTAACCATCCGTGAGAGAGATACCATGGAGCAGGTTCGTATTCCGATTGCAGAGGTTAAGGCATACCTCGCAGAGAAGTTCGAGTACTAATCAGACGATTTTTACGGGCAGGAGGAGGAATCCCCCTGCCTTTTTTTGTGAATATTAATTTGGGGGTATGAAATGTATTATAAGATTGAAGAGACGCTTAAAAGCTGCGATGTGGATGAGGCGTTAAACGGCAAGCACAAATATGTGGCGGTGCTGACTCCGGCTGAGTGGATGAAGAGTAAGGAGAGGTTTGACATGGGAATTGACCTTCCCATGGAGCTTAGCGCCATCGCTGAGACCAAGATAGATGTCAACTACGATTCCCTCACGGGCTCCTTTTATATTCCAAACAGGGCAAATATCAGCGAGGATTTCCATGCATTTGCCTTCGCCATGGATGAGAAGGGCATAGTTTTAATCGACGAGGATCCGTTTGCAGAGGAGCTGGTTAAGAAGGTGGCTGCGGCCAAGAAGTGGAGAAAGCCATGCCTTGAGCGCTTCATATATGATTTCTTAGAAGTCATAGTTTCAGAGGATATGAAGGTTTTAAGCGGTTTTGACAAGAAGCTAAACAGCATTGAGGATGAACTGGAGCAAAACGACAACGACAGTGAGCTCTTGATAGCTCTTAATGACATCCGCGGAGAGATGTTGGACTTAAAGAACCACTATGAGCAGCTCATCGACGTGGGTCAGGAACTGGAGGAGAATGAAAATGGATTTTTTACAGAGGAGAATCTCAGATTCTTTCATCTGTTTACCGTAAGATGCGAGCGACTGCGCGACAACGCGCTTGCGCTTAGGGATTACACGATACAGATAAGGGATCTCTATCAGACACAGCTTGATGTCAAGCAGAACAAGATTATGGCACTGCTCACAATAATCACTACGGTATTCTTCCCGCTGTCCATCATAACAGGGTGGTACGGCATGAATTTTGTTCACATGCCCGAGCTTGCGTGGAAGTATTCATACCCTGCGCTGGCACTTTTGTGCATAGTGATTGTGGTTATAGAGATAGTGTGGTTTAAGAAGAAAAAATATTTATAGAAAACATTTAGGTATATACAATGAAAAACAAAATAAATCCAAACAAGGGGAAACGATTCCCTAACCGCTTCAGCATGATACGCTTCTTCATGAAGGGGAGCGTCAGATACTTCGTGCTGTCGGTGGTTTTCGTATGCCTTCTGGTTTTGTTTGAGCTTGTAAACCCCAAGATTATAGGTTACACGGTGGACTTCGTGACAAGGAATTTTGATTCGATACCGGCATTAATCATGGGTATGGTGGACAGACTGGGAGGAGTGGACTATTGCCTGGCGAATCTGTGGATTTTTTCGCTTATCGTAATAGCCATTGCCCTGCTCGGAGCTATATGCAGATACACCTTCAGGATGTTTAACAGCCTTATGGCGGAGCATCTGGTGGAGCACATGAGGGACAGCCTCTATGAGCAGGTCATTCATCTGCCATTTACATGGCATGACAACAACAGAACAGGAGACATCATACAGAGGGCGACCTCCGATGTGGACATGATCAAGAATTTCATATCCGACCAGATGACAAACCTGTTTAGAATGGTGATTCTAATCACCCTGGCCATCGCTTTTATGGCCAATATCCACGGTAAACTTGTGTGGGTCTCAGTGACCTTAATCCCCGTGGTTGTGGGCGCTTCGCTGATATTTCACGCCAAGATTGGCTCGGCGTTTGAGAAGGTCGACACAGAGGAGGGAAAGCTCTCCGCCATCGCGCAGGAGAATATTTCGGGGCTGCGTGTTGTGAGAGCCTTCGGAAGAGAGCGCTACGAGAGAGACCGCTTCGAGACCAAGAACGAGCATTACACGGGACTGTGGATCAAAATGATGCGCATTCTGGGAACATTCTGGACCATGAATGACATAATCGGAGGCGCGCAGATGACTGCGGTGCTCTCTGTGGGCGCGTATTTTGCCGTGAAGGGCGATATGAGCGCCGGCGACTATGTGGCATTTCTTGCCTACAACGCGACCATAATCTGGCCCGTAAGACAGCTTGGAAGAACCATATCCGAGCTCTCCAAGGCTGGAGTTTCCATCGACCGACTCATGTACATCATGAACTCTGAGAGGGAGAAGGATGCGCCTGGGGCAGGGGCATTTCCAGAACACTGCGACATAGATTTTAAGAATGTCACATTTGCATACACGGACAAAAACGTGCTGAACAATCTGTCACTCCACATAGGCGAGGGGCAGACCGTTGGTATATTGGGAGGCACCGGAACTGGCAAATCTACGCTTCTTGCGCTTCTTGACGGGCTCTATGACGTGTCAGAAAACGGCGGAAGCATAACCATTGGCGGCGTGGACATCAAGAATATCAGGAAGAGCGAGCTCAGAAAAAATGTGGGCCTGGTTTTGCAGGAGCCGTATCTGTTCTCCCGCTCTCTTGAGGACAATATTAAGATTGCTGTGGACGCAGACCACGAGGCAGTCGAGAAGGCGGTTGAGACCGCAAGTCTTAAGGAGACCATCTCCAGGTTTAACGAGGGCTACGAGACCTACGTAGGCGAGAAGGGCGTCACCCTCTCAGGAGGTCAGAAGCAGAGGACCGCAATCGCCAGAACCCTCATAAGAAAGACGCCGATCATGATATTTGACGATTCCCTATCTGCGGTGGACGCACAGACCGACGCGCGCATCCGCGCAGGGCTTATGTCCATAGGAAGGGAGACGACGGTGATACTAATATCCCACAGAATAACCACCATCATGAACGCGGACAGAATCTTCGTGATTGAGGACGGACACATCTGTGAGGAGGGAAGCCACGACGAGCTGATGAAGCTTGGAGGCAGATACAGGCACATTTTTAATCTTCAGAGTGCCATGGGAGAGGAGGCGCAGGATGGACAAGAATAATACCAGACGCCTGAGACTCTTCGGAATAGTTGAGCTGTGGCCATTTGTCAGAAAATACAGGACGATATTTATACGAATGGTGGTTATCGGAGTTGTGGTAAGTGTTTTCGACAGCATTTATCCGCTGTTTAACCGCTACGCCATAAACCACTTCGTGGGAGAGAAGACTCTCGACACCCTGCCATACTTCATAGCGCTCATGATCGCATGTTTTGTGAGCCAGGGCATATTAAACTACATAAATGTCTGTGACTGCTCCAAAATCGAGATGTTCATGGACAGAGACTTAAGAAACAGCGCGTTCAACCATCTGCAGACGGTTTCGCTGTCGTATTTCAACCAGAATAACGTGGGTTATATACACGCAAGGGTTATGTCGGATTCCGGCAAGATTGGCGAAATGATGGCCTGGCACGTCATGAATGTGGTGTGGTTTGGCTCATACATCGTGTTCGCGGTGGTTGTAATGTTTATGGTGAATGTGAAGCTTGCGCTTATCATATTTGCCATGCTTCCTGTGGCCATGGTGATTATGGCACTGTTTCAGAAGAAGCTCACATTCCTGAACCGTCAGGTCAGGGAACAAAACTCCAAGATTACCGCCCACATAAATGAGGGCATAACGGGAGTTAAGTCCATCAAAACTCTGGCGATAGAGGATAAGATGGACAGGGAGTTTTACGGCGAGACCAAAACCATGAGGAAGCTCTCAGTGAGAACCGCGCATGTTAGCGCCATGTTTACTGCGACAATCACGCTTATTAGCTCGCTCGCGCTCGCGGCGGTTATATGGGCGGGAGGCAACATGACAACGGCGCAGGTTTTAGAGGTCGGAACCTTCTCTGTGTTTATGAGCTATGCTCTGAATATGCTGGATCCAATCCAGAATATTGTTAACTCCATCGCCAACATGATAGGCATAAGAGTCAATATCGAGAGGTATCTAAACCTTATGGACACGACCGGAGAGGTTCGCGACAGGGAGGATGTAATCGCCAAATACGGCGATGCATTTGACGAGAAGAGGGAAAACTGGGAGAAACTCATCGGAGAGGTGGATTTTGAAAATGTCTCATTCCACTATCCGGACGGCGACGAGATGGTTTTGGAAAACTTCACGCTCCACGTTCCCGCGGGAACCAATGTGGCGATTGTTGGAGAGACCGGAGCCGGCAAGTCAACTCTTATTAACCTTGTGTGCAGATTCTTCGAGCCCACATCCGGGCGCGTGCTTATCGACGGGCGCGACAGCCGCGACAGGTCGCTCTCATGGCTTCACGCAAATCTTGGCTACGTCCTTCAGACGCCCCATCTGTTTAGCGGAACCATAAGGGACAACCTGAAATACGGAAACCCCGATGCCACTGATGAGCAGATTATGGAGGCACTTAAGACTGTGGCTGCAGAGCATCTCTTAGATAAGCTTGACGAGGGCCTTGACACAGAGATCGGAGAGGGCGGCGACTTCTTATCAACTGGAGAAAAACAGCTCTTATCGATTGCCAGAGCGCTTCTCGCAGACCCTAGAATTCTGATACTTGATGAGGCCACCAGCTCCATCGACACCCAGACAGAGAAGGCGATACAGGATGCCATCAGGACGGTCATTCAAAACCGCACCTCGTTTGTCATCGCCCACCGCCTCTCAACCATAGTAAATGCTGACATCATTCTCCTGGTTCACGAGGGCAAAATCGTGGAGAGAGGAACCCATGCACAGCTTATGAAGGCGGGCGGAGAGTACTACAAACTCTTCACCAGACAGTATGAGGACCTGATTGTAAACGACAATCAGCAAAATTAAAGAAATCGTAAAGTAAACGGGGTTGATTTATCAGCCCCGTTTGTCTAAAATGTAGAAAATGGCGTTTTTCTAGCCGCTAATTTTGACGATAATTGGAGGACAATATCATGGCAAAAGGTTCAGGCCACAAGCCAACACTTAAGATTAGTTTCAACTCGCCGGTAGTGCTAACATTTGCACTTTTATGTCTGGCGGCGCTTCTGTTAAACGGCTTCACGGGGGGAGCTGCAAACAGGTATGTGTTCAGCGTTTACAGGTCGTCACTTCTTGATCCGTTAACCTACATAAGGTTCTTCGGCCATGTCCTTGGACATGCCAACTGGGCACACTACATCGGCAACATGACGCTGATACTTTTGGTTGGACCGCTTCTTGAGGAGAAGTACGGCTGGAGTTTTATTTTGCAGTGTATTTTAGTGACTGCGTTTGTGACGGGACTTATCAACTTCATATTCTTCCCGCACGTGGCACTTTGCGGAGCCAGCGGCGTGGCATTTGCGTTCATACTGCTCAGCTCATTTACCAGCATCAACGACGGAACAATCCCTGTAACCTTCATTCTCATCGCCATCATATACATCGGCGGAGAGATCTATGACGGCGTATTTGTGGCTGACAATATTTCACAGCTCACACATGTCATCGGCGGTATCGTCGGAGCATTTTTTGGATATGTAATAGCAAGAAAACACTAGTGGAGGCGGTATGATTTACAATAATCCTGTGGTGTCAGGCTTCTATCCTGACCCAAGTGTATGCGCAGCCAACGGCAAATTCTACATGGTCTGCAGTTCATTTCAGTATTTTCCGGGCGTGCCCCTGTTCGAGAGCGATAATCTGGTCAACTGGAAGCAGATAGGGCATGTCCTTACAAGACCGAGCCAGGTGTATCTGGAGAAGATTAACTCCTCAGGCGGAGTGTTTGCGCCAACCATCAGATATAACAACGGCCGTTTCTACATGGTTACAACCAACGACACAACACATGAGAATTTCTATGTGTACACGGACGATATCTACGGCGAGTGGTCAGAGCCTGTGAGGGTTGACCAGGGAGGCATCGACCCGTCACTTCTGTTTGACGGCGATAAGGTGTACTTCTTAAGTAACGGCACGGACGATTACGGCGAGGGCGGAGTTACGCAGTGCGAGTTAGACATAGAGACCGGAAGGAAACTCACCCCCAGCAAATGTATATGGCACGGAAGCGGCAGAAGGTTTTTGGAGAGCCCCCACATGTATCATATAGGGGATTACTACTATCTGATGGCTGCAGAGGGCGGCACGGAGTACGGGCATATGATAACGTATGCCAGGGCTAAAAACCCCTGGGGACCGTTTGACAACTATCCCCTTAATCCTGTGCTGACCAACAAGAATAAGGCGCCGTACATCATCCAGGGTATCGGCCACGGAGATCTCATACAGGATTATAACGGCAACTATCATATTGCATGTTTGGGCTTCAGGCAGATTCATCTGTGGAAGGCATACCACAACCTTGGAAGAGAGGTGTTTTTAGTTCCTGTAAGCTTCTCATGTGACGGCTGGTTTAGAGCAGGTAACGATGGAACTGCCGAGTACTCCTACGAGATTGAGGGAGATTTTGAGCAGATCAGGCCTAACAATCTCACATTTGCAAACACTGACAGCAGTGTGGAGTGGGCATATCTCAGACATCCTCACATGGAAAACTACGAGCTTGGAAGCGACGCATATATTCTACGCGGAAGCAATATAAGTCTTGACGAGGCGGACAGCCCCACATTTATAGCGCTTAGACAGAGATGGTTCTACATGGATTTAAGCGTGGATGTGAAGATCGACGAGGACACTGCCGGCGTGACAGTGTATGCCAGCGAATCCGAGCACTATGACCTCTACATACAGAAGGCCGGAGATTACTATGTGGCAGCGCTTAAATTTAGCGTGGGTCCTGCAAAGCATGTGCAAAATATTGTGGTGCTAAACGACTGCGAGGCCACCCTTAAGATTAAGGCTGACAACATGGACTACCACTTTAGCATAGTTGACGGCGGGGAGGAGAAATACATCGGAAGCGCTCCCACAAAATACGTGTCCACCGAGGTGGCTGAGGGATTCACAGGCGTTATGCTTGGCCTCTATGCAGAGGGCGCCGGGGAGGCCAGGTTTACCAACTTAAGCGCCTCATATGATTACGATAAAAACAACTACTGACAACTGATGGCATTATGAAAGATAACAATGAAAAGATAGAGTGGAAGGGCGACGGTGCCAAGGTGGAATTTGCCTATGAGGAAACCCCAAAGGAGCCCGCTACTGTTAATAATAGCCCTGAAAAGACCACTGATGATGAGTTCGAGACAGAGGATAAGCCACGCAAAAAAACGTGGCTTTTTGGCGTTATAGCTGTGGCAGTTATGGCAATGTTTGCAGGTGCTCTGTTGTGGTGGAAGAATAGCGATATGGACAAAAACCCCACAGAGACTGCAGAGGAGACACAGACCACGACAGTCTCACAGGAGACGATTCCTGCAGTGAATGATCCACTGGTGGATTTAAACTGTGGCAACAGGGAGGAGATATATTATAGCGCAGTTAAATCGCTTGCAGACAATTCTCCAAACACTGCGGGCAGGGAGGAGCATTATATAGACAGCGCGGTTTCAGGAAAATACCAGGTAGTTGAGATGACGAAGGAATATGCCTGCAGTCACGTGGTCTACACAGAGTTAAACTCCGACAAGAATTTCCCGGAGGCATTATATGTGGTTGAGGAGAAGAAATATGTGGACGGCAGCGAGGTGACCACGGCAACCATGAATATCGAATACATAACGGCGGATTTAGGAAGAGTTAATACAATAAGCGCAGAGGTGGAATGGTGGGACTACGTGACGAACATAATTCTAAATCCTGTTAGTGAGGATTACTATGAAATCATCGTGGTGAAAGAAGACGGGACCGATACATTAAACACCATATACAGGATGAAGTTGTTTGAAGAATATGGTGAACAGAGTGAATGGAAGATAGAGAACAGTTACGAGATTATAGGAGAGCTTCGTCTGTTTGAAAATACATACGGGGGAAGCACATATTTTGACCATGGCTATTATAGCGCCACCAGGGAGAATCTTTTTAAGGAGTTCTCATTTGCAAGGGAACATGGAATGCGGAGGCAAAGCATTTACGCTTCTTCTGTCTTTCTTCGGTATATAGATGCCAACTATAATGTAGAACAAGGGGAATATTATGCTGTCGGCTATATCTTTCTTGAGGGATCCGCAATATACAGGCAGAATAGAACAGTGCATGGGCTATTTACCTGTGTTACTAATGAAATAAACGAATATAATTACCTGTCTAATTATTCAGTATCAGAAGACATAGAAGAAATCCATGGTAATTATGCGAGGATTATTGCGGGAATTGCGGGTGTTAAAAAGAAGTATCTGGAGGATGGAACATGTGAATATATAAGTGTTCAGGGATATCTTATTGAGACTGATTTGGGAGATTTGGGCGTCATATACATGGAGAATATGGGGCCTGATGAGAACGGTGTCAATCAATATCGTCTTGTTGATGATGATATTATGTTTGACGAGGTGTTTAGCTATACGGAGGAGGAGACATGAAAAAACTATTGATAATAACAGCTCTCATGTTTTTTCTGTGTGGCTGTTCAGCAAGAACCGACAGCGCAGATATTCTCGAGACAACCGGGGAGATAATAGTTGAGAAGACACCTGTCAGATACAGTTTGGATATGGCCCCTGTTGTTCCGCTTGTAATGGACAGAGAGTGTGTTTTCTGTATGGCAGGATTGGAATACAGTTATATCTTCACCGTAAATAAGGAAGAGTATGGATATTCTGTTATATATTCGTCGGGGCCTGATTACGAAGAAAACCATATATTGTTTGAGAATTCGAATAACAATATCAGAGGAGTCGTGTACCACGATACAAACTATTTTTATATAGCGTTTGAGTGCGGCGATAGTACATCTTACAATGATATCACTGTAATCAAGGTGGATCCTGCCGGGATATCTTCAGTGATTACCATGGATGGAAAACTGATGGCAGATAATGAAACGGTTCGAGTTATGAAGAATATTTGCTTTGATGGTCTTTATAATTGGCGGTCTGTGGATTACTTTTTTAAATATAAATTCGATGTTATGTATGATAGGCACTACTATTTTGATGGAAGAGCCCTGATAACATATAAGCCTCTTGCAGTCATGACGACATCGGGAGTACAGATTATTCCCGCCGGTCAGTTTATAACTGTTACAAATGTGGTTGACAGCAACTATTCAGATGAAAACTTCTATATTAAGGAAGGGGTGACATGGATTGAAGAGAAAGTATGTGATTGGGGAATGCAGCTGCTTATAGAGTGGGACGGCAATAGTGGCATAGTTCCGTTTTCAAATAAGTGGGATGGAAAGTTGCTGCTACAGAATGATTATTGCTGTAATGTGATAGGCTCAAGCTATGACAGTGTTTTTGGGGCAGATCCGTTCATAACTCTGAACAGTTTTGAAAACAGGGATGTAGCACTGTTTGGTTATGATGCGATTCCTGGAATGATGCCAATCGACGATATGTCAGAGATTGAGGAGTTTAACGAAATAGAGGCATTATACAGAGGTTTTACTAATGAGGATATATGCAAATTCTTCTTTAAATACTATCTCGACAAATTAGGTGGAGAGTATCTGGACGACGCCAGAGACTATATAAGCGGCTGCAGAGTCAGCTTTTGGGATGGCTATAACACATATGTGTCACTTGCCGTGCAGTATAAGGACGGCCACAGCGAGATGATATTTATGAAGCTTGATAACGATTTCGCAATGAAAGACTACATACAGCTCAGTGAGCAGTATACCCCAGAGATTAAGCCGGTCTGTGGATTTGACTTAGATAGGATTACGGAGTATCCCGCCAGCACATATGAGCACTCTGTATTCCCCCAGGGCACTGCCATAGAGGTTGGCGAATTTGGTTATGACTATGAAAGGCTTGGATGCTATATAAATATGGAGGATGGAACGAGACTTAATATTTTCGAGCTTGGAGGAAATATAGTAGTCAAGTCGAGCAAATAGAGAATGTCAACTTTTTAAAAATAAATGTTGACATTTGTGAAACCATGTGATAACTTATCCTAGGCAGTTGCCTAGGAGGTTTGACATGGGAAAAACTAAGTTTAAGACAATTGATATTGCATACATAGGGCTTATGGTTGCCGTGATGGCGGTTTGCTCGTGGATAACGGTGCCTTATTTTGCGGTGCCTTTTACACTTCAGACATTTGCAGTGTTTGTGACCATCGGTCTTCTGGGCATGGAGAGGGGGCTCATAGCGGTCCTGGTTTACATTATCCTGGGGCTTATCGGTGTGCCTGTGTTTGCAGGGTTTAAGGGCGGCGCTTCGGTCCTCATGGGAACCACGGGTGGATATATAATCGGCTTTATCTTCTCGGCTCTCGTGACAGGCCTGATCCTTAAGAAGAGCAGGAAGGTGTGGGTCATGGCTCTGGCCATGGTTTTGGGACTCATAGTCTGCTATGCGTTTGGAACCGCGTGGTTCATGGTTGTATATGCTAAAACCAAGGCTTCGGTTGGTCTGTGGACGGCGCTCACATGGTGTGTGATACCATTCATAATCCCGGATCTTTGCAAAATCGCCGTGGCGGTTGTGATAAGCAAAAGAGTCGGCAAATATTTAAACACAGAGGTGGTCGCTTAGGCGACCACTTTTTTTATAAAGGTGTGGAAAAATGTTTTAAGTATTGATATAATGGACGCCGTAGTGCGCGGTGCACACATAAAAATTGTGGGAGGTTTTTATGAGCGAAGAGAATTTAGAGAAAAATGAACAGCAAAACAGCGTTTCAAGCGGCAACGCAAAGAGCGAGACCAACATCAAGGGTCTGGTTATCGCAATCATGGTTACCGTGGCTCTGTTTGTGCTGGCGCTAGGCATTATCTTCTCGAAGATGGGAAATAATGACAAGAAGGATAAAAATATTGCATCAGAGACAACGGCGGCTGAGGAGACCACGGCTGCAAATAACAGCGCAGAGACAACCGCGAAGGAGAATGAGCAGGTTGACGCTACCACAGCTTCACCGCAGGCTGAGACCACGAAGGCAGCTGATCCTGTGGCTGAGACCACAGCCAACACACCTTCTCAGACGGAGACCACGGCTCAGAGTTTAAACGGCGAGCTCAGCGTCACAGTCACAAGAGCAGGCGGTTGGGGTGAAAACCCTGTGTACACACAGCTTGATATCGTGGTTAAGAACGGTTCCTCAAACACCATCTCTGGCTGGACTGCCAACATTAACGTGGGAAGCGGTGTGAGCATTGACCAGGGCTGGAGCGGAAACTACAGCATCTCAGGTGACACTTTAGTTGTTCAGAACGTGGATTACAACGGCACATTGGCACCGGGAGAGAGCTGCCAGTTAGGTCTTATTCTCGCAGGCGTGAGCGGTGACTTAAGCGGTACAGTGACAGCGGGAAGCACCATCGAGACCCCTGACTATTCGCAGAATAACAATAATAACAATAACAACAATAATAATAACAATAACAACCAGCAGGCTAACAGCGGAGCGCTTGAGGTTCCAGAGCCTTCAACTGACGACTGGCTCCACTGCGTGGGCAACCAGATTGTGGACAAGGACGGAAACCCAGTGTGGCTTACAGGTATCAACTGGTTCGGCTACAACACCGGAACCAACACATTTGACGGACTGTGGGCATGTGATCTGAATTCTTCTCTTAAGGCGATTGCAGACCACGGCTTCAACCTTCTTCGAATCCCGATTTCCACAGAGTTAATCCTTCAGTGGAAGGACGGACAGGCTCCTACAGCCAACTTCAACCAGGCAACCAACTTCTATCTGGTCGGCATGGACAGCTTGGAGATATTTGACTATGTTTTGGGACAGTGCCGTGCCAACGGTATCCATGTAATGGTGGATGTTCACTGCGCCAAGACCGACGCCAGCGGACATAATGTCAACCTGTGGTACAACGGCGACATCTCCTACGAGGATTTCCAGGAGGCATGGGTATGGCTGGCAGAGAGATACAAAAACGACGACACAATTCTCGCATTTGACTTAGAGAATGAGCCTCACGGCAAGCCTTACGAGGGCGACGGCGCTGCCATCTGGAACGATTCGACAGACGCAAACAACTGGAAATACGCCGCAGAGGATACTGCGCTCAAGGTGCTCGCTGTGAATCCGAACCTTCTGATCATGGTTGAGGGTATCGAGATCTACCCTATGGATCTGGCCGCAAACGGCGATTACAGCTCCACGGATGACAAGCAGTACTACTTCAACTGGTGGGGCGGCAACCTTCGCGGTGTCGCAGACTACCCTATCGATTTGGGACAGTACCAGTCACAGCTCGTGTATTCACCTCACGACTACGGCCCAACTGTTTACAAGCAGCCATGGTTTGAGGGAAGCTACGACTACGATTCTCTTATGGAGGACTGCTGGCACGACAACTGGTTCTATATTTACGAGGAAAATATCGCGCCTCTTCTCATCGGAGAGTGGGGCGGTTTCATGAAGGAGCCAAACCTTACGTGGATGACATATCTTCGCGAGCTTATCAAGAACTATAAGCTCAACTACACCTTCTGGTGCTTTAACTCCAACTCAGGAGACACAGGCGGACTGGTGCTTGACGACTTCACAACCTGGGATGAGGAGAAGTACGCCTTCGTCAAGGAGGTTATCTGGCAGGAAAACGGCAAATTTGTAAGCCTCGACCACGAGATACCTCTCGGAACAGCAGGCAACGGAATATCACTTGGAGAGTTATATTAATGAGCATTTTAAATGTTGAACATCTTACCCACGGTTTCGGAGACAGAGCCATATTTAACGATGTGAGCTTCAGACTCTTAGCGGGGGAGCACATTGGACTTGTGGGCGCCAACGGAGAGGGCAAATCCACCTTCATGAACATAATCACGGGCAAGCTTAAGCCTGACGAGGGCAAGATTGAGTGGTCCAAGCACGTGAGGGCGGGATACCTTGACCAGCACGCGGTTTTGACTAAGGGCATGAGCGTGCGCGACGTGCTAAAGAGCGCATTTTCCTACCTCTACGAGATGGAGGAACAGATCAACAAGATTTACGAAGGTATGGCTGATGTGTCCGAGGACGAGATGAACGACATGCTCGCTGAGGCGGGGACGCTTCAGGACCTTCTGACAGCCCACGACTTCTACATAATCGACAGCAAGGTCGAGGAGGTCGGAAGGGCGCTTGGCCTCACAGAGATTGGCTCTGACGGGTTAGACAGCGATGTCACCGAGCTCTCGGGAGGACAGCGAACCAAGATTCTTCTCGCCAAGCTCTTGCTTGAGAAGCCAGACATTTTGCTTCTCGACGAGCCCACCAACTATTTAGATGCAGAGCATATAGAGTGGCTTAAGCGCTATCTTCAGGAGTACGAGAGCGCATTTATACTTATAAGCCACGACATACCGTTCTTAAACAGCGTTATCAACCATGTGTACAACATGGAAAACCAGCATCTAGACAGATATGTGGGCGACTATGACCACTTCGTGGCGGTACACGAGGCCCAGAAGGCGCAGCTTGAGGCAGCGTATAAGAAACAGCAGCAGGAGATTAGCGAGCTTCAGGATTTCGTCGCCAGGAATAAGGCGAGAGTCGCCACAAGAAACATGGCCATGTCGCGCCAGAAGAAGCTGGACAAGATGGACGTCATCGAGCTTGCTAAGGAGAAGCCGAAGCCTGAGTTTAACTTTAAGGAGGCGAGAGCCGCCGGCAAATACATATTTACAACTGATAATCTGGTGATCGGCTACGACATGCCTCTCACAAACCCTCTGAATCTTCAGATGGAGAGGGGAGAGAAGGTGGTCATCAGGGGAAGCAACGGTATAGGTAAGACCACTCTTTTAAAGAGTATCTTGGGACTTATACCTGCGATTTCAGGAAGTGTGGAGCTGGGAGACTACTTAGAGATTGGCTATTTCGAGCAGGAGATGGCGCCTGGAAACACCAGAACCTGTATCGAGGAGATATGGCAGGAGTTTCCGTCATTTTCACAGTACGAGGTGCGCTCAGCCCTCGCCAAATGCGGTCTCACCACCAAACACATCGAAAGTCAGGTACAGGTTTTGTCGGGAGGCGAGCAGGCCAAGGTAAGGCTCTGCAAGCTTATCAACAGGCCAAGCAACATATTGGTTCTAGACGAGCCCACAAACCACCTGGATGTGGACGCCAAGGAGGAACTTAAGAGAGCGCTCAAAGCCTACAAGGGCAGCATAATCATGGTTTGCCACGAGCCGGAGTTTTACGACGGACTGGCCACCAGGGTTATCGACGCCGAGGGCTGGAAAAGTATATAGTTAACAAAAACAGCCCCGGGCTCTGGAATTATCCAGAGCCCGGGGCTTTCATGGGTATTAGTTTATACAGCGATATCATTCAAAGGAGGGGAGCTCGTCAAGAGTGATGAAATAGTCGCTGTTGTATATTGCATTTATCGCGTCCTTACTGTTGTAAGTTGAATTTGTGATGTAGTCAGTGTGCCATGTCATGAAGAAGAGCCATGGAGCGTCCGCATTCTTCATCTGCTCCTCGGTTGGAATGTTTCCACACTCGTGGAAGACGATTGGCATGCCAGGCGCCGCGAGCTCCTCAACCGTGTCGTAGAGATCGCCGTTTGCGCCTGCGTCGTAGCTGTCGCCGCCTATCAGGTCCACATATTCGTCGCCGGGATACCAGTTTTCGATGGCTGTTCCGTTGTGAGAATATGCATAAACCCAGATAAGGTTGTCAAGCTCCCAGTAGTTTGTATATCTGTCATACATCATCTGCCAGAGTTTCACGAAGTTCTCGCTTCCGCCCTTGCTCCACCAGAACCATCCTCCGTCGAGCTCGTGGAATGGTCTCCACAAAACAGGTACACCTGCGTCCTCTAACTTCAAGAGTGCCGGAACCGCGCGGTCCATGCCCGCAAGAAGCGCATTATATGTGTCCGTTCCCTCTGTAAATGCTTCGTCCCAGTCGATGTTATCCGCCTTACATTCGTTGTAGCCTGATGCGAAGTCGGCGCCCGTGTGCCAGCATATGGTCACGATGCCGCCCTTGTCCCACCATGCGATAGAGCGGTTTGCAACACCGTCAAAATCGTTGTGCATGAAGTCCAGACCTCTGATGGCAGGGAGCTTACCGCTGTTCTTCTCGATGTAATTCATCTCGTAGTCCGGGGAACCCATCCATGTGGATTCCATCTGACCTGTAATGCAGGCCGTTCCCCAGGTGTCCTTCAGATATTTGTAGAGCGTCACCGCATTTTCAATGGCGTCAGGGTTTGAGAGGGTTCCGTCATAGGTGTGTTTGATGGCGGTTGCCTCGGCGAGCTGCACCAGATAGTCGCTGTAGTTTGCGGCTGCGTCACCGCTTAAGAAGTACAGTCCGTGGATATGTCCGCCGTTCCATGCTCCGAGGCTGAAGCCCGAGATGTCTGCTGCGCTGTCGACCTTAGCCATGTCGCACAGCTCGTCCACAGTGTAGGATATGGTTCTGACCTTGTCAGGCATATCGCTGTATGCGCTTATGTCGGTCTGCTTAGAGCCAACCTTGAGACCCAAAACGCCCCAGCCGCCGTGACTCTTGTCATCGCAGGAATATCTGATGGCGACTATGTCAGAGCCCTCGGCGCTCTTTAGCCATTCGATGTCCCCGGGGTAGTAGCCCTCATTTTCAGCGCCTGAAAACAACAGGGTGGCGCCTGAGAGGATGTCCTCCTCCATCTGCGCAAAATCCTCGGTGGTCTCAGCCGGAGCGGCAGGCTCGGTTTCTGCGACCTCTGTGGTGGTTTCCTGGCTCACTTCAGCCTGTGTGGTTGTCTCCTGTGAGGCAGTTGTCACAGATGGGACGGTGGTGTTTTGTGTGTCCGTGCCCCCGCAGCCGCTAAGCATCAGGGCAGCCAGAGCGATAAGATGTCTTTTTTTCATAATTAACTCCCGTACAAAAATGATAATATCAATTATAGACACTTATACAAACGTTTTCAAGACGCAATTAGAAACTAAATAATAAAAATTTTTTTAAATTTTGAACCTGGCGCGGGGATGAGGATTTTTGAGGGAAAGATTGGTGATTTTTCTCTGATCCTGGTCGTGAATAATTTTTATGGCAGAAAATGTCTAAAATGTTATGTAAAAAAGTAGAGAAAGTTACCTAGACAAATCTTCCCAAATGACTTATTATCACATGGTAGGGATCTATCAGGATCAGAATATGCGCGTTTGCGCTGTTAAATATTAATTCGGAGGAAAAAACATGCAGTTTTTTAATGACAATGGAGCGCTTGTCGGAAGAGCTAACGGCGAGACACTCCGCATTGAGGCATGGGGCAGAGACGGACTTCGCGTTCGCTCTACAATGTTCCCTAAGTTTACAGATCACTTATGGGCACTCTCAGAGACACCTTCAGTTACGAAGGGCGACGTCAGGATCTATGAGGTTGACCAGAGAGTTGGCGATGGTCTGATTGCCAAGGAGACGGTTGGAGAGATCTCAAACGGCCGCGTTAAGATTATCGTAAATATGGTTGGTATCATTTCTATCTATAGAGATGACACACTTCTTCTTCACGAGTATTACCGCTCATATGGCGGCACAATCTCTAAGGAGAGCCGCTGCCTGAAGGTTATCAACAGAGAGTGGAAGGGCGTTATCGGCGGAAGCGATTACAGCTTAAATCTTAAGTTTGAGGCCAACAAGGGCGAGAAGATTTTTGGTATGGGACAGTATCAGCAGGACGTTATGGATCTGAAGGGCTGCGTTTTAGAGCTTGCCCAGAGAAATTCACAGATCTCTGTGCCATTTATGGTTTCTTCTCTCGGCTATGGTTTACTGTGGAACAATCCTGCAGTGGGCCGCGTAACATTTGGAAACAACTACACAGAGTGGATCGCACAGTCCACCAAGGAGATGGACTACTGGGTAACTGCCGCTGACACGCCTAAGCAGATTATCGAGAACTATACAGCGGTTTCAGGCCGTGCGCCAGAGTTTCCTGAGGAGCTCATGGGACTGTGGCAGTGCAAGCTTCGCTACAGAACACAGGACGAGGTTTTAGAGGTTGCCAGACAGTATCAGAAGGAGGGAATTAAGATCGACCAGATCGTAATCGACTTCTTCCACTGGACAGTTCAGGGCGACTGGAAGTTTGACAAGAAGTACTGGCCGGACCCTAAGGCCATGGTTGACGAGCTTCACTCCATGGGCATTAAGGTTATCGTGTCTGTATGGCCTTCTGTGGACAGAAAGAGCGAGAACTTCTATCCAATGATGGGCAGAGGACTTCTCATCAGAACTGAGCGCGGCGCTCAGCAGACATACGATTATCAGGGCGACTGCGTGGAGATCGACGCGTTCAACCCTGAGACAAGACAGTATGTCTGGGAAGTTTGCAAGAAGAATTACAAGGATTTCGGCATCGACGCATTCTGGCTTGACAACTCAGAGCCTGATTACGGAGTGTACGATTTTGAGAACTACCGCTACTATGAGGGACCGGCTCTTCAGGTGAGCAACATGTACCCTCAGATGTACAGCCGCGTGTTCTATGACGAGATGGTTAAGGAGGGCAAGCCGTTTGCCAACCTGTTAAGATGTGCGTGGGCAGGAAGCCAGAAGTACGCAAATGTTGTGTGGTCAGGCGATGTTCCATCAACATTTGAGGCGTTCTATGACCAGCTTCAGTGCGGTCTCAACATGGGTCTTGCAGGTATTCCATGGTGGACAACAGATATCGGCGGTTTCATGACTGACGATGTGAAGGATCCTGACTTCCGTCAGCTCCTCATCAGATGGTATCAGTTCGCTGTTTACTCTGCAGTTCTTCGTATGCACGGCGACCGTGGTCCATACGACATTCCACCTCTCGATGACAGAGACTGGGGCGGCGGATATCTCCACACAGGTCAGCCTAACGAGCTCTGGAGCTATGGCGAGGACAACTACAAGATCATGAGACATTACTATGACATCCGTGTTTCTATGCACAACTATGTCAAGAAGCTCTACGAGGAGGCTTCAACCAACGGTTCACCTCTCATCAGAGCTATGTTCTATGAGTTCCCTGAGGACAAGAAGTGCTGGGAGCTTCAGGACCAGTATATGTTCGGCGAGAAGTATCTCGTGGCTCCAATCTTCAAGCTTAACCAGTTTGAGAGAGAGGTTTACCTCCCTGAGGGCTCATGGAAGCTCACAAGTGACGGCACTGTATACGCAGGCGGCCAGACAGTCACAGTCGCAGCTCCTATCGAGTACTCACCTGTATTTGAGAAGTTAGCATAATAAGGTTTTTAGCGGTTCGGATTCGCATCCGGACCGCTTTTTTGTCTTTAATAATCAGGAAATGTGTGGTATACTGTCTCTGTATGTTTTCACATCGCAAACAGGAGTGGTGATACGCATGGATATCAAAAAAACGCTCGAGGAGTACGATGCGCTGTTTGGCGCGGTGCCTCCGAGGGTGAGCTATGAATTTCTAGACAACAAAATAAGCGAGGCCCTTAAGGAGGGCGATAACCCAGGCGCCATCACGCTCATGAACGAGATGATAGGAATGTGCAGGGATGCGGGTTTTAGGCAGGAGGGACTCACCTACAGCGAGCGCGCCCTAAACCTTCTCAAAACCATGGGTTATGAGGGACTGCCTGAGTATGCCACAACTCTTATTAACGTGGCCAACGGCTACCGCGCATACGCCATGTACGACGAGGCGTTATCTGCATATGCCGAGGTGGAGAGAATATATTCTGAACACCTTGACCCCTGCGATTCTCGCTTTGCAAGCCTCTATAACAACAAGAGCCTTCTCTATCAGGAACTTCACGACTACGTGACAGCCGCCACCATGCTCATGAAGGCACTGCCGATAATAGACGCTGCGGACGATTCATATGTGGAGCAGGCGACCACCAGGGGAAACCTGGCTCAGACTCTCATAGCTCTCTATGAGGAGCTTAGGGGTAAGCCTGAGGCCGGCTCTCAGGCACAGGCCATAAGAGCCAGAATTGACATATATCTGGGTGAGGCCGTCGCCATGTTTGAGGACATGGGAGGCACGGATTTTCACTACAGCGGAACTCTTGGCGCCAAGGGCGACCTCTTAGCGCTTGAGGGCGATTATTTAAACGCCACGGACTGTTACAGAAGAGCCATGGAACTTCTCGAAATGTATGTCGGCAGGAGCGATGCATTTGACAGATGCGAGGAGAAGTATCTTACCTGTGTAGCCAAATGCGGCGACAGGGCAAGGAATTTAGACCGCTGCAGACTGTTTTATGAGAAGAATTTTTCTGGAGTTTTGCGCGAGAAGTTTGGAGAGTATTTAGACCATATTGCCATAGGAATTGTGGGCGAGGGGTCTGACGCCTTTGGCTTTGACGACGCGATCAGCCGCGACCACGACTATGGTTTGGGCTTTTGTATATGGGTTGACGACGAGGTCTATGACCAGATCGGAAGCTCTCTTAAGGATGAATACGATAAGCTGTTCTTGGTTGCTGCCGCTGACAGATTAGGGGAGCGAAGAGGCGTTTTTAGAGCCAGGAAGTTTTATGAGGACATTCTCCACTGCCATGTGGGGGACGACGCAGTAATAGATGATGACACTCTTCTTAGCATGGAGGAGTACACTCTGGCGTGTGCCACCAACGGTCAGATTTATAAGTCGGGTGGCGTGTTTAGCAGGATCCGCGAGGGACTTCTTAAACACTATCCCGAGAATGTGAGACTTAAGAGGCTGGCAGGAGAGCTTCACAACTACTCGCAGTTTATACAGAGTAACTACCCCAGAATGATGGCAAGGCGCGATTATGTCACCGCTGACATCTGCATATCAGAGGGAATGAAGAGCGCCATGCACATAGCATACCTCCTGTCTAAGCGATACGCGCCCTACTATAAGTGGATGAGAAGAGGGCTTGACGAGCTTGGCAGATTTAAGCCTCTTATGGATAAGCTTGACGAGCTCGCCCTTGTAAAGCCTGACCGTGAGGCGTGGGAGAATTACTCCTACAGCTCACTAAGCATCAACAGCGCTGACCGCGTGGTGGCGCTTGGCGAGAATATAGCCGGCATAATTCTTGCAGAGCTAAAACGCCAGGGTATAGTCACGGGGGATGACCTGTTTTTGGAGTCATATAGTCAGGAAATCTTAAAACCATCGTACAAGGGAAGTGGTAATATGGAGCTTAAAAGAGAAGAAATCATAGACATGATTGTAAATATGGAGTGGCAGCAGTTCGACAAGGTGGAGAACGAGGGCGGAAGAGCCAGCTGTCAGGACAATCTGTTCACATTTGACATAATGAGAAGGAGCCAGTACATGGCGTGGCCTGATGAACTCCTCGCGGAATATCTGGGGGATATTCTGGGGGCCAAGGAGGCGGGCTGGAATCTCATAACAGAGAAGTACGCGAGGATGATGAAGTCCACGGCGCCTGAGGAGTATGCGCGCCTTGAGAGCACGCTTCCTGTAAGAAGCGAGCAGAGAATGCAGATAGCTGAGGAGATTATCAAGCTCCAGGTCGGCTGGATGGAGGAGTTTGCCGCTAAGTACCCCAAGATGGCGGGCAATGCGAGAAGCATCCACACCTATGAGGACGGCCCGGACAACACCTCCTATGAGACCTATTTAAGGGGTGAGCTTGGCACATATTCAGACGAGACATTTAAAATGTATGGACAGTTTGTAGTGGGAATATTTAAGGCCGGGGGCAATCTGGCCTACAATATAATGACAAACACCGCGAAGCTCTACGGCTATGAGAGCGTCGAGGATGCGGAAGCAAAACTAAAATAATGTATTTAGGATAAAGGAGGATTTATGTTCGACGAATTCGACAACACGGTCAACAGCGCATTTGGCAAGAGGAGCAACTACTCCTCTGAGGAGATAGACGAGGCTCTAAAGCGCCAGAAGAAGAACGGCGGTTCGCTTATGGAGAACCTTCAGGCCATCTCAGGCAAGAGCATGCCTACTCTCGACACGAGAGCGCTTCTGAAGGAAAATGAGAGGATTCTCAAGCAGATGGAGAGCATCGGAAACCCTATGCAGGTCAATCTCGACTACCATCAGAGCCTTCAGAAGGATTTGGATGACTTGACTAAGAATATCCAGAGCGATTTTGGCACCATGGAGACCATGAAGGCTGAGAATAAGACATTTGAGAAGGAGGGCAAGCTTCCTGAGGCTGAGCCTGAGATGAACATCGAGAGCTTTAAGGGCATCGAGGATGTGATTAACGCGAAGGTCATCGGACAGGAGGCTTTTGTCAAGAAGCTCCTGATCGCCTTCAAGCGCCCGCTTGTAATGCCTGAGAAGGAGGGATATCCGAAGAACAGCATTTTCATAACAGGTCCGGAGGATACAGGCAAGCACGAATCCCTGACAGCCCTTGCAGCAGAGCTTAAGAACAGGAAGCTGTGGAAGAGCGACGAGATAAGCATAATCGATCTGTCCATCTACCACGCTGCAGGCATGGACAAGGTGTTCTTACAGGACCTCTATTCAGCCCTTCGCTCAGATGCGAAGATTGTACTGTTTGAGAATTTCGAGAACTGCCACAGCTCATATCTCACATATTTAAGCGCCCTTGTCACAGAGGGCAAATGCAGACTTAGCGAGCGCTATGTCATGCAAAAGGGACAGCTTGTGGGAGTCACCAACGCCCTTGCAAGCGACACCGTCAGCACATTTAACGCTGCCGGCAAGTATATCGTTATTATAAGCACGAAGGGGCTTGACAAGCTGGCTGGAAGCATGGGAGCGCCGTTTATCAACGCTCTTGGCGATGTGTGCGAGACCAAGTCTCTCGACAGGGAGAACTACATAGAGTTTTCCAACAGATGCTATGACGCGTTGGTTAAGCAGGTGGCTGAGAAGCTCTTCTTTAAGCTTGAGGCGGATAAGGAGGCTTTTGTCGAAAACAGCATTGTCTACACGGAGAAGGGCAGGGGTCTGGCAGGCCTCATGCACTACTACGAGGACGTGTTTAAGGCTCTCGCACAGATGAAGCTTGAGGGCGACTACGAGAGGGACGAGCTTCTTAAGCTTGAGATTTGCGACGGCGCAACAATCGCGGTTATCGGCGAGGAGAGAACCGACCTTATCGCAAGCCTTGGCGGCGGCTACACAGGAGAGATTGACAAGATTAAGGCCGAGATGGACGACATCGTCGGGCTTAAGGAGGTCAAGGAATACATCTTCAGCCTGGAGGAGTATTTCAGCGTCCAGAAGAAGCGCCGCGAGCAGGGACTTAAGGCCGGCGAGGTCAATAAGCACATGATCTTCACAGGTAACCCTGGAACAGGTAAGACCACCATCGCGAGAATTATCAGCAAGTATCTGAAGGCCATCGGGGTGCTCACAGGCGGACAGCTCATAGAGGTTTCAAGAGCGGACTTAGTGGGAAGATATGTGGGTCACACCGCACCTCTCACAAACCAGGTGATCCAGTCAGCCATCGGAGGCGTTCTGTTTATCGACGAGGCGTATTCACTCTACAGAGGCAAGGATGACACATTTGGCTTAGAGGCAATCGACACACTGGTCAAGGGCATAGAGGATAACCGCGACAACCTGATCGTAATTCTGGCAGGCTACTCCATCGAGATGGAGGAGTTCTTAACCGCCAACTCAGGTCTCAAGAGCCGTTTCCCTAACATCATAAACTTCCCTGACTACACAGGCGAGGAGCTCCTTGAAATCAGCAAGATCACCGCAAAGAGCAAGGGCTATGTGATCGACGACGAGGCTCTCGACGGACTTCTCACCTACTACAACATGGTTCAGATGACCAGAGCCATGGACGCAGGTAACGGCCGTCTCGTCAGAAACAAGATTGAGGACGCCATCCTCAACCAGTCCAGAAGACTTGTGGCTGAGCCGGATGCGGATCTGTCACTGTTAAAACTCATGGATTTCGAGCTTGACGATGTGAATGGCTGATCCGGGCGAGACTTGAATTTACACTTGAAATGATTTTAAAATTCATATATACTGTGGATTTGGAATTAATAAGGCAACACAGAAAGGAAACAGACTATGGTCAAAATGTGGAAAAACGGCGCATATCTTGTAAACGGCGTGGAGCTGGTTGAGGATAACGCCGAGGCAGGAGCTAAGATTGCTTCTATGGTCGGCGAGAGCGCTGACAGGGAAGATGCAGCTAAAAATACTATCGCCTACAACATCATGCAGGCACACAATACATCAGATGATCCTAAGAAGTTAAAGATTAAGTTCGACAGTCTGACATCACACGATATCACATTTGTAGGTATCATTCAGACAGCCAGAGCCAGCGGACTTGACAAGTTCCCAATCCCTTACATCCTCACAAACTGCCACAACAGCCTCTGCGCAGTTGGCGGTACCATCAACGAGGATGATCACATGTTTGGCCTCTCATGTGCCAAGCGCTACGGCGGCATCTATGTGCCACCTCATCAGGCAGTTATTCACCAGTATGCCAGAGAGAACCAGGCAGGCTGCGGCAAGATGATTTTAGGATCAGACAGCCACACACGTTATGGCGCTCTTGGAACCATGGCTATCGGCGAGGGCGGCCCGGAGCTGGTTAAGCAGCTTCTTAGCAGAACCTACGATGTAAATCTCCCTGAGGTTGTATGTATCTACCTCACAGGAAGCCTTCAGAAGGGCGTAGGTCCTCAGGACGTGGCACTTGCCATCATCGGCGAGGTGTTCGGCTGCGGATACGTAAAGAACAAGGTTATGGAGTTTGTGGGACCTGGCGTATCTAACCTTTCTGTCGACACACGTATCGGAATAGACGTTATGACAACCGAGACCACATGTCTGTCATCTATCTGGAGAACAGATGAGAAGACCGAGGAGTGGTTGGATATTCACGGCCGCAAGGAGGCTTATAAGGAGCTCAATCCTGGTCAGGTCAGCTATTATGACGGCGTTGTAGAGGTTGACCTCTCAACAATCAAGCCAATGATTGCCATGCCGTTCCATCCAAGCAACACCTACGAGATTGAGACAGTCAACGCAAACCTTAAGGATGTTCTCGCAGACGTTGAGAAGAGAGCCAAGGTTTCTCTGGGAGAGGGCGTGACACTTGGACTTGAGGAGAAGATCAAGAACGGACGCTTCTATGTTGATCAGGGCGTTGTGGCAGGATGCGCAGGCGGCGGCTTCGAGAACATCTGCGATGTGGCAGATATTATGAACGGCGCAAGCATCGGAGCTGACGAGTTCTCTATGTCAGTTTACCCTGCATCACAGCCAATCTTCATGGAGCTCATCAAAAACGGCGCCATCTCCAAGATTATGGATGCCGGAGCGACCATCAGATCAGCATTCTGCGGACCTTGCTTTGGTGCCGGAGATGTTCCTTCAAACAAGGGCTTCTCAATCCGTCACTCAACACGTAACTTCCCTAACCGCGAGGGCTCTAAGCCTGGCAACGGTCAGATTGCTTCAGTTGCTCTTATGGATGCCAGATCCATCGCAGCTACAGCTATCAACAAGGGCTTCTTAACACCTGCTACAGACATCGATGTCAACTACTCTAAGCCTAAGTATTACTTCGACAAGACCATCTACAAGAACAGAGTTTACGATGGCTTCGGCAAGGCTGACGAGAGCGTTGAGGTTAAGTTTGGACCTAATATCAAGGACTGGCCTTCAATGGTTGCCCTTACAGACGATATTCTCTTAAAGGTTGTGGCTGAGATCCACGACCCTGTAACAACAACTGATGAGCTCATCCCTTCAGGTGAGACATCTTCATACCGCTCTAATCCTTTAGGACTTGCAGAGTTTACTCTGTCAAGAAAGGATCCTGAGTACGTTGGACGCGCCAAGGAGGTAAGAGAGGTTGAGGAGTTTAGAAGAGAGGGCGAGTGCATAGGTAGCAGATACCCTTACATGAAGGATATCTTCCACACCATCAAGGAGAAGTTCCCTGAGGCGGAGGGTAAGAAGACAGGTATCGGCTCAGTTATCTACGCTGTAAAGCCTGGCGACGGCTCTGCGAGAGAGCAGGCTGCATCCTGCCAGAAGGTTTTAGGCGGATGGGCTAATATCGCGAAGGAGTATGCGACCAAGAGATATCGCTCAAACCTTATCAACTGGGGTATGCTGCCATTCATCTTCCCTGATGAGGAGCTTCCATTCAAGAATCTGGACTACATTTTCGTTCCGGGCATCCGCCAGGCAGTTATCGACAAGCAGTCCAAGATCCCTGCTTACGTGGTAAGCGACGGCTCTCTTAAGGAGTTCACACTCCAGATAGGCGAGATGACAGATGACGAGCGCCAGATCATTCTTGACGGCTGTCTTATCAACTATTACAGGAATCACTAAGTGGTAAATTCAATCCATAATTAAACATAATCAGGGGCGTTTTTTTAACTCCCCTGATTTTTTATGTAAAAATTGCGTAATTATGTACGTATTTACAACAAAAAAACAGTAGAAAAATGCTTTTTAATACGATAGAATGTATTTGGTATTATTTGGCTTTATCTTAGTGGATAGTTTTCTGTCTGGGATAAACGCAGATTTAAATAATCATCAGGGGATCTGGATATGGGTAAGAAAAATTCGACTATAGATTTTTCTCAGTCGATGCGCAAGGATCACACCATTGAGGCAAACAAGACGCTGGCCTTTATTTGCCGACTGGTCATGATCTTCATGGCACTTATCGTAATATTTGCAAAGCTTGGATGCTTCGAGCATCCGGACAACATTTATCCGGCGGGCTTCATCGCTCTGGTCGTGTTGTTCATACCTACAATAATATATGATTTTCTGGAACTGAACAGTGGACTCATCAGATATTTTGTGCTGTCGCTCATAGTGGCGCTCATAGGATATATGTACATCATGATGGGGCATAACGTGGTCATGCTTCTCGCATTTCCGCTAGTGCTGTCATGTCTCTACTGTGATATCGGATGTCTGCTGTACACCTTCGTTTTGGGCATTCCTGTCATGATCTTTTCGCACATTTCAGCGTACAAGATGGGCATGGAGGGCGCCGAGCTGTTCGACGACATGACTCAGGTTGTGTACTACGGGCTGGTTCCAAGATTCATACAGTATTTTGCAATAGCTTGCGTGTGCTATGGAATAACAAACAGAATTCAGCATCTGTTTAAGAAGCTGACAGAACAGAATAATGAGCTTTATATGGACCAGGAGAACCTGGTGGCTGCGCTTGCGGGACTTATTGAGACACAGTCTAAGGAGACCGGACAGCATGTGCGCCGCGTGAGCGAATACACGAAGGTGCTCTGCCGTGCCCTGGGCATGGAGGAGGACGAGGTCTGGAAGGTTGGACTGGGCGCCATGATGCACGATGTTGGCAAGATTGCGGTTCCGCCGGAGATACTGGAGAAGCCCGGCAAGCTCACCGAGGAGGAGTATCTCAAGATGAAGTGGCATGTTTTCTACGGCCGCGAAATGCTTGAAAAATACCCCGGCGAGATCATGCAGATAGCTTCCATCATCGCTTTCCAGCACCATGAGCACTACGACGGCACAGGTTATCTGGGGATGAAGGACGGCGAGATCAGCCTCTACGCCAAGTGCGTGTCACTTGCGGACTTCTTCGACGCGCTTGTCAGCAAGCGTGTTTATAAGGACGCCTGGGATCCCGAGGATGCGAGAATAGAGATTATAAACCAGAAGGGCAAGTACTTCGACCCTCAGTTGGTGGACATCTTCGAGGCGCATTATCCGGAGTTTTTGAAGATTATGCACTGCTATCCGGACGACGATATGCCATCCTCAATCGAGGAGATTTTCAACATCCAGAATATGAACATCAGAAAATAATTCGCGCCGCTGCAGGAATGCAGCGGCTTTTTGCATGTTCAGGCATCAGATGTACGATTTTTATTCCATAAACAGCTTTTTAATGTTTTCTTAATTGTATAAGATTTGAAATGATGATATAATTTTCAAGGTTTAAATGTGTTGCCGCGCAATAGCGCATGTTAAATAGAGAGAGGTATTTATGGAAGATAACAATATCAAGGATAATGACGAGCTGTTAGAGGAAGTGGGAACTGACGAAAAGGCGCAGGAAGAGACTGAGGAGACACCCACCAAAAAGATTCGCTACTGCTCAATATGCCGCCGCCCGGAGAACAGGGTGGGAAGGCTTTTGGAGGTTCCGGGAGGAATGTTTGTGTGCCCTGACTGTATGCAGAGAACCATGGACATGGTGAATAAGTCAGACTTTTCCAACATGACGCTTCCTCCAAACATGATCGTGGGAAACATGGACGATCCTGAGGAACTCATGAAGGAGATAGAGAAGCTTACGAAGGGGTCGGGCGCAACATTTAAGATAGACCCTGTGAAGAAGCCCGCAGACCACAAGGCGAAGGAGAAGCCTAAGAAGAAGGAGCCTGAGCTCACGCTCAAGACTCTTCCGGCTCCCCACGTGATCAAGGCGCAGCTTGATGAATATGTAATCGGACAGGATAGGGCTAAGAAGGCGATTGCGGTTGCGGTATACAACCACTATAAGAGAATTTTAGCGCCTGTGAATCCGGATGTGGAGATACAGAAGTCAAATATTTTGATGATCGGACCTACGGGCTGCGGCAAGACGTATATAGTTCAGACTCTCGCGAAGATGCTCAAGGTTCCGCTTGCGATTGCGGACGCCACATCTCTTACAGAGGCGGGCTACATAGGTGATGATATCGAGAGCGTTTTAAGCAAGTTGCTTGCGGCATCAGGCGATGACGTGGAGACTGCCGAGAAGGGCATCGTGTTTATCGACGAGATTGATAAGCTCGCCAAGAAGAAGAACGCAAACAGCAGGGATGTAAGCGGCGAGAGCGTTCAGCAGGGCCTGCTTAAGCTCTTAGAGGGAAGCGTTGTGGAGGTGCCCGTGGGCGCCAACAGCAAGAACGCCATGGTTCCACTTGTAAATGTAAACACGAAGAATATTCTCTTCATCGTCGGCGGAGCATTTCCTGACCTGGAGGATATCATCAAGAAGAGACTTCTAAAGAAGTCATCCATAGGATTCGGCGCTGAGCTTAAGGATGAATATGACCACGACACAACCATACTTAGCAAGGTCACAACCGAGGATTTGAGAGCCTTCGGAATGATACCTGAGTTTCTGGGACGTCTGCCAATCATCACGACTCTCGAGGCCATGAGCGAGAATATGCTGGCGAAGATTTTGAAGGAGCCCAAGAATGCCATAATCAAGCAGTACGAGGCGCTCTTAGCCCTTGACGAGGTGAAGCTTGAGTTTACGGATGAGGCCCTTGAGATAATCGCCAAAAAGGCCATGGAGAAGGATATCGGAGCCAGAGCGCTACGAGCAATCATAGAGGAGTACATGTTGGACATCATGTACGAGATACCGAAGGATCCAAATATCGGCAAAGTTACCATAACAGCCGACTATCTCGAGCATAAGGGCGGTCCTCTCATAGAAGTTAGGGGACAATTTTAAAAAAAATCGCCAAAAAACCGTCAAATATATTTTCAAATGGTTGAAGATATGTTATGATACGAGAGGATTCTTATGGACAGGCGAGAAAAATATATATTAAAAAAGCGAAAAAAGCAGATGCGGCAGAGGTTGATAATAGCCTGTGCGGCTTTGCTTGCGTTTATAGTTATAATTATCCTGTGTGTCAAGTCCTGTGTGAGGTCAGATGATGAGGCTCCTAAGGAGACGACTCTTGCCGATGTGATCGATGTTCTTAAGGATAGAACGAGGGCAGAAGAGCAGACACAGGAGGGGAAGTCAGAGGCTTCAGAGACTTCAGAGACAGAGGATTTCGAGACGGTCCCCGAGAGCACGACGGTGGAACCTGCCGAGGTTAACCTTATAGCGTACGGTGACAACCTGATTCACATAGATTTTAGCAGAAGAGCCATGGAGACATACGGAGATTATGTTTTTGACTCCCTCTACAGGAATATCATATCTGATGTGAAGACGGCTGACGTGGCTGTTATAAACCAGGAGGTCCCGGTTGCGGCGCCAGAGCTTGATATTAGCAACTATCCCAGATTTAACGCGCCGTCCACCATCATCGATGCGGTTTATAATGTGGGGTTTGATGTCATAACTATGGCCACAAACCACACTCTTGATCAGGGGGCTAATGGACTCAGGATATCTCTTAACTATATCCGCGACAACTTCCCGGGGATACTTACCACTGGAGCATACCTCACGGAGGAGGAGAGAAACACCATCCCCATACGAGAGGTCAACGGCATAAGAATTGCATTTTTAAATTACACCTACGGTTCCAACTGCGGATGGAGCAGCTCGGTCTATGTCAACCGCATGACTGAGGAGCTTATGGCAGTTGACATAGAGCTTGCGAAGGCGCAGGCGGATTATATTGTGGTGTGCACGCACTGGGGCGAAGAAAACCAGACGCTTGCAAACTACGACCAGATGAGCATGGCAGCATTTTTGTGCGAGAAGGGGGTGGACCTGATAATAGGTACACATCCACATGTTGTTCAGCAGGTCAATATGGTGACCTCCACCACGGGGCATCAGACTCTCATATACTATTCTCTGGGGAACCTGATCTCCATGCAGAATACAACCGAGAGCATGCTTGGCGGAGTGGCGAAGGTCAAGATAGTCAGGGACCCTGACGGAACGGTCAGGACCGACAGCTACGATTATGATTTTGTGGTCACACAGTGGGGAGTTAACTACAAGGACCCTCATGTGATACCGTGGTCGGCTTACACGAAGGAGTTGTCACTCCAGCACGGCATGCCAGGCTACGACAGCACATTTTCATATGAGAGATTACAGAAGATAATAGATAATGTCAGATATTACAGTGATTGATGTCTGTTTAAGACATAAGGGTGAGGGACATGAGCAATAACGGCTATAACAACTACAATTCCGGAAACAACCGCTATAATACCCGCGGAACTTATAACGCCGGCGGACAGTATAACAACAACCGCCAGGGCTATAATAACGGTTACAATAACGGCTATAACAACAACCGTCAGGGTTATAACAACGGTTACAATAACGGCTATAATCCAAACAACAACCAGAGCTACAACGACGACGTTGGCGAGCAGATAAGAAACTCGGTTGCAGCTTCCACAGAGTGGATTAACGATGTGATTAACGACATCCACGGAGCATTTTCAGGCAACGCATCAAACATAAGCAGCAGGCCAAGGCCGGGTATTTCCCCTGAGGAAATGCGAAGAAGAAGCCAGGAGCAGCTTAAGCGCCAGCAGGAGATGATCGAGAGGACGAAGGCGCGCCAGGCGGCCAGAGCCATAATCGACGACGTTCCCACGTGGAAGGGCGTGCTGCACAGAATAGGGGCAGGGTTCTCATTTTTTATATTACTCTTTTGTGTGGCGGGCGCAATAGGAAGTATAGCCGGCTTTAATATCACAGGATTGATGATGGGGCTTGTATTTGGCGGCTTTTTTGGATTCCTGGCATATCATAACACCACAAGAGCCAACCAGATCAAGAGATATTCAGCCTATGTAAGAATTCTTCGGGGCAAGGATTATGTGAGCCTTGACGAGATATGTACAACCACAGGATTTGACAAGAAGAGAGTCAAGAAGGATCTTAGAAGAATGATTCTGGACGGTGTGCTCAAGCAAGCCCACATTGACGGCCAGGAGCAGTACATTATGATGACCAACGAGATCTACGAGCAGTATAAGAATGCTCAGCTTGGTTATCAGCAGAGGGTTGCCGCAGAGGCAAACAAGAGCGATGAGCAGTACCTTAAGGAGAAGGAGGCAAGAAAGAGCGACGAGCTTCGTGAGACCTTAGAGAAGGGCGAAAACTACATGAAGCAGATCAAGGCCGCCAACGACTTAATTCCAGGCAAGGAGATCACCGCCAAGCTCGACAGATTAGAGGTTGTCGGAAGACAGATCTTCAAGATTGTCGAGGAGCATCCTGAGAAGCTCTCAGAGATACACAAGTTTATGGAATATTATCTTCCTACAACACTTAAGCTGGTCACCAACTACTACGAGTTCGACCAGCAGCCTGTTCAGGGAGAGAATATAGTCAACGCCAAGCAGGAGATTGAGAAGACACTTGACATGATCAATGTGGCTTTCGAGAACCTGTCAAACAAGCTGTACCAGAATGTGACCATGGAGGTCAGCGCGGATATTTCAGTGCTTCAGACCATGCTTTCACAGGAGGGCTTAAAAGAAGACGGATTGACATTTAAAAATAATTAAAATATGGGAGGGTATCATGGCAGAAGAGAAGGAATTAACATTTGACATGCCAGCACCTACACTGAGCTTTGGAGAGCCAGTTGTAGAGGAGAAGGTTGAGGAGACTAAGGCTCCTACACAGGAAGAGATCGACGCAATCACACCTGAGGAGCAGAAGCTCACAAGCGCAGAGCTTGAGCAGGTTGAGGCATTCTCACAGCAGATCGACCTCGCAAACACAAACGGTATCATGCAGTATGGTGCCGGAGCACAGAAGAACATCGCTGATTTCTCAAGCCAGGCACTTGGCAGCGTGAGAACGAAGGATCTCGGAACTGTAGGCAAGGATCTCGCAGAGGTTGTAACAGAGCTCAAGAGCTTCGACGCTGAGGAGGATAAGGGAATCTTCGGTTTCTTCAAGAGAGGCGCTAACAAGGTTATCGCGCTTAGAGCTAAGTATGAGAAGGCTGATGACAACATCAAGGCTGTAGAGCAGAAGCTTGAGGGACATCAGGTACAGCTTCTTAAGGATATCGCAATGCTTGACAAGATGTATGAGATGAACTTAGCTTACTTCAAGAACCTGAGCATGTACATTCTTGCCGGCAAGAAGAAGATCGAGCATGTTAAGACTGTTGAGCTTCCTGCACTCCAGGCTAAGGCTAAGGAGACAGGTCTTCAGGAGGACGCACAGGCTGTTAACGATCTCATGACAAGACTTGACCGTTTTGAGAAGAAGGTTTATGACCTTGAGCTCACAAGAACCATCAGCTTACAGATGGGTCCTCAGATCAGACTTCTTCAGAACAACGACACACTTATGAGCGAGAAGATTCAGTCAACTCTGGTTAACACAATTCCGCTTTGGAGAAACCAGATGGTTATCGCTCTTGGCATCGCTCACTCTCAGGAGGCACTCAACACAACACGTGCCACAACAGAGATGACAAACGAGCTGCTTAAGAAGAACGCCGAGAACTTAAAGATGGCTACTATCGAGACAGCTAAAGAGTCTGAGCGCGGTATCGTAGATATCGAGACACTGAAGGCTACAAACAACTCACTTATCACTACTCTTGACGAAGTAATCAAGATTCAGGAGGAGGGACGCAAGAAGAGAGCTGATGCCGAGGTTGAGATGGCTAAGATGGAAGCTGAGATGAAGGAAAAGCTCATCAACATGAACTTAAAGAGATAATTCTCTTGGAATTAGAGCCGCAGTGTATGCTGCGGCTCTTTTGCGTCTTATGGCAGGAAATGCAGACAGCAAAAACCCGGACCATAGGTCCGGGTTTTGGATTACTGCTCGTTCTTGTAGATGCGAACCATCTTAATGAGCTTCTCCTTCTCATCATCTGAGAGGGTGCTAATCTGCTTGATGATCTCTGCATCGAGCGAAGATGTCTTAGAGGTATCTGTGTAAAGAAGGTAATCGATAGACACTCCTAATCTGGTAGCATAGTAAGATAAAACTTTGAGGTTCATCTTTACCTTGTTGTTCTCGATGTTGCTAATGTAGGCAACAGTTACTCCTAAGTCCTTAGCGATGTCATCCTGCGTGATCTTGTTCTCCTTACGGAAAGCCTTAAGTCGCTGTCCAATTGCAGCGTAGTCGATGTTATTTTCCATTTATATTACCTCCTATACTTTTCGACTAGAATGAGCATACCATCTTTTTGAACATTTGTATATATATAAGTTGCAATTTCATTAAAAATTAATAAATGGAATAGCGCAAAATTATAATTGACACTTTTGTGTCATAGAAATAACCTGGCGTTATAATAAACTATTCAGTAAATATGCAAAAAAGACCATAGTTTATGGAAATTTTGGAATATCCTTATTTAATTTGTATGATTAATGTGGTAAACTGTCAATGATTTGAGAAAAGAATATCAACATCAAGAAGGAGAGAACATGCAGAAACAGATACAGCAGATAATGTCTCAGATTGAGCAGGTCATCAAGGGCAAGAATGATATAATTGAGAAGGTTCTGGCGGCAATAATCGCGCAGGGCCATATTTTACTAGAGGATATTCCGGGCGTCGGCAAAACAACGCTTGCTCTGACCATATCTAAAACCATGTCGCTTGACTATCACAGAGTTCAGTTTACCCCTGACGTTCTGCCAAGTGACCTCCTGGGTTTTAACATGTTTAACAGCGAGACCAGACAGTTTGAATACAGAGAGGGCTCGGTTTTTTGCAACATTTTCTTAGCTGATGAGATCAACAGAACCTCTCCTAAGACCCAGTCCGCACTTCTTGAGGTTATGGAGGAGGGAAGGGTTACCGTGGACGGCGTGACAAGAGCGCTGCCTAAGCCATTCGTGGTTATCGCAACCCAGAACCCCTTTGGCTCATCCGGAACCCAGAAGCTTCCCGAATCGCAGCTCGACCGTTTTATGGTGAGACTGTCCATGGGATACCCGGACCACGAAAACGCGGTGAATATCCTGAAGGGCAATGTGGGCGATGTGCTCTCAGAGCTAACGGGCTTCGTGACGCTTGAGGATGTCAGGAACATGCAGGAGACCGCCAAGAATATATTCGTGCACAACTCTGTCTATGACTATATTGTAAGGCTCACGGAGAACACGAGAAATGAAAACTATTTCACCTTCGGACTGAGCCCGAGAGCCAGCCTGTCACTTCTCAAGATGAGCAGGGCTGTGGCTTACATGGAGGGAAGCGACTATGTTCTTCCAGAGCATGTGCTCCACGTATTCCACGAGGTGGCTGTCCACAGACTGACGCTGTCTGCGAAGGCCAAGGCCAAGGGATACACAGTTGACACGGCGCTTGACGAGATTGCCGCCGCGACACAGTTACCTAAAGCATAGGAGAGACAATGTTTAAAAATATCTACACCAGACTGTGCTACATATGTATATTTGCGATGTTCGCGGTGTTCTTCTGCTTCTTCGTAAACTATTTTTTTGTGGTGGTCATGGTTGCCATGATTGTTCTGCCGGTAGTGTCCTATCTGGCGCTTCGCTATAGCAGGGATAAGCTGACGGTCGCCATCGAGGTCCCCTCGCAGGTAAACCGCGGCGAGGAGATCACGGTGAGGGTTAATATGAAGACCTCAGGGTATCTTCCGATAGCAAGAACGCAGATCAGCCTCAACATGGAGAACGCCTTCTACGCACAGCCTGAAACCTATTATATATGCTGCGGCGTTCCGGCGTTTAAGGAGGCGTCCGTGTCGCTAAACATAAGGAGCGACTACTGCGGCTGTGTTAATATCACGGCAGGCAGGGCAGAGATATGGGACTACACGGGAATGTTCAGCTATAAGATTCCCATGGAGTTTAACTCCTCAGTGGTCATAATCGCCCAGAGCGTGGAGTCGGAGTTTTCTACTGAGGCCATAGGAGGCGCGGGGCTTACAGAGCTTGTGGAGCAGGACGTTAAGGGCAACGATTCCTCCCAGGTCATAGACACCAGGGATTACAGACCCGGCGATAAGCCAAACCGCATCCACTGGAAGCTCTCCACGAAGCTTGAGAAGCTTATCGTCAAGGAGTACGGCGCCATATCGTCAAATGATGTGCTGGTGCTTGTAAACCTCTATAAGCCGGACGTGAAGGCGCTTAGCGCCAAGCTTCAGTACGAGACCAATATCGCCTTTGACAGAGTATTTGACGCCTATATGACGCTGTTAGAGCACCTCATGAAGGAGAAGAGACCCTTCACGCTGTGCTTCTATGCCCCTGAGATTGGCGAGCTTAAGAGAGAGGACATAACGACCTATGCAGAGGGCGTGGCGGTCCTTAGCGAAATGTATTACGAGGCCCTGAGCTTAGAGCCCATGTTAGCAGTAGACCTGTGTAAGAAGACCATGGACGAGTTTGGGGAGTTTATCTATATTTGCCCTGCATACGAGGAATGTGAAAGCATTGAGGGCGAATACGAGGAGCTGTTCAATGTGTCAGCAAACGACAGAGTTCTGTCACATTGCTACTGGATAAAACACTAGAGGAGTAGGGATGAGCGAGTTTTTTTCCGCAGTTAAAAATACATGCAGAAAAATATTTAAACGCGAGGAATATCTTGCGCAGAGGGCAGGTCAGATATCCGGCATCTACGTGGTGAACAAAACCGCGAAGTTTTCAGGCACGGATAAGTTAAGACATGCCCTTACAAATGCTGTCCTTATGTTTTCCATAGTGACGGGGCTCACGGTGTTTCTTGCATCGTCCTTTAAGCTTCAATATAATTTCACCTTCACCATAGGAATATATGTCATACTTGCGACTCTTCTGTCACTTATGAATGTCAGAAAAATGTGGCAGAATATCGGCTATGTGATTGTATTTATAGCATTTACCTTCATACTTATAACCTTCAGACAGTACATAAACAGCGGTCTCAACGGCTATCTGAATGACTTCTACAAGTTTTTGTCAGACTACTGGGAGATGGACTTCCAGAAGACCTATAATGAGCAGTTTGAGGAGCAGCATGTGGCCACGGTCACAGCATTTCTCGTGACCATGGGATTTGCCATCATGGTGCTTCTAAACTTCGTGTTTAACAACGAGCAGAGCCCGCTTACGGTGTTTGTGACCATCGCCCCGATACTGTTTATGGTGATGTATTTTGACGCTGTTCCAAGCTACGTGGTTATATTTTTGATGATGTTTACCATCGTGACCTGTTTTCTGTACAGGCACAGCTTCCAGTTCTCCATGCCGGTTGGCAAGAAGGACATAAGAAGAATCCACATAAGGCATGGAAACTACTATGTGCACTATTCAAACGGCACGGTAATCGCCCAGATTGGCGCAGTAAGCGGAGCTTTTCTGGCACTTGTGACGGTGTTTATGGCGGTTTTGTATCCCTCGTCAAAATACAGGCAAAACGAAGTGCTTGTAAGCGCTAAGGAGAGCACTACAGAAACTGTGAAGCAGGTTTTACTCTACGGACTTAGAAGTCTGTGGGACGGCGACGGGGACGACGCAATCGGCGGATTAAACAGCGGTAGTCTGGGACAAAACGGCACTGTATACAGCGACTACGAGACGGATCTCATAGTCACATTTGCCCCATATGTCTATGATACTGTATATCTCAAGTCGTTTGTTGGAACCAACTACTACAGCACCAGATGGACCACATCGTTTACGGATGCGTCCCTTGTGGATAGCTGTGATGAATTTGATAATGCCGGGGATCTGTTTAACTATGAGGCGGATCACTTGGAGGAGCTTATGGAGACGGACAGCTCCATTCTTAAGGGCAAGCTAAGAGTAGAGATTGCGGACCCCATAATCTCGCCCTACACGGTAATCTGCCCATATCACACACAGGCGGATTTTGGTGGCGGACACTTCTTCACAGGGTATTTTGGAAGCAACGATGACAGCGTCATGCTGTGGACGAGAATGCCGTTTTATGAGGGGGCAGAAGACTATAAGGAGTACACATACTACGTCTATCAGGATATCTGGGACAGCGAATATGTGGAGGCGCCTGTAAAAACTGAATATGACAAGTTTGTCTATGACAACTACCTAAGCATCTGGGGAGTGGACAGCGGTTCGGCGATGGTTGTAATGGATTCCAACAATGAGCTGGATGTCAATAACGTGAGACAGATGTTGAAGAGCTACTGTGAGGACAGGGGCTTTGGCGGTTCCAAGAAGGAGATTATAGCCCAGATACAGGATATGTTTGTGCGGGAATTTAAGTACTCACTAAACCCGGGTGTCACGCCTAAAAGCGAGGACTTTGTGCTGTATTTCCTAAAAAAACAGAAAGAGGGCTACTGCTCTTACTTTGCCACCAGCGCGGTGCTTCTTCTAAGAACCATGGGGATTCCCGCAAGATACGCTGAGGGCTACGTGGTGTCCATGAGCGATGTCGTGGATGCGGATATTCTGACGGATGAGAAGTACGAGGACTATCTGCAGGGCGAGGCAAATGTTGGAAAAACAGCGGTAGTAAGAGCTGAGATTGACGATTCGAGAGCCCATGCGTGGGTTGAGGTGTATCTAAACGGCTACGGCTGGGTTCCGGTGGAGTTCACACCTCCTTCAGGACCTGACGACGATTCCACAAACTATGACAATCTGTGGAGAAGTCTTACGAATTTTGACGGAAGCGACAACACGGCCAATGTCGTCGCTGCCTTCATGAACTCAGGCGCAGGAAATGTTATCGCTGTAATCATAAGAATTATCGTTGCTGCGGCCATAGCATTTGGCCTTGTAATACTCTACAGGTTCTATAAGAATTACAGGGACAAAAAGGCTGGAATAGTTCACTTCTACTCTGGCGACAACGAGAGAGTTCTAAAACTATATCAGGGTATGTGCGCATATCTGAAGGCTAAGAAGCTTACAGATGACGACAACATCACCATAACAGAGTTTGTAAATATAATTAATCAGGGAGAGGGCGGCGAAGGCGCATTAGAAGAGTTTGCCAGAACATATAAGAAGGCTGCCTACTCATCTGAAAAAATTTCGCGCGAGGAGTTATTAAGCTTTAAGGCAAATCTTAGAGCCATAAAATCAGCACTTAGAAAACGCGCGGCAAAACAGAGGTAATCATGGATTTATTTGACTACATGCGTGAAGAGAAGATGAAGGACGAATCGCCCCTTGCGGCCAGACTTCGCCCCACAACCATCGACGAGGTGGTGGGTCAGGAGCACATTTTGGGCAAGGATAAGCTGCTGACCAGGGCTATTAAGGCGGATAAGCTGAGCTCAGTCATATTCTACGGGCCTCCGGGCACCGGCAAAACGACGCTTGCGAAGGTCATAGCCAACACCACGAAGGCGGATTTTAAGCAGATTAATGCGACGGTGGCCGGCAAGAAGGATATGGAGGAGGTCGTTGAGGGGGCCAAGAAAACCCTGGGAATGTACGGCAGGGGAACCATCCTCTTCATCGACGAGATTCACAGATTTAACAAGAGCCAGCAGGACTATCTGCTGCCGTTCGTGGAGGACGGAACCATAGTGCTTATAGGCGCCACAACGGAGAACCCCTACTTTGAGGTAAATAACGCGCTTCTGTCCAGGTCAGCCATATTTGAGCTTAAGCCCCTTGAGAAGGAGGATATCAAGACCTTAATCCTCAGAGCAGTGAACGATAAGGAGAAGGGCATGGGAAGCTTCCACGCCTATATTGACGACGACGCCCTTGATTTTCTGGCGGAGATTGCCAACGGCGATGCCAGGAAGGCGCTTAACGCCATCGAGCTTGGCATACTGACCACAGAGAAGGACGGGGACGGAAGGATACACATTGACCTGGGTGTTGCCCAGGAGTGCATCCAGAAACGCGCAGTTCGCTATGACAAGGACGGCGACAACCACTACGACACCATCAGCGCATTTATAAAAAGCATGCGCGGCTCAGACCCGGACGCCGCGGTCTACTATCTGGCGAGAATGCTCTACGCCGGGGAGGATATCAAATTCATCTCCAGACGAATCATGATTTGCGCCAGCGAGGACGTTGGAAATGCTGACCCCATGGCCATGGTTGTGGCCGCAAGCGCAGCCCAGGAGATAGAGCGCGTCGGCATGCCGGAGGCACAGATTATTCTAAGCCAGGCCGCCATATATGTGGCCTGTGCGCCCAAGTCAAACGCCTCCTATCTGGCAATCGACAAGGCCATGAGGATGGTGGGGGAGACTAAGACCATGCCCATACCGCCCCATCTGCAGGACGCCCACTATAAGGGCTCTGCCAAGCTTGGACACGGCGTGGGCTACAGGTACGCCCACGATTTTCCAAACCACTATGTGAAGCAGCAGTACCTTCCGGACGGCCTCACTGAGGAGACATTCTACAACCCATCAGAGATGGGCTATGAGAAGAATATTGCCGAGCACATGAAGCGCATTAAGGGTAATGCAGAAGAAACAGACTAATATTTAACTAAAACAGGACATGCCCCGGGGAAATATACATTTCCTCGGGGCTTTATTTGGCATATGGCCAAATATTTGTTGAAATAAACAAAAAAGTGATGTAATATTAAGGTTGGTTTATTTTCGATAATTTTCAAGGAGTTTTGGTATGAAGGATCGAATTCGTGATTTGGCGGCGGGACAGGTTGAATACAGAAGATCTGAGTTTCGCATTTCGCCGGAAGAGATAATCGAGAAACTTAATATCGACTCTGTGCACAGGACTGAGATAGTTATCGAGGTCACTAACAATGCACAGCTTAAGGGTGTTGCCTACAGCTCTCACAGCAGGGTAACCGTGCTGACGCCAACATTTTTCGGAAGACACATAAGTATTGGTCTGGAGATCAATACCATGGGACTGTCCGGACAGGCTCAGATTGAGGGAGCGGTCACGCTTGTGACCAACTCTGGAACCAGAACCATATCCTACTATTTTGACATGCAGGAGAAGGGCTACGGAGCCGGGGGCAGAGTGCTTCATTCCATAGATGATTTTGCTGACTTCGTCATAGACGACGAGAAGGCTGCTATGCGCCTGTTTAAGTCAGCTAATTTCATGCGACTCCCGTTCATGAGGGAATTAAACCGCCAGGCTCTCTATCAGACACTGTCTGTGGACAAGAACGAGAGAAGAAGCCTGGAGGAGTTTCTGGCATACAATAAGGCCAAGGAATCCTTAGTCTACACAGTGGACAGCGAGCCCATTGTTTTTAAGGAGATAACCGGGGATTTAAGCGGCAACGTGACCATCAGGAAGAACACCTGGGGCTACGGCATATTAAACATTTCCACAGATAAGCCATGGCTTGTTATCGGCGAGAGCATGATGACCACGGACGCTTTTGCCGAGGATGGAACAGCCGCCATCAACTTCCACATAAACGAGGCGAGCCTCGGAGTTGGAGTTAACGAGGGCAATATAATAATCACAAGCGCCAGGGGAGAGATTAAGGCCCCCGTGACGGTTATCGTGAATGATAAGCTGCATTTTTCAAGCACCCAGAGTCTTGAGCAGAAGATAATCTACGCCGAGCTTTTAGAACAGTATATCAAATACAGGGTTGCCATTATCGAGAATGGAAACCACAAGACAGAGCTTAAAAACACTATTAAGCTCGCAGAGAAAATGTGTGACGCGGACCCGGAGAGCTGGGAGAAGAAACTTCTCTTAATCTACTTCAGGTTGATCGATGGAAACATTCCGGGAGCCGAGGAGTACTTAGACGACGTCCGCGAGGAGGTCATGAAGAACAGGCTTGCAAACAACCGCGCCTACTGCTTCTTCCTCTACATAAGAGCTCTCTACAACGAGAGCGAGGAGCAGTTAGACACAGCCTCCAAGCTCATCATGAAGTACTACTCTGAAAACGGCCAGGATCCTATGCTCATGCTCATGCTTATGAGGACGGATTCCAGCGTCAGGGAGAACCAGAGCCTGTCAGTTTTAAGGCTTAAGGAACTCTATCTTGGAGGATTTAGAAGCCCGCTTTTATATCTGGAGGCCTGCGAAAACTATCGCAAGGCGCCGGATCTTCTTCGCGTGCTCAACGAATTCGAGCTTCAGTGCCTGCATTTTGGGGCGAGATGGGGAATTCTCTCAGAGGATTTGGCCATAAACGCTGCCAGAGTCAGCAGCTTTGAGAATACATTTAACACATTTACACTTAAGATGCTTGAAAACATCTATGACAAATACCCCAGAAGACAGATCCTGGAGAACATCTGCAGCTATCTGCTTAGATGCGGCAGGAAGGCTTCTGAGTATTTTAAGTGGTTTGACAGGGGTGTCAGGAAGGAGCTTAACATCGTAGGACTCTACGAGGCCTATATAGAATCCCTTCCTGAGAACTTCGACAAGCCGCTTCCTCAGGCAGTGCTCTTGTATTTTGCGTACAGCCAGGACATGAGGGATGACTATAAGGAGCTCATCTATGAGAACATCCTGAAGTTTTACGACAACAAGACCCAGGTCTACAGGGAGTATGCCGACCAGATGGAGGAGTATGCCATCAGCCAGCTTCTGTCAGGCCGCATAAGCAGGAAGCTTGTGCCGCTCTACAGAACTCTCGTATATCAGGAAATGATTGACCAGAGGCTTGCAAGCGTGCTTCCGGAGCTCATGAGCGCCTACGAGATCAGATGCTCGGGCAAAAACCTTGTGAAGCTTGTGGTGAGATGCCCTGAGCTAAACTACGAGGACAGCTACGAGCTTGAAAACGGCATTTGCTATGCGCCAATCTACACGGAAGACAGCTTTATCATGTTCGTGGATAAGTTTGGCAACAGATACACGGACGTGCCATACGAGAAGGAGCTTCTGTTTGCGCAGCCGGAGCTTCTCAAAAAGTGCGAGGAGGTATATCCTGACAACCTCGTGTTCATGGTCAAGCGCGTCATGTCGTTTGTGGAGAAGCCTATGAAGGACGAGGCTGAGAGGGAGCCCATGGAGAAGCTTCTTCTGTCGGCTGAGGTCTCTGAGATGTTTAAGGCCAAGATTATGTCCAGACTCCTCGACTACTGTGTGAGCAAGGATAAGACCATAGGGGATGAATTCCTCCTAAGCTTAGACCTTATATCACTCTCATACCACGACAGGCGCAAGGCGCTAGAGTGCATGGTCAGGAGCGGACACTTAGACGAGGTGTACGAATACATCAGCAAAAACTCTGTAAATGGCCTAAAATACGACAGCTTGCTTAAGCTTGCGGAGTACAGGCTTGGCGAAAACAGAGGGGAGTACGAGCCATATCTTTTGAACTTAGCGCTTTATCTGTTTGGCAAGAAGATCACCACAGCCAACCTCTGCGGTTATCTGTGCAAATATTTCAACGGCTCGAATGAGGAGATGAGAAGACTTCTGTTCACCTGCGAGGGCGGCAACGGCAATGTCTACGATCTTCCTGAGAGAGTCATAGCCCAGATGATGTTTAGTAACGACATCGAGGATTTGGGCAGGGTGTTTGCAATCTACCGCCAGAGCGGCAACTGCAAGGATATGGTGGTCAGAGCTTATCACGTGATGGTGAGCTACGAATATTTTGTAAACAACAGATCAATCGACGACACTGTGTTCCCTGAGATTGCGGACATTCTCTACGGGGATTCTGTAAACAATCTCGTGAAGGACGAATACAGGGATATAGATATTATCTCCATAGCACTTCTCTACTATCTGACGGAGAACGAGAATGTTCTGGAGAAGCAGAATAGCATATGTGAGCATCTGCTCACCAAGCTTGTAAACAAGGGACTCCTGTTTGGCTTCTATTCGAAGCTGTGGAACAGGGTAGAGGTTCCGGCAACTCTTAACGGAAAACTCCTACTTGAGCACCGCTCAAGCAAGGCAAGCCGCGTATTCCTCACCATGAAGAGGGTGGATACGGACGACGAGGTGACCACCATCATGCAGAAAATGTATGACGGCGTGTTTGTAAGTCAGCTTGTAATATTTGCCGATGAGACCTATGAATATGGCATAAGCGAGGAGATTAAGGGGCATGTGATAAGCGTGATTTCAAGAAAACTTATCGCTGACGATCTCACATTTGCCAGAGGCGGAAGCCAGTTTGACGTAATCAACGAGTTTGCGAGACTGAGCGCCACCAAGCAGGATAAGCAGTTAGAGGATGCTTTTGTAAACTACGAGAAGAAACAGCATATTGTGGCAAGCTTATTTAGAACGATGTAATGGGGAATTTGTGTTATGAGCGACAAATTGATTATAGGATTTGATCTGTGCGATACCTACACACAGATTGCAATATATGACGAAGATAAAAAAGAAGTTGAAAATGTGAAGCTTACGGACGATCTGGAGGAGATTCCTACCACCATCTGTAAGGTTAGAAGACGTGACGAATGGAAGATTGGAGCGGCGGCGTGCGAGATGGCGCTGTTCGGCTCGGGAATTGCGGTGGATAAGCTTTTAAGGCTTGTGAAGAAGGGAGGCTACTCTACACTTGAGGGCACGACCTATCAGGCGAGCGACCTTTTGGAGTTATATATCCGCGAAGCATTTGAATATGTGACAGCCAAATACAGCAAGGACATCGACAAGGTTGTGTTCACCGTGAAGGAGCTCGACTGCGTTCTGGTAAACTGCATAGTGGAGAGCGCCGTGAAGGCGGGAGTGGATAAGGACAGCGTTATGGTCATAAGCCATACGGAGAGCTTCCTCTACTATCTCTTAAGACAGCCGGCTGAGAACCTGGCAAACTATTCGGTCCTGTTTGATCTGTCAAGCGAGGGACTTAGCTACTACGAGTGCCAGATTCAGAGAGGTGTTTCCCCTCAGATTGCGCAGGCGAAGGTCACAGAGCTCGAGGAGGGCTTCAGCCTCGATATCCTGGAGAGTGAGCCCGGCAAGAAGCTTGCCGACAACATATTCTCCGCATGCGTTGACAGGCAGTTTAGCGGCAAGATTATCTCCAATGTCTACATGACCGGCCGCGGACTTTTGGGAATTCAGGAGTGGGGCAGCAAGTCACTCAAAACCATCTGCAACAGGAGGAGAGTGTTCCTCGACAACGCGATGTTTGCCAAGGGTGCCGTGTGGGCGGCCAAGATGGCAGAGGGAAGCGAGCCTGTTGTGCCGTATGTCATGATCTGCGACGGAAGAATATGGGCGTCTGTCAGCATCAACATGGTTGTTGCGGGAGCGCCTAAGACGCTGACGCTAATTAGCGCAGGCCAGCGCTGGTATGACACCAAATCCCACACAGAGTTTATACTAGACGACGCGGACTCCATTGATATCAACATAACGCCCGCAGGGGTTAAGAAGTCGACTCTAAAGAGGATTACCCTCGGGGAATTCCCTGAGAGGCCGAATAAGACAACCAGAGTCGGCATGGATTTAGAATTTACATCTGAGACAGAGCTGTTGGTGACACTTAAGGACATGGGCTTTGGCGAGCTGTTTGCGTCCAGCGGTGTGGTACTTAGGCGAGAGATTTCACTTTGATAAGGCGGTAAGATAATGAGCGCATATTTGTTGTGCAGTGGACCACTTGCGGTTCACCCCTACAAAATCAGGGAGACAGGACTTCTCATATACAGTGCTGAGGAACTGTCATACTACATTTATAATAACTTCTATCTGATAGACGAGGGCTTCGTGGACGAGGAGCTTATAAGCTTCATAAGGGACGAGTTAGGCCTTGGCGCGGCGGCAGACCACATCTGCGCCATGAAGGATGAAAATGCGGGCGCCGGCGTACTCCTCATATCAATCCTCAGGGAGTTTCGCTACTACAGCGAGGTGGAGATTAAGGAGTTCCAGCTCAGATACGATGCATATCGCCACAATTCCCTTGCAAACCGCAAGGTTATGAAGGCGGATTTTCTCATGGAGCACGGCCACTTCTTAGCAGCCATCCACATCTACCATCAGTTTGACGTTCTGAGGAAGGATCCATCCCTTCCCGCAGAGTTCTACATGAAGATTAAACAGCACATGGCGGTGGCATATATTAAGCTCGGCTTAAACCGCGAGGCCATGGATTCGTTTATGGAGGCATACAAGCAGGTGCCTGGAGAGGAGCTTCTTAAGCAGATCTACCAGTTCTCGCTCTACTCACAGATCACCATCCCCTCAGAGCTCTACGGCGACATAACGCCTGAGCAGGAGGAGATATGGCGCGAGGAGTTTGAGGAGGTGGCAGCCCAGGGCAGTCTCCTTGCAACCACGGGACCCACTGTTGCCATGTTTTCGAAGGACTCCATCAGGAGGGGCGAGGCCATCGGCAGATACATCGAGAACGTCAAGAGAAAATACAGAACGGCTATTTTTTAAAACATTACTTGACAAATGTGGTTTTTGTAACTATTATTCATCTTAACATTTACATCAAATGCTATGACGAAGAGGAGTACACTTAGTTCATCCGCCAGAGAGGACGGCTCACCGGCTGTAAGGCTGTCCCGGACAGAGAAGTGGAAGGTAGCTTCTGAGCAGGTCTTCTGAGAAAGGTTCATGTAGGGAGACACGTCCGGTCTATGTCACAGACCCAATGAAGGACCGAGAGGTCGAAGTAAGGTGGTACCGCGTACACTACGCCCTTACTGTTCGAGAGAACAGTGAGGGCTTTTTTAATTCTATTTTTAAGGAGAAGACGATTATGAGCAAGCAGTTAGAGAAAACCTATAATCCTGCCGACATCGAGGGCAGACTGTATCAGAAGTGGCTTGACAACCACTATTTCCACGCCAAGGTAAATCCTGACAAGAAGCCATTCACCATCGTGATGCCCCCGCCAAACGTTACGGGCCAGCTTCACATGGGACATGCCCTTGACAACACCATGCAGGATATCATCATAAGATATAAGAGAATGCAGGGCTATGAGGCTCTCTGGCAGCCTGGAACAGACCACGCGGCCATCGCTACGGAGGTTAAGGTTATAGAGAAGCTTAAGAAGGAAGGCATCGACAAGCACGACCTGGGCAGAGAGGGCTTTTTAAAGGAGGCATGGGCCTGGAAGGAGGAGTACGGCTCTAGAATCATCAACCAGCTGAAGAAGTTAGGCTCATCAGCTGACTGGGAGAGAGAGCGCTTCACCATGGACGAGGGCTGCTCGAAGGCAGTTCAGGATGTATTTATCAAGCTCTACAACAAGGGCTGGATTTACAAGGGCTCAAGAATAGGCAACTGGTGTCCTGTTTGTAAGACATCCATATCTGACGCAGAGGTAGAGTACGAGGAGCAGGCAGGCTTCTTCTGGCATATCAAGTATCCAATCGTAGGTGAGGAGGGAAGGTTTGTGGAGATCGCCACAACCAGACCTGAGACCATGCTCGGCGATACTGCCGTGGCAGTAAACCCTGACGATGACAGATATAAGGACATCGTTGGCAAGACTCTCCTCCTTCCAATCGTAAACAAGGAGATTCCTGTAATCGCAGATTCCTATGTAGATAAGGAGTTTGGAACAGGCTGCGTTAAGATTACGCCTGCGCACGACCCCAACGACTTCGAGGTTGGCAAGCGCCACAATCTTGAGCAGATAAACATTTTAAATGATGACGCTACAATCAACGAAAACGGCGGCAAATACGCAGGTCTCGACCGCTATGAGGCGAGAAAGCTCATCGTTGAGGAGCTGGATAAGTTAGGACTTCTCGTTAAGATTGAGCCACATACACACAATGTAGGAACACACGACAGATGTCACACAACCATCGAGCCCATGGTTAAGCCACAGTGGTTCGTAAAGATGGACGAGATGATCAAGCCTGCAGTTGAGGGCGTTAAGAACGGCGAGATAAGCCTTCTTCCAAACCGTATGGAGAAGACTTACTTCAACTGGACAGACAACATCCGCGACTGGTGTATCTCACGTCAGCTGTGGTGGGGCCACAGAATTCCTGCATATTACTGCGACAAATGCGGTGAGATGGTGGTAGCAGCAGAAAACCCGGGCAAGTGCCCTAAGTGCGGTCATGACCACATGACTCAGGACCCTGACACTCTCGACACATGGTTCTCATCAGCGCTCTGGCCATTCTCAACACTTGGCTGGCCTGAGAAGACACCTGAGATGGATTACTTCTATCCTACCAACGTGTTGATAACAGGCTACGACATCATATTCTTCTGGGTTATCAGAATGATTTTCTCAGGCTACGAGCAGACAGGCAAGGCTCCGTTTAACACGGTTCTCTTCCACGGCCTCGTAAGGGATGACCAGGGAAGAAAGATGAGCAAGTCACTTGGCAACGGCATCGATCCGCTGGAGGTTATCGACAAATACGGCGCAGACGCCCTCCGTATGACTCTCATGACAGGCAACGCTCCTGGAAACGACATGAGATTCTACTGGTCAAGGGTTGAGAACAGCCGAAATTTCGCCAACAAGGTGTGGAACGCTTCCCGTTTCATCATGATGAATATGGAGAAGGCCGACATATCTGGTGTTAAGCTTGCAGATCTTACACAGGCTGACAAGTGGATTTTGTCCAAGGTTAATAAGCTTGCCCAGGATGTGACTGACCTTATGGATAAGTATGAGATGGGCATTGCCCTGTCTAAGGTTTACGACTTCGTATGGGAGGAGTTCTGCGACTGGTACATAGAGATGGTTAAGCCGAGACTCTATAACGACGAGGACACAACACAGGCAGCTGCAATCTGGACACTTAAGACCGTCCTTATAAGCGCTCTCAAGATGCTTCATCCGTTCATACCATTTGTGACAGAGGAGATATTCTGCAACCTTCAGGACGAGGAGGAGTCAATCATGATAAGCTCATGGCCTGTATTTAAGCCGGAGTATGACTTCCCTGCAGAGGAGGAGGCTGTTGAGATGATCAAGGAGGCCGTAAGAGGCATCCGTACAGTCCGCACATCCATGAACGTGCCGCCTTCAAAGAAGGCCACAGTTTACGTTGTGGCAGGAGAGGAGCATGTAAGAGACATCTTCGAGAAGAACAGCGTGTTCTTTGCCACTCTTGGATATGCCAGCGAGGTTATCATCCAGAGCGACAAGAGCGGCATAGCTGATGACGCGGTTTCTGCGGTTATTCCTCAGGCGACCATGTACATTCCATTTGCTGAGCTTGTTGATATCGAGAAGGAGATTGCAAGACTTACAGCGGAGAAGGACAGACTCACCAAGGAGCTTGCCCGTTCACACGGAATGCTCTCCAACGAGAAGTTCGTAAGCCGCGCGCCTCAGGCCAAGATCGACGAGGAGAAGGCTAAGCTGGAGGGCTACGAGAAGATGATGGCACAGGTTGAGGAGAGATTGTCTGCATTAAAAAAATAAAAAAATGTTGACAAACATACTTTGCTGTGCTAAAGTCAATTCCAACAGTTAAATAACTTAAATCCGATGAGCAAAGGGAGTAACATTCATAAGGGTTTGATCCAGAGAGTTCTGTATGGTGAGAGCAGAGCACGAACAGTGGATGCGAATGGGTTTGTGAGGAGCAGGGTGAATTACAGTAGCCTGAGCCGTGAGCTTCTACGTCAGTGAGCAGGGTATGTTAGTACCTGTGAGTGGGTCTTATGACCAACAAGGGTGGCACCGCGATTAGTTTATTATCGCCCCTTGAAACCGTGAGGTTTCAAGGGGCGTTTTTTATTGTTGAATGGAGGTATGTGATGCTTAGACCAACGATTGAGGAGATTAGACAGTTAGCACAGACCGGGCAGTACAAGGTGGCTCCGGTGATTTACGAGATACTCTCAGACAAATTCACACCTGTGGAGGTTCTTAGAGTTTTAAAAAATGTCAGCGAGCACACATATCTGCTCGAGTCGGCCGTAGAGCCCGACAGCACCGGAAGGTACACATTCCTGGGATATAATCCAACCCTCTCCATTTCCTGCAAAAACGGAGAGATGATAATAGGCGATAAGCATTTTGTGACGCCAAACCCTTCCGACGAGATTAGAAAAATTCTGGCAGATTACAAGAGTCCGAAGCTTCCCGGATTTCCCCCTTTCACGGGAGGTTTAGTCGGATATTTCGCATATGATTTCTTAGGCTACGAGGAGCCTGCCGCTAAGACCACGGCTGTGGACACAGAGGATTTTAAGGATTTGGACCTCATGCTTTTTGACAAGGTCATCGTGTTTGACAACTACAGGAAAAAACTTCTCCTGATTGCAAACATGTCCCTTGAAAATGTGGAGGCAGGCTACGAGAAGGCTAAGGCAGAGCTTAAGAAGATGGAGGACCTGATAAGGCATGGCAGGAAGGCTCACGACGAGCCTGGGCACCTTACAGGTCCCGTAAAGCCCATGTTTGACAAGGAGCAGTTCTGTAAGATGGTGGAGAGAGGCAAACACCACATCCACGAGGGCGATATCTTCCAGATTGTTCTGTCAAACAGGCTGGAGGCTCCGTTTGAGGGAAGCCTTCTAAACACCTACAGACTCCTTCGAAGCATCAACCCTTCGCCCTACATGTTCTACTTCAGCGGTACGGACGTGGAGGTTGCGGGCGCCTCACCTGAGACTTTGGTCAAGCTTGAGGACGGCGTGCTTCACACATTTCCTCTTGCGGGAACCAGACCGAGGGGCAAGTCAGACGAGGAGGACAAGGAGCTTGAGAGAGGCCTTCTTAAGGACGAGAAGGAGCTTGCAGAGCACAACATGTTGGTTGACCTTGGAAGAAACGATTTGGGCCGCGTGAGCCGGTTTGGAAGCGTTAAGGTTGAAAAACTCAGAGAGGTTGTAAGATACTCCCACGTCATGCACATAGGCTCAACGGTCAGAGGAGATATAAGATCTGACAAGGACGCCATGGACGCCATAAGCGCGGTGCTCCCGGCGGGAACACTCTCAGGGGCGCCGAAGATCAGGGCCATGCAGCTTATCGGGGAGCTTGAGAACAACAAGAGAGGCATCTACGGCGGAGCGGTCGGATATGTGGCATTTAACGGCGACATGGACACGGCCATAGCCATCCGCCTCGCATATAAGAAGAACGGCAAGGTTTTCGCCAGAAGCGGCGCGGGAATTGTGGCAGACAGCGTTCCTGAGACAGAGTATCAGGAGTGCATCAACAAGGCCGCCGCTGTCATAAGAGCTCTAGAGGAAGCGAGGGATATGTGATGATATTATTGATAGATAACTACGACAGTTTTTCATACAATCTCTACCAGATGATCGGCGAGATAGAGCCTGACATCAGGGTCATCAGAAATGATGAGCTAAGCGTTGAGGAGATTAGGGCGCTTAATCCTGACAAGATTATATTGTCGCCTGGTCCCGGAAGACCAGAGGATGCGGGCGTTACCATGGAGGTTGCGGCCACGCTTAGCAAAACTATTCCCACGCTTGGCGTGTGTTTAGGCCATCAGGCCATAAGCGCAGCCTACGGCGCCACAGTCACATATGCGAGCACGCTGATGCACGGCAAACAGTCAACCGCCTATGTGAAAAACCCCTGCCCGCTGTTCGAGGGGTTGGGAGAAGAATTTCAGGTGGCAAGATATCATTCCCTTGCCGCAGACCCTGACACCATCCCTGAGTGCCTGAGCGTCACAGCAGTGACCGACAAGGGCGAGGTCATGGCAATCATGCACAGGGAATATCCAATCTACGGATTACAGTTCCATCCGGAGTCAATCCTGACACCGAAGGGACATATGATACTTAAAAATTTTATCAATCTATAACATATTAGGAGGACTAAACAATGATCAAGGAAGCAATCACAAAAATCGTGGCTAAGGGCGACCTCACATTTGACGAGGCATATCAGGTAATGGGAGAGATTATGAGCGGTGAGACCACTCCCACACAGAACGCTGCATTTCTCGCGGCTCTGTCAACCAAGAGCACGAAGGCTGAGACCATCGACGAGATCTCAGGCTGTGCGAAGGCCATGAGAGAGAAGGCCATCCCTGTGGAGACAGGCATGGACACCATGGAGATAGTTGGAACAGGCGGCGACGGAGCCCACAGCTTCAACATTTCCACCACAAGCGCATTCGTTGTGGCAGCAGGCGGCGTGAAGGTCGCTAAGCACGGAAACCGCGCGGCAAGCTCGCTCTCAGGAACAGCTGACTGCCAGGAGGCTCTTGGCGTAAACATCCAGCAGGACCCTGAGAAGGCAGTTGACATGCTTAAGAAGGTTGGCATGTGCTTCTTCTTCGCACAGAAGTATCACACATCCATGAAGTATGTAGGCGCCATCAGACGCGAGTTGGGCTTCAGAACAGTATTTAACATCTTAGGACCTCTCACAAACCCGGCTAAGCCAACATATATGCTGTTAGGAGTATATGACGAGTATCTTGTAGAGCCTCTCGCACAGGTTATGACAAGCTTAGGAGTTAAGCGCGGCATGGTTGTCTACGGAACAGACAAGCTCGATGAGATCTCTGTTTCAGCTCCTACGAAGATCTGCGATTTCAAGGATGGCAAGTTCGTGACATACACCATAAAGCCTGAGGATTTCGGCTTCGAGAGAGCTTCCAAGCTCGACATCGTGGGCGGAACTCCTGAGGAGAACGCCAAGATGACAACAGACATCCTGACAGGCGTGGAGAAGGGACCTAAGCTCACCGCAGTTTTGTTAAATGCGGGCTGCGCACTCTACATCGGAGGCAAGGCCGACAGCATCGCTTCCGGCATCGAGCTTGCGAAGGATTTAATCGAGACAGGCAAGGCATATAACACAATGAAGGCATACATAGAGGAAAGTAATAAGTAATGGCAAACATATTAGATCAGATTGCAGAGTATTCAAGGGGCAGGGTTTTAGAGGCCAAAAAACATGTAAGCATTGACGAACTAAAATCAAAATGCGAGCAGATGCCAAACAGGGATCACAGATTCCTAGCGGCACTTAAGAAACCCGGACTCAGCTTCATCTGCGAGGTGAAGAAGGCATCGCCCTCTAAGGGCATCATATCGGAGGACTTCCCGTACCTTCAGATAGCGAAGGACTACGAGGCGGCGGGGGCGGACGCCATAAGCTGCCTCACGGAGCCCAACTGGTTTAAGGGAAGCGACGAAATATTCAGAGAGATCAGGGGCAGCGTAAAAACCCCCATGATCCGCAAGGATTTCACCGTGGATGAATACCAGATATACGAGGCGAAGGTTATGGGGGCGGACGCGGTGCTCTTAATCTGCGCCATCTTGGACACCGAGACACTGAGAAGATATCTTGGCATCTGCAGTGAGCTGGGGCTTGACGCTCTGGTGGAGACCCACGACGAGGCGGAGATTACCCAGGCGGTTGCCGCAGGGGCTAAGATCATAGGCGTAAACAACAGAAATCTAAAGGATTTTTCCGTTGATTTTTCTAACGCCCAGAGGCTTAGAAGCCTGATCCCGGCGGACTGCGTGTATGTGGCAGAAAGCGGCGTTAAGGACGAGGCCGACATTGCCCTTCTTAAGGGAATTGGGGCTGACGCGGTGCTTATAGGTGAGACGCTTATGAGAGCCACTGACAAGGCGGCGAAGCTTAAATCACTAAGGGAGGCCACATGAGCAGAATAAAAATATGCGGAATGATGAGGCCGGAGGATATAAGCTATGTAAATGAGGCGCTTCCCGAGTATGCAGGCTTCATATTTGCAGAAAACAGAAGGCGCACTTTAACCCCTGAATATGCCCTGGAGCTTAGGCAAATGCTTGATAAGAGGATTAAGGCTGTGGGCGTGTTTTACGATCAAAGCCTTGACTTTATCGAAAAAGTAATTAAGATGGACATGTTGGATTTAGTTCAGCTCCACGGTCACGAGAGCGAGGAGTTTGTGCTAAATGTCAAGAGGTTCGGCCTTCCGGTCATCAAAGCCTTCAAAATCGAGGGGCCGGATGATCTAAAGAGAGCCAAAAACTCGCCGGCCGACTATTGTTTGTTAGATAACGGCGACGGGGGCACAGGTAAGAGATTTGACTGGTCAGTGCTTGAGGGATTTGACAGGGAGTTTTTCTTAGCGGGAGGGCTTGACTGTGAAAACATAAGCGCTGCGCTTGAAAAATATGCGCCGTTTGCGGTAGATGTGAGCAGCGGCGTGGAGACCGGCGGGGCGAAGGATCCGGACAAAATCAGAAGGTTTGTAGTTAGTGTAAGGCGCAAGGCGCATACGGACACACATTAATTGATATATGGAGGAATTATGGAAACGAAGAGCAAGGGAAGATTCGGCGTCCACGGCGGACAGTACATTCCTGAGACACTCATGAATGCTGTCATAGAGCTTGAGGAGGCATACAATCACTACAAGAATGACCCTGAGTTTAACAGAGAGCTCACAGAGCTATTAAACGACTATGCGGGACGTCCTTCAAGACTCTATTACGCAGAGAAGATGACGAAGGATTTAGGCGGCGCGAAGATCTATCTCAAGAGAGAGGATTTAAATCACACAGGCGCCCACAAGATTAACAATGTTTTAGGTCAGGCGCTTCTTGCCAAGAAGATGGGCAAGACCAGACTTATAGCCGAGACAGGCGCAGGCCAGCACGGAGTTGCGACAGCCACAGCGGCAGCTCTCATGGGCATGGAGTGCGTTGTGTTCATGGGCGAGGAGGACACCAAGCGACAGGCGTTAAATGTTTACAGAATGAGACTTTTAGGCGCAGAGGTTATCCCTGTCAAGAGCGGAACTGCAACCCTTAAGGATGCAGTAAATGAGGCTATGAGAGAGTGGACAAACAGAATCTCAGACACACATTACTGCTTAGGCTCTGTAATGGGACCACATCCATTCCCTACAATCGTGCGCGACTTCCAGGCTGTAATCTCCAAGGAGATTAAGGAGCAGATGTTAGAGAAGGAGGGAAGACTCCCGGACGTGGTTATGGCTTGTGTCGGCGGCGGTTCCAACGCAATCGGAAGCTTCTACAACTTCATAGAGGACAAGGATGTAAGACTTATCGGATGTGAGGCTGCAGGCCGCGGCATCGACACATTTGAGACAGCTGCGACATTAAATGTCGGCAAGCTCGGCATCTTCCACGGCATGAAGAGCTACTTCTGTCAGGATGAATACGGCCAGATTGCCCCTGTATATTCCATCTCTGCAGGACTTGACTATCCGGGCATCGGACCTGAGCACGCATACCTTCACGACATCGGACGTGCAGAGTATGTTGCCATAACAGACGACGAGGCGGTTGACGCATTTGAATATCTCTCAAAGACAGAGGGTATCATCCCCGCAATCGAATCATCCCACGCCATCGCATACGCCATGAAGATTGCTCCAACCATGAGCCCTGACAAGATTATTGTCGTGACGGTTTCAGGAAGAGGAGACAAGGACTGTGCAGCTATCGCGCGCTACAGAGGGGAGGATATCTATGAGTAATATTAAGAAGGCCTTCGAAAACGGCAAAGCATTTATACCATTCATAACCTGTGGCGACCCTGATTTAGAGACCACAGCTAAGATTGTCAGAGCTATGCAGGAGAGCGGCGCTGACCTTATAGAGCTTGGCATTCCATTCTCTGACCCTACAGCTGAGGGACCTGTAATCCAGGGAGCCAACATAAGAGCTCTCGCGGGAGGTGTCACAACTGATAAAGTGTTCGACATGGTCAGAGAACTCAGAAAGGATGTCACCGTACCCATGGTGTTCATGACCTACGCCAATGTCGTGTTCTCCTACGGAATAGAGAGATTTGCAAGCACATGCGCACAGGTTGGCATCGACGGTATCATTCTTCCTGACATTCCCTACGAGGAGAAGGACGAATTCCAGCCTGTATGCGAGAAGTACGGCGTGGATTTCATATCCCTCATCGCGCCCACATCTGACGACAGAATAGAGATGATCGCGAAGGAGGCCAAGGGCTTCATATACGTGGTTTCAAGCCTGGGAGTTACAGGTGTCAGAAGCGAGATCAGAACCGACATTGCAGCCATCACAGAGAAAATCAGAGAGTGCACGGATGTGCCGTGTGCCATCGGTTTTGGAATATCAACCCCTGAGCAGGCCGCCAAGATGGCAGTTAACGCCGACGGAGTGATTGTGGGCTCAGCCATCGTAAAGCGCGTCGGACAGTTTGGAAGGGACGCAGCGCCTGAGGTTGGAGCGTATGTCAAATCCATGAAGCAGGCTGTAAGTAACCTCTAAATCACATCACATCACATAATCATTATAAATGTTAGTCAAAGGAGACCGGTTGTTGTGACCAGTCTCCTTTTTGACTATACAGATTCGACGATTCTGTTTCAAAGTGTGAACATTTTGTGAAAATATACTTGTATTTTGGCTTTGTAAATGGTAAAATTTATACATTATTTACATGGAGTGGCCTTCAAAGACGAAGAAGAAGTCCACTCCATGTCTATATAAGAGCTAATATCGACGCCCGGGAGGGTCGATATTTCAGGAAAGGAGAACAATATGAAAAAAACAAAAAGAGCGTTGGCTCTGCTTACATCCGCCAGTATGGTGGTTGCTGCGGGCTGCGCGACCACAGATGACGGCACAACAACTGCCGCACCTACCCTGAGCAACGTTACCACTGCAGCCCCTGAAGGGACAACAGCTGATAACGGCAATACCAACACCCCGGTCAATGAGGAGGCAACCTACACATATAACTATGCCATGAGCGCCTTCCCAACCAACTGGAACCCTCATCAGTATCAGACTGCAATAGACTCTGAGATCTTAGACTATGCGTCAGCAGGTTTCTACACATTTGACTATAACGATGCCAAGGACGGCTACCAGCTTGTTCCTTCCATGGCTACAGCAGAGCCTGTGGATGTCACAGCTGACTATGTGGGTAGCTACGGCATAACAGAGGGCGAGAGCGCAAGAGCATGGAAGATCACACTTAAGGACAATATCAAGTGGGATGACGGAACACTTATCACAGCCTCAGACTTCGTCGAGAGCGCTAAGCTTCTCTTAGACCCTGTGGCTCAGAACTACAGAGCTGATACACTCTATCAGGGCAACTTAAGCATTGTCAATGCCAAGAATTACCTCTACGCAGGTCAGCACGCATATATCCAGACCATGATCAGCGCAGGCGATGAGTATGTTATGCCTGACGAACTTGAGACAGACGAGAACGGCTACTACGTAGTGGGCGACAGCGATCTTGGATTTAAGCCTGCATCAGGCGGTGTGTGGTCATCAAACAGCCTTCAGGATTACTATGATTACGGTTATTTTACAGAGGAGGATATGACTCTGTGGGATACAGTTATCGTCGCAGCAGCAGACGAGACAGGCGTGGTTAAGGTTAACGCCGATGTGCGCGACGCATTGATGACGTTTGTCGCTCACTTAAAGGGCTATGCGGATGTCGCTGCATATGCTGAGGCAGAGGGCGACTATGCAAGTGTCGAGTGGGAGGAGTTCCTCTACTTAGGACACACATATGAGAGCATGGATTTTTCTGAGGTTGGTATGTTTGCACCTTCAGACACAGAGCTCGTAATCGTTCTTGAGAAGCCTCTCTCAGGTTTCTATCTTCTGTATTCGCTCACATCATCATGGCTTGTTAAGCAGGATCTCTATGAGTCATGCATGAGCGTCAAGGACGGCGTTTACACAAACACATATGGAACAAGCGTTGACACATTTGCATCATACGGACCATATAAGCTCACTGCATTCCAGCAGGATAAGCAGTACACCATGGAGAAGAACGAATACTACTTCGACGCTTCAGATGACACATATCAGACAACAGCAATCGTTGTTGACTGTGTTGACAACTCATCAACAAGACTTGAGAAGTTCTTAAATGGTGAGCTTGATACATACGGACTTAACGCAGAGGATATGGAGAGCTACTCAGCATCAGATTACACATACTATGCTACAGGCGATTCCACATTCTTCGTCGCATTAAATCCTGACAAGGACGCCTTAGAGGCAGAGCAGGCTAAGCTTGGTGACAACTACAACAAGACCATCCTTACAGTTAAGGAGTTCCGTCAGGCACTCTCATATGCGCTTGACCGTGCATCATTTGCACTTGCGACATTGCCTACAAACAGCCCTGCATTTGGTATCTTCTCAACAACAATCATCTCTGACCCTGAGAATGGTATAGCCTACAGAACAACTGAGCAGGCTAAGCAGGTGCTCGTAAACTTCTGGGGTCTTGCCGACGATGTTGGCGAGGGCAAGCTCTACGCAACAGTTGACGAGGCAGTTGAGAGCATCACAGGCTACAACTTAGAGATGGCAAGAGAGTACTTCGACATTGCATATGATAAGGCAATCGAGGCAGGTCTCATGGACGAGGATGATGTGGTATCTATCTGCATCGGTATTCCTTCAACATCAACAACATACACCAAGGGCAATGATTTCTTAGTTAACTGCTACACAGATGCAGTGAAGGGAACCAAGCTCGAGGGCAAGTTAGAGTTCACACTTGACGACACAATCGGCAACGATTTCGCAACAGCACTTCAGAACAATAAGGTTAACCTCCTCTTCTTCGTAGGCTGGACAGGCTCAGCCCTTGATCCATACGGACTTATGGAGGCTTACACATCTGCAGATTATCAGTATGACCCTTCATGGGATACAACTGTTGAGAAGCTCACTGTAACTCTCACAGACGGCGTGGATTACACTGCAACTGTATGGGATTGGACAGAAGCTATCGCAGGTACAGAGATCACAATCATGGACGCTGACGGAAATGCTAAGGCGTTCTCAGCAGGTCCTTCAGACGGCGTTGACGATGATCGTTTCTTAATCCTTGCAGCTCTTGAGGGCGCAGTTCTCTCTACATACGATCTTCTCCCTCTGGTTGACGATTCGTCAGCTCAGATGAAGGGTATGCAGATCAACTACTACACAGAGGATTACATCTTCGGATTAGGCTTCGGCGGAATTAAGTACTACACATACAACTACACTGACGCACAGTGGGATGAGTATGTTAAGGCACAGGGTGGAACACTCAACTACAAGTAGTTTTAAGTTTTAGGTTTTAACATTCAGATGGGCACCCCTCCGGGGAACCGGGGGGATGCCTTTTTTAAGGAATGTGAGGAGTTTTTATGGTTAAGTACGTTATAAAACGAATAGCACTTATGTTTTTCGTGTTCTTCGTCATACTTACAATGTGTTTTGTGCTGGTCAAGCTTCTGCCGCAGACCAACGCGGTGCAGTTTGGCAAGGATGCAAACCTGATATTGCAGAGACGAGAGGCGCTGGGATATAACAAGCCCATTCTTGTTCAGTACGCAATTTTCTTAAAGAGGTCCCTGCTTCAGCACGACTGGGGTGTGAGTGAGGCACTCTATCTCGGACAGGATGTGTGGAAGGTTTTCGTGTCCAAGATTCCGGCCACCCTCATGGTAAATATTTATTCAATGCTCTTAAGCGTTCCTCTGGGTCTGCTGTTTGGAATATACGCGGCCCTCAAAAAGAACAAGTGGCAGGATCATGTCATATCCACCATGGTTATGGTCTTCATATCCGTGCCATCCTATGTCTATGCGCTTCTCGTACAGTATCTTCTGTGCTTCAAGCTCAAAATATTCCCCCTGCAGATGAAGAGTGGAACAGATTATTTTTCGTGGGCCATGTTCATCTCCGTGGTTCCGGCGGTGCTCTCGCTTGCATTTGGAACCATCGCAGGTCTGACAAGATACACAAGAGCTGAGCTCTCAGAGGTTCTCACAAGCGACTTCATGCTCCTTGCAAGAACCAAGGGTCTGACCAGAGGTCAGGCCACTATAAGACATGCCCTCAGGAATTCCATGGTACCAATCTTCCCGATGATTCTAGGAGAGTTCGTATCCATACTGTCTGGATCTTTAATCATCGAGAAGATATTTGGCGTTCCGGGAGTTGGCCAGCTCTATCTAAACTCTATCACGGCACTTGACTATAACTTCTACATGCTCCTCACAGCGTTCTACACGCTCATAGGACTTGTCAGCGGTATAGTTGTGGATATTTCATACGGATTCATAGATCCAAGAATTAGAATGGGGGAGCGTTAAATGGTTAATAAAGACGATTACATGAACATCCCTAAAGAGGATTTTGAATTCTACAGCCGCGAGGGAGACATTAAGGATAAGAAGCTTGACACCAAGCCCGTGGGGTATTTCAGGGATGCCCTCGGAAGATTTGCCAGGAACAAGAGCTCTGTTTTAGCAGCATTTATTCTGGCATTTCTGGTGCTGTTTGCCATATTTGTGCCTGTATTTTTCTCAAACAACTACACGAACAGTCTCACAGACACCACATATCTTCAGTACACGAAGCTTCTTCCCAAGTCACATTACAAGTTCTTATACAACATGGGATGGGACGGCTGCAACAAGGCGACCATAAGGGAGGATATCTACAACAGCTACATAGCCATGGCCATGGAGACCGGCTACAACCCTGTTGTCAAGGTCTACGGAGACCCTTATTTTGACGAATCCAGCAGCTCAAACATAGCATTTTACGATGTGAAGATTGATTCCTATACGAAGAATGGAATGATATATCTGACACTCACCACGGCGGAGTACGAGGCCATCCAGGCATGGCAGAACGAGACGGGCATACAGGTAATCTACCCAGCAGTTGACAGCTCAAAGATTAAGGTGGAGTCCCTTAAGACCAACGCAAACATCTGGTATATGTGCACCAACAAGGGAACACCGAAAATCAATGCGGCGGGAGGCCTGGACTCTATCTATAAGACCTCGGGCAATGACGGAGATTATCACAGCTTAAGAGTAGCGGGAGATGACGGCTCATACAAATACGCCACAGTAACAGGAACCTCTGACGCCAAGTCATACAAGGTCAGAGTGTTCACCTACACATATTTTAAATACAGATACGGAGAGTACCCCTGCTTCCTGTTTGGAACCAACGCCTACGGGCAGGACATCCTGACAAGACTTGCAAGCGGCGCCAGATTCTCCCTTCTGTTTGCGGTAATCATTGCCACCATAAATATGGTCATCGGAACCATCTACGGAGCGATAGAGGGCTATTACGGCGGCGTAATCGACCTTGTGATGGAGCGTATCTCAGATATCCTGAGCGAGGTGCCATTCATCGTTGTGGCTTCCCTCTTCCAGTTACATCTGGCGAGAAAGGTCGGCGCGGTGCCATCCCTTCTGTTCGCCTTCGTGCTCACAGGCTGGATTGGCATGGCCTCCACAGTAAGAATGCAGTTTTACAGATACAAAAACCAGGAGTATATTCTGGCCGCAAGAACCCTCGGCGCAAGCGATGCGCGCCTAATGTTCAGGCATATATTCCCCAACGCCATAGGAACACTTATAACCAGCTGTGTATTGTCCATACCGGCGGTTGTATATAGCGAATCAAACCTCACATACCTAGGTATTGTAAATCTGGATTCGTCCACGAGAACATCCATAGGCTCACTGCTCAGCGCCGGACAGTCACTTCTGTCGACATACCCTCACGTGGTATTCTTCCCGGCAATATTTATTTCGCTTATGATGATCTCCTTCAACCTGTTTGGAAACGGTCTGAGAGATGCATTTAATCCATCACTCAGAGGAACGGAGGGTAATTGATCATGGAGAAGAAGTTATCTGTCAAAAACCTGGTCGTATCCTTCAGAACTCCCGGAGGCAAGGTCCAGGCAGTTAGAAACATCAGTTTTGATTTAAATAAGGGCGAGACCCTCTCAATCGTTGGAGAATCGGGCTCAGGTAAGTCCGTAACCAGCAAGGCGATACTTGGAATTCTTGCGGGCAACTCCATCATAGAGGGCGGCTCCATTCTCTACGACGGAATGGACCTTCTAAAGATTGGGGAGGACGAGTTCTATCACATCAGAGGCGACAGGATTGCCATGATCTTCCAGGATCCGCTCTCCAGCCTCAATCCAATCATGAGGATTGGAAAACAGCTCACGGAGGCCATGCTTCTTAAGGGCAAGGCGCACAACAACTACTGCGCCAGAAACTATAACGAAAAATACGCCGAGGCCACCAAAGCAATTGTGGACAGCGGCCTTATGAGTCAGGCAGAGGCTGAAAAACTATCAGACGATGCCAAGAAGGCACAGCTAGGCGCCGTAAAGCGCGAACTAACCTACAACGCAGCCCATGAAAATGCTGTGGAGGCGGCGGACGAGATAGAGGATATTCTCTTCCACATTGAGAAGAACGCCTTCACGGACAGGAAATACACAATCCGCGAGCTGATTAAGCTCTCAGAGGGCGCGAAGGACGAGAGCGTTGTAAGCGATGCGGCTAAGCTTGACGAGGTTCTAGGTAAGCTTAAGTCAGTCTACAAGGCAGAGATTAAGGAGAATAAGGATTATCCGGGCGTAGTGTCAGCGCTTAACGAGCTGTCAGCTCTTATGAAGGAGGCGCTTGGCAGAAAAACCCCTGATTTCTACAGCGAGGCGGGAGTTTCAAGGGAGCCTGTTGAAAACTTCAGGAAGGCGCTTGAGAAGGCCTGTGAGCACAGCGGTGCGAAGTATTTGGAGCTTAAGAAGCAGGCAGTTGCAGTTATAGATGAGAACCGCCACGTGTTTGAGGCAGATGTTTTAAACAAGGTGGACACTGACGCGGCCGGCTCTAAGCTTAAGGCGGCTATCAGCGCGTCCATCGACCCCATGGAGATACATAAGGACGGTCTGGCCTACACATTTGCGGGAAACTTAGACGGAAACCTAAAGACCTACTTCGAGGGAATTATCAAGAATAAGAAGGCCGAGAAGGAGCACGATAAGCAGCAGAAGAAGTACGATTCACTTGTGGCGCGTGGCAAGACTCCGACCTGGGAGGTCATCCCCTCTGCGGCGGTAGACTTAGACGTCATTAAGGACACCATCCTTCTTTTGATCGACAGGGTTAAGGAGCACTACGAGGAGCTAATTGCCACATTTGATCAGAGAAACTATGCCGTGGAGGCAGAGCACTTCGTGGAGTATCTTCAGGAAAATGCGAGAGGCATGAGCGAGAAGGTAACCAAGGAAATCGCCAAATACCGCGCGCTTAAGCTCATGGAGGAGGTTGGCATATCTGACGTCAGAAAGCGCTACTACCAGTACCCCTTCGAGTTCTCAGGCGGTATGAGACAGCGTATAGTTATCGCCATAGCGCTTGCGGCAAACCCTGACATCTTAATCTGCGACGAGCCGACCACAGCTCTCGATGTGACCATCCAGGCGCAGATACTGGAGCTTATCAACAAAATCAAGAGGGAGAGGAATCTCTCCATCATATTCATAACGCATGACTTAGGAGTGGTTGCCAACATGGCCGACCGCATCGCCGTCATGTACGCGGGCAAGATTGTGGAGGTCGGAACGGCCTCAGACGTATTCTACAGCCCCGCACATCCATACACATGGGCACTTCTTTCAGCTATGCCTGACACGGAGACCAACGAGAGGCTCGAGGCCATCCCTGGCACCCCTCCAAACATGATCTACCCTCCGGTCGGCGATGCATTTGCAGACAGAAACAAATACGCGCTTAAGGTGGATTTTAAGAAGCAGCCGCCAATGTTTAAGATAAGCGACACACACAGTGCCGCGACGTGGCTTCTGCACCCTGACGCGCCCCATGTGGACCCTCCGAAGGCTGTCACGGACAGAATAGAGAGGATGAAGAAGAAGAGAGAGGAAGGAGAGACAAATGGCTGACAATGATGAAGTTTTACTGCGCGTAGAGCATCTGTGCCAGTATTTTAAGGGCAATAAGGCAGTTGATGACGTCTCCTTCGAAATCAAAAAGGGCGAGGTCTTCGGAATAGTTGGAGAATCGGGCTGTGGCAAAACCACCACCGGCCGCTCCATCATAAGACTATATGACATCACCTCGGGCAATGTTTATTTTAAGGGCGTGAGGATTGCCGCCGGAACCAGAAGCTACAAGGAAAATATTAAGAATGCCAAGGCCACGATGGGAGAGGGCGCGAAGGCCTACATTGAGGATCAGAAGGCCCTCATGGCCGAGGCTAAGCGCGACCACAGGAAGGCCAAGAAGCTTAAGGCAGAGGACGGAAAACAGAAGTTTATAACCAAGATTCAGATGATCTTCCAGGACCCCATCGCCTCTCTTGACCCCAGAATGACGGTTGAGCAGATTATCGCTGAGGGCTTAGTCATCAAGGGCGAGAAGGACAAGAAGCTCATCGAGCAGAAGGTCTACGACGTTTTGGAGAGAGTCGGCTTAGTGCGCGAACACGCGGGCCGCTACCCTCACGAGTTCTCAGGCGGCCAGAGGCAGCGTATAGGCGTTGCCAGAGCCATAATCATGGACCCCGAGCTCATCATCGCCGATGAGCCTGTGTCCGCGCTTGATGTGTCCATTCAGGCCCAGGTAATCAACCTCCTGGACGATCTTCGCCACCAGATGGGGCTTACCATCATGTTTATCGCCCACGACCTAAGCGTGGTCAAATATTTCTCAGACCGCATAGGAGTTATGTACTACGGCAAAATGGTGGAGTTAGCCACAAGCGATGAGCTGTTTGCACATCCCCTCCATCCATACACGAAGTCCCTGCTCTCTGCCATTCCGCTTCCGGACCCGGAATATGAGAAGAACAGAAAGCGTATCGTATACGATCCTCTGAAGGCTCACGACTACTCTGTGGAGAAGCCAGAGTTTGTGGAAATCACCCCCGGACATTTTGTCATGGGCTCACCCTCAGAGATCGCCTCATACAAACAGGAATTGGAGAACAGTTAAGTGTCTGACAAAAACAAACACATAATCGCCGCCGCGCTGCAGTTTGCAGTGGCGGCGGCAGTTGTAATTGCCATATTTTTCATACAGGGAGGCGCATCCTCAGAGAACCTTCTCCTAAGCATCACCAACGCTGTGTCAATAACTGCGCTAATCTACATGTGCATAGCAGCATTTATGTTTCTAGGAACCACGGATTTTGGCGATATATTTGGCTATGCGGGAAGAAAAGCCCTTCACGGCCTCATCCCCGGGTCATTTCCCGACACCAAAACCTACTATGATTACAAACAGGAAAAGGCGGAAAAACGCGCCAAAAAACGCGGTTTTAAAACTACTCTAATCATTGGAATTGTGCTATTATTGTGTGCAGTAATCCTAACATTTATCTGCATGGCATAGGAGGGCGCATGAAACTTATCGGCATGAAGAAAGTCAGGGATGGCTTCCTGAAAAACTACGAGCTCACATACGAAAACAAGGCTGGCCACGAGAAGAAGTTCGAAATCGTGAGTCACCGCGACATGACCTCCCCGGACGAGCTGGGCGAGAAGGTCAGCGGCGTCAGCATTGTGGCGGAGTGCGAGGGCAGACTTCTGCTTCTTCGCGAGTTTCGCATGGGCGTAAACCGTGAGATCTACAACCTCTGCGCGGGCATGAAGGAGCGGGGCGAGACCATCAAGGAGTGCATCGCCAGAGAACTCTACGAGGAGACCGGCCTTCAGGTCAAGTGCATTAAGAGAATCCTTCGGCCCTCATTTGCAGCTGTGGCCCTCTCGGACATCAGAAACCAGATAGCCTTCATCGAGGCGGAGGGCGATTTTTCCGACCACACCTCTGAAAATGAGAGCATCCGCGCGGCGTTCTACACCCCCGAGGAGGTTTTAAAACTCCTAGAGACCGAGGATTTCTCCTCCAGAGCCCAGGCTGTGGCCTATGCATTTGTGGTTAAAAACCTCGGCGAGAGCTGCGAGATATAGGATTTAGGCACATTTGTAAATCTATGTGCTTGCATTTTTCTGCGAAAGCGTTAGAATAAGTGTTAGTTTGAGCTAACTTATTAAGGAGATAATTATTATGGCAATAAAAATAGGCAGAAATGATCCGTGCTGGTGCGGAAGCGGTAAGAAGTACAAGGTATGCCACGAGGCATTTGACGCAAAGATCAAGCGCTATGCCATGGTTGGACATCAGGTTCCCAACCACAGCATGATCAAGACCCCTGAGCAGATTGAGGGCATCAGGGCAGCAGCGAAGGTCAATGTGGCAGTTCTCGACTACGTTGCGGCAAACATTAAGGCCGGCTGCTCCACCCAGGACATCGACGACTGGGTATCATCCAAAACCGCGGAGCTTGGCGGCATCCCTGCCCAGCTAAACTACGAGGGCTTTCCCAAAACAGTCTGCACCTCCATCAACGAGGTCATCTGCCACGGTATCCCCAACAAGGACGAGATCCTTAAGGACGGCGATATCATCAATGTGGACTGCACCACCATCGTAAACGGCTACTACGCAGACTCTTCGCGCATGTTCATGATCGGCGATGTAAGCCCTGAGAAGAGAAAGCTTGTCGAGGTCACCAAGGAGTGCGTCGAGCTAGGTCTCAAGGAGGTCAAGCCCTGGAGCTTCCTCGGAAATATGGCAAATGCAGTCAACAAGCACGCCACCGAGAACGGTTTCTCAGTTGTCAGAGAGATTGGCGGCCACGGCTGCGGCGTGGACTTCCATGAGGATCCATGGGTCGGCTACTACGGCAAGCCCAACACCCAGATGCTCTTGGTTCCCGGCATGATCTTCACAATCGAGCCCATGGTAAATATGGGCAGCGCCAAGATCAACAACAACGCCGAGGACGGCTGGCGCATCGTCACAGCTGACGGCAAGCCATCAGCCCAGTGGGAGATTCAGGTCCTCGTCACCGAGACCGGCAACGAAGTTATTTCGTGGTAGTTAATAGTACAGTATTGGTATATTAGTAATTGGTAAATCCCCTTATAGCAGATGATTTAAGTTAAAATATTTGCTTAAGGGGATTTTTTGTAACCTTTGGCTGAAAAAACATACTTATAGGACAGAAGGTATTATTTCTGTTCGGGGGCGGAACAACGTAGATACTTGTTCGGGGGTTCACAACATAGCGTCCCTGTTCAGGGATTGCACAACGTAGCCCCCTGTTCGGGGGGATCACAAGGAAGGGTACCCTGTTCGGGGCAGTCACAACATAGCGTCCCTGTTTGGGGCAGGTCACGTGTGGTGATGAACCGACCAGATGCCGTCGCATCACATTTGTATTGGAACCCCAGCCCATTAGAAATCGCCTGACGGCGATGGGCTGGGGCTGCATGACAATTCGCTGCGCGAATTGCCACAAATCACGGAAGTGTATACGAGGGCACCCGGCCGACGAGCATAATTAGCCGAGCGGAGGCCTGTTTGAGCATCTGTGTTAAATGATTACTGCCTTATATAACTTGATCACAGATGCGAGTTGCCGAGAGCGAGGCTTAATAGATGGCGCAGTCGGCCGGGATAGCAGGAAGTTGTTTTCCCGCTTTTGGAAAATTACTTCCTGCGTTGCCCGAGAAGTACACGACGGGGCAATATGTAGATGCAAGGCATAGGGAGGTTCAGCCAATATATACCCTGCCCCGAACAGGGGCTAGACATAGAGACCCCCGAACAGGGAAGATATACACAGAGAGCCCCCGAACAGGGGAGGAAGCCCCCGAGCAGGGGAGATTAGGATATAGAATTGGAGGAATTGTTATGAAGAAGAGGATGATTATGTTGGCGGGAGTGATGGCGGTGTCGGCGCTTGCAGGGTGTTCGAAGGCGCCGGAGAAGCCGGCAGGACGCGTTTCAGGCAATGAGACGACGGCGGAGCAGACAACGGCAGAGCAGACTAGTGCAGAGCCGACGACGGCAGAGCCTGGAACTGTAGAGGAGGAGACCACGATGAGCAGGACAGAGTATCCGGTTGTTGAGGAGCCAGAGGTTAAGGCTAAGAGCAATTTCAACGCGGTGGCAAAGATTATGGATAAGCTGGCGACGGAGAAGGAGGGCGAGAATCTGTTGTTTAGCCCGATGTCATTTGATATAGCTATGGCCATGTGTGCCAACGGCGCAAATGATGATGTGAAGAAGGAGTTTGAGGAGTATTTTGGAGTGTCGATGGAGGAGTATAACGAATTCATCAGATACTATATTGCCGGCGCGGGCGAGATAATGGACATTGCCAATTCCATATGGATTAGGGATAGTTATAACATTTTGGATAACTATAAGGCAAATATGGAGAAGTACTATTTCGCAGAGTGTGAGAGCAGAGAGTTTGACAAGAAGTTTGTGGAGGAGGTCAACAGCTGGTGCGCAGAGAAGACCAGAGGCATGATAGACAAGATTATTGGCAATGTTCCCGAACCTGAGACTGCAGCTATACTTATAAATGCCCTGTATTTTAACGGCGATTGGGAGACACAGTTTGACGAGAAAACTGTGAGGGATACAGAGTTCACGATGTTTGATGGAAGCCAGGTCACATTTGACGGAATGTACAGCTCTGAGGATATATATCTGGAAAATGATGTGGCCACAGGATTTATGAAGTGTTATAAGAACAACAGATACGCCTTCGTGGGAATTCTTCCTAAGGAGGAGGGCGAGTTTACATTAGAGGGGTTAGATATCGAAGGACTGCTTGAGAGTGAGACAAGGACGGACGTGGTTATATGCATGCCGAAGATAGAGTATGACAGCACCATGGATTTGAAGCAGATGTTAGAAGTTGTGGGGCTTGGCGGTGCGGCTGATTATGATGCATTTAACGGTATTGTCAATGATTATCTCACAATAACTGATATAATCCAGAAAACCGTGATCAAGATTAACGAGACAGGAACTGAGGCTGCAGCAGTAACGGCGGTTAGCATGGCCGAGTGCGCGATGGAGCCGTCTGTGCCTAAAGAGGTGTATCTTGACAGACCATATGCATTTCTGATTTATGACAGGGAGAATGACGTGATATTGTTTGCAGGTAAGGTTGTAAATCCTGTGAAGTGATGAGGAAGGTTGCAGAAACTATTTGACATAGAACATCTAAAATGTTATTATTGCGTGGTGGTCATTTGACCACCACATTTTATATGTCTTCGTAGCTCAGCTGGATAGAGCGTCCGCCTCCTAAGCGGAAGGTCGAGTGTTCAAATCACTTCGGAGACGCGAAAAACCCGCGGTACTTAGTACCGCGGGTTTTGTGTTTTCAGATTGAATTAAGCAGCCTGCTCTTTGCTGGCGTACTTCTCGATAAGCTTCTCAACGAATGGAACAGGAACTGTCTTAATTCCACAAGCTAAGAATGCAAGTAACAGGAGGAAAACTTCCTCGCATGTGTTGACAATCCAATGGATGAAGTTGAAGATCTGGTTGATCTTTAAGATAGCGCCGAGGCTGTTGAAAGATGTCTCTGCGTTGAAGATCCTTGAGAACCAGTCGAACAAATCGAAAAGGATGTCAGGAATAACTCCGATGAGGTAGTTCAGAAGAGCTACGAAAATGACTATCAGAAGAGCCTTGATGGCTGACATTCTGAGGAAGTCGTTATCCTCGCAGATCAGAACATAACCTGCAACAAGTAACAGTGGTGTCAGTCCGCCAAACATTGCAAGAAGAAATACGATGCAGGCAAAAAAACCAACGTGAATTCCAAGTTTTGCTTTCATGTCAAAACCCCCTTTTAAGAATTTTAAAACTTGTCTTAAACATACAATATATTGTGGTGTTTGTCAAGAAATATAACTAATTAGTTCCCTTGGTGCCAGGAGCCACGTCCATGGTGTAGCGCAGGTATTCTGACGGGGCGACGTTCGTGTTTCTGTCAATCAGCTCGACGTTTGTGGCCTCATCCATGGTGATGGTGCAGGCGTCGATAAACGCCTCGTCCTCGATGGCCAGGTATTTGCGCTGCGTGCTGTCGTAGTATTTAGAGCGGCTGTAAATGTCTGCAATCCAGGCGTTTTGCTCTGCATTGTAGCGGTAGATTGTGTAGCCGCTCCATACACCTGTTGCGGTGTCGTAGTTGTCCAGGTTAGAAATTTTGGCGTAGTTGTATCTGTAATCCTTGTCATCGTCAGGGTATTTGATGGTTCTGTCCTTGAAGATAAGCACGGGCTGCACATCCTCGACTGTCTGGGCAAGGGTGGCGCCGGGGTAGAAGTACTCCCAGCTATTAAAATATCTTCCGTCGTACCACGCATTTGAAAAATATCCAAGCGCGCCGTAGCACTGAAGAGAAGAACTGTTGTCGCTTGAGCCGTTGTCGTAGAGATATGTGTAGACATTCGTTGAGCCGCCGTAGATGGAGGTCAGGCCCACAACCTGTGCATAGCTTCCCTCGCCGACCTGTTTTCTGATGTCGCCCCAGGTGATGAAGTCCTCCCTGTCGTCAGGTATGGTCAGCGTGCCGTACTCGCAGTTCATGGCCGCCAGCTCTGTGAGTGTTGTCTTAAGATATGCGTCGTCACTGCTCTTGTCAAATGTGTAAATGTATTTAATCTGCGATGGCAGTATACCCTGTCCGCCGCCGCTTCCCGCGCCGCCGTAGGATTTGGTGGTGCCGTTGTATGTGATGTCCATCAGGTAGTGATAGTTTGAGTTCCACGCGGTGGTGACTGTTGAGTCAAGCCTCTTGGCGACAGTGCCCATGGTTGATGGGAAGCCAAGAGAATCGTAGCGGAACGGATAGAGGTATGACACAAGCATTGGCTTGCTGCCCTTGCGGCTGTAAGGATCCTGAAGATAGAGATCCTGGTCCTTGTGAGGGCTGGTTGACAGACCCCAGTAAGGAGAGGTAGTGCTCTTGACCAGGTCTCCAAGCACGTAGGTTCCGGAGTAGAGACAAATGCTTTGCAGACCGCTCTGGATGGCGGTAAGCCTCTCGAAGAAGTCAGTCTTGTCGCCTGAATATGTGTCGATCAGGTAGTCCACCTCGTCCACAAGTTCGGCGATTTTGATGGTTTTAGACGCCGTGGCCGTGCTGTAGTTTTTGCGGTAGGTGGTCTCGCCCGTTGTGATATTTAGAACAGGGGTGGAGGAGATAAGAGTTCTCGTGTAGAGCTCAAGCACTCCGCCGTCCGTGCAGATGCCGCTGGCGATATAGCCGCCCGGCACGCGGTAGGTAGCTTCATTTTCATAGGTCACATCGCTAAATATAGTCTGCATAGGGGTGATGGAAGCCTCGCCGTCTGTGTAGACAGATGAAGGGTCCACGAAGTAGAAACTGTCCGGGTCAGGGTTCTCTGTCAGAATGTAGAAGTATTCGTTAAACGGCTCGAGAAGCGGGATGACCGTGTATGAGTAGTCTGCAGCGTCCATAGAAGTGGCAGAGCTCTCAGAGGGGTTATCAGGCATGGAAGAGCCGGATGAGCGAACAAATGCTGAGGCGACTGTGGAGTGGATGCCTGCCACATCAGTTGGGGCAGAGGCGTTCTTAGCCACCAGAACTATCTGAATGCCCTCAAGTCTCAGAGCGTATCCCGCAGTGCCCGCAGGGGCACCGTTTTTGGCCCAGTTAAGCCAGCCGTAGTTTTGCGCGTGCACGCGGTAGTAAACGTCGTAGTGCTCGCCAAGAGAGCCCGTAAGGTAAATCTGTATGCCCTCCAAACGGTAGGCTTTGCCGCTGGTGCCGCTCATGTCGCCGTTTTTTTTCCAGTCCTGCCAGCCAATGTTCTGTACATGGGTGCGGTAGACTATGTCGCCGTCGTAGTTAGTGTTTGATATGTCAATATTTATGCCCTCAAGTCTAAGAGCGCGGCCGCTGGTTCCGCTCATGGCGCCGTTTGTGCGCCAGGTCTGCCAGCCGTCGTTTTGAACATGAGTCCTGTAGCTTATGACCGGGGAGTCGGCGCCGGGGACGCTGACAGTGGAACTGCCGGTTTTGTAGACATAGGCGCTCTGGTTGGTGCCTGTTACGCCCTGATATGTAAGTGTGGGCGTCTGGCCGGCGGGAAGTATCACAATCTGTATGCCCTCCACGCGGTATGCATATCCGGCGCTTCCCGCAGGGGCGCCGTTTTTAGTCCAGCCAAGCCAGCCTAAGTTTTGTACATGCAGGCGGTAGAATATGTCGTAGTCATTCTTAAGGGAGCCTGTAAGCTGGATTTTGATGGCTTCTAAGCGCTTGCTCTCCCCGATGGCGCCGTTTTGTTCGCCGTCACATGACCAGGCCATCCAGCCGTAGTTCTGGACATGGGTGGTGTACTGCACGCCCAGGTCCTCAGGGTCCAAGCTTGTGCTTACGCGTATGCCCTCAAGCCTCAGGGCTCTTGCGCTGGTTCCGGCCATCTCGCCGTCAGACACCCAGTCCATCCAGCCCAGGGACTGCACATTTGCCATATAGTTTACATGGACCAAAGCCCTGGCGTGAGAAACGGACGGAGCAATCACAAGCTGTGCAATTATCACGGCAAGAGCCAAAACAGCCGAAAAAATACGCTTTTTCAATTGTTTCATCGTATTGCCTCCTTAGTGTATTTAAGTGTTTTTGCCGGCAGAAAATACTGCCTGTAAAAGTCTCATAAATACATTATAAATCAATAATTCAGGGCACGCAAGAAACATTCGGCAAATGTATTGACAAATAAAAATAAAATTAGTATTTTGAAGTTTACAGTGTTTTAGACTGCTAACACGGTAAAGTTATGTTTAGATTTGGAGGAGAAGATGGAGAAGGACACAATAATTGAGCTTAAGGATGTCAAAAAGTCCTACGACGGAAACACCACCGTCATCGAGAATATTAATCTCGAGATTAAGAGAGGAGAGTTTGTAACCCTCCTTGGCCCTTCCGGCTGTGGCAAGACCACAATACTTAGGATGATAGGCGGTTTCGACACGCCGACTTCAGGTCAGATTACTCTAAACGGCAGGGATATAAGCCCGCTGCCGCCCTATGAGCGCCCCATCAACACAGTGTTTCAGAAGTACGCGCTCTTTCCACATTTGAATGTTTACGACAATATAGCCTTCGGTCTGAAGATGAAGAAGGTAAGCAAGGCGGAGACGGAGAAGAAGGTTAAGGAGGCGCTTGAGATAGTTGACCTGGCAGGGTTTGAGAAGCGCGACATCCAGACTCTCTCAGGCGGTCAGCAGCAGCGTATCGCCATAGCCAGAGCTATCGTAAATGAGCCGCAGGTGCTCTTACTTGACGAGCCTCTGTCTGCCCTTGACTATAAGATGCGCAAGGAAATGCAGTTAGAGCTTAAAAACATGCACAAGAAGCTTGGAATCACATTTATATTTGTAACACATGATCAGGAGGAGGCTCTGACCATGAGCGATAAGGTTGTGGTTATGGCTGACGGCGCCATCCAGCAGGTTGGAACCCCTGAGGATATCTATAATGAGCCGGCTAATGTGTTCGTGGCTGACTTCATCGGCGAGAGCAATATATTTAACGGAACCATGGCGGCATTCCATCAGGCAAGATTTGCGGATGCCCTGTTTGAGTGCGTGGATGATTTTGAGAAGGGAACCAAGATTGACGCGGTTATAAGACCTGAGGACGTGGAGATTGTCGAGAAGGGCAAGGGTCAGCTCACGGGCACAGTGACCAGCGCGGATTTCAAGGGAACATTTTACGTTACATTCGTGCAGTGCGGCGACTTCGAGATGGAGGTTCACACCACGAAGCATTTAAGCGCGGGCGCGGAGGTTGGACTCTTCGTGGAGCCTGACAACATCCACATTATTCCGTATGACAACACAATCAACCACTATGTGGGCGAGCTCGGAGCATTTGACGCTGAGAAGGGACTCTTTGTCAGGTTTGCGGATGTTGAAATATATGTGGACTATAAGAAGGTTTACCCTGAGGCGAAGGTCTCAGACGGAAAACTTGTGGACAAGTCCGGCAACGAGATAGTGACGGAAGGCGTAAATGTTGTGGTTTATTTTAATCCTGAGGACGGCGACATGAGCGATAACAAGGACGAGGGTATCGTGACCGGCCAGATTGTGTCATTCTACTATATCGGCGACCACTACAGCTACACAATAAGAAGCAAGTCGGAGAACGATTATGTGATCGACGACGATTCGCTGTGGAACCAGGATGATATCGTAAGCGTAATCATCCCGAAGGACAGCATTAAGATCCAGTTTATGAAGTAGTGGGAGGACGTCATGAAAACATCTAATTTTGAGAGGAAGGCTCTGGCGATACCATATGCGCTGTTTATGGTATTCTTCGTGATATTTCCCCTCCTCGTGATCCTCTACTACGGCTTCACGGACGGGGAGGGACATGTCTCGCTTGAGAACTTCCTAAACTTTTTCAGAAGCGCGAAGACCGTCGGAACGCTTATATACAGTCTGGTCATCGCGGTTATGGTAACGGCCATCTGCCTTCTCATCGCATATCCCGTGGCATATATCCTTGCCAAGGGGGAGTACGCGAGAAAGCATGCATTCCTGATGGTTTTTGTGCTTCCAATGTGGATTAACTTCACGCTGAGGATCACAGCCATGAAGGAGATACTCACGGTTTTGGAGGGGAATCTCGCATATCACCCCTTCATGAACACCATTATCTGCATGGTTTACGATTTCCTGCCGTTTATGATTATGCCGCTGTTTAACAGCCTGACGAAGCTTGACAACTCTATGCTGGAGGCGAGCGCGGACCTTGGCGCCAACAAGTGGCAGACTATTTTTAAGGTGGTGATACCGCTCACCATCCCTGGAATTGTAAGCGGCATTACCATGGTTTTTCTTCCGGCCATGACAAACTATGTGGTTCTTGACATGGTTTACAACAGCACATACATCATGGGAAGCCTTATCGGAAGCTATTTTAACGCCTACGACTGGAACAACGGCTCGCTGATATCTGCGATCCTGCTTATGTTCATAGGCCTCTTTACGATAATCACAAACCATCTGATTGCAGGTGAGGAAGGAGGCAGGAGACGATGAGAAGAGTTTTACAGCACGGCTGGATATGGCTGGTTTTGGCGTTTTTATACCTGCCGATCCTGATACTTGCATTTTACAGCTTCACAAGCTCCACCATGATAGGAAGCGTCAGGGGTTTCTCACTCCAGAACTACGTGACACTGTTTACGCAGGAGGAGCTCATCAACATGATGGTCGGGACCGTGGTTTTGGCCATATCTGTGGCGGTTTTGTCCACACTTCTTGGCACCATGGGCGCCATAGGAGCGTTCTACTCGAGAAGAGGGGTCAGAGGTTTCCTAGAGTTTGCCAACGAGATCCCCATAGTAAATGCGGATGTTGTCACAGGTTTTTCTGTGTGCATCCTTCTGATTGTGGTATTTCACATCGACAAGGCGACATTTATTCCTCTGCTTGTAGGTCAGACTGCGCTGTGCACACCCTTTGTGTATCTGTCAGTTATGCCAAGACTCAAGCAGATGGACGGCGCATTATATGAGGCAGCACTAGACCTTGGCTGCACGCCAGGCAAAGCCCTGTTTAAGATTATAATTCCGCAGATAATGCCGGGCATACTTAGCGGTTTTATGACGGCTATCACGCTGTCACTTGACGATTATTTCATCACAACCTACACCAAGCCCGCAACATTTGACACCATATCAACCTATGTTGTCAATGCGACCCGCGGCTCCCAGACAGAGATTAAGACAGCGCTGTGGGCACTCTCAGCCATCATATTCCTGTTGGTTATCGTGTCGGTTGTAATCATGAATGTGAGGAGGTCGGACGATGAGAAGAGGTAGTTTTTGGATTGCTTCGGGCGTTGTTTTATCCTCCCTGCTCACAGGATGCTCAGGTGAGAGCGAGGGCGACGAGGTTGTGCTTCGCATCTCTAACTGGGAGGAGTATATAGACCTTGGCGACTGGGACGAAGAAGAGCTTATAGAGCTTGAGGACGGCACCGAGATTATTGGGGAGAACAGCCTCATAGAGGATTTTGAAGAGTGGTACTATGAGACCTACGGCGTGAAGGTCAGGGTCGAATATTCCACATTTGGAACCAACGAGGAGTTATATAACCAGATAACCATAGGCGACACATATGACCTGGTATGCCCTTCAGAGTACATGATCATGAAAATGCTTAACGAGGGGATGCTCCTAGAGTTTTCCGAAGATTTTAAGGATGTGGAAAACGAAGAGAACTACTATGTCAGGGGATTATCGCCGTATATCGCCCAGAGATTTAACGACATAAATATTGACGGCAAGGCGCTTCGCGACTACGCCGCGGGATATATGTGGGGTACGCTTGGCATAGTCTACAACCCCGAGGAGATAAGCGACGAGGAGGCTTCTAGCTGGAAGCTTCTGTTAAACACCTCCTACAGAAAGCGAATGACCATCAAGGACAGCGTGAGAGACGCTTATTTTGCCGCCATAGCCATTCACTACTATGACCAGATTACGGATGAGCAGTTTTTGGCGCTTCCCGACTATAAGGAGCAGCTCTCCGCCATGCTAAACCGCACGGATGTGGACACGGTGGCAGGAGTGGAGGAGATACTCTCGGACATCAAGGATAACATGTACGCCTTCGAGACTGACAGCGGCAAGGCTGACATGGTCACGGGCAAGGTCATCGCAAACCAGCAGTGGTCAGGAGATGCGGTCTACACTATGGATCAGGCCGACGAGGACGGTGTGGAGCTGTGCTACGCCATGCCTGAGGAGGGGTCGAATTTGTGGTTTGACGGCTGGGTAATGCTTAAGAAGGGCATAGAGGAGGATCCCAGAAAACAGCAGGCCGCCGAGGCTTTTGCCAACTTCTGCGCACGCCCTGATAATGCCATCAGAAACATGTATTACATAGGCTACACCTCTGTAATCTCAGGAGGAGATGACGACAGGATCTTCCAGTATGTGGACTGGTCATACAGCGCCGAGGAGGATGAGGAGGATGTGGTCGACTACGAGATTGGCTACTTCTTTACGCCTGACGAGGAGGAGTATTCAGAATACACCATCACCTGCTCAGAGGATCAGACCAGACGTCAGCTGCACGCGCAGTATCCTCTATACGAGGAGGTCGAGAAGAGTGTCATCATGTACTTCTTCCCGGCACAGGAAAACGAGCGGATCAACCGCATGTGGACCAATGTCAGATGCTTTGATCTCCTGGAGTTTTTGAAAATCAAATAGTTTTAAGGCTCAGAATCAAGTGTTTCTGGGCCTTTTTTGTATAAAAAATATTGACAAATTGTAAAAACATCTGTACTATGTGAGATAGTACGGATGTTAGATAAGCTTACATCTGTGCAGGGGGAGGATTATGTATGATTGAGATTAGTAACGCTACTAAACGGTTTGATGATTTTGTGGCAGTCTCTGATATAAGTGTCACCATTCCTGACAAATGTATTTTCGGCCTGGTTGGAAGTAACGGTGCCGGCAAATCAACACTTATGCGAATGATCACGGGCATCTACAGAGCTGACGGCGGAACGATAAAGATTGACGGTGTGGATGTTTTTGAGCACCCGGAGGCTAAGGGGAAGATGGTCTTCGTGCCTGATGACCTCTACTACATGGGCAATGCTTCCATGGACAGAATGATGCAGGTGTACAGGGACGCGTATCCCACATTTGACGTGAAGGTCTATGAGGAGCTGAAGGCAAAGTTTGGATTAAACGGCAAGAAGAGC
>JAILPS010000045.1 GCA_024699325.1 Lachnospiraceae bacterium | reverse complement strand
CGAAATCTGGAGTGCTATTTCTCAGGAGCACCGGCAACACGCCGGATTCTGTGCAGGTGGAGATGATCCGTGACGGTGAGCAGATAGGCGGATATATTATGCCTGTCATTAAGATGCAGGATTATGACATCGATGATATTTTTGACAAGCATTTGTATATCCTGCTGCCGTTTTACGTCTTTACTTTGGAAAAAACATTTCGTATAATGAATACAGATGAAGCGTTGCGTGAGGAATTATTTGAACGTTACAGGGATATTTTAAACAGAATCGAGAGTCTGACACAGAGTGGCGAGATTAGCGGTTACGATGAGAACTGTTTAAACAGTTCTATGCTTTATGTTGTAAGAAAGATTGCGGATAAACATGATAAGATAATAAGGAGCAAATGCCATTTAAAATTGCCTTCGGCAATGGCATTTGCGTAGGTCACAAGGTTCCCCCGCTTCGCGGTTCCCCTTATGACATTTTATGGAAGGGAGTTGAAGACATTATGCGTGGTAAGATTATAGATTTCCCTGCTAAGAGGGAGAGAGATGCCGGAAGGCGTGAAGGAAGAGAAGAAGGTAGAGAAGAAGGTAGAGTTGAAGGTAGAGAAGAAGGTAGAGTTGAAGGTAGAGTTGAAGGTAGAGTAGTAGGAAGAGAAGAAGGTAAGATTACGCTTCTTGTTGAACAGTATCAAAACGGAGATATGACTCTGGATATTGTGGCTAAGTATTTGAAGATGCCTGTCGATGAGGCGTTGGAATTCATCAACAATTATTCTAAGACAAAAGTTATAAGTTAAAGTTAAGGCGGCGCAGACACAATCTGCGCCGCTTTTTACGTCTTTAGTTTGGAAAAGCATTTCGCATAATGAATACAGACGAGACATTGCGTGAGAAACGCCTGTTGATGAGGTTTTGGAATTCGTTGATAGTTATTCTGGGACAGGGTTATAGGCTGGTTATTATTGGCGGTGCGCATGCACCGCTTTTGTCATAGTGGGCAATGTGTACAGAATGGAAGATTTAAGCGATGGATAAATTGTCGTTTTGGGGACTTGATAGAATTAGTTTTATGGTGGTATAATACCAACCAACTACGGATAGTAGAAGAAAATCTGGAGGAACAGTAAATGAGCGTCAGACGAGTTTATGTTGAGAAGCTGCCACAGTTCGCGGTTAAGGCGAGAGAGCTGGCAGAGGAGATGAGCAGTTATCTGGGTATTGACACCTGCACGAAGGTTAGAGAGCTTATCAGGTATGACATTGAAAATGTTTCGGAGGAGACCTACAAGAAGTCACTTAAGACTGTATTTTCTGAGCAGCCTGTAGATGTTTTCTATGAGGGCAGTTTTCCTAAGGAGGATGGCGACAGGGTGTTCTCTGTTGAGGCACTTCCGGGACAGTTTGATCAGAGAGCGGATTCTGCTGAGCAGTGTATCAAGCTCCTGAAGGAGACTGAGGAGCCTGTTATCAAGTGCGCCACAACATATGTGCTTAGTGGAAGCATTTCAGATGAGGAGTTTGAGAGAGTTAAGAAGCACTGCATCAACCCTGTTGATTCCAGGGAGACAGATGACGGTGTTATCCCTGAGACTCTTACAACAGATTTCCCTGAGCCCGCTGACGTTATTATATTTGATGGATTTAAGGATATGGAGGAGGCTCCTCTTAAGAAGTTATATGACAGCCTGGGACTGGCTATGACATTTAAGGATTTCCTCCACATTCAGAATTATTTTAAGGGTGAGGAGCACAGAGACCCGTCCATGACAGAGATCCGTGTTCTGGACACATACTGGTCTGACCACTGCCGTCACACCACATTCCTGACAGAGCTTAAGAATGTGGAGTTTGATGAGGGATATTACAGGGAGCCTATCATGGAGACCTACAATATGTACATCAAGGACAGAGACAGCGTTTACGGTAACAGACCTGACAAGTTTGTATGCCTTATGGAAATGGCGCTCATGGGCGCTAAGAGACTTAAGGCTGAGGGCAAGCTTGAGGATCAGGAGGAGTCTGACGAGATCAATGCCTGCTCCATCGTTGTTCCTGTTGAGATTGACGGCGTGACAGAGGAGTGGCTTGTCAACTTCAAGAACGAAACTCACAACCACCCTACAGAGATCGAGCCTTTTGGTGGTGCTGCCACATGTCTTGGCGGTGCCATAAGAGATCCGCTTTCAGGCCGTACATATGTATATCAGGCCATGAGAATCACAGGCGCTGCAGATCCTACGAAGCCTCTGTCAGAGACTCTTCCAAACAAGCTTCCTCAGAAGAAGATTGTGAGAAGTGCGGCTGCAGGCTACAGCTCATACGGTAACCAGATTGGTCTGGCTACAGGCTATGTCAAGGAGGTTTACCATCCTAACTACGTGGCTAAGCGTATGGAGATTGGCGCGGTTATGGGAGCAGCTCCAAGGAAGGCTGTCCAGAGACTTACATCAGATCCGGGAGATATCATCATTCTTCTCGGCGGACGCACAGGCCGTGACGGCTGTGGCGGTGCTACAGGTTCTTCCAAGGCACACAACTCAAGCTCACTCACAACATGTGGAGCTGAGGTTCAGAAGGGTAATGCGCCTACAGAGAGAAAGCTTCAGAGACTGTTCAGACGTCCTGAGGTCAGCCATATAATCAAG
>JAILPS010000041.1 GCA_024699325.1 Lachnospiraceae bacterium | reverse complement strand
GAGAGTTCTGCGGATAGCGCACAGGAGAGTTCTGGGACTGAGGAGACTTCAGCAGATTCTGGGGCGGAGGAGACTTCGACAACCTCTGAGGATGATGCGACTTCGACCACTTCTGTAGCGGATGAGACCTCCGCTTATGAGGCGACTGATGCTGAAACCTCCAGCGTGAGCAATGAGACGATAGATGTGAGTTCTGAGGCTTTGGAGAGCAGTTTAGGTGAGGAGGAAAACTCTGAGACCGAGACCGTGTCCGATGTGGTTGATGGAAGTTTCGTGGAGACCGAGGAGAGTGACGCTTCACAGGAAGCTTGGACCACCGAGGAAACCCAGACGCTTAATGACTCTGAAACCACAGAGGAAGCGATAAGCGACGATACCGCAGCGGAAACTGAGACTGTTTCGGGCGGGGAGACTGTTTCGGGCGGGGAGACCATTTCGGACGGTGAGACCATTTCAGACGGTGAGACCATTTCAGACGGTGAGACTTCGGCTTCCGCGCAGGAGGAGACGAAGAGAGCTGATGATTACGACATAAATTCAGACGGCTCCAAGCCTGAACTGTATGTAGTTGTGTCGTTGATTGTCGTGGTGTTCCTGATAGTTGTGTTGGTGTTTTTGATGCATAGGGATAGCGTAAACAAACATGATGAGAAGAACGAAGAGTAAATTATGCGCGCTGCTTTGCGGCGCGTTTTTGATAGGATGTTCCACCTCGGATAATGTGGCTGATACAGATACGACGGTGGAGAGCGGTCCTACTGACGCGCAGAGCAGTGTTTCGGAAAGCGAGAGCGCATTTTCGCTAGAGAGCAGTGCTTCGGAAAGCGAGAGCGCATTTCCTGAAGAGACCACAGGGGCTCAGAGCTCGAAAACCGGCGTGCTCGATTATGCGCTGGCGCACGACTTCATAAGCGTTATGTACGACGGCGATGAAGACTATGAGCACATGGCCTACACGGGCGGCAACCAGTCGTGGTTTTACAACGACCAGACAGGCGAGGGCTACTACACGCTGCAGGAGCAGGGGTGCGGGCTGATGGCGGTGGCAGACACGCTCATATACATGTCCCTCCACCACGAAAACCTCGCGGGCCTCACTGACGTGCGCCCCGACGAAAACGGCGTCATAGACTATGAGACGTATAGCGATTACATCTTAGGGATGTACGCCATGGACGACGTCTTCGTGTTTGACGAAATGTTTGGCGGTATTATGGGCATTACCCTAGACGACGCCGTCAGAAAGTGCGCATCCATGAGGGACTGCTCGCTGACGGCTTCGTGGAATAAGCCTGATAAGGATGCACCTGAGCGCTTTACCATCGATGACGCGAAGTATTTCCTGGAGGACTGCGGCTTAGAAGAGGACGACCTCGAGGACTTCACAAAACGAACCAACACCATCATATCCATGCTGGAAAACGACATTCCCGTGCCCATGTCCATAGGCCCGGGCCGCTATGTAAACTTCAGGCAGGATGACTTGGAATTCCCGGTCACCACCCACTACTATATTGTGGGAGGCATGCACCTCGACTACGACAACAAAACCATCACGCTGGACATATATAGCTGGGGCAAAAACTACACCGTGGACTACCTAGAGCACACTCTGGCCGTCTACCCCGACGCAAGCAGCTTCTCATCATATATTTTGATCAAAAATAGGGGTTGATAAAACTCCCCATTGTGGGGAGTTTCATCAACCCTCTTGACTTTAATTTGCTAAATTGATACTATACAGAAGTAGTTTTTTGAATAAGAAACTAATGTTTACGGTTCGAAATGTTGGAAGTGGTTGTAGGGAATATTCTGGCAACGGATAAGACTATCTAGGCATTGGAAATGTTTCCTGTTCCGCCTGAGATATCTAGGTGCTATTGGAGTTTCCTGTTCCGCCTGAGATTATCTATAGTATGGAAATGCTTCTGTTCCGCCTGAGTTTCTCAGGGCACGGAGGAGCTTTATTTCCGGAGCGGAAGTCACCCGCAGTGGTGAGGAGCGTTTTTTGCGACGAACCCGAGGCATGGAGCGGAGGAACATAAAGTCCGACGTGACCGTCTGGGTGGCCAAGGCGTCCCCAGAGAAAACCCAGGAGGGCCAAGGCGTCCCCAGAGAAAACCCAGGGTGGCCAAGGCGCCCCCAGAGAGGCGCCCCAGAGAAAACGTAGAGGACCGAGAAGGAGGAGAAGAATGAAGAAGTTTTTGTGTGCGGCAATGGCGGCGACCATGGTTTTAGGAATGGCAGGCTGTTCTTCGAAGAAGACAGATAGCGCCAAGGTGGAAGAGAACGGTAAGTTGATTGTGGGAATTACAGATTTTAAGCCCATGGATTATAGGGACGCGGATGGAAACTGGATTGGATTCGACGCGGAGCTTGCGCAGGCGTTCGCAAAGAGCCTGGGCGCTGAGGTGGAGTTTGTAGAGATTGAGTGGGATAATAAGGTGTTTGAGCTGAATGCAGGCACGATAGACTGTGTGTGGAATGGAATGACACTCACGGACGAGGTGAAGAGCAGTATGGATTGCTCAAATGCGTATTGTAAGAACGCGCAGATCGTGGTTGTGAAGGCAGAGGATGCCGATAAGTATAGCACTGTGGAGTCGCTCAAGGATCTCACATTTGCGGTAGAGTCAGGAAGCGCAGGCAAGACGCAGGCTGAGAAGAACGGATTTAAGTTCACAGAGGTGCAGTCACAGGCGAACGCGATTATGGAGGTTGCGGCAGGAACTTCAGACGCGGCAATCGTTGACTTGCTCATGGCAGGAGCCATGGTAGGCGAAGGCACAAGTTATGAGGATCTGACATATACAATCGGACTCAATAGTGAGGAGTACGGTGTGGGATTTAGGAAGGGCTCAGACCTTGTGGATAAGTTAAATGATTACCTGAAGAGTGCGTATAGCGACGGTTCACTTCAGGCGTTAGCTCAGAAGTATGGCGTTCAGGCATCACTCATAGAGCAGAAGTAGTAGATATTTTGCCCTTGCCAGGTTGCAAAACATGGCAAGGGTTTTATTCTTATGTTGGTTGAAAGGGTGGTATGGTTATGGAGACATTTTTGGAACAGCTGCCAATAGTTGTTAATGCCTTAAATGTGGGATTTTTGCAGACGCTCAAGCTGTTTTTTATAACGCTGCTGGGGGCGATTCCGCTAGGTTTGGTGATATCATTTGGGTCTATGAGCAGCATTTGGCCGATACAGAAGCTGGTAAGGCTCGTGGTGTGGGTGGTAAGAGGAACACCTCTCATGATACAGCTTCTCATACTGTTCTATTTCCCGGGACTCGTGTTTGGAAATAATATCTGGGGAACAGGCGAGGCAGGAAGATTTAGCGCGGCAGCCATAGCATTTATAATCAACTACGCATGCTATTTTTCGGAGATATACAGAGGCGGAATTCAGGGCGTGCCAGGGGGTCAGGAGGAGGCAGGTCTGGTGCTCGGCATGACCAAGAGACAGATATTTTTTAAGATAACGCTGCTTCAGATGATCAAGAGAATCGTGCCGCCCATGTCCAACGAAATCATCACGCTTGTAAAGGATACCTCCCTTGCCAGAATTATCGCGCTGCAGGAGGTTATCTGGGCAGGACAGGCGTTCCTCAAGGGTTCACAGGGTATATCAGGAGCCATCTGGCCGCTGTTTTTCACGGCACTGTACTACCTGATATTTAACGGAATTCTGACAGTTCTTCTCGGAAGATTGGAGAAGAAGCTTGAATTTTTCAGATAGGAGGAGCGTATGTTAGCACCAATATTAGAGGTATCAAATATCAAGAAAACATTTGGACAGACAGAGGTTTTGAAGGACATAAGCTTCACCATGGACAGGGGTAAGACGCTGTCAATAATAGGCTCGAGCGGAAGCGGTAAGACGACGCTGCTTAGATGTCTGAACTTCTTAGAGACGCCGGATTCCGGTATAATCAAGGTGAAGAATGAGGTGCTGTTTGACGGAAGCGTTGCGCAGAGCAGAAACCCTGAGGTGATCAGAAGGAAGAGACTGCACTTCGGGCTCGTGTTCCAGAACTTCAACCTCTTCCCGCAGTATACTGCCAGGGAAAATGTAATGCTTGCCGAGGAGCTTCTCGCCAAGGAGGGCTCGGGCTATAAGGACAAGAAGAAGGAGATTCACGAGAGAATTCAAAACCATGCGGAGAACCTCTTGGAGCAGATGGGGCTTAAGGATAGGATGAATAACTATCCACACCAGCTCTCAGGTGGACAGCAGCAGCGTGTGGCCATAGCCAGAGCGCTCGCTATGGCGCCTGATATTCTGTGTTTCGACGAGCCCACCAGCGCGCTCGACCCGGAGCTCACAGGAGAGGTTTTGAAGGTTATCAGGGAGCTCGCTGAGAAGAATACAACCATGATTATCGTAACCCATGAGATGGCGTTTGCCAGGGATGTGGCGGACCATGTCATCTTCATGGACGACGGAAATATTTGCGAGCAGGGAACTCCTGACGCGGTGTTTAATCACCCCAGGCAGGAGAGAACCATACAGTTTTTATCAAGATTTTCAAACAACTGACGTTAGGAGCAGTTTATGTTTAAGAGATACATTTGCACAGTGGCTGTGGGAGTTATGGCGTGTGGCCTGGTGGGCTGTACGAAGCCGGCAGACAGTGTGGTGGACGAAAGCATAATTAATTATCTGGGCGAGAGGGAGTCCGCGGACATGGCAAGCGTGATTGCGGCCATGAACGGCGAGAAGGAGCCGGAGAGCGAGGCGCCAACGCTGGAGAATGAGACGACGAAGGAGTCTGAGAGCGGTGAGGTCATCGTGATAGTTGATGAGCCCACGGCGCCTGATGAGACGGGAGAGGAGAGCAGTGAGACTGAGTCCGAGACCGAGGAGACTGAGCAGGTCTACGACGATGCCTACTGGGTGAGCGTCGCCGAGTCATTTGCCGACTATCTGGCTAATGGCGGGGAGGAAAATGAACCTCTGACGCCTGGAGAGATCAGAAATATCGGCCCGGACAGCATCCCGGCTATCAGAAAAATGTTTGCCGACGTGATTGTGGTTGGAGATTCGAGGGCACAGTCGCTAGTTGACTGCGGCGTACTTACAGACAACAACGCAATCTACTCGTGGGCGGCGCATGTGGATGACCTTATGGACCTGACCAAGATGGCGGCAAGACTCTACAGGGGCAAGCTTCTCATCATCATGGGAGTCAACGATATGGGCTATTACATGACGGATGAGGCAGGATTTAAGAGGGATTACATAGCGCTTATCGACGCCTACAGGGAGATTAACCCTGACGGCGAGATATATCTGCAGGAGATTATCCCTATCAATCCGGACTTCTACTATAGATGGAATAACAACTTCAGAATGGGCAGATATAACGAAATCATCATGGAAATAGCCCAGGAGAAGAACTGCACATTTGTGAGGGCAAGCGTCTGGGCAATCCCTGCTTACAATGCGGATGACGGAACGGGCGCCCACTATAACAAAACTTACCATCTCTACTGGGCTCAGGCCATGGCTAATCAGATGGGACTCTGGGAGGATTAGGCGATGAAGAAGATTGTTGCTATAGAGGCTCTTCTCGTGGCGCTGCTTGTGGGCGTTATGTTCCTTCTTCTGTCAGGGGCAAATGTGAGAGAGAATGTCACAGCCGAAGAGGTGGAGGCTGCGAGCGCACAGTTCGTGGCCAGCGAGACATTTAGCGCAAAGGTTGGAACCGAGCTTAACGCGAAGCGCTACATGGGCTTAAATGTGGCTGATTACAGCGCATATGTGTACTACGTGGCCACGCAGGGCATGGATGTGCACGAGTTTTTGTGGGTTGACGCGGGAAGCGAGGAGGGCGCCGAGGAGGTGCTTGCGGTCATGAACGAGAGACTCACATCGCAGATGGAGGCGTTTGACGAGGGGTACGGCCCCGAGCAGATGGCACTTCTCGAGAAGGCCTGTGTGTTTAGCATGGGAAGATATGCTATTTACATAGTTTCAGAGGACAGCGAGGCGTGGAAGAGCGCCATCACTGATGTTTTGGAGGAATAGAAGATGGTATTTTCAGGACTGACATTTTTATTCTTATTCCTTCCGGTGACGCTGATACTCTACTACATAGTACCGTTTAGGTTTAAGAATGCAGTGCTCATGGTGATGAGCCTCATATTCTATGCCTGGGGCGAGCCCATATATGTGCTCCTCATGATCTACAGCATCGTTATGAACTATGCTGTGGGGCTCATGATGGATAGGGAGAGCGACCACAAAAAGAGCATTCTCGTGTTCGGCATAGTCCTAAATCTGTTCATATTAGGATTTTTCAAATATTTCGGTTTTCTGGTGGACAACCTGAACAGCCTGTTTGGTTTAAACATTCACGCGAAGAAGTTAGCGCTGCCTGTGGGCATCAGCTTCTACACATTTCAGGCGCTCTCATACATCATAGATGTTTACAGGGGCAAGGTTAAGTCACAGAAAAACATAGTCAATTTTGCAACCTACATAACCATGTTTCCGCAGTTGATCGCGGGACCAATCGTGAGATACGGCGACATCTGTAAGGAGTTTGACAAGCGTTTTATCACGCTCTACAGCTTCGGAAGAGGCGCGCTTCGCTTTGTGTTCGGTCTGGCTAAGAAGGTGCTTCTGGCAAACCTCCTTGGCGAAATGTTTGAGGAGATCGCCGCGTATGGCTCTGGCGTATCCACAGTCACCGCGTGGCTTGGGGCCATCTGCTACACGCTGCAGATATATTTTGACTTCTCAGGATATTCTGACATGGCCATAGGTCTGGGCAGAATGATGGGCTTTACAATCTGCGAAAACTTCAACTATCCGTATGTGTCAAAAACCGTCACAGAGTTCTGGAGAAGATGGCATATGTCGCTGTCCGGATGGTTTAAGGAGTATGTTTACATTCCGCTTGGAGGCAACCGCGTAAGCGCGCTCAAGCACGTGAGAAACATACTTATCGTGTGGCTTCTCACGGGTCTGTGGCACGGCGCAGCGTGGAACTTCGTGGTCTGGGGTCTCTATTATGCAGCACTTCTGCTGTTAGAAAAATACGTGACATCGAAGTTTAAGCTTCCGGGGTGGCTTACGTACATATTTACGATTGTCTTAGTCATAATCGGCTGGGTAATATTTAGCGCGGACTCACTTGGCGCGGCCGGGGTGACGGTGGCATCGATGTTTGGATTTGCGGCCAACGGTTTTGTGGACAAGGTGGGAGTTTACTACCTGTTGACGGGAGGAATTCTGATCGTCATCGGAGTGTTCTTCTCCATGCCTGTGGTTGGCACAATCCAGAAAAAGCTTAAGAAGAGCATGGCAGGCTGCACATTCCTGTACATATTTGCGATGGCGTTGTTTGTGTGCTGCGTCATATATCTGGTGACAGGCAACTACAATCCATTCCTGTATTTTAGATTCTAGGAAGTATTATGAAGAGCAAAAACAAAAAGAAGAAGAAAAACGAAGTATTTTATAAGGTTTTCGGCGTGACATTTGGCGCTGTGGTTTTAGGATTGAGCGTGTTCACACTAGCCTATCCTGACAGCGACTACTCCTCAGCCGAGAAGCGCTATCTGGCGCAGATTCCTGAGCTAAATGTGGACACTTTGGCGGACGGAAGCTTCATGGCTGGGCTTGAGGACTACGAGGCCGACCAGTTTCCGTTCAGAGCGGCCGTCATGCAGATGAGGGCGGGGCTGGACGAGACCATGGGCAAGGCCATCAGCCAGGGAGTAACGAGGCTTGACGGGGACCACCTGGCGGAGGTTTTTGAGGAGCCATCCGAGCAGGCGATTAGTGCAGTGGTAAATGCTGTCAATGCATTTAGCGCGCGCTACCCTGACATCGACATGTACATGCTCCTAGCGCCCAATGCCATAAGCGTGTACTCTGATAAGGTGGCTGGCCACGTGCTGACAGATGATCAGAATACATATATAGACGGCATATATAGAGGCGTTAGCGGGGCGGTCACAACCATCGATATCCGCGAAGCATTTGCGGCCAATCGCGGGGCAGTGGAGCTCTACTACGGCACGGACCACCACTGGACAACTGACGGGGCGTATCTCGCATTTACATATGCGGCGAAGCCTCTGGGCATAAGTGCCTCGCGCAAATACGTGAGCGGCGTGGTAAATAACACATTTTCAGGAACGCTTACGAGCAGTAGCGGTTTTTCTGTTGGGAAACTCGACGATGTGAAGGTCTACCTGCCCGCGCAGGAGCTAAGCTACACGGTGGAGTGGGGCGACGGCCTTCGGGCAAGCTGCTATTTAACAGAGGCGCTCACAGGCGACGACCCCTACGAGGTGTTTTTTGGCGGAAACCACGCGTCCATGGTTATCAAATGCGGCGCGAAGACAGGGCGCAGTCTCCTGATGTTTAAGGATTCCTACGCCAACTGCTTCATTCCGTTCCTGATAGGAGAATACGACAGCATAACGGTCATCGACCCCAGATATTACTACGAGGATCTGGACATGCTGGTCGCAAGCTCGGACTTCACGGACGTGCTGTTTTTATATAACGCAAACACCCTGTCAACGGACAATGCGCTCGCGACAGTTTTAAACAACGAACAATAGGAGGTTTATATGAGAAAACATAGATTAGGCGCCACACTGCTGGCGGTTTCACTATCACTTGGCCTGTTTGGCTGTGGCGGTTCAGACAGTTCCACAACCACCACTCCGGCAACAACTAACGCAGAGACGACAACCGCGGAGGCAACAGAAGCGTCAACCACCGCACCCGAGGCCGTGGATAACAAATATTTTGTCACAGAGGAAAATGTCCGCCTGCTAGGCAGAACATTTTACGATGACGCAACCAACGTCAGATGGCTCACATACTCCGCAAGCGGCGTGGAGTTCGAGGTCACAGGAGTATCACTCGACATCGTCCTCTACGGCGATTCGGGCGCAGCCAACTCAACCACCGACAATGCAGCGCGCTACGCGGTATATGTTGACGGCGAGAGAGTGGTGGATGAGCAGATGACTGTGGGCGCCAAAACCGTAAATGTGTTTAGCGGCGATGAGCAGCGCACCGCAACGGTACGCCTGGTCAAGCTCTCCGAGGTTGCATCAAGCCTCTTAGGCGTCAAGAGCATACAGGTTGGCAAGGGCACAATCACCCCGACAGCCGACAGCAATTACTATGTAGAATTCGTGGGCGATTCCATCACCTGCGCCTACGGCGTGGACGACGAGGACCGCAACAGCCACTTCAAGACCTCCACAGAGGATGCCACCAAGAGCTATGCCTACAAAACCTGCGAGCTCCTAAACGCCGACTACAGCCTCGTTTCCATCAGCGGCTACGGCATCGTAAGCGGCTACACAGGCAGCAAGGGCGTCAAGAGCGAGAAGCAGCTCATGCCTCTGTTCTACGAAAACCTCGGCTACTGCCCACACTCCGGTGGCGCCTACATGAGTGCCGATGTCGCATGGAATTTTGAGCGCCAGCCAGACGTAATCGTGGTAAATCTAGGCACCAACGACAACAGCTACACAGGCAGCGACGCCGAGCTCATCGAGGAGTACCGCCTAGGCTACATCGACTTCCTGGGCCAGATCCGCGCCAAAAACCCTGACGCCCACATTATCTGTGCGCTGGGTCTCATGGGCGACCAGCTCTACGACGCAGTAGAAAGCGCCGTGGCCTCATACTCTGAAGCCTCCGGCGACACCAACGTCTCAGCCTACCACTTTGACCCTATCACAGCCGACGAAGGCTACGCAGCCGACTGGCATCCAACCGAAGCCACCCACACAAGAGCTGCAAACCTCCTCGCCGAGGAGATAGGCAAATACCTGAACTAAAAAACACAGTCAAATCAAAAGGCGGCGCAGATTATGTCTGCGCCACCTTAACTTTAACTTATAACTTTTGTCTTAGAATAATTGTTGATGAATTCCAACGCCTCATCGACAGGCATCTTCAAATACTTAGCCACAATATCAAGAGTCATATCTCCGTTTTGATACTGTTCAACCAAGATGTCATATTTGCCTTTCTCT
>JAILPS010000046.1 GCA_024699325.1 Lachnospiraceae bacterium | reverse complement strand
ACGCGGCGTCTGTTAAGACCGTTCTGTTTGGCGACCGCTTCCCATTCAGATACATGGTTGACGACTACGGTTTAAGCTACTACGCAGCATTTACAGGATGCTCTGCAGAGTCAGAGGCAAGCTTCGAGACAATAGTATTCTTAGCTGGCAAGGTTGACGAGTTAGGTCTCAAGACCATCCTTGTGATCGAGAGCTCTGACAAGAAGATTGCTCAGTCTGTAAGTGATAACACAACATCTAAGGATCAGCAGATCCTCGTAATGGACTCAATGCAGTCCACAACATCAGCCGACATCAAGAATGGCAGCACATATCTGTCCATCATGGAGGCAAACCTTGAGGTGCTTAAGCAGGCCCTCAAATAAGGAGGAACATTATGGCATTACTCACCATTCAGAATCTATCCCTGGGCTATGAATCCAGAGCAATTATAGAGGGCCTGAATTTCACTGTAAATGAGGGCCAGTATCTGTGTATCGTGGGGGAAAACGGTTCGGGCAAAACTACTCTGATGAAGACGCTTTTGGGGTTACAGGACCCGCTTGGCGGTCAGATTCTGATTGGTGACGGCCTTAAGAAGAATGAAATCGGCTATCTGCCGCAGCAGACTCTGGTCCAGAGGGACTTCCCGGCCTCAGTGCGGGAGATTGTCCTCTCGGGCTGCCAGAGCCGCTGCGGCTTAAGGCCGTTTTATAACAAGGCAGAAAAACAGCTGGCGGCGGACAATATGGAGCGCATGGGCATCACACAGTTTGCAAACCGCTGCTACAGAGACCTCTCAGGCGGCCAGCAGCAGCGCGTTCTGCTTGCGAGGGCGCTGTGTGCGACTCAGAAGATACTTCTTCTCGACGAGCCTGTCTCAGGCCTGGACCCGAAGGTCACAGCCGAGATGTACAGTCTCATCAAAAAACTAAATGATGAGGGCATAACCATCATAATGATCAGCCATGATATAGAGACTGCCACGCGCTACGCGTCGCACATTTTGCACATTGGAAGCAATATTTTCTACGGAACGAAGGATGAATATCTCGAGAGCGAGGTGGGAAGGTTCTTCCTTAGAAACCAGAAGGGCGGTGAGGCAGATGATTGATAAGCTGGTTTTTTATTTTCAGTTTCCGTTCGTCAGATATGCTCTGATAGTCGGAGTTTTGATAGCGATGTGTGCATCCATGCTTGGGGTGACACTTGTGCTTAAGCGTTTTTCATATATCGGCGACGGTCTGTCACACGTGGCTTTTGGAGCCATGGCGATTGCAGGGCTCACAAACCTTACCAACAACATGATCATAATCATGCCGATAACGGCGCTAAGCGCAGTGTTGCTGCTTAGAACAGGCCAGAACACGAAGATTAAGGGCGATGCGGCCATAGCCATGATAAGCGTCGGAGCGCTTGCCATAGGCTATCTCATCATGAACCTGTTCCCTTCGTCTTCCAATATCACGGGAGATGTCTGCACGACGCTGTTTGGCTCCTCATCACTTCTGACACTTTCAGTGGCAGATGTGTGGACCTGCGTTATTCTCTCTGTCATCGTGACAGCGCTCTTCGTTGTTTTTTATAACAAAATATTTGCCGTGACATTTGACGAAAACTTCGCCAGAGCCACAGGAACGAAGGCTGACAGATATAATCTGCTGATTGCCGTGATTATCGCGGTCATCGTGGTTTTAGCCATGAAGATGGTCGGAACGCTGCTTATCTCTGCGCTTGTCATCTTCCCTGCAGTATCTGCCATGAGACTGTTTAACAGTTACAGAAGCGTCACCATCTGCGCTGTAGTGATCTCAGTCGTGTGCGCATTTGCGGGCATCATAATCTCCATACTTGCCGGCACACCTGTGGGCTCGACCATAGTTGCGGTGGACGTTGTGGCATTTATATTCTGCTATATTGCGGGGATGTTTGTCGGAGGTGCGAGAGCGTGAGAAGAGTAGGAGCGATAGTTCTGTGCGCGATGCTTCTGACGGGCTGCGCCCAGGGAGGAGACAGCGCCAGAAACTATAATAAGAAAAATGATGTGGCAGATATTATAAATGCGGCCATCTCAAGCGCTGAGGCTTCAACTGCCACGGACGGGGCACCTGTGGAGACACAGGCGCAGACGGAGGAGGTTGTAAACACAGCTGGGGCCACGGAAGAGACCACTGTGATAGAGGCCACCAACGCCTCAGGAGTAGACGTGGACCTTACGGTTATGAGCGCCAGCGTCGTGTATGCCGAGGTTTACAGTATGATGGTGGCGCCTGAAACCTACATAGGCAAAACCGTCAGGATGGAGGGCCAGTTCGCCTACTACTACGACGAGGCCAACGACCACTACTATTATGCCTGCATTGTCATGGACGCCACAGCGTGCTGCTCACAGGGCATAGAGTTTATCACCGCCGAGGAGAAGACATTTCCTGACGACTTCCCGGAGCCCGGCTCCATGATAGAGGTTGTGGGCGTGTTTGACACATACATGGAGGGTGAATACACCTACTGCACGCTCAGAAATGCGACAATGACCATACAATAAAAAATCCCAGGGCGATATGCCCTGGGATTATGTTTTGTGATATTAGATTAGATACATGTGTATCCGCCGTCAACAGCGATTGCCTGACCTGTGACGTAGCTTGACTCCTCAGCTGCCAAGAATATAGCTACAGAGTTTAACTCGCCAGGGTTGCCATATCTCTTCATAGGAACTGTTGTCTTAGCGAAGTTCTGGAAGTACTCGCTGTCAAGAGTCTCCTGTGTGAGCTCTGTGTAGAAGTAACCTGGGCAGATTGTGTTGACTGTGATGCCTGTTGTTGCAAGCTCAGCAGCTGCACCTCTTGAGAAGTTGACAACTGCGCCCTTGGTTGAATGATAAGCGATTGTAGGGATTGCTGTGTTTCCCACAAGACCGTAGATAGAAGCGATGTTGATGATACGGCCATATGTCTGCTTGCCTGCCTCGATGCCTCTAAGCATAAGGTTTGCAAACTTCTGTGTACACTCAAAGATTGATGTTAGGTCAAGCTTAACTGTGTACTCCCAGTCTTCCTTCTTGAAATCCTTAAGTGGTGTGCCTGTTCCGGCCTCACCGCCTGCACAGTTGATGATAGCCTCGCAGTGGCCAAACTTAGCCTCGATAGCTGCGATTGCTGCGTCGATTGACTCTGTGCTTGTTACATCGCACTTGATAGGGAGAACGTCTACACCGTACTTCTCACTCCACTCCTTAGCGCTGGCCTCAAGCCTCTCAATTCTTCTTGCGAGAAGAACGAGGTTGGCGCCACACTGTGCGAAACCCTCTGCCATCTGCTTGCCAAGACCTGATGAAGCTCCTGTGATGGCTACAACTTTACCTGAATAATTAAACATACATACCCTCCTGAATTGATTAATTATAGGTTCAAAACAAACGAACACGCCCATTATATGATAAAAACTTTGTTTTATCAAGTACTAAAACTAATATTAATTATTTAGTGGCTTTTTTAACTATTGAATTAAATATTTTAAGAAACATTTGCTTACATTTTGGGATAAATGTGCTATAATAATGCCAGATTATGTGACTGTGCGATGCACGGATAGGAGAGCTTATGAACAAGAGCACTAAGAGCGGTAAACTGGGAACGCCTGTGAAGCCTGTGAGGGACGGGCTTATTAAACTGCCGGAGGGCTGGATCTACATGAACGATAAGGATGTGAGCATCAGCCAGATTGCGGCATGCATTAAGGAGCTTGCATATCCTGTGGACTGCTGGCATGAGGCCGGGGTTTGCGAGGTTGAGTTTGGGCTTAGACAGACCATGGATTTTGAGGAGCTTGAGCTTCCGTTTGAGGAGGAGTTTTCAGACGCGTTTGTCTCAGAGCACGGATTTGTTAGGGCTTACTACGTGACATTTCCTGCAGAGTGTTTTGACAAGGCGAGGGAAGTGGCAGCGCATGTTAAACAGGGCATTGGCGGCGGCTTCTATGCGGACACAGACGATTTTAAACCAGAGATGTAGATAAAACCTAAGCCTTTCGGGGCTTAGGTTTTTTATGCGTTGTGGGTTGTGGGGCCAAACTTCTTCTTGTAGGCCCTGTAGAAGGCGGAGTAGTCGTTAAAACCGCAGGCCTGCGCGGCACTGTGCTTGTGGACGCCTGCATCTATCTGGCGCTTGGCCTCTATCAGTCTCTTCTGGGTTATGTATTCCCAGGGGGCAGCGCCCGTGGCCTCCTTAAAAATCCTCGAAAACTGTGAGCGGCTCAGGAAAAAATGCTCAGAAAGCGACGACAGCGTTATGTCCTCGAAGAGGTGGGTGTTCACGTACATGACCATTCGGTCGGCAATGGTTTTGGGGAGGGTTTCTGACTGGATGGCGCCGTATGAAGCATTTACCGCGCTCATAACCTCTATAAGCCCAGTGACAATCCTGAGTTTTCTGTCGTATTCAGACCCCGACGGATCACACATATTTATGAAAGTCTTATACAGAGCGCTTAGCTGGAAATGATTATTCCGGCCGAGCGCTCTGTCTGTATATGGCCTTAGCAGTGTGCGCTTCGGGTCGATCGCGTCAAATATGTCCATGGGAAAGTTTATGGCAAATCTCTCGTATGGCTCATGGCTTAGTATCTTCGGGCAGTGGGCCTCCCCGGGGCGCATGATGAGAAGGCTTCCCCTCTCCAGCATATATGCAGAGCTCTCAACCAGGTATTCCACATTGCCTGACACAAAGTAGTACACCTCGCAGTCCTCGTGCACGTGAAAATTAAAGTTTGCAGCGTCCGGGCACTCGTCGAGCGCATAGCGCGTGTAGTAGCCGTCAAGCGCGGCCTCTTTCAGAATATCCATGGCACACCTCCTGTATCTGTTAACATAGCATTTCATGCGAAGATTTGCAATATATTATGAGAAATATAACAATGGCTTTGCAAATATTTTAGCGGTAATATGGACTTAACAAACATTTTGGAGGTGACACATGAAGTTTAAGATAGCGGCATTTGCCGATGAGGCATCAGGGAGTCTGACAGGACAGATAGAGGCCATGAGACAAAACGGCGTGAGTCTCTTGGAGATACGCGGGGTTGACGGCGAGAACGCCTCATACATCTCGAAGGAGAAGGCGGGGGAGATTAGAAAACGTCTGGATAACGCTGGGATTGGCGTGTGGTCCCTGGGCTCGCCGTTTGGAAAAATAGGCATCGGCGAGGACTTCTCGAAGCATCTGGATGAATTTAAGCGTGCCTTGGAGCTGGCAGAAATCCTTGGCACTAAACACATAAGACTGTTTAGCTTCTACGGCGTCAGGGAGGTGGAGCCCGTGCTTGCAAAGCTTGAGAAGTTTGTGGATGCCACAGAGGGCACAGGCATAATACTCTGCCACGAGAACGAGAAGGGAATATTTGGCGACGTGGCGACAAACTGTGTGCAAATACACAGGGTTTTCCCGCAGATAAGGGCGGTTTTTGACCCTGCAAACTTCGTGCAGTGCCACGAGGACACCGTGAAGGCATGGGAAATGCTTGCCCCGTACGTGGAGTATATGCACATCAAGGACGCGCTAAGTGACGGCACGGTTGTACCTGCAGGTCACGGCGAGGGCAATCTTAGGTATCTCCTGGGGCAGTACAGCGGCGAGGTGGTGACTGTCGAGCCGCATCTCGCAGTTTTTGAGGGATTTGACAAGTTAGAAGAGGGCGAGAAATCCAAAATGCAGTACACATATGGCGACTCGCTCACAGCATTTGGCGTGGCTGTGGACGCTCTTAAGGATATAATCGGGAGGTAGTTATGGACAACAGAAAAATCAGACTTGGAATAATCGGAATGGGCAATATGGGAAGCGGACATCTCTCATATGTGCTTAACGGGGAGTGCCCTAGAGTGGAGGTCACGGCTGTGGCCGACATAAACCCTGAGAAGCTTAAGAGGGCCTGCGACAGAGCTCCGGGCGTCAAGGGTTTTGACGAGGGCATGAAGTTACTTGACAGCGGCCTTATAGACGCCGTGCTTATCGCGGTGCCCCACTATGATCATCCCAGGTTTGCCATCGAGGCATTTAAGAGGGGAATACATGTGCTGACGGAGAAGCCCGCAGGTGTCTATGCCCGCCAGGTCAGGGAGATGAACGAGGCCGCCGAAAAGTCAGGCGTCAAGTTTGCCATAATGTTTAACCAGAGAACCAACCCTGTGTATGCCAGGGCCAGGGAGATAGTGTCATCTGGCCAGCTTGGCGAATTAAAGAGGCTGGTCTGGATAGTTACCAACTGGTACAGAACACAGGCTTACTATAACTCAGGCAGCTGGCGCGCCACCTGGAACGGCGAGGGCGGCGGAGTGCTTCTAAACCAGGCACCACACAACCTGGATCTGTGGCAGTGGATTTTTGGCATGCCAAAGCGTGTCAGAGCGTTTTGCAGTGTGGGCAAATACCACACCATCGGCGTTGAGGACGACGTGACCATCTACGGAGAGTATGAAAACGGCGCCAGCGCGACATTTATATCAACCACCGGCGAGGCGCCGGGAACCAACCGCTTAGAGATATCTGGAGATTTGGGAAAGATTGTTTTAGAGGAGGGCAAACTTAAGTGGTGGAAGCTTAAGGAGCCAGAGAGGGAAATCTGTTTTAACTGCATGGACGGCTTTGCGCAGCCCGAATGCGAGTACTCTGAGTTTCGCGCTTCAGAGCCTGACGGCCATCCGCTAATCATCAATAATTTTGCCGACGCCATCTTAGACGGCGAGGAGCTTATTGCCCCCGGAAGCGAGGGTCTCAATTCCCTGTCCATATCAAACGCTGCATATCTGTCCACATGGAATGACGACTGGACCCAGATTCCTGTGGATGAGGAGGCCTTCGAGAAACATTTGGCTAAGTTATGTGCAAGCGAAGAGGTTATCAGGAAAAATGTTTTAAAAAGCGAGCCTGCCGAGAAGCTTAAGGAGAGATGGCAGGTCAGATGGTAAGTAGTAAATAATGCACAGACACTCCCTTCGGGGAGTGTTTTTTGTTGACTTTAAGCCTGCGCTAAACTAAAATGAAGATACATAAAACTGACGGTTTGTGAGGATTATTATGATGTTTGATATATATGGGACGCTTGGACCTGCATGCGCTGACAGGGAGACGCTAAGCGCTATGTTTAGCCATGGAATGACTGGCATGAGACTTAATTTGAGCCACATAACATTGGAGAATGCGGCTGATACGATTATGATTTTTTATGAGGCCGCAAGGGATGCGCACGTTATGCCCAAGCTCTTAATCGACATGCAGGGGCCTGAGGTCAGAATTGGCGATATAGAGGAGATGGAGCTTTTAGAGGGGGACAGTGTGAGCCTTGGGGGCGACATCCCCGTGCCTGATTACGTGATTGCAGGCCTTAGGGAGCACGACGAGGTGTTGCTTGACGACGGCAAAATCCTTCTTGAAGCCCAGAGCATTTCTGAGGGCTCTGCCAGGATGCGCGTTGTCAGGGGCGGACTGCTAAGCTCTAAAAAAAGTCTCGCAGTAGTTGGCAGGGATATCCCCTCGCCGACACTTACAGCCACAGACATAGAAAACCTTAAAAACGCCATGAGGTTTGGCGTCACAGGAGTTATGCAGCCCTTCGTCAGGGACAGGCACGACTTAGAGGTGCTCAGACAGACCATGGAGGAGTGCGGCTGCGGCGATCTTGAAATATTTGCCAAGATAGAAAATATGAGGGGCGTGGAGCACCTTCGGGAGTTTTTTGACATCGCGGACCACATAGTTATAGCCAGGGGGGATTTAGGCAACGCCATGCCCCTGTGGGAGCTGCCGGGGGTTCAAAAACACATTTCCAGGGTGTGTCGTGAGGCCGGTGTGCCGTTCATGGTTGTGACCCAGATGCTTGAGAGCATGACGCACTGCGCAGTGCCCACAAGAGCGGAGGTTTCGGATATCTATAACGCTGTTTTAGACGGCGCAGGAAGCATTATGGTGACTGGGGAGACAGCGGTTGGAAAATACCCTGTGGAGGTCATAAAATATCTGACAAATACCGCCAGAGAGGCGCTAAATAACAGATAAATGCTATATCTTTTTATTGTTTTATATGCTATGATGAGAGAAGATTAATGTTCGTGATACACCAATGATTATACCCTAGGGGGAATATACATATGCCATATACAGACGTAGCGATACACTATAGTCCCACGGGCGACATCATAACCATGCTGGTACTGCTTGTTTTTGCAGTCATGATTTATGAGTCACTTTTTGTGTCTATGGATGAGAATTTTAAACTTTTTAAGCAGGCCATGGTCTCCATATTCATGGCATGTATTTTTAATATTGCCTTTTTTTACCTTACGAAGCTTGACAGGGAGCATATTTTTGCACTCTATGCCACCAGAGCCTGCTATAATCTGGCGCTTGTGACGACCATGTACATATTTATCATGTACCTTTTAAACCTGGTGGGCATAGATGACAAGTCCACGAGGAATTTTAAGCTGATTGTCAGGGTGGCCGCCGTTTTGCTAAGCATCCTGTTGGTTGCCACACATTTCACACATTTTGGCTTCTACAGAGATATGTCCACGGGGCTGTGGAGCAGGAGCGGCTATCTCAACGCCTTCGTCATAGCGTATGCCCTGTCTGTGTTTGGCATGGGCTATATTCTCATAAGATACAGCGAGAGAATGATTCTCCAGGTGTCCATAATGATGCTCACCTGCGTTGGACTGTCGCTAATCACTGTCATCATAGATAATATTGACGTTGCCAACGAATATCTGGCGTTCAGCTACCTTCTTCCGATGATTGGCGTAATCGTAATGATCCACTCGAGGCCGTATAACCTGACCACGGGAGCCATGAGCGAGGAGGCGTTTGGGGATTTTTCGGCGCAGGCTTACAAGAATGGCACCGTTATAGATTATTATTCCATAGAGTTTATGATTTCCACGGGAAACCACGACATCCCGATGGAGGTCGGAAGAGCTCTCTATAAGTTTGAGAGGGCGTGCTTAAAGCATGGAGTGTTGTTTAATCTCCGCCCGAGACTCTATGTGGCAGCGGTCTATCACGATAAGATGACTGAGGCTGACACGCAGAAGATAGACCACTGGATTAAGGTCATACTTAAGGAATACTACAATAAATTCAAGATAGATTACAAAATACAGATATATAGGGGCGTGGATTATATCTACGAGCTCAGGCAGATTATAAACTACCTGGACCTTCGCGCCGCGAGAATGAAGTGCAACGAGATATTCTTGGCCACACCTGAGGATGTGAAGGAGCTTGCAAGGACCAAATACATTGCCGGAGAGCTCAAGAAACTGGCCGCCGAGGAGAACCTCGACAACGAACATGTATTGGTCTACTGCCAGCCTGTCAAGAACGTCAAGAGCGGGCGGTTTGACAGCGCGGAGGCGTTGGCTAGAATGACGCTTCCTGAGACGGCGCTTATAAGCCCTGACAAATTCATCCCCGTGGCTGAGCGCATCAACGTGATCCACAGCCTGACGAAGATCATCCTCAACAAGACCTGTAAAGAGATCAGGAAGCTTATGGATGAGGGCTATGAATTTGACAGAGTATCTGTTAATGTCAGCGTGTCAGAGTTTAAGATTGACACATTTTTAAGCGATATCACGGGAATTATCGAGAAGAATAATGTGCCGTATGACAAGATCGCCCTGGAGATTACAGAATCCACCAACGACGCGGATTATGATTTTATTTTAGAGGTTGTTGGAAAACTTAGAAAGCTTGGTGTCAGGATATATCTCGACGATTTTGGAACGGGTTATTCTAACTTCGACAGAATTCTAAGTTTGGGCATAGACGTGGTCAAATTCGACCGCTCGCTACTTCTTGCATGGGATAAGGACAGGGCAGTTAAGGTTACGCTGAGACATTTCTCGGCGGCGTTCAGGGATCTGAACTATAAGCTTCTGTTTGAGGGAATAGAGACTGATGAGCACGAGGGACTGTGTTTTAGCTGTGGCGCTGACTATCTGCAGGGCTACAGGTTCTCAAAACCTGTGCCCATAGAGGAATATAGAAATTATTTGACAAAGAGGTGATGCTATGAAGGATTGGAGGTTTGGGGAACTTAAATACGAGCGCCCGGATTTTGATGCTTTTGCAGAGTTTATGAAGGACAAGACGGGGGAGATTAAGAATGCCCTCTGCCCGAAGGATGTGCTTCGCGTTATAGGCGAGGTGGACGAATGTGATATGGAGCTGTCCTCCGCCATAAATACGGCGCAGATCAGGCACACGCTCGACACCACGGATAAGTTCTACGAGGAGGAGATTAACTGCATAAACCAGGCTCTTCCCAAGCTTCAACAGCACTATGTAGAGTACGGTGACGCCCTTATGAACAGCGCCTACAGGAAGGACATAGAGGACAAGTACGGCCAAATGTTTTTCGTAGGGCTTGAGCTTTCCAAGAAGAGCTTCTGTGAGGCCAACATCCCACTTATGCAGAGGGAGGCTGTGCTGACGGACGAATACCAGAAGATTATGGCCACGGCGCAGATAGATTTTAAGGGCGAGAAGCTGAACCTCTACGGCATCCAGAAGTATTTTGAGGACGATGACAGGGAGGTTAGAAGGCAGGCTTTTAGGGCGTATTCAGACTTCTATAGCGCTAACGAGCCCAGACTAGAGGAGATATGGGACGAGCTGATCCGCGTCAGAAACGAGATGGGAAGGAACTTAGGGTTTGAAAACTACATTCCCCTCGGATATCTGCTGCAGGGCAGAACGGACTATGGCCAGGAGGAGGTTGCCTCCTACAGGGAGCAGGTCAGAGAGGTTTTAGTGCCGTTTTGTGAGAAGCTCTACAGAGCTCAGGCAAAGCGCTTAGGCCTCGACAGAGTGTGCGTGTTTGACGAAAAGAAGGTGTTTGCAGACGGCAACGCCCACCCCGCAGGCGATGACGACTTCATGGTGCGAAGAGCCCAGGAAATGTATCACTTAATAAGCCCTGAGACCGGAGAGTTCATAGATTTTATGATTGATCACGAGCTCATGGACCTGAAGAATAAGCCCGGCAAGGCCTCAACAGGCTATATGACAGAGCTTCCAAGCTACAGGGCGCCCTACGTGTTCTCCTGCTTTAACGGAACTACAGGCGATATGCAGGTGCTAACCCACGAGCTTGGGCATGCATTTGCGGGATATATGGCTATGAGAAATCAGCCGATTTCGGCATTTTTCAGCGAGACCACGGACATCGCGGAGATCCACTCCATGACCATGGAGCAGTTCGCATACCCCTACGCGCAGATGTTCTTCGGCGATGACGCAGACAAATACCGCTTCTCACATCTGCAGGAGGCACTCACCTTCGTGCCGTTTGGCGTGGCGGTGGATGAATTCCAGCACATCTGCTATGCAAACCCCGGCCTCAGCCCGAAGGAGAGAACCTATGAGTGGCATAAGCTTGAGCGCAAATACATGCCCTGGAGGGTTTACGAGGACGACGAATTCATGGAGAGGGGCGGCTTCTGGTATCACAAGCTGCACATTTACCTCTACCCTATGTACTATATTAACTACACGCTGACAACGCTTGGCGCTATGGAGTTTAAGACGAAGGACCACGAGGACCACGTTAGGGCGTGGAGGGATTACTTAAACCTGTGTAAATGTGGTGGCTCCCTGTCATATTTGGAGACGCTTAAATATGCCAACCTCGACAGCCCGTTTGAGGCGGGAAGCGTTGAGAAGGCATGCGCATACGCCATGGAGACACTCTTAAAACAGTTGGAGAAATTTGAATAGAACACGGAAAAACCTGGCCGGCTCACATAGTGAGCTTGGCCAGGTTTTTGTCGTTTGCGAAGTTATTTAGTTCATAGAGGACCAGCACATCCGTTATGTTCTCTGTGTCTATAAGGTTTGCCACTGAGGCGGGGTAGAAGCGCATGTCCACCATGATAATGCGCTCATAGTCGCTTAGAAGATAGGGGACAAAACAGTTGGCAAACGAATCCTTAAGGATAAGTAGCGTGCCATTTCCCTGGCCCTCTAACTCCACGAGCCCGTAGTTTCCGCCTAGAAACACCTGATATTTGTCCTTGACGCCTAGGGCGTCCATGTGGTAGAGGGTGGAGCTTTGTCCGTCGATGGAGACCGCCGCGTCCTCTGTGGCTATAAACACCTCGTCGCACTTTGCGTCAGAGAGAAGAACTCTTGAGTGGAGTGTTCCAAGGAAGTCATCGCAGACGGATGTTGGATTGTAGTCTGTGTACGCGCCGTCCTCCATAAGGCATGTGTAGCCTATGTATGCGCCATACGTCGTCCAGTGGTGGTCGGTTCTGTAGTAAATGTATTCCCCTCTCGCATGGGCCGCTCTAAGCGCCTCGGAGGGGTTTATCATTGTGCCTTCTAACATAAGCTCTGCCATGTCATAGAGCGCGTCCGCATCATATATGGAGGCAAATGCTGGGAGACAGTCGCTTAGAATGACTCCCGATGAGGGCACTAACATGACCGTCATGGAGAGAGCATCGCGGTTTTCACACAGCGCGTTAAGCCTTCCCAGGTTTCTCTTGTAGTTTTCAACATTTATATCGTCGTCTGTAACCTTCTCGAAGTAGTAGTGATTCTCCCCTATGTAGGTGTCCTGCATGTCGCGCTTGCCAAGCATGGTTTTGATGCAGGCGCTCACCGCCATGGCCGCGTCACGCTTGGGAAACTGATCACATAGGAAGTTGGCCAGATCCTCCTGAAAAACGCCCTCCATAATATCCGAGACATTGTATTTGTTTAGGGTTTTTAGCGTGCGGTTTTCATTCTCTGAGTAGTCTGATGCGGGTTTAAGCAGGATTGCAAGCCCTATAAAAAACAGCACCATCATGGACAGATAAAATGTTGTGAATTTGATATCCTTCATGTCCACCTCCTAGAACCTGAAATATAAGAACGGGTTGTATGTGTCGCCGATTAAGAAGACAATGCTTAAGCCGACGCAGCCCATGACGAAGAGAAGCTCAAACAGATAGACCTGTTTTTCGTCAAGCCTCGATAAGATTTTGCCGCAGAGCGCCTTCGGGTAGTGCGTGCTTGCAAGCGCCATCACGATGAGCAGCAAGGCATTCGTGGACAGGTAGTAGGCGCTCATGGAGTTTGCCATGCCCTGTGAGCCAAACAGCGTGCCGATGTAGCCCGTCAAAACATTTATATCGTCGCAGGCAAATATAACCCAGCCAAAAACAGTTAGTAACAGCGCTATGACATGCCTTAAAACGGCTGGCGTCTTCTTGAGAATATTCTTAAACACAAACTTCTCAAGCGTCAGCAGTAAGAAGTAGTAGAGTCCCCACAGCAGGAAGTTCCAGCCCGCACCGTGCCAGATGCCCGTGAGCGCCCAGACGATGAGCAGGTTTAATATCTGCCTTATGACGTTACATCTGTTGCCGCCAAGCGGGATGTAGAGATACTCCCTAAACCATGTGGAGAGGGTTATGTGCCAGCGCCTCCAAAACTCTGTGATGCTGTCCGCCTCATAGGGATATCTGAAGTTTTCCGGGAAGTTAAAGCCGAAAATCCTGCCAAGCCCTATGGCCATGTCAGAGTAACCTGAAAAGTCAAAATATATCTGGAAGGTGAAGCATATGGCGCCAAGCCACGCGGTGGCCATCGGGCGGGTGGTAAGAGAGCTTATCTCGCTCCATATGAGGCCCACCTGGTTGGCAAATAGCACCTTCTTAAAAAGACCCGCGCTAAACCTCACAAGCCCGCTCCAGACGGCGTCCTCGTCCACCTCGCGGTTTTTTAGCTGCCCCTCCACGTCTATGTAGCGCACGATGGGACCCGCGATAAGCTGCGGAAACATGCAGATGTACATTCCAAAATCGATGATATTCTTCTGGGCGCGCACATTGCCGCGGTACACGTCTATCACGTATGACAGGGTCTGAAATGTGTAAAATGATATTCCGACAGGAAGCGCGAGGCGTAGAAGAGCGATTGAGCTTCCTGAAATTTTGTTGATGTTTTCTATTGCAAAGTCCGTGTATTTGAAGAAACCTAATATGCCAAGATCTGCTATGAGGCAGAAAACCAGGAGGGCGAGTCTCTTTGCCCTGTTTTCTGTCCTGTCGATTTGCAGGCCGCATATATAGTTTACGGCGATGGAGAAAACCATCAGCCAGATGTAGACCGGCTCGCCCCATCCGTAGAATATAAGGGATGCGATGAGCAGGAGAATGTTTCTGAATTTGCCGGGGATTATGAAGTAGAGCATCATAACCGCCGGCAAAAACAGGCATAGAAAATATATGCTGCTAAAAACCATCTCGTCTCCTTAAAACGCGGGCACCGGTCAGCAGCCAGTGCCCATATATCACTTGATCTGTTCCAAAATCGCTGACTTTACAGCGTCCTGCTTGTCGCTGATGATGAGGATGGCATATCTGCCCTCGCTAAAAACCAGGGCAGAGCTCGCGCGGTCCACCTGGCTGGGATCGTATGTGGAATACATTTTCACTCTCGAATCCACATGCGCCTTAAGGCTTTTTACCATCTCCTCCGCATCGGACGCGTCCCTGACGCACACAACTGCGATCTCGTCGGCAAGACCCTTGCTTGAATATGCCAGGAAGTAGCCCTCGACCTTGTCGTAGCTCACATCTGAAATGTAGGTGAACAGGTCGCCGGCGTTCTCGGCGCTGCTGTTTACGGTCTGCATTTCCGGGAGCGTGTCGTCACTTGCAATGGCAGTTTTCTGCAGTTCGTACATGCTGACCATGTCAGAGTTTGTGCTTGATGAGCAGCCTGTAATCATGACTGCGAGCGCGCTAAGTATCAGTATCAGCGATAAAAAATAAATTCTCTTATCTGTCTTAATCATAATAAATCTCCTCAGCCCACAGGCATGGAATCATATATGACGCCGTCGTAATAATCCTTCTCATATTCGTCCGTGTCGTCAAAGTCAAATTCCCACCATGGACTGTCACCGTTTGTGTTGAGGTCGCCAAATGCGTCCTCGATGGCCTTATTGATCTTCTCGTAGGTCTCGTCGTCAATCTCTATATCAGGGTCATCCGGCTCGAACTTATCAGGGTTGATTATGTAGATGGCTAAGAGGTAACCGTCATCCACAGGGTTCCAGCTGTGTGTCATATAGAAGTTTCCAAGCTCATCCGTGTCAGTGTACTGCCACTCGATGGTGTTTAACATATTCTCGCCAATCTGGGCGTCCAGCTCTGTGAGAGTCTTGTCGTACTTAAGAGCTACGATGGACTGTCCGTCCTCCATGGCTTTTCTAACAGTGCCTGGAATGTCATACACGCTGTCTGAAGGTGTTGAATTCTGGTAAGCCATGTTGTATTTGATGCCGTTTGCAGGAGGGAAGAACGAGGTGTCCCAGTCGTGACCCTGCGCGCACATGGCATCGTTCATGTTGAAGTTTGCATAAGTGCCGCTTCCGGCGTCTGAATAGATATCTGTGTGGTACCACTCGCCGTCAAGCTTGGTTAAGTTCCATGAGTGGTATTCCTCCGTGTTGTGGCAGACCATGCATGTGATGTCCATCATCTGCATGAAGAGACGGAAGGTGGTGGCGTAGCCTACGCACACTGCGTTGTGGTATTTTAAAACGCCGTAGGGGTTGTCTGAATCCTGACCTGAGGTGGGGATTACCACTAAGAGTCCTGTGTCGTTCTGGAGATTATGTGTCATCCAGTCATACACGGCCTTCTCCTTCTCAAATTCTGTCATGCCGTCCGTGATGATCTCTGACAGAACAGCACTTGCCATGTCTAAGATTTCCTTATCCTTGTCGGATAACTTCGAGGTGTCGCCTGATTTGTAGGCGTCTGAAATCTGTGTGGTGCTTCTTATGACGTATTCGTCCATGATGACCACATCGTCCTCGCGGGTTGCGTCCGTCTCCTCTGAGGTGTTAAGAGCCTCAAGAAGAGCTGCCTGCGTCTTCTGGGTGTTCATCATGATGACAGATGTCAGAACCACTGACACGAGCATCATCATTGCCATGAAAACTCCCAGCACGGGATATAATATGTTGGTTTCTTTTTTGGGTTGTTTTGTCTCCTTAACTTCTTCTTCCATTATGTGATGGCCTCCTTTAATTAATGGCATTTGCCCCATATAATAGTATATTGTGTGATTTTTTTCCTACATTAAACTGCCACGAAATTGTAAAAAATCTGCAACAGAGCGCCGTTTATATTGTGGAAACGACCGCTTGTGTCACAAATGTTTATCGCGTCTGGCTTATGTGATAGATTGCATCTGACAGGAGGAACTGATATGGCAAAGGCAATTATCACAGACAAACTTACGAAGGTTTTTAAGGACAAGACGGCGGTTAACGCGGTGGACATAAGTGTGGAGGAGAATAGCTTAGTGGCACTTCTGGGAGTAAACGGCGCGGGAAAAACCACCACCATAAGGATGCTCTCCGGACTTTCTAAGCCCACGAGCGGCAAAGCTACGGTCATGGATCTAGACGTGGTCAGCAGCGCAGCGCAGGTCAAGGCGCTCACAGGAATATCCACCCAGGACACGGCAGTGGCGCAGAATTTGACCGTTGAGGAAAACCTCAGGTTTATGGCTCAGATTTATCTTGATAAGACGGAGGTTAATAGCGCGGTCGAGGAGATTATAAGCGATTTCGGACTTGCACAGTGCAGGAAAAAGAAGGCTAAGCTTCTCTCGGGCGGATGGCAGAGGAGACTCTCCATAGCCATGGCGGTCATTGGCAAGCCCAGGGTTTTGTTTCTGGACGAGCCGACGCTGGGGCTTGACGTTCTTGCCAGGAGAGAACTCTGGGAGGAGATAGAGAGGCTTAAGAAGAATATGACCATAGTGCTCACAACCCACTATATGGAGGAGGCGCAGGAGCTTGCGGACTATATTTATATAATGATAGACGGAAGTATTGCGGCCTCAGGAACGCTTGATGAGCTTGAAAAACAGAGCGGCAGGAAGGGCCTTGAGGATGTTTTTGTGAGCATCGCCAGGGGCGAAAACTAGAATGCGTCGAATTATAGAATGGAGAGAAGTATGAACAGAGCGATAGTATTTGCAAAAAGGAATCTTATAGAAATGTCCAGAGACACGCTAAGCTACATATTCTGCGCGGCGTTTCCGATAGTGATGCTGGTGATCATGTCGCTGGTTAACGAGAGCATTCCCAAACAGGCGAACATGACCATATTTCGAATAGACAATCTGGCGGGAGGAATTGCGATATTTGGGCAGACATTTGTGATGCTGTTTACTGCAATAGGGGTTGCAAGGGACAGAAATGGCTCGTTTTTAGTCAGACTCTACGCATCCCCCATGAAGGGCAGGGATTTTGCCGTGGGCTACATTCTTCCCATGCTGGCGGTGGCCATAATTCAGGTGGTTTTAGCTTTTGGCGCCTCAGTTATCGTGTCCCTTGTAACAGGGGACGAGCTTAAAATCCTGGGGCTAATCGCTGCCACAGCGGCGGTTTTGCCATCGGCCATGATGTTTACGGCCATAGGATTCTTATTCGGGACGCTATTTAACGAAAAGTCCGCCCCGGGCATGTGTTCAGTCCTCATATCCATCGGCTCGTTTGTGGGAGGCATATGGTTTGACGTCGACGGGACAGGGGGAGTGATAGCCGACATAAGCCGTTGGACGCCGTTTTACTACGCCACGAAGGTGGCAAGAAGCGCTATACACTTAGAGTTTACGGCTGAGAACTTCCTGTGGCCCATGGCGGTGGTTATAATATGTGCAGGCCTTATAACAGCCCTCGCCTGCATGGCTTTTTCTGGGAAAATGAGGGCCGACCTCGCCTGAGAATGGTTGAATTGTGGAGGCGATTATACTATACTTACGCTATAACAATCTGTGAAAGGTTTGCACTATGGAGATTAAGGCGTGTATAGACGAAAAATACCGTGAGATGGAGCTGCATGTGTGCAGCGACAGCATGTCTCAGGATGTGAAAAATGTCATGGCAGAGTTGCATGACACATATGATTACACACTGGTGGCCACCGACGTAAGAGGTGACCGCCATGTTCTTCGTCCTGCGGATGTCGTGTATTTTGCGGCAAGTGCCCAGAAGGTCACCGCGGGAACCTTTGACGAGACATTTACCGTGCAGGAGAAGTTATACGAGTTAGAGGATAAGCTTCCCCCAAACAGGTTCGTGAGAATATCCAAGTCAGAGATTGTGGGCATCCGCATGATAAAAAGCATGGATTTAAGCGTCACGGGAACCATAAGGATAACCATGAAGAACGGCTATGAGACATATGTATCCAGAAGAAATGTTGCCAGGATTAAGGACATGCTCTTGAAGCAGAAGGGGAAAAAATCATGAGGGAAGTGATAAAAAGAGGCGCCATAAGCTTTGCCATAAGCTCTTTTGTGGGAACGCTTGTAAACCTTATTATAGATATTATGGTCAATGCCTTTGGCATTACGGGCTTCATCTCCATGTCGAAGGCTTATGTGGAGGTTTTTCAAACCCCTGTGATCGCCGCATATATTAATGTGCTCCTATACGGCGTGATAGGCTTTACATTTGCCGCGATGACAATCATATATGATGTGGACAGGATTGGTTTCGTGCTGCAGAGCATAATCTATTATGTGGTGACGCTGCTTGTGTGCCTGGTCATAACGGTGTTTGTGTGGCAGCTGCACAGATATCCGCAGGCGTTTATCATAACGCTCATAGGATACACGCTCACGCATGTTATAATATTTGTGACAGAGTACAGAGAACTTAAGAGAAACATAAGCGCAATCAACGAAAACTGTGAGGCGTAGGAGGTAAGTATATGAAGACCAGAGAGGAAGCGCTCGCATATGGGCTTACATTTCCTGACACATACGAGGACACGCCGTTTCACGACACGAACTGGAAGCTCGTCAGATATAAGGGCAATGACAAGGCGTTTTTGTGGACATACGAGCTGAACGGCTTCATAAATATCAATCTCAAGTGCGACCCGGAGAAGGCGTTTTTCTGGAGGGAGATTTATAAGAGCGTGATTCCTGCATACCATCAGAATAAGAAGCACTGGATAACCGTGGTGCTCGACGGAAGCATTCCGGACAGCGACATAGAGCTTATGATTGCGGAGAGCTACGACCTGATATCCGACTCGCCCGCAAAGCGCATCTACGAGGCTGTAAAGCGCATCCCTGCGGGGCATGTGGCAACCTACGCGCAGGTGGCCGAGATGGCGGGGGATAAGAGGATGGCAAGAGCGGTGGGCAATGCCCTGCACAAAAACCCTGACCCTGAAAACATCCCGTGTTTTCGCGTGGTGAATTCTAAGGGAGAGCTTGCGGGGGAGTTCGCCTTCGGCGGCATCGGTGAGCAGGCTAAGCGCCTTATAGCTGACGGCGTGGAGGTTACAGACGGCAGAGTGGACTTAAGCAAATATGGTATTTGATTACCTTGGAGTTTTGTGCTAATATTGCCGTTGCAGGTTTGGAGGATATTATGAAGAACAACGAGTTGTGGGAAGAGATAGAGAAGATGTTTTCACAGTCTAAGAGGGACGTGAGAATTATAGAGGGCACAGAAAATGTGGGCCTCGGAGTCATAACATATATAGGTCTTAACGACGACACATCCATAGGCGCGGTCATAAGAAACACGAAGGGCATTATCGTGGACAACACCGTGCGCATCCTGGGACAGGGCGATAAGGAGATTGACGGCATGGATGTGGTCAACGAGATAGAGGACGGCAGGATGTTAATAGACGGCAAGCTCATCGTCGCTACAGACATAGTGGGCGGAGCCTACGCCATGAACATAACGGACATGGGGAGCGTCATCGGAAGCATCTGGTATTTTGCCCCGGACACCCTTAAGTGGGAGGCGCTTGGCATCAAGTATTCGGAGTTCCTCTACTGGACAGCCCTTGGAAACATGGACGACTTCTATAAGAGCCTCAGATGGAGGGACTGGAAGCAGATGGCGGCAGGTCTTACATTTAACCAGGCATATATGTTCTACCCCTTTTTGTGGTCCAAGGAATGCGACCGCGATAGTGCAAAGAAGAGTGTTGTGCCGTATAAGGAGATACTGGGCATCAACCTGGAGTACGGGAAGAAGTTCTTTGGGTGACAAATTGACAAGTTTATAGTAAAAATGGTGATACACACGCGGTTTACTGTGTGATATAATGCGAGATGGAAACAATCTGCGCTCTGCGCAGAATATGATATACGAGATGGGGGATTAATATGGCAGTTTTCTATGTGGACAAAAAACGAATTGCTGCGGGAGTTTTATGTGGAATTCTCTCGCTGATTATGCTGCTGCCTCTGGCGTCCATGCTGTACAGCGCGTGCTACATGTACATGGAGGCGAACGAGGCGGAGGAGCTTAGCGAGGCCACGGCCTTCTATATGTCTAAGATTATTCCGCTGGTGCTAGTGCCGATTGTGCTCTATATTGTGGAGGCCATCATGTATTTTGGCTGCAACAGGCACACATCGAGGAAGATGAACATAACATTTACGCTTGTGTTCCTGGCCAGAGCGTGCTATTTTGGCTGGCTCTACATGAAGGCGGACATAAGCGGATTTGACATGACGGCTCTTATATGGCATATGGTATTTCTGGTTGCCATATATTTTGCAGCCATGATGACCGCCAACCACAAGGTGATCTTCAGGGACTGGTATGTGGTTATCGTTATCTGCGCGGCCATCATTGTCTATGGAATAATCAATGTATTTCTTAAGGACGTGCTCCCTGTGTTTGTGCAGGTTTTTGACATATCTGACGGAACATTTCTGGAGAAGGTTTTTGAGTTTGGCAAAAACTGGAAGGGTCTCGGCGAGTTGAGCTACTATGTCCAGGTTTTGATATTTATGATTTATATGATAATTGCCGGCAATGATTACCTGAACGAGTAGTCTTAGGCGGCGCAGGAGGAGAGTTATGAAGAGAAGATTATGGTATCTGCTGCTTAGCATGATGCTGCTGGTGGGAGTGCTTGGCGGATGCGCACAGATTGACGGAGACACGGTCGCAAGTGTTGCGCAGGAGCTTTTATCAACCACCGCTGATACGGCTGCCACTGAGGCGCAGACGAAGGGCGATGTTATCGAGCTTCCTATAGTGCCGGTGGAAGATACCACGAAGCCTGTTGAGACCGAGGAACAGACTGAAGAACAAACTGAAGCGCCCACAACCGAGGTTGTCACAGAGGCGGCGGTTTCAGAGGATGGGCAGTACACCTCCAAGGAGGATGTGGCGCTCTACATTCACCTCTATGGACATCTTCCTTCAAACTATATTTCTAAAAATGATGCTCAGGATTTGGGCTGGCCGGGCGGTGATCTGTGGGCCTACGCGGACGGCATGAGCATCGGCGGAAGCTATTTTGGCAACTACGAGAAGTTACTTCCCGAGGCCGACGGCAGAAGCTACTACGAATGTGACATCGACTATCAGGGCGGCAAGAGAAATGCTAAGCGAATCGTCTATTCAAATGATGGCCTGATTTACTACACAGAGGATCACTACGAGAGTTTCGAGCTTCTCTACGGGGAGGAATAATATGGCATATATCGACAGCAGAAGATTTACTGACAGAGTGTCAGCCCATGAATATCTGGCACAGGAGCTTATGTTTCCTGAGCACTACGGCATGAATTTGGACGCGCTTCATGACTGTCTCACAGAGTTTGGCGGCAGGATTGTGGTCGGCCACACAGCTGAGGCAGGAGCATGCTACGAGGAATTCAGGCAGGTTTTCATGGACAGCGCCAGAGAGAATTCTCACTTCACATTTGAAGAGGTGGAGGGGGAGGTTAAGCTCTGCCCGGAGTGCGGTAACGCACTGCAGCGCGGTAAGGTTGACCTCTTAGATCCGGGGCTTCAGAGCGCATTTCTTGTGTTTAAGTTTGACGGTTCTAAGAAGAGTTATGACTTAGAACTAAAACCTAAGGGTGAGGCCTATTACTGCGACGAATGCATGATGGTCTTCACACAGTTTAAGGAGAAATAATGCTACTTAGCGTATCACTTATAATCATTGTCGGTCTGGCTCTCGGCGCCATCTGCCAGAAGCTTAAGCTTCCGTCACTTGTGGGAATGCTGCTTACAGGCGTCATCCTTGGCCCCTACGTGTTAGACCTTATCGACCCTAGTATCTTAAACATATCAGCGCAGATCCGAAAGATCGCGCTGATTATTATTCTTGCCAGAGCCGGGCTTGGACTGGACATTTCGGGGCTTAAGAAGATCGGACGCCCCGCGGTGCTCATGTGTTTCGTCCCGGCTACTTTTGAACTTGCGGGAGTTTTGCTTCTTGCACCCTCGCTTTTGGGACTTAGCCTGATGGAGGCCGCAGTCATGGGAGCGGTGCTCGCAGCGGTATCTCCTGCTGTGGTTGTTCCAAGAATGATTAAGCTCATGGAGAAGGGCTACGGCAGGGATAAGAGCATCCCCGAGCTCATACTTGCGGGCGCCAGCGTGGACGACGTTTACGTGATTGTGCTCTTCACCACATTTACAGGGATTATGCAGGGGCAGGGCGTGAGCGCCGTGAGCTTCATAAATATTCCTGTGTCCATAGCTCTGGGCGTGGTTGTTGGAGCGGTGGCGGGCTTCCTTCTTGCGGAGCTATTTAAGGTTTTCCACATGAGGGACACGGTCAAAACCGTCATCATGCTCTGCGTGTGCATGCTTCTCACGGTCGCCGAGGACAACTTAAACACACCTGTAACATTTGCAAGCCTCATATCAGTCATGGCCATAGGCGTTGCCCTTCAGAGGTTTCATCCCCCTGTGGTGGAGAGATTATCCGCGAAGTTTGGCAAGCTCTGGGTGGTGGGAGAGGTCTTCCTCTTCGTGCTGGTGGGTGCCAGCGTAAACATCAACTACTTAGGAAATGTGGGCCTTGGCGCGCTTCTCATGATCGTGCTGGCGCTTGTATTTAGAATGCTCGGAGTGTTTGTCTGCCTCATAAGAACACCTCTAAACTATAAGGAGAGGCTCTTTACCATGATGGCATACTGCCCAAAGGCAACCGTGCAGGCGGCCATCGGTGGCATCCCCCTGGCGCTTGGATTTGCCTGCGGTGACACGGTTTTAACTGTGGCTGTTCTGGCAATCGTCCTCACCGCGCCTCTCGGAGCATTTGCAATCGATTTAAGCTACAGGAAATTGTTGAAAAATTAAAAATATACGATAAAGTGTCAAGAAAACTCTAGTCTATTTTGGCTTTTTGTGGTAAAATTCTAGGTAATGAATAGTGCGTGAGCAATACTTAGGAGGACATACTATGAGAGAGTGGACTGAGGAAGAAAAAAACAGGTTTTTGGAGTCTCCTGATCAGATCAGAGAACTCTATAAGAAGGTCAGAAGAAGCGATTTCAGACAGACCTACCATATTCAGCCGGTCACAGGACTGCTTAACGACCCCAACGGATTCTTACATGCCAACGGCGAGTGGCATCTGTTCTATCAGTGGTATCCATACGGAGCCGAGCACGGTCTCAAGCACTGGTACCACGTGGTTTCGAAGGATTTGGTCAACTGGAATAACTGTGGTTTAGCCATAGCGCCTGACAAATGGTACGACAACGGCGGAGCATTTTCAGGCTCGGCGCTTGTCATGGACGGCAAGCTCTATCTGTACTACACGGGCATCCACACGGGGGATGACGGCGTGGTGCCGTACACGTGCCTGGCAGAGCTGTTTCAGGGAAGCTACCGCGTGCACAAGAAGGACGAGCCACTGTTTGGCCCTCAGGAGGGCTATACACACAACCAGCGCGACCCCAAGATTATCAAGCTTGCATCAGATAGGTACGTGATTATTTTAGGTGCACAGAACGATGCTCATCAGGGGCGCGTGATAGTTTACGAGTCCAGAAGACCGGACAGAGGTTTTAAGTTTAAGGGCGAGATTAATGTCCCCGGCTTCATGGATTTTGGCGATATGTGGGAGTGCCCTTCCATCCAGAAGATAAGCGGCTATGATGTTTTAATGTTCTGCCCGCAGCACATCACGCTTAAGTACCGCGGACAGTCGCAGAACCACAACGGCTACATCATTGGTTCCATGGACTGGGACGAGCTGGTTTTCACACCTGTGGGACAGTTCCACGAGCTGGATTTTGGATTTGACGCGTATGCGGCGGAGTGTGCCGCGAGAAAAAGAAGCTGGTCCGAGACCACCCTCATATCCTGGATGGGCATTCCGGATGCCACATACCCCACGGACGGCGAGGAGTGGAGCGGCTGCCTGACGCTTCCAAGAAACCTGCGCGTGAGAAACAGAAGGCTTATTCAGGAGCCTCTCGCGGAGCTGGCAGCTCTAAGAGACGACGAGGCAGATCCGCTTCTCGAGATACTTCCGAAGGCCTGCGAGCTGAATGTTTACAACCAGGAGGAGGACTTAGAACTTCACCTGTTTACCAAATACGACCACTCAGGCGGCATAAGCATATGCTATGACAGCAAGACTAAGATATTGACTGTGGACCGCTCAGAGATGACGCTCACGTTTAATAACGACGACGGCAATGTGAGGACCAGGAAGTTGGACGGAGGCCTTGACCACCTGAGGATATTCATAGACAGCAGCTCTGTGGAAATATTTGTAAACAACGGCGACGCTGTGTTTACATCGAGAGTATTCCCTCTCGACAACGAGCATTATTTCCAGATGAAGACCAGGGCTGAGGTTCACATCTGGAAGCTTAAAAATGCGGTCTGTGACGATTTCATAGTATAATATTATTGCGATAGAAGGAGATGATATTTATGGGATATGTGGGTCGCGATGAGGCGGTTTCAATCGCCAAGGCGTTCTGCACGAAGCACTGCTATCTGTATCTGTCAGCCAGCGATGACGGTAAATATTTTACCTACGACATGGGCGACGGAATATTCATGAAGAAGAGCTTTGAGGATGCCGAGAAGGATCTGCAAAGCGGAGACAGAGGCATAATTATCTAATGTCAAGTTCTTCCAGGAAATTGACAGTCGGTCCGCGCGACGCATGGCGCGGTTAATTCAAAAGAAAACCGAAGCATAATAAGAGAGGGTGTGAAAGCATTATATGAGGTAACAATTTTATAATCAAACCATGTAAAAAGGTACTATATTATCGAGATACAGTACCATTTTTATGTATGCAGAAATCATAGTATATGGTAATACATATAACATATAATCAAACGGGTATCCATTTTTGTT
>JAILPS010000017.1 GCA_024699325.1 Lachnospiraceae bacterium | reverse complement strand
CCCTGAGAGCGCACTTCCAGGCGTGGTTGTCGGAGCATTTATAGATGACGCGAGATGCGGCAGGAAGTTTAACGCAGGTCTCTTCTACGACATGACTCTCGAGGAGGCAGTCTCTGCCGCTGAGAAGATGAGCAGCCCATATTAATGGAGGACACCGAGTTTGACGCGTGGTGTGACCGCGTGATTGCGGGGGTTAACGCTCTAAGGGAAGAGCTTGGCAGACAGATTTAGCATATAATTGGAGGTGTATATGGATAATTTTACATTTTACAGCCCCACATACTTCGTGTTTGGAAGGGGCGAGGAGAAGAGAGCTGGAGAGATGGTTAAGCGTTTTGGCGGCACGAAGGTGCTGATCCACTACGGCGGTGGAAGTGCAGTGCGCTCAGGTCTTATCGACCGCGTGAAGGCGAGTTTAGAGGGCGCGGGGATTAACTACTGCGAGCTCGGCGGCGTGAAGGCTAACCCTAGAAGCTCCCTTGTGTACACAGGTATCGACCTGGTCAGAAGTGAAAATGTTGACTTCATCCTGGCAGTTGGCGGCGGAAGCGTAATAGATTCTGCGAAGGCCATCGCGGCAGGCGCTCTCTACGACGGCGACTTCTGGGACTTCTACAGCGGCAAGGCGGGCATAGAGAAGGCTCTGCCTGTGGGAACCGTTCTCACAATCGCCGCAGCCGGCAGCGAGGGCTCAGGCGATTCTGTCATAACAAAGGAGGAGGGAATGTACAAGAGAGGTGCAGGCGGTGAGGCGCTTCGCCCGAAGTTTTCCATCCTAAATCCTGAGCTTACACAGACTCTTCCTGCATATCAGACAGGATGCGGCATCACGGACATCATGGCTCATCTTCAGGAGAGATATTTTACCAACACTGACAATGTGACTACCACGGACAGAATGATTGAGGGACTCCTCCTCGCCATGATAGATGTGGGACCTGTGGCCATAGATAATCCGGCGGATTACGAAGCCAGAGCTAACATTATGTGGGCTGGCATGATGGCGCACAACAACTCCTGCGGCGTGGGAAGAAGCCAGGACTGGAACAGCCACAACATAGAGCACGAGCTCTCAGCACTCTACGACTGCGCACACGGCGCGGGCCTTGCAGTTACATTTCCTGCATATATAAGCTATGTGACGAAGATGGCGGTTAGTGCGATAGAGAGCGGTTCACAGGACGAAGCCATCTGGGAGAGAAGACTAAAGAGACTCTCCATGTGGGCAAGCCGCGTATGGGGCGTTATTCCAGACGGCATGAGCGACGAGGAGGTAATAACAGAGGGCATCAGAAGATACAGATGCTTCCTTAAGCGCATCGGCATGCCGCTGACTCTGGGCGAGGTCGGAGGAAGCGAGGCTGACATCGACAAACTCGCCGACACAGGCTGCTACGGCGACGGGAGAAGCGGCTACATGTACGGTTTTGTGAAGCTTTCAGTTGACGATGTGAAGGCTGTCTACAGGGAAATGATTATGTAATTATATGCGGCCGGCAGGTGAGCCGGCTGCATTTTTTTGTTGCGCTAATCGAAGAAATACATTATTATACTATTTGGTATTTACAATATCAGGAGAGTTTGTATGGAGAGAAAATTTATTCACGATCCCGCGATTTACAGGGATGATGCGACGGACAAATACTATATTTACAGCACAGGGGGAATGTGTTTTTCCTCTGAGGATCTTATAAACTGGGATTGGATCGGCAGAAATGTCGAGGTGCTAGACGAGGCGAAGGAGTGGACAGGAGGAACGGACATCTGGGCGCCGGACATTGTGAAGGTGGGGGATGAATACAGGCTCTACTGCTCGAACTCCACATGGGGCGTCAGACAGTCGTGCATATTTCTGGCAGTGTCTGACAGCGCCGCCGGACCATTTAAAGCGAAGGCGCCTGTCATAAAGACCAGCGATGCGCTGCCTGTAAACGCCATCGACGCGAACATCATAACAGATGTGAAGACAGGGGAAATGTACATGCTCTATGGGTCATTCTGGGGCGGAGCGCATGTGATTAAGCTGGACAGGCAGACAGGACTTGCGGTCGAGGAGGGAATAGGCACATGTGTGTGCTGCAGACCCTCATGGCTTAGCACAGCCGTCGAGGGACCGTACATGATCTATAATAAGGAGACGGAGTACTACTATCTGTTTGTGTCATACGGTTCACTTAAGAGCGACTACTGCATAAGGGTTGGAAGAAGTAAGAATATTTTGGGACCGTTCGTTGACGTGAACGGAAACTGCCTGACGGATGAGCCCGATATGACGAAGGACCCGGGATATCTGCTGATGGCGGGCTACGAGTGGAATAAGGGCGCTGCCTTCATGGGACCAGGCCACAACTCTGTGCTTCAGGATAGGGACGGCAGGGATTATATCGTATATCACATAAGGGATAAGCATTTCAACGAAAACCCGGGACCGTCACAGATGCAGATACGCCAGATCTTCTGGAACGACGAGGGCTGGCCTGTGGCCAGTGGCTTCACGGTTGAGGAGGCAGGCGGAAAACTTAGCCAGGTTAAGGGCGATGCCCTCACCATGAGCGAGGTTGCAGGCGTCTACGAGCGAATCAATTTTGCCGTAACATATCCACAGGGAATATCATGCGCATTCCCCATGCTTTTGAGGGAGGACGGCTACTACGAATCAGGCTCCATCCAGGGCACCTGGAAGGTGGAAAACGGCCGGATTCTTATAAATTATGGACCATTTAGCGAGAAGGCCTTGGCGTATGGCCAGGGAGAATGCTTTGGTATCTCCGGCTTTTGCGCTGATGGGACAGAGTTTATCGCCAGAAGAGAGAGAAGACAGTAATCACATATAGAGACATTTTGATAGCGACCGGAGGATTATATGGTTATTTGTGCAGACATCAGAGATTTACAGCTTGACGGAGTGGAGCTTATCGCGGGAAGCGAGGGATTAAACAGGAGCGTTTCCTGGTCCTATGTGGTGCTTACGCGCCCCTTCGAGGAGCACATGAACCGGGGCAATTTCGCCCTCATGGTGGTGGATTTTGAGAGGTATGACTTCGACGAGGCCATAAGAGCTATGGTGGAGCTTGACGGGCTTGGAATCTCAGGTCTTGCGGTGTCTGTAGTGGAGGATTCTGAGCCCCTGCCTGAACAGATGAAGGCGAAGGCGGACGAGCTTAAACTGCCGCTATTCTATGTGAGGTGGCGCGGCGCGTCGTTTGTGGACATCGCCCAGAGCATCGGAAACCTTATCACGGAGAATAACATAAGGAACAAGCGGGAGGGAGATTACCTGTATAACCTGCTGTTTGGCTATGACATCAACGAGAAATACATTGAGAAGATATCCAAGCAGTTTGGGGTGGATTTTTCGAAGCCCTACCGCGTGGGAATAATCGTTGTAGACAGAAAATACGGCATAAACTTAGAGCAGGACGAGCACTACTACGAATATTACACAAACAGCTTACAATATCAGGTCAGCAAAATGCAGTGCCACCCGATGTTCATGGCATTTCTCAATAAGTTTGTGCTTCTGTTTGAGGCTAAGCCTGACAAGTCAGCCGAGCATGAGCTGGAGAAGATATTAAAAACCATCGATGCCAACCCCCAGTTTGGCAACACGATCAAGAGCACATGCATCCTGGGTGCAGCCTACTCTGACCCCAGAAACTTCAGCCAGAGCTATCAGGAGGCCAAGAGCCTGATAGGCCGCAAGGATCTGCTGCCTAACCCCAAGAACAAGAAGGTTTTAAGCGCCAGCTCCATGGGACTGTATAAGTATCTCTTTAACAGCGGCAACTCGGCAGACATATTAAAATACTGCAACGAAAGACTTAGTAAGCTTGAGGAGTACGACCATGCCAATGGAACATTTCTCCAGGAGACTTTAGTTGAGTACTTCATGAACGGCTTTAGCAATGTCAAAACCGCGCAGGCTCTCTTCATCCACAGAAACTCCCTGCAGAACCGTCTGGATAAGATCGAGGAGCTTCTGGGATTCGAGCTAAACGACTACACGGAGTACTTAGATTTGATAAACTGCATCCTCGTAAAGCGGCTAATGTTTATGTAAATGTGCATAACGACCGTTAGAACTGTGCAAAATGAACATTGTCGAATTTGATTTCGTCAATATAATAAGGTGTAACAAAGGCGTTGGGAAATATTTCCCGGCGCCTTTTATTTTTCCCTGAAGGAGGATCATATTATGAGGAGAAGAAAATTATACGGTTTGGTGATGGCAGGAACGATGGCACTTACAATGCTTGCAGGATGTTCCTCAGACAAGACAGAAGATACATCTGCCAAGACAACTACAGGTTCAGGCGAGACAGCAAAGGCAGTTTTAAAGGTAGGTATGGAGTGCGCTTACGCACCATTTAACTGGACTCAGGACTCTGCGACAACTCCTGACGGAAGTGAGGCAGTTAAAATCTACGGCTCAGACTTCTATGCATACGGCTACGACGTGGCAGTTGCACAGATGCTCGCAGACGAGATGGGCATGGATTTGGAGATCCATAAGGTTGAGTGGTCGTCCATCGGCATTTCCCTTGACTCAGGCGACTATGACTGCATCATCGCAGGTATGGGCAGGACTGCAGAGCGCGAGATGTCCTATTCATTCACAACACCTTACTACTACAGAGACAACTGCATCGTGGTTAAGAAGGACGGAGCGTATGCCGATGTGACAGGCCTGTCAGAGTTAGCAGGCACGGGTTGCAAGGTTACCACACAGCTTGGAACAGGCTGGATACCGCTTCTCGACCAGATTGAGGGCGCTGTGACAGGAAGCAACTACGAGACAACCTCAGAGTGCTTCATGGCAGTCTCAAACGGTGTCGCAGATCTGTGCATCGTGGACCTTCCAACTGCCCAGTCAGCGCTTCTCACAAACGATAATTTGAAGATTATCGTTCTCAAGGACGGCGACACATTTACAGGTGACGAGGACATGGTAAATGTCTGCATCGCAACCAGAAAGAATGACACGGCGCTCAGGGATAAGATCCAGGCAGCCATGGACAAGTTAGGATGGAATGACAAGGCTAAGATGGACGAGCTTATGGAGAAGGCGATTTCACAGCAGCCTGCAGCCAACTAAGAGGCAACAAAACGTGAGCCTTGTGCTCGTAATTACAAGGAGGACAGCATATGTTTCAGATAGATAATCCAAGCAATTCCTTTGAATGGATGATATTTCTGGTAAAGAAATACTCAAACATGTTCATTCAGGGTACATGGCTCACACTTTATATAGCTGTTATCGGAACTATTTTGGGATTTGTTTTAGGTTATGTTATTGGAATTATTCAGGATGTGAAGATAAGCGAGGGTGACGGCATCGTCAAAAAAACGCTTATCAGACTCCTGAAAACCATAGCGGCAGTATATGTGGAGGTGTTCAGAGACACGCCAATGATAGTTCAGGCCATGATCATCTACTACGGCATCAGACAGATGGGCGTCAACATGTCCCCGGTGTTTGCAGGTATATTTGTAACACTTTTAAATACGGGCGCATATATGGCAGAGACTGTAAGAGCCGGAATTGGCTCCATCGAGATTGGCCAGAGAGAGGGCGCCTGGGCGATGGGCATGTCGCCTATGAAGACCATGTTCTATGTGGTGCTTCCACAGGCTTTTAAAAACATTGTCCCTGAGATGGCAAACACGTTTCTAACCAACCTTAAGATGACCTCAGTGTTAAATGTTATCGCGGTTCAGGAGCTCTTCATGGCGGCCAAAACCGTGGGCGGCAACTACTACAAATACTTCGAGGCATATCTTGTCATCGCGGTGATCTATTTCGTGCTCTGCTTCGCATTCAACAAGGTTTTCAACCTGATAGAGAAGAAGATGAGCGGCAAGTCAGACTACGTGTTAGCGGTTGAATATATGGACAATCAATAGGAGGTGTTTTTATGGGCGAGTCGATTATTTCCATCAACAACTTAAGTAAATCCTTCGGCGACCACGAGGTGCTAAGAAAGATTGACATAGAGGTCAAGAAGGGCGAGGTCATCTGCATCGTGGGCTCCTCAGGCTCCGGAAAATCCACACTCCTTCGCTGCATCAACAAGCTTGAGCGCCAGACCTCCGGCCAGATAATGTTTAACGGCAGGGAGATCAGGGATGTTCAGAAGGAAATCAACCACTACAGAAGCAAGGTTGGAATGGTGTTCCAGTCCTTCAACCTCTTCAACAACATGACGGTGCTTGAAAACTGCATGCTCTGCACCAGAAGAGTGCTCCACCTGTCTAAGAATGAGGCGTTTGACAGGGCAATCACACATCTCAAGGAGGTGGGAATGGCGCCGTTTATCAACGCCAGACCCTCACAGCTATCAGGCGGACAGAAGCAGAGAGTTGCCATCGCAAGGTCCCTGTGCATGAACCCTGACGTGCTTCTGTTTGACGAGCCGACCTCAGCTCTTGACCCTGAGATGGTTGGAGAGGTTTTAAATGTCATGAAGAATCTGGCCACCACGGGCCTCACGATGATTATCGTGACCCACGAGATGGCATTTGCAAGGGATGTGTCCACGAGAACCATATTTATGGACAGAGGATATGTGGCTGAGGACGCAGCTCCGTCAGAACTGTTTACAAACCCTAAGAACCCCAGAACCAGAGAGTTTCTTAGCAGGTATCTTGCAGGATAGGGGGGACAATATGGATAATTTTGTGGTTACATTTGCAAGAGGATTTGGCTCCGGGGGTAAGGAGATTGCCTCAATGCTAGCAAAAGATTTGGGAATTCACTGCTATGAGAACAGAATTCTCACGCTGGCCAGCCAGATGAGCGGCCTCGACGAGAAGCTGTTTCAGGAGGTCAACGAAAAAATAAGGGCTAACGGAAGCTTCTCAAGCTTCTTAAAGGGACTTCCGAGGGCCAGAAACTATATCGCCAGGAATGAAAAATTCGTGTCCGACGACAAACTGTTTGAATGTCAGAGCCAGATTATCAGAAACCTGGCGGAGACGGAATCCTGTGTGATCGTCGGAAAATGTGCGGACTATATTCTGAGGGACAAGCAGAATGTGGTCAGCGTATATATTGAGGCGCCCAGAGCGTTCTGCCTCGAGAGAACCATGCAGAAGATGGGCGTCACGAAGGAAGTGGCAGCAGCTACCATAGAGCAGACTGATAAATTCAGGGCTGATTACTACAAGTACTACACCCATGGCAACTACTGGACTAATCCCGTGAATTACGACATGACGCTTAACAGCGAGAAGGTCGGAATCGAAGATTGTGTAAAAATCATTAAACAGTATCTTATCATCAAGGGATACATTAAGTAGGAGGATGGAATTATGAAGTTATCAGACGTTAAGTACACAGCTGCAGAGATTAAGGAGCTTGTCTCTAAGTATATGATTGAGACCTACGAGAGATTTGATTTTCTCGCACAGACCGGCAAGGACCAGTACCTCTACGATGAAAATGGTGAGGCCTACCTGGACTTTTACGCAGGCATCGCGGTCAACTCGGCAGGTAACTGCAATGAGAAGGTTGTGGCTGCCATCAAGGACCAGGCAGAGGATCTTATTCACACATTTAACTATCCATACACCATACCTCAGGCACTTCTCGCAGAGAAGGTTTGTAAGACCATCGGCATGGATAAGATATTCTTCCAGAACTCAGGAACAGAGGCCAACGAGGCCATGATCAAGATGGCAAGAAAATACGGCATCGAGAAGTACGGACCTAACCGCTACCACATCGTGACAGCCAAGATGGGCTTCCACGGAAGAACATTTGGCGCCATGTCAGCAACAGGCCAGCCCGGAAACGGCTGCCAGATAGGCTTCGGTCCCATGACATACGGCTTCTCATACGCTCCGTATAACGACCTTCAGGCTTTTAAGGACGCCTGCACGGAGAACACAATCGCCATCATGATTGAGCCGGTACAGGGCGAGGGCGGCGTGCATCCTGCAACCATGGAATTCATGAAGGGACTCAGAGAGTTCTGCGATGAGAAGGGCATGCTTCTCCTCCTCGACGAGGTGCAGACAGGATGGTGCAGAACGGGCAGCGTCATGTCATACATGAACTATGGCATTAAGCCCGACATCGTGTCCATGGCCAAGGCTTTAGGCGGCGGAATGCCAATCGGAGCGATTTGCGCCACAAGCGAGGTGGCGAAGGCGTTCTCAGCGGGCTCCCACGGCACAACATTTGGCGGTCATCCCGTGAGCTGCGCGGCGGCACTTGCACAGGTTGGCGAGCTCCTAGACAGAGACCTGGCGGGCAATGCCAGAAAGATGGGCGATTATTTTGCTGACAAGCTTAGCAAGCTTCCATATGTGAAGGAGGTAAGGCACCAGGGACTCTTGGTCGGCGTGGAGTTTGAGGACTGCATCGGCGGCGTGGACGTTAAGCACGGTTGTCTGGATAAGCACCTCTTAATCACCGCCATCGGTGCCCACACCATCAGAATGGTTCCACCTCTCATCATCACCGAGGCGGACTGCGATAAGGCTGCAGGCATCATCGGCGAGGTTGTGACAGAACTTGGAGGCAGATAATGACAGAGTTTTCATTCTCGGTTCCACAAAATATTATGGTAGGCCCGGGGACCATGGATAAGGTCTCTGAGCTTGCCCTTAAGCTAAATGCGGGCCACGCCCTGATAATATCAGGCCCAAATCTTTTAAAGATGGGAGTGGTTGGAAGAGTCAGCGGAGCTCTTAAAAGCGCCGGAATAGAGTGCAGCGTTTTTACGGACGTGGAGGCTAACCCAAGCGTGGCCACAGTGGAAAAAGCGGCAGAGTTTTTTGAGAGCGAGGGCGCGGATATGCTGATTGCCCTAGGCGGCGGCTCTCCCATGGATGTGGCCAAGGCGGTGGGAGTTGTGGTAAAATACGGCGGAAGCATCACGCAGTACGAGGGCGCAGGTAAAGTCCCGGGCCCCATCATTCCCCTCATCGCCATCCCAACGACCGCTGGCTCAGGCTCCGAGGTCACAGCATTTTCAGTGATAACGGATCACGCCAGAAACTATAAGCTCACGGTTTTTAGCTATGAGCTGCTTCCGGCCTACGCGCTTCTTGACCCCGAGCTTTTAACCACGGCTCCCGCGTCCGTTGCGGCGGCCTGTGGCATAGATGCCTTCATACATGCGTTTGAATCCTACATTTCCCGCATGGCCTCTCCGTTTTCTGAGGCCATGTCAGAGAAGGCCATGGAGCTAATCGGAGGGAGCATAAGAAGGTTTGTGGCAAACAGGGGCGATTTGGAGGCTGCCCAGAATATGCTTGTGGGCTCGCTGTTTGCAGGGATTGCGTTTTCATTTGCGAGACTTGGAAATGTGCACGCCATGAGTCACCCAATAAGCGCCTACTACGGCGTGGCCCACGGTGTGGCTAACGCGGTTTTGCTCCCCGTGGTTGTCGCCTACAACTCTCTTGCAGACCACGGCAAATACGCGAAGGTCTACAACTACATAAGCCCTGTGAAGGTTTATGACTATGATTTTCGGCCGGATATGCTAGAGGGAGCGATTAGAAAACTGTGCGCAGACATAGGCATCCCTGACAGTCTTTATAGTGCCATATCCGCGGCCGACAAGACCAAAACCGTAAGCCGCGAGGATGTGATCAAAAATATTCCAGCGCTATCAGAAGATGCCATGAAGAGTGGCAATATTCTGTCAAATCCAAGAAGCACTTTGAAGGGTGATATCGAAAAACTATATGAGATGGCGCTGTGATATATAAACAAAGGGAAGCCGTTTAGGCTTCCCTTGTTGCTATAATTACAATATTCCCGCGTCCGTGGCTGCCTTATAGTAGACAGAGAGGGGAATGAAACTCTGGGCAAAACTCTTGGTCGGAGCGCTCATCAGAAGGACGGTGTCCTCCCTGAAAATCTTATCGCTGGCCGCTGAGTAGTGCTCATTAAGTGCGCTGTTAAATGTCTTGAGTCCGGCTTTCAGATAGTGATCACTGCCTGTGAGCTCGTAGCCGATAGTCATGGCCTCAAGTAGGAGAGTGTTGCCTCCCAGGCGGTTTAAGCTTGGCAGACTCTTATATAGGAACAGTCCGCTGTCTAAATAGCAGTTGTCCATCAGATCGTCGACGGCGCCTATCATGAGCTCCTTAAGCTCCGCTGAAGGGAAGACACGGTAGTAGCGCATAAGACTTCCAAGAGCGACGGAAATCATGAAGCCCACATGTATCAGGGTGTTGTCCGTGTAAGGCGCAACCCAGCTGCCGTATTCCCTCGACCACTCCTTGAAATGTCCGACAATCCAGTCAGCCTTCTCAACCCACCGTCTGTCGCCTGTCTCCACATAGAGGGCGGTCAGGCTTCGAAGCGCCCAGCCTGTCTCTCTGGCGTTGCTCTCGCCGCTCACCTGGTAGGCGGGAGTCTCAAGAAGCCGCAAAATATTTTCTCCTATGCCGATGGCGGTCTTAAGGGCGCGCTCCTCACCTGTGAAGTGGTAGTAGTCGAGAAGTCCCTCGACCCACTCGTGAGAGCATACCATGACGCCGTCTCTGACGTGGCCTCTCGTGTGCTCCCACTGGCCGCCGATGAGCAGCGGATCCTTGCTGTAGTGGCACACATCCACGTCCATCCAATGTGAGGCTGACGCAATCATGTAGTCGAGGAAGCGGCGCTCCTGCTTTCTCATGTATATAAGAGCGCAGGCGTGAGGGAAGTCGTATTCGTTGTTGGTCCACACGAACTGACCCTTGCCGCGTCCCTGTTTTGTGTAGTTCATATCCGGCGCATCGCCGTAGTTCAACATTCCAAAACTTCTGCAGTGGTAGTCGCATTTGCTTATGAGGGCAATCTCCACATCCTCAATCTCCTTGTCAGGAGCCACAAAGATGTCAGGGCCAACGCCGGCAGACTGGTAGACATTTTTGACGAAGTAAGGTCTGTCAGGCATCTGGTAGATCAAACTTCTGTCATCTATCTGCCACAGAGGCATGTCAGGGGCATGGAAATGCAGCAAAAACTTCTGCTCACGGCTCATGCCGCTGGCAAACACCACCTTCTCCACATCCTCAGGGATCAGATGCACATATATGCCCGACTCGTCGCTTTTAACTGCCTTGGGGTAGTTCTGCTGTGCCTGGAATACGGTCGCGCAGATGCCACTCGTCTCGTCGGTTCTGTCACAGAAAAATGTTCCGTAGAAGACCTCTATAAAATGCTCGTTGGCCTCCTTCATGATGGTCTGGCTGTCAACTATGGTCTGAACGCTCTGTTTCGTGCTCACCTCAAAATTAGTCTTGTAGTTTGAGTGACCGCAGGTCATTCGAAGGGAGTTTCTGCATTTCTCCTCGATGGCGGGCAGTCCCTTGACGCCTGTGGTCTTATAAAGCATATTCTCCTCTGTAACCTGGCCGAATACACCGCCGGATTCCCCTACAGAATCCCCCTTCTGTGCCTGCACATTGCATGTGAGCGCAGGAGAAAACTCGGAGTCAGAGGTTGATTTGACACCAAACACCAGGGATGCGGCGTGAAGGTCATCACTTGTGGAGTTTATAAGCCTGAAGGCAATCTCCACGAATGGCTTGGTGGTAAATGCCTTAACCGTGCACGAAAAGCTCGGCTTTTCTGAAACCGACTGTGCCGCAGCCGTGGCCGCCGCATGACCTTTCACGTACGGTATAAACTGTCCTTCACAGCTTAAAACTGTGACAAGGGGACCTTCCTCTAAAACCTCCCACTTATCAAAACGTGTTTTGTATTCTAAGCCGTTTCCGTCCTTGAGAAGCGGTCCCACAAACTGTCCGGCGCTGTAGCTCTTCATGCCATCATCGAGCTTATAGAACAGGTTAGCCGTGTCGTCTGCCACTGTAAAAGACAGAGGCCCGTTGTCATCATTTACTGTGATGTGACCGCCGTCGCGGCTGACTCTAAGGCCTGTGGCTGACGGCGCAGAATTCGCACACTTCTCATAGCCCATGTCCACGACAGTCCCCCTGTTTGCGGGAAGATTTGCCATAAACCTGACGAAGAGGAATCTCACACTTCCGTCAGGATAGCGGGATGTGACCTTGGTCTGTGTGGGAAGGGCGTGTCCGTTTTGCGTAATCACGATCTCGTCGTCGTCAAAAAACACACCCCTTGCAAATGGAACCGCACTCTGGACATGTTCCATAGGTCTCTCGTAGCGATACAGGCGCGGGAAATACAGCTCGCTTATCTGCTTCATTCAACAAACTCCTTTCTCATAGGGGTAAATGTGTCAAGAAGTATGCCGGGCTCTAGGCACACGCAGCCGTGCTCAATTCCGTCCTTCTTCTGGAGTGTGTCGCCGGCTCTCACGACATGTGTCTCGGTCCCGATGGTGAATTCAAAAACGCCTGAAACCACGTAGGTGATCTGCGTGTGCGGATGATGGTGCATGGCTCCGATGGCGCCCTTCTCAAAATGATTCTCCACAAGCATAAGCTCGTCCGTGTAGGCGAGAATCTTGCGAACGATGCCCGGGGCCGTAGCCTCTAAGTCAATCTGCTCATTAAATACAAACCTCTGATTCTTCTCTGTTTTCATAGTATTCTCCTCTCGATTTTGATTTGTTTTCAAGTTCGATAAAATATGTTTTATTATACAGCACGCATATAGTTTGCGCCATATAATTTTCTATGAATTATAAGCAAAGAATTTGTTAAGTCTCTTTTTATTTGTTATATACATAGATTTGTGATATAATTAACCATATTTTTACAAGGCGGACGTACAATGAAGACATATGAATACGGCAATCCGTCATCGGGCCTGGTTCTTATACAGCCTGTTGATGCTCATGACCTGCAGATTATGGAGTCAGAGGTAGGGCTGATCGCGGACAAATGCGGGCAGGATTTTAAGCTTGTGGCTGTTTTGGTTGATGACTGGAACGCTGATCTGTCACCCTGGGAGGCGGATGCGGTTTTTGGCAAGGTTGGTTTTGCGGGGGGAAGCGCCGACACACTGAGAGAAGTCTTAAACTACTGCTCAGACAGCTCAAAAACATATCTGATAGGTGGTTATTCCCTGGCAGGGCTTTTTTCACTGTGGGCAGCATTTAACACAGATGTTTTTAAGGGAGTAGCCGCGGCCTCGCCCTCTGTGTGGTTTCCGAATTTCACAGATTACATGAAGGAACACGATATGAAGGCATCCCATGTATATCTAAGCCTTGGCGACAGGGAGGAGAAGACCAAAAATCCTGTCATGGCAAGAGTTGGGGACTGTATAAGGCAGGCAAATGATGTGCTAATATCGCAGGGTGTGGACACGCATCTTACATGGAATGTGGGGAATCATTTTAAGGATTCAGACGTGCGCACGGCGAAGGCATTTGCATGGCTGATAGGAAGAATTAGGCAGTAGAACATATTCAGGAGGACCACATATGAAGAATATAACATCGGCAAAAAATATTACCAGCGTACTTCTCAAGATTGTGGTTATACTGTCTGTGATTGTGGGAGTTGTGTTGAGCGCATATGCCAGCAGAAACACTTTTATGGGCGGAAGAACGCTCTATATGTACTTCACGATACAGTCAAACATTGCCGTGGCCATAATATGCGCCATCGGACTTGTGCACATAATCAGGGGACATGAGGTTGGCACCGTCTGGTCCATAATCAAGTTTGTGGGCACGGTGTCCATAACGCTTACCGGAATAGTGTTTTGTTTCGTGCTGGCGCCGACACTTGGAGTGTATGCGTGGAACCTTCAGAATGTTCTGACCCACGTGGTGGTTCCGGTTGTGGCGGTTATGGATTTCTTCGTGATGGGAGGCGGCTTGAAGCTCAAGAAGAAGCATGTCATCTATGTTATTATTCCACCGCTGCTGTATGCAGTCTACGCAGGCATCGGCTACGCGGCCGGCTGGCAGTTCTCGCAGGGAGTCAACTATCCATACTTCTTCCTAAACTGGGGAAGTCCGCTGGGAGCATTTGGATTTGGCAGCAAGATTCCTTACATGGGGTGCGTATGGTGGATACTGGCGCTTCTGATTTTCCTGATTGTGGTTGGTTTTGGCTATCTTAATATAGTTGATTTGTTGAACATAAAACGTGATAGATAGGGGAGGATTTTTTATGAGTAGTACACAGGAAAAAGAACAATACAGAAATGAACTGGCAAAGAGACAGCAGATTATCAAACAGGAAGGTCTTCCCGTGATAGTGGTGATCGAGGGCTGGAGCGCTTCCGGCAAGGGAACGCTTCTCGGCAAAATGATTAAATTCATGGATCCGAGATTCTTCTGGGTTTACAATATGGACGTGATATCAGCTGAGGAGAGCCGCAGACCATTTCTGTACAGGCACGCGGTGAGAATGCCCATGAAGGGGCAGTTTGCTTTCTTTGACGGAGGTCTGATGGATGAGCTCACTTACGCCTATATGAGCGACGAGATAGGTAAGAAGGAGTACGCTAAGAGAGTGGAGGCGGTCAGGGCATATGAGCGTCAGCTTCGCGATAACGGATATCTGATTGTCAGATTCTTCCTGGACATAGGCGAAAAACAGCAGAAGAAGATATTTGATAAGCTCTTAGACAGCAAGAATACCAAGTGGCGCGTCAACAAGAAGGATTTGTGGCAGAACAAGAATTACATGAAATGCAGGAAGGTTTACGGTGGCTACATGAAGAGCACCGAGACTGAGGACTGCCCATGGCATGTGATTAAGGTCAAGGATCCTGACCAGGTAGAGTTAGAGGTTGAGAAGACGCTCATCGCCGAGATCGACAGAAAACTGGCCGACAAGAGTGAGCCTGAGATTGCAGAGAACACATTTGAGCTTGTAAAGATGCCCAAACTCTCCGAGATAGAGCTTAAGGATAAGGTTATAAGCGAGGAGGAGTACCACGAGAAGCTCGATAAGCTTCAGGACGAGCTCTCAGATCTTCACAACAAGCTCTACAGGAAGAAGATACCTGTAGTCATCGCCTATGAGGGCTGGGATGCAGCCGGCAAGGGCGGCAATATCAAGCGCGTCGCTGCGGCTTTGGACCCCAGAGGCTACGAGGTGTTCCCTATCGCGAGCCCGACACGCGAGGAGAAGGACAGACATTTCCTGTGGAGATTTGTAAACAGGCTGCCCAAAACGGGACATATCGCGATTTTTGACAGAACATGGTACGGCCGCGTGATGGTTGAGAGGCTTGAGGGCTTCTGCAGCGAGAACGACTGGAAGAGAGCCTACAACGAAATCAACGAATTTGAGAAGGATCTGACGGAATGGGGAGCAGTAGTCATCAAATTCTGGGTTCAGGTCGACAAGGAGACACAGCTCGAGAGATTTACGCTTCGCCAGAACACGCCGGAGAAGCAGTGGAAGATTACGGATGAGGATTGGAGAAACCGCGAGAAGTGGGATCTCTACGAGGAGGCAATCGACGAGATGATTGAGAAGACCAGCACGGAGTTTGCCCCGTGGCATATTTTGGAATCGAATGATAAGCAGTATGCCAGAATTAAGGCGCTGGAGATTATAAACAGCACTCTGAAGAAGGCGCTGAATGACAAATAGAGAGGGAAATATGGAAAACAGAATCACACACAGTGACGCTTCCAGGTATCCACTTTACAACATGGTGAGAAACAACCATGACATACATGTGTATATCGAGGAGCAGAATAAGTCCATGCATGCCATGGGCTACACAGAACACAGTTTTGCCCACATCGGAGTGGTTGCGGACAGAACAGGATATATTTTGGACACGCTCGGCATGGACGATCACACCATTGATCTGGCACTGACCGCGGCCTGGATGCACGATATCGGCAATGTTGTAAACCGCGTGGACCACAGCCAGTCGGGAGCTCTCATGAGCTTCTATCTGTTAGATAAGATGGGGGTTCCTGCAGAGGACATCGCCCCTATAATTCGCGCGATAGGCAATCACGACGAGGGCAGCGGCGTTCCTGTAAGCGATATAGCGGCGGCGCTCATACTTGCGGACAAGTCCGACGTCAGAAGAAGTCGTGTTCAGGACGACGATGAGGCTAAGTTTGATATCCACGACAGAGTCAACTATTCTGTGACATCATCTAAGCTTAAGATTAATCAGGAGCACACAGCTATCAAGCTCAAGCTAGAGGTCGACACCAGATACGGTGAGATTGGAGAGTACTTCGAGATATTTATGGAGAGAATGCTTCTGTGCCGCAAGGCGGCGAGGTTTTTAAACCTGGAGTTCCATCTTATAATCAATGAGCAGACTTTAATGTAGGAGGAGTTATGGGAGTCAACAAATCAGGCAATGAAGTGGCTGAGGTCGGCCGCGACAAAATAATCATAAGGACAAGTATCATAGGAATTCTTGTAAATGTTTTTCTCGCAGCATTTAAGGCTGTGATAGGATTCTTGTCCAATTCAATTGCTGTCACATTGGATGCCGTCAACAATCTGTCGGACGCGCTTTCGTCCATCATCACAATAATTGGAACGAAGCTTGCGGGCAAGCTTCCCGACAAAAAACATCCCATGGGCTACGGAAGAATAGAGTATTTAAGCTCCATGATTGTCTCTGGAATCGTTCTCTACGCAGGTATCACCGCGCTGGTTGAATCTGTCAAGAGCATCATTTCCCCAGAGACCCCGGATTACAGCTACGTTTCGCTTATAATAATCGCCGTTGCGGTTCTGGTTAAGATAGTTCTCGGAACATTTGTCAAAAACACAGGTGTCAAGATCAATGCGGTGTCCCTTATAGCGTCGGGCTCAGAGGCGCTGTTTGACGCCATAATGTCGGCTTCGGTTCTGGCATGCGCTCTTATATTTATGTTCACCAAACTGTCGCTTGAGGCATATCTTGGCGTTGTGATCTCTGTGATGATCATCAAATCAGGCATCGAGCTTATGATTGAGACATTAAACGAAATCCTAGGCAGCAGACCTGACAAGGAGTTCACGGACAAAATCAAGCAGATTATCAAGACAGAGCCTGGCGTCAGAGGCGCATACGACCTCATCGTTTACAACTACGGACCTGACAAAAACTATGCGTCAGTCCACATTGAAGTGCCTGAGAACATGACGGCGAAGGAAGTTGACAAGCTTACGAGAAAACTCGAGGACAAGGTCTACAAGGAGACGGGAGTCATTCTGACAGGCGTGGGTCTCTACTCCTACAACACTGATAACAACGCGGCTTCAAAACTCAGGGAGGAGATAAGCAGGAAAATCCTCGCTTACGACTGGGCAATACAGATGCACGGTTTCTTCTTAAACGAGGAGGAGAAGGAGATCAGATTCGACGTTGTCATGAGCTTTGACATAAGGCCTGAGGACGGACTAAACATTTTATATGAACAGATGACTAAGGATTATCCGGATTATAAGATACTGATCGCTCCGGATGTGTATGTGAGCGACTGATTGCGCTGTATTATGGCAATACGAAACTATATCCCGGGAAAGGGTGATACATATGAGAAGAAAAAGAATAGCATTGCTTACGAGCCAGCCATATGAAACCTGCCAGAAGAGACTGATGCAGGGCATATTCAGACAGTGTCAGAAATATGATTATGACGCTGTTGTGATTGCGCAGTTTGCTCCGGCGTGTCTGGCTTATGAGAGCGAGTTTGACGGTGAGAAAAGCATTTATGAAATGATGAATTTCGACCGTTTTGACGGCATCATACTGGACAGTCTGGTTTTGGAACTTGGCGGTGATACCAGGATCGTGGATACCATCCGTCCGATGCTGAAACGCTCAAAAACACCTGTTGTATGTGTTAATCAGCCGATAGACGATTATCCTGCGGTTATGGTAGACACGGGAGTTGCGATTGAGCGCATAACAGAGCACCTGATTGGAGAACATGGCTGTAAGAACATATATATGGTGACGGGCGGCGCTCAGGATGAGGTCGCCAGGGCGAGAGCGGAAGGCTACGTGCGCGCCATGGAGCGCCATGGACTTGCGTGCGGTGACGACAGAATCTACTACAGATACTTCTGGTTTAACGGAGGAGACGATCTGGTGGACGACATCGTGGCCGGCAGGGTTGAACGCCCCGATGCGGTTGTATGCGCAAGTGACCAGATTGCGATTGGTCTGATACAGAAACTTAAGTATTACGGCATTAACGTCCCGAAGGATGTATTGGTTACAGGATATGACAATGCGCCCGCGGGAACTGTTTTCGAGCCGAATCTTACCAGCTATCTGCCCGATGACGCATTTGTTGGGGCATCTGCGGTGCAGTATCTTCACAATATTATCGAGGACGAGAAGGACACGCAGGAGCCGGACAGGGTCAACGGAATTATCCCTGGGGAGAGTTGCGGATGCGCAGTAAACACGGAGCACCTAAGACAGCAGCTGGAATATCTTCTTATGGACCGCTCCATAATTATGAATGCCAGGAATCCCATAGACATGATGCGTTATAACACCAGCTATATGCAGGAGACGTTGGCGGGAACAGAGACGCCTGAGCAGTGTCTGCAAAAGCTGACAGAGTTTGTTTTTCTGTTAGATCCGCTTAATGAATTTTATCTGTGTCTGAATAAGGACTGGCTAACGATAGAAGACGGAAGGAATAAGGCACCTAGGGAGATGAATGCTGTGCTCCACTCAGTTTCGGCTTATATGCCACAGGATGTGCGAGACACAGAGTACAATGAACTTAACGGCAATCACTGTTTTGATGCGAAACTTGTGCTCCCGCAGCTTGACGAGGAGCATTGTGAGCCGAGGGTGTACTATTTTCTTCCTGTACACTATCTCAACACAGCTCTTGGTTACGGTGTAATCATCTGTGGAATAGGAGATCCGCCTAGACCGGACTTCGTGATAAACAGCTGGTTCAGAGCACTGAATAACACTCTAAATGTAGTGCGCATGCAGTACAGGCTGAGACAGTTCTCCGACTATGACGCCATGACCGGATTGCTAAACCGCAGAGGCATGCAGAACAGGCTCTCACAGATGCTGCTTCGCGCGAAAGATGGCGATAAGCTGTTTGCGGCTTCCATGGACCTCGACCGCCTGAAATACATCAATGACCATTTTGGACACAGCGAGGGAGACAGAAGCATACGTGAAATCGCCGCATGCATAAACCGTGTGGCATTGCCTGGTGAACTGTGCGTTCGCATGGGTGGCGATGAATTCCTGCTGATTGGAGTCGGAGATTACGAGCAGAGCGAGGTGGAGGGCAGACTCCTTAGGTTTCGCGAATATGTGGCGGAGGCTGACCGTCGTGTTCATGATTACACGCTTATGGCAAGCGCCGGGTACGCCCTCACAGACGCCGTAAACTGTGATGTTTCACAGATTATAGACGCAGCTGACGAGGAGATGTACCGCGAGAAGGGTCAGCACAGAAGTAAATATTAAAACATATTGGGACAGCTCTCTATGAGGGCTGTCTTTTTTACATGCATTTTACCTGCGCATGATTATGAATTTTACGGGAGAGGGATATTTTTAATATGTCATCGCGAGACATATATAGGCAATAATTGGAGGAAAACATGAAAAAAAGTATTGTAAGAGCGATTGCACTTGGCATGACATCGCTCATGATGGTGGCCACGGTTGCTGGCTGCAGTAATAATGATGACAATAACGCCAAGCTTTCAGGCAAGATTTCCCTTGCAGGAAGCACTTCGATGGAAAAACTGTGCGAGGCCATGAGCGAGAGCTTCATGGAGAAGTACCCAGATATAACAGTGACTGTTGAGTACACAGGCTCTAGTGCCGGTGTCGAGTCGCTTATTTCAGGCAGCACAGATATAGGCAATGCGTCAAGAGCACTTAAGGATGGCGAGAAGGAAAGTGGAGCTGTGGAAAACATTGTTGCTATTGATGGAATCGCAGTTATCACTGACAAGAGTAATAGCATTTCCGACCTCACCACGGAGCAGCTTGTGAGTATCTACACAGGAACTGTGACTAACTGGAGTGAGCTTGGCGGAGCCGACGAGGCGATTGTGGTTCTCGGAAGAGAGGCCGGTTCAGGCACAAGAGGAGCTTTTGAGGAGCTTTTGGAGGTGGAAGACGTCTGCAAGTATGCCCAGGAGCTTGACTCAACAGGCGGAGTTCTCGCCAAGGTTGCATCAACACCGGGAGCAATAGGCTATGTTTCTCTCGACGTTGTAAACGACACTGTCAAGAGCATTGCGCTGAACGGAGTGGCAGCCACCAAGGAAAATATTGTGGCTGGCAAATACACGCTCTCCCGTCCATTTGTGATGGCTACCAAGGGAGACATCTCAGCCCAGAGCGATCTTGTCAAGGCTTGGTTTGATTATATCAATTCCGATGAAGGAAAAAATGTTATCACATCGGTTGGTCTGATAATTCCGGAATAGGAAGGAATACGCATGAATAATAAGGCAGGAATGAACGTCGCAGAGCGAACGGCAAAATACATTTTTACCATATGTGCGGTGTTTGCAATCATGGCAGTTTGTTCCATTACAGCCTATATGATAGCGAAGGGCACCCCGGCATTTGCAAATGTCGGGGTACTGCGTCTATTATTTGGCACAGAATGGAAACCGACAGCTGCCACCCCCGCATACGGAATCTTCTATATCATTCTCTCGTCCATAGTGGGAACAGCTATGAGCGTCCTTATAGGAGTCCCGGTCGGACTATTAACCGCCGTTTTTCTTACGGAGGTTTCAGGCAAAAAACTCGCGGCGATAGTGTCCCCTGCGGTGGAACTTCTCGCCGCCATACCATCAGTAATATACGGACTGCTGGGAATGATGCTCCTTAATCCTCTGATGTACAAGCTGGAGAAAATAGTGTTCGCAGGCTCCAAGACACATCAGTTCACGGGAGGGTCGAATCTGCTGTCAGCCATAATAGTGCTGGCGATAATGATACTTCCCACCGTTGTGAGCGTAAGTGCATCGTCTCTAAGGGCGGTTCCCGCAAGCCTTAGGGCGGCGTCCCTGGCGCTTGGGGCGAGCAAAATGCAGACCGTATTCAAGGTTACGATACCAGCGGCAAAGTCAGGCATTATGACAGGAGTCGTTTTGGGAATAGGGCGTGCTCTCGGCGAGGCCATGGCCATAAACATGGTGGCAGGAGGTGCGGTAAACCTGCCGCTACCGTTTAACTCTGTGAGGTTTCTTACCACACAGCTCGTAAGCGAGATGGGCTATGCCGAGGGCACCCACAGGGATGTGCTGTTCACGGTCGGCATGGTTTTATACGTGTTCATCATGGCGGTAAACCTGCTGCTTTTGAAGATGAGGAAGGAGAAGGCTTCGGATGAATAGTTTAAGGAGGCGAAGAATAGCCGACGGGATGTGCTACGCGCTGATTTATCTGTGCGCCGGAATTTCCGTCGTGCTGCTGGCCGGAATCATCATATATGTTTTTGCAAGAGGTGCAGGTCAAGTGACTTTTAGTTTCCTGACATCGGTAACCTCGGTGCTTCGCGGAACCGTCGGCATCGCGGGAAATATAGTCAACACGGTTTTGATCATTCTCCTTACCATGTTGATTGCGACACCCGTGGGCGTGGGCGCTGCAATTTACCTGAACGAATATGCCAAGCCCGGAAGACTTGTAAACCTTATAGAGTTTGCCACAGAGACACTCTCAGGCATTCCGTCGATAATCTTCGGTCTGTTTGGAATGATGTTTTTTGGTCAGACCTTAGGGCTGGGATATTCGCTTCTCACAGGCTCCCTCACCCTGATCCTCATGGTTTTGCCACTCATCACGAGGAACACCCAGGAGGCTTTAAAAACTGTTCCTGACAGTTACCGTCACGGCGCTGTGGGGCTGGGAGCGGGCAAATGGTACACCATAAGAACCATACTGCTCCCGTCGTCCATGCCCGGAATAATTACAGGCGTAATTCTGGCAATCGGCCGAATAGTCGGGGAATCCGCGGCGCTTTTGTTCACGGCAGGAAGCGCGAAGGTGCTGCCTAAAACACTTGCCGGAATGTTCTCCAAAATATTCCACTCTGGCGGAACACTCACGGTTCAGCTCTATTTGTCCGCCACCAGCGAGGGTGATTTTGACACGGCATTTGGCATAGCCACAGTACTTCTTGTGCTGGTATTTATTATAAATATGGTCACGAAGAGGCTGGCTGCAAAATATGATGTTATGAGGAAGAATTGATGAATGATAATGTAAAAATAAGCGTCAGTGAGCTCAATCTGTATTACGGAGACAACCACGCTTTGAAAAATGTGAGCCTTGATATTAAGCAAAATGCAGTCACTGCATTTATAGGTCCGTCCGGATGTGGCAAATCCACATTTTTAAAGACGCTAAACCGCATGAATGATCTGGTGGACGGCGTGAGGATTGAGGGGCAGGTTCTGTTGGACGGCAAAGACATATATTGGCCGGATGTGGATACTACAGTTCTGCGCAAGAAGGTCGGCATGGTGTTTCAGCAGCCCAACCCCTTCCCCATGAGCATATATGACAATATTGCATACGGTCCCAGGGTGCACGGCGTGAGGGATAAAGCCACACTCGACAGGATTGTTGAGGAGAGCCTGAGGGGAGCTGCGATATTTGACGAGGTGAAGGACAGGCTTAAGAAGTCAGCGCTCGGACTGTCGGGAGGACAGCAGCAGAGAATATGTATCGCGAGAGCTCTGGCGGTGGAGCCGGAGGTGCTCCTGATGGACGAGCCCACATCAGCGCTGGACCCTATATCCACCTCCAAGATAGAGGAACTTATGGAGTCGCTTAAGAAGAAGTACACGGTTGTGATAGTCACCCACAATATGCAGCAGGCGGTGCGTGTCGCTGATGACACGGCATTTTTCCTGCTCGGTGAGCTGATAGAGTTTGGCGACACAAAGCAGCTGTTTTCCTATCCTAAGAACAAGAAGACAGAGGATTACATAACTGGAAGATTTGGTTAAGGGGGATTTGACATGAGATCTAAATTTGATGAGCAGCTTCACATGCTCGATGAAGAGATGATTCTTATGAGCAACATGATTGAGAGAGCAATCAGGGATGCCATAGAGGCGCTTTTCACACAAAATGTGGAGAAGGCAAGACAGATTATGAAGGAGGACGAGCTGGTTGACCAGGAGCAGAAGAGGATTGAAAACATCTGTTTTCAGCTTCTTATCCAGCAGCAGCCGGTGGCCAGGGACTTAAGGGTTATAACTGCGGCCATGAAAATGGTCACCGACATGGAACGTATCGGTGACCAGGCGGCAGATATTTCCGAGCTTACGGTGATGATGTCAGTAAGTCCGTATGTGCTAAACATTGACAATATTCGTAAAATGGCTGACGAGACCATGATTATGCTTATCCACGCCGTGGAGGCGTATGTCGAGCACGATATGGCCAAAGCCAGAGAGGTCATAGACCACGACGATATCGTGGATGATCTGTTTGTGAAGGTCAAATCCGACCTCATAGAGGTTATGCAGAACAACACGGACTACGAGGAGCAGGCGGCTGACCTTCTCATGGTCAACAAATATCTTGAGCGTATCGGCGACCACGCCACCAATATCGCAGAGTGGGTAATCTTCTCCCTCGATGACCATTTAAAATAGGCGTTGCCCATGTAACACTTTTTTTTGACAGATTTCAGGAAGGCCATGCACCATTCGTATACAACATCAAGTATCAGGATTATTCCACAGGATATGCTGTATGCGAATATGGCCTCCCGTATCACTTCCACCTCGTCCCTGCTGAATATGAAAGCCCTGGGGTTGTTTTTGCTGTCATCATTTGATGTCTCATACGTCTGTTTAAATGTCAGACTATCTCCAGATGAGAAGCCTATGGACATGTCAAAATAAGACATCTGGCATAAAACTGCAAAATCAACCGCATTAAATGGCAGTTCGTCGAAACTATAATCGCCGCGCCAGTTGATATAATCGATAAGTCTGTACATCTAACCCCCTGTATTCCTTGTAATGAGATTTTATATATCTAAAACACAATTATGCTATAAAATAAATATAAAAAAACGGAAATACATTTTACACGAATTTGATATAGTGTATAATGACATAAGATTTGTTATGTGATGTTTATATGAGACTGTGAGAGGATAGCTTATGATTAAAATACTGTTAGTTGAGGACGAGAAGGCGGTGAGACTCCTGACGAAGGTCAAGCTTAAGGACAAATACGATATAATAGAGGCCGTGAACGGACAGGATGCGCTTAATAAGCTGGACGATAACAGGGTGGATTTGATGATTGTGGACGTGATGATGCCTGTTATGGACGGCTACGAATTCGTCAAAGCCATAAGGGACGTGGGGGATGAGACTCCTGTGATTATGCTGACGGCCATGGACAGCTTCAAACACAAGAAGAAGGGATATGACCTGGGGATAGACGAATACCTCACCAAGCCCATCGACTACGAGGAGCTGACCTGGCATATAGAGGCGATACTCAGAAGAGCGCAGATTAACTCGGACAGCCAGATTAAGATTGGAGATTTTGTGATCTCTGAAAACGGCATGAAGACCACCTGGAGGGGTGAGGCAATCGAGCTTACCGAGACAGAATTTAGATTTGTATTTAAGCTCTTACTCTACCCCGGCGTCGTGTTTACCAAACAGCAGCTATTAGACGACGTGTGGGGGTACGACACGGAAACGGACTACAACTCCATCAAAACCTATGTGAACCGCATCAGGAAGAAGATGGGGGACTGCGATGCATTTGAGATAGTGTCCGTCAGGGGCATGGGATATAAGGCGGTTGTGAAGGACGGTTTATAATGTGACGCTTCACAATCAGAGGATGAAATATGGAAAAACGAATTAGAATCAGGGGATTCATCTGGGTTTATATTATAGGAATCATCGTCGCCATAGCCGGAGTCATGGGTTTTGGCGCTCTGGGCACGCTGTATTTTGATTTTGATGACAGAAGCGCCATGATAATGCTTGCCATGATTCCAATCATGGCGGTCACATATGCCCTCGCCATGAGGCCAGTGATCAAATCCATCAGGGGGCGCATGGAGAAGCTGGCGGACGGAATGTATGAGGTGTCAAACGGCAATTTGGGCTACCGCATAGAGACATCCGGGGCAGGAGAGTATAAGGAACTCTACAAAACATTTAACAACATGACCTCAGAGCTTCAAAAAACCAGGGACGAGATGGAAAACTTCACCAACGAATTCGCCCACGAATTCAAAACTCCCATAACGGCCATAAGCGGTTTTGCGGATGTTTTGATGGAGGCAGGGGATAGTCTCACGCCTGAGGAGAGGTCGGAGTATCTTCAGATGATTTCTGAAGAATCCCACAGACTCTTAAATCTGTCGCAAAACACCCTGCTTCTGACTAAACTCGAGGCCATGCAGATAGTTATAGAGAAGGAAAACTATGATCTGGCCGAGCAGATACGCTACTGCCTGATACTTCTTGGCATGAGCATTGACAAAAAACATATCGAGATAGACATGGATGAGGACCTTGTGCTTCCGTATTATGGAAACCAGGAGATTATGCAGCATGTCTGGGTCAATCTTTTAAATAACGCCGTGAAATTCACCCCCGAAAACGGCACCATCAGAGTGTGGGGCAGCAGAACCGATGACGGCGTGGAGGTAAGAATAACTGACACAGGTATCGGCATGGACGCTAAAACCATGGAGAAAATATTTGACAAATACTATCAGAATGATCCTGTGAGCATTAACAAGGGAAGCGGCATCGGCCTGTCCATCGTCAAGAGAATAGTCACGCTCTGCGGCGGAGAGATAGCTGTAAAAAGCGAGCCCGGAAGCGGCAGCACATTTACAGTAAGACTTCCAAAAAAATAATTTTGAAAAACGTCGAAATATTTACTTTAAATTTACCAAACACAATTATCCTCCTGTTATCAGCAAACAAAACCGATAACAAGGAGGATATTTTTATGAATAGCAATAACAATAGAGTGATACTTGTAACTGGAGCAGCAGGTTTCTTAGGTGGAACAATCTGTAGACATCTGATCGACAGAGGAGACAGAGTGAGAGCATTCGTGCTTCCAAACGATCCGGCCAGAAAATATGTGCCTGCTGAGGCAGAGATAGTTGAGGGCGACCTCACAGACATGGCTTCGCTTGAGAAGTTTTTCACAGTTGAAGATGGAACACAGACCATCTGCTTGCATATCGCGAGCATCGTCTCAGTTAACCCTGAATACAGCCAGAAGGTCATGGATGTAAATGTTGGCGGAACAGAGAATATCATTAACCTCTGCCTCTCACATAAGGAGTGCGTTAAGTTAGTTTACTGCAGCTCAACCGGAGCCATCCCGGAGCTTCCTAAGGGCGAGGTTATCCGCGAGGTGGAAAATTTTGACAGCGATAAGGTGCTCGGATGCTACTCACAGAGCAAGGCCATCGCGACACAGAAGGTATTAGACGCCGTGAGGGAGAAGGGCTTAAACGCATGCGTTGTACATCCAAGCGGCATCATGGGACCGGAGGATTTCGCGGTTGGAGAGACCACAGGAACACTTATCAAGATTATCAACGGCGAGATGCCTGCAGGAATAGATGGCTCATTTAACCTATGCGATGTAAGAGATCTGGCGGATGGAACAATCGCAGCCATCGACAAGGGCAGAAGAGGGCAGTGCTACATCCTGGGAAACAAGCCTGTGTCATTCAAGAAGTTCTGCAAGATGATCAGCGACGAGAGCGGCTGCAAGCCTGTGAAGATGTTCCTCCCTATCTGGGCGGCAAACATGATGGGCAAGATCATGGAGAACAAGGCGAAGAAGACAGGCAAGAAGCCCCTTCTCACAACATTTTCTGTGTATAATCTGGCCAGAAACAACACATTTGACTCCTCCAAGGCGGAGAGAGAGCTGGGTTATCGCACACGATCATACGAGGAGACAATCCACGACGAGGTGCAGTGGCTTAAGAGCACAGGCAAGATAGCATAGTTATTAAAATTCAAATAGAGAAACAGACGGAGGTATTTATCATGAAAAAGATTGTCATTATCACAATTATCAGCGTTTTAACCTTAGGAGCTGGGGCGGTTCTGTTTGCCAAGAAGGATGCCATCAGGGAGAAGGTTAATCACTAATCTTTGACTGAAGGAGACAAACATGAAGGAAGTATGCGTTATAACAGGTGGCGGAAGCGGCATGGGACTGGCGGTTGCCAGATACATGGGACATAACAAGATAGTTATCCTGTCCGGCCGAACCATGGGCAAGCTTGAGAAGGCAGTTGAGAAGTTAACCGCAGAGGGGATTGAGGCATACGCTCACACCTGCGACACATCGAGCAGGGAGAGCGTTGCAGCTCTGGCAGATTTTGCTCTCACGAAGGGCGCAATAAGAAATGTGATCAATGCGGCAGGTTTATCGCCAACCATGGCCAAGCCTGAGCAGCTCCTTAGAGTTAACGCTCTGGGCACGGTTTATGTAAACCAGGAGTTTTCTAGGCGAATGGAAAGCGGAGGCGTGATAGTCGACATTTCCTCTAACTCAGCCTATGTTTTGCCTAAGTTTTTGATTTCCTATAAGCTGTATGCGCTTGCGGACACGGATGAGGAGTTGTTCATCAAGAAGTTTGTGGTTAGGAGCAATCTCCCCAAGGGCGATTATCAGAAGTCCGGTCTTGCATATGCATTTTCCAAGAATTTCGTGGTATGGTATGCTTCCAAATGTGCCTGCGAGTACGGCAAGAAGGGCATCAGAGTGTGCTCAATAAGCCCGGGTCTCATTGACACAGACATGGGAAATGCTGAGAAGAGTGAGGGCGGCAGCATGTTAAAGTACACCGCGCAGGGTCGCATGGGCAAATCCGACGAGCTGGGCTACTGCATCGCCACAGTTGCGGACGAGAGAAACGGTTACCTCGCAGGAGTTGACGTGCTTGTCGACGGCGGCGCAACCACCACAAAAAAATATGGTTTTATCAAGTGATATGTGTTAGAATATAAGAGGCAATCAGCCAAGTCCGCGAGGCGGACTTGGTTTTTTGCTTTGGATGAAATCGACCAATATTTTGTCAGGGAAAGAGAGGTTGGCTTAATTGCACGATATATGGAATCCGTGGCACGGATGTAGAAAATGCAGTGAGGGTTGTGAGAACTGCTATATGTATTATCTGGATTCCCTTCGTGATAAGGATGGATCGGATATCTATAGAACGAAAGCGGGGTTCAAGTATCCACTTTCAAAATTTCGTGATGGCACATATAAGGTGAAAAGCGGGGAAATGCTTCGCGTCTGCATGACGTCGGATTTCTTTCTGGAAGAAGCCGATCCGTGGAGAGATGAAGCATGGGGGATCATAAAACAGCGACCGGATGTGAAGTTCTTTCTTTTGACGAAGCGGCCGGAACGCGTGGCTAATCATTTGCCATGGGATTGGAATGATGGCTGGGAAAACGTAATGTTTAACGTCACCTGCGAGAACCAAAAAAGAGCAGATGAGCGCATCCCTATTCTTCTTGATCTTCCTTTCAAGCATAAAGGAATCATGTGCGCTCCCTATATCGGGCCGGTAAGTATCAGGGAATATCTGCCGACAGGGCAGATTGAACAGGTGCTCTGTGACGGAGAGAACTATGGTGGTGCAAGGCCATGTCATTATGAGTGGGTAAGGTCTCTTCGGGATGAATGTGTGGAATACAATGTGACTTTTGTGTTCTGCGGTACCGGCCGACAGTTTGTAAAAGATGGCAAACTTTATAAACTGGAAGGAAGTATTCAAAGTGAACAAGCCTATAAATCCGGACTCAGCTTTCAGGGCAATAGTATTGAATGGAAGTTGACAGATGCCTGGGGATATCCAGTCGATGATAACAGACTGTATAAGCCGTATTATGGAGAGCGCTGCAGGGAATGTGGCATGAGGCTTATCTGTAATGGATGCAGCAGGTGCGGGAAATGTGGAAACGATTAAAATTATAGTTTTCTTTGAGAAGATTAACTTTAAGTTTTTCGCTCCAATAAAAAACTATATTACAGTATTATTTACAAGGAGGTGAACTGGATTTGGACTATAAGAAACTGAATGCAATTATATATGCAGTACTTGCCGCATTGTTTTATGCCATAAACATACCATGTTCAAAAGTGCTGCTTAACAATGTGTCACCGACATTCATGGCGGCATCTCTATACCTTGGAGCCGGATTTGGTGTCGGTATTATGTATATTTTTCATACCAAAAAAGAATCCCGGGAAGAAAGGCTTGGGAAACTGGATATACCATATACTCTGGCAATGGTTGTTTTAGATATTATAGCGCCGATTTTTCTGATGATAGGCGTGAAGTTAGGGACAGCAGCTAATGCATCACTTCTTGGAAATTTTGAGATCGTTGCAACAACGTTGATCGCATATGGGCTTTTCCGGGAGAGAGTATCCACAAGAATGTGGGGAGCCATATCTCTTATTACAGTGGCAAGTATAGTACTTTCAATTTCGGGAGAAGGGAGCTTTTCTTTTTCGTTGGGTTCGATATTTGTCATTGGTGCGACTGTGTGTTGGGGACTTGAAAATAAC